>NZ_JBQFSY010000006.1:0-326590 GCF_056538305.1 Ruegeria sp. BG9
CGAAGGCGGCCGCACCGTCGGCGCCGGCGTTGTGTCGAAAATCACTGAATAAGTCGCGCAAGCGAATGATCAGACGGAAAGGGCGTCCCTCGGGACGCCCTTTTTCGTTTGTCGCAGCTATGATCCGGATGTTTCTCAGGGCGTTGGAGATGTTGCCTTTTGGCCGCGACTCACTGCACTCGCTCACGAAAATATTGTTGAAATCAAAACCTTTTCTTACGGTCCTTGAAAACGTATTGCGCCTGATGACCAGCAGGGCGTGAAGAGGGAAGGGGACGGCAATGAAGATTTTCTGGGCACTTGTCTTCCTGTGTGTTCCGCAGTTTCTGCTCGCGCAATCCTTGTCTCCCACGCCCCAACCAACAGAGTCACCAAAGCGAGAGCTGATTGGGTTCGGCTGGATGTTCACGGATGATCTGATAGGTGATGATCATGACCGTTGGCAGACGTCGTCTCTGAACCTGTCCTGGATTCTTGCGCGCGGCTGGAGCGGCGATCTGCCCGAAACCTTTGGGGACGTGATCGAGATTCGGGCGTACACGCAGATGATATCTCCCGAGGACCTGGTTACGCCAAACCCGCAGGACAGACAGTATGCCGGGATCCTGTCGCTTGGTGCGTATACGCATTTTCAAAGACGTAGTGCGCAGTTCACTGTTGGCGCTGAATTGGTGGCCGTAGGGCCGCAAACGGGCGTGGACAGCCTGCAGACCGAATTTCACAAGCTGATCGGAAGCACGCCACCGTCGCGGGCGATCCTGGATGATCAGATTTCCAATGCTTTTTATCCCACCGTAGTCGCGGAAATCGGACGAGAGTGGGATTGGGGCCGAAACACGCGCCTCCGCCCGTTTGTCTCTGTGCGGGCCGGGGACGAAACTCTCGCCCGCGTTGGAATGGACGTGACTTTCGGACAGGTGGGGCGGTCAGAGCTACTGATCCGCGACAAGATCACTGGGCAGCGCTATCGCTCTATGCGGACAGGGCCAAAGGGTGTCAGCGGCGTGTTCGGGTTTGATGCAGCCTATGTAGCCGACAGCGCATATATCCCGAATTCCGGGGAGGTCAGCCTTAAGCACGAACGGTATCGTGCGCGCCTCGGTCTGAACTGGGAGGCCAAATACGGAACTCTGTTCTACGGCGCGACCTATCTAAGTGAAGAATTCAACCAACAACCTGAAGGGCAGGTTGTTGGATCACTGAGTTTCAAGATCTCGTTTTGACCTTTTGCGGCTGAGATACTGCGGCGGCCAGTAGCATTACTTCAATGCAGATTCCGCAGCCGCCCGAACCGAAGCGATATTCGCACCATAGACGTCAGGCTTGTCGACAGACCCGCCCTTGAACACGGCCGATCCGGCGACCAACACATCTGCACCTGCAGCTGCGACCAAAGGAGCGGTGTTCGGGTCAACGCCGCCGTCAATCTCGATATGAACCGGGCGGTCTCCGATCATCTGGCGGAGTTTGCGGACCTTGCCCGTCATGTCGATGAACTTTTGGCCTCCGAAGCCCGGGTTCACTGTCATGACGCAGACCAGATCGGTGAGGTCCAGCAGATGTTCGACCGCCTCGGCAGGGGTGCCAGGGTTCAGGGCAACACCGGCCTTCATGCCCGCGGCGCGGATGGCTTGCAGGGTGCGGTGTGTATGCGGACCGGCCTCGACATGGGCAGTCAGGATGTCCGCGCCGGCATCGGCATAGGCCTGGATATAGGGATCGACCGGCGTGATCATCAGATGCACATCCATCACCGTTTTCACATGGGGGCGGAACGCTTTGACCGCCGGAGGGCCGAAGGTCAGGTTTGGCACGAAATGGCCATCCATCACATCGACATGGACCCAATCGGCACCCTGGGCTTCGATGGCCTGAATTTCGGCTCCGAAATTGGCGAAATCGGCGGACAGGATCGACGGAGCGATCTTGATGGAACGGTCAAAGCTCATGGCGGGCCTCATGCAGGAAACTGGGTTGCGGGCGCGTATAGCCGGGAATGAGCCTGAAGGGTAGGCCCTATGGTACGGGCTGCGGTGTTTACAAAACTTTCACTGAACCGACACATATCCGTTGATTGCAATCCGTAGCTACCCGCCAACACGAATTGGGGGTGGCACGTGCTGCACATCAAAAAATTGACAAAACGCTTCGGCGAGAATGTGGCGGTGGATACCGCAACGCTGGACGTGGACAAGCCCTGCATGATCGGCATCATCGGTCGATCGGGTGCGGGTAAATCGACGCTGTTGCGCATGATCAACCGTCTGACGGATGCCAGCGATGGCGAGATCCTGTTTCAAGGCCGCGACGTGACTCAGTTGAAGGGTCGTGAAAAGCGCGCCTGGCAGGCCGATTGTGCGATGATCTTCCAGCAGTTCAACCTCGTGCCCCGTCTGGACGTGGTGTCGAACGTGTTGCACGGGACGCTGAACCGTCACTCGACACTGGGCACGATGTTCAACCTGTTCCCGATGGAAGAGGTTCACCGCGCTATCGACATCCTCGATCGTCTGGGCATCGCGGAACATGCGCCCAAGAGGGCTGAGGCGCTTTCGGGTGGTCAGCAGCAGCGCGTGGCCATTGCCCGCGCCCTGATGCAGGACCCCAAGATCATTCTTGCCGATGAACCGATTGCCTCGCTGGACCCGATGAACGCGCAGGTGGTGATGCAGACCCTGCGCCGCATCCACGAAGAGGACGGCCGCACCGTCATTGCCAACCTGCACACGCTGGATACTGCGCGCCGCTATTGCGACCGCGTGGTGGGCATGCGCGACGGACGTATCGTCTTTGACGGCCTGCCCGAGCAACTGACCACAGGTGTCGCCCGCGAGATTTACGGCGCCGATGCCAGCTTCTCGGAAGAGGCGACTTCGACCGAGATCGAAACGCTGGACGCCACACAAAAGGCCCTGATGGAAGCCGAAGCGACCGTCTGAGCCACCCCAAACCCTTTCATCGCCCGGCCCGATGAGAGGTCGGGAACATCAAACTGGAGAGAGACAGATGAAAAAACTAGTTGCTGCCCTTGTTGCGACCACTGCCATGGCCGCGCCTGCAATGGCTCAGGAGATTTCCGAGCTGCGTATCGGCATTCTGGGCGGTGAGAACGCTCAGGACCGTCTGAACAACAACGAGTGCCTGCGCGTCTACACCGAAGAGGCTCTGGGTGTTCCGGCCAAGCTGTTTGCCCCTGCCGACTATAACGGTGTGATCCAGGGTCTGCTGGGCGGCACCATTGACGTAGCCTGGCTGGGCGCGTCGGGTTACGCGAAAACCTACCTTTCCGACCCCGAAGCGGTTGAGCCGGTTTTGGTCAAGGTCAACACCGATGGCGGCTACGGCTATCACTCGATCGGGTTTGCCCGCAAAGACAGCGGCATCACCTCGCTGGAAGACATGAAGGGCAAGACCTTTGGCTTCGGCGATCCCAATTCGACCTCGGGCTACCTGATCCCGTCGATTGAAATCCCTGCCGCAACGGGCGCGACCATGGATTCGGGCGACTATTTCGGTGAAGTGAAGTTCACCGGCGGTCACGAGCAGACCATCGTTGCCGTGAACAACGGCGACGTTGATGGCGGTGTGACCTGGGCCGACGGTCTGGGCGAATGGGAAGACGGCTACCAGTCGGGTGCTCTGCGCCGCGCGGTGGACGCCGGTCTGATCGACATGAACGATCTGGTGCAAATCTGGAAATCCGAGCCGATCCCGGAAGGCCCGGTTGTTGTCCGCAAGGCCCTGCCTGCCGATGTCAAAGCCAAAGTGACCGAGCTGTGGGACACGCTGTCGGAGAAAGACCGCGATTGCTTCTACGGTGTGGCTGCGGGCGAAGCCAAGAGCTTTGATCCGATCACCCACGACGCCTACGAAATCATCATCGAAGCACGCAAGCTGAAGTCCAACTAAGCCTGTATCTTCTATGCGCGGGGTCCGGTTAAATGCCGGACCCCGTTTTCCACTCAGGAGCATTCCATGACTGACCTTTCGGCAGGGTCCTATAGCGTCGATCAGATCCGCGACGACTATACCGCGATGACGCGGCGCAAACGGGTCTATGGTGGTATCCTCCTGATCCTGTTCGTTGCCCTTATGGCAGCGGGCTTCCGCACGGCTGATGAGCGCAATGCAGGCAGTTTCATTGACGGTTGGCACCGGATTCTGGACTACCCGTCCGAGGTACTGTCCGAGGCGTGGGAAAAGATCGCCGAGATGCCGGCCAATCTGGTCGAGTTTTTCCCAGCCCTGATCGAAACGATCAACATTGCCGCCGCATCGACCTTGATTGGGACGATCGCGGGTACGTTTCTGGCCCTGATGGCGACACGGGGTATGGCGCTCTGGCCCGCATTGATCCCGCTGTTCCGTCGGATCTCAGACATCTGCCGCGCGATCCCGGAAATCGTGATTGCTCTGGTTTTGATCTTCATTCTCGGTGGAGGGCCAGTGCCCGCGATGATCGCCATTGCCATCCACACGGCTGGCGCTTTGGGCAAGCTGTTCTCTGAGGTGAATGAAAACGCCTCTCTGAAACCGGTTGAGGGGTTGCAGTCCGTCGGGGCCAACTGGTCACAGCGCATGTATCTGGGCGTGATTCCTCAGGTTGGCCCGAACTATGTCAGCTACGCTTTGCTGCGGTTCGAAATCAACATCCGCGCCTCGGCCATCCTTGGTTTTGTCGGTGCCGGTGGCCTGGGCTACGAGCTGCGCAACGCCATGTCCTGGGGGCAAGGCCGCTACGATGAGGCTGCGGCCATCTTCATCCTTCTCTTCGTTACTATTGTGGTCGTTGATCAGATCTCGGGCTATCTGCGCGACCGCCTGACCCACGGGTCGGAAAAAGGAGCCTCGGTATGAGTACCTTTGCCACCGATTTGTCGATTGACGACCTGAAGGCCGAAGCGGACCGCCTGTTCAGCCGCAAGCGCATCGTGAATTTTGGGCTGCCGGGGCTGGTTGCCCTCTACCTGATCTACGTCTTCTTCGCCTTCGACGTGCCGGGCCTGACCGAGCGGGCCAACTGGGAAAACGGCAAGACGTTGGTGGCGGACAGCTACAGCTACAAGACCCATATCGAACGCGATAACCGCACGGGTCAGGTCTCTGCCGCGATCGAGGGCGAGCGAAAAGGGCGCTATCCCGACGGTACCGCGCCCGATTGGGTCGCGCTGGGTGAGACCACTGTGATTGATCTGGAAGACGGCCATGTGGTGCGTTTCGGGCCCGAGACAGTCGAATATGACATCCCCGGCTATGGCACCGTGCGCGCGACCCCCAGCCGGTCAGCCGGTGTGCAGGCCGAACTTCCTGCCGGAGAGGTTCCGGACTGGATCAATGTCTCCAAGAACCGTCTGGCCATCAAAACCGATGCAGGCCGACTGACCGTCACCCGCAACCGGTCCGAGGTGTTCCGTTACTTCACCGGGTGGGAGCTGTTCTGGTTCACGCTCGACAGCCCCTACTACGGCAAGTCCTTCCCCGAGCTTGTGAGCCTTGCGGCATCTGGTGAGGCAGGTGCGATCCTGAATGACTTCTGGACCAACAAGATGTGGCGGCACCAGGACGCGGCTTGGGCGATTTTCGAGACGATCCTGATGGCGTTCCTCGGCACGCTGGGCGCGGGTATGATTGCTCTGCCCTTGGCCTTCCTGGCGACGCGGAACTTCAACCCGCTGCGCTCGGTCCGCTTTGCAACGCGGCGCGTGTTTGACTTTGTACGAGGCGTGGATGCGTTGATCTGGACCGTGGTGCTGGCGCGTGCTTTTGGCCCGGGACCGCTGACTGGGGCCCTGGCCATTCTGGTGACCGATACCGGAACCTTCGGCAAGATTTTCTCGGAGGCGCTGGAGAATGTCGACAGCAAGCAGATCGAAGGTGTCCAGTCGACCGGGGCCAATGCGCCGCAACGCTACCGCTTTGGGGTGATCCCGCAGATCACTCCGGTTCTGCTCAGCCAGCTTCTTTATTTCCTCGAATCCAACACCCGCAGCGCGACAGTGATTGGCGCGATCACCGGTGGCGGGATTGGTCTGTTGCTGACGCAGGCGATCATCACGCAGAAAGACTGGGAAGAAGTCGCCTATTACATCGTTCTCATCATTCTGATGGTGATGCTGATGGATTGGTTCTCGGGCTGGTTGCGCAAGCGTCTGATTCAGGGCGACGCCGATAAAAAGCGCAAGCCGCGCGGTGCGGCCAAGCTGCAGTCCTGAGCGTATGGGGAATACGATGACGCGCCTGCGCTCTGATCAGCCTTTCATTCATCCCGACTGCCAGATATCGGGCAGCAGCTTTGGCGCCTATGTCGAGATCGGCGCCGGGACGCGGGTCGCCAATGCGCGGTTCGGCGACTACTCCTATTGCGACCGAACCTGTGACATTGCCAATGCCGAGATCGGCAAATTCGCCAATATCGCCAGCTTCACCCGGATCGGCGCGACGGATCACCCGATGGAGAAAGCCTCCTTGCATCATTTCCTGTATCGCTCAGCGGATTATTGGGAGGGTGCGGAAGACGATGCAGAATGGTTTGCGCATCGCGCTGGGCGACAGGCGTCAATTGGCCATGACACGTGGATCGGTCACGCGGCGATCATCAAGCCCGAGGTGACGATTGGGCACGGGGCGGTTGTGGCGTCCGGTGCGATCGTCACCAAGGATGTCGCCCCCTACACGATCGTTGCCGGGGTGACCGCGCAACCGATCCGCCGCCGCTTTTCCGAACAGGTGTCGGAGAGACTGCTGGCCCTGGCGTGGTGGGATTGGAGCCACGACAGATTGCGCGACGTGCTGCCGGATTTCCGCGCATTGCACATTGACGCGTTTCTGGAGAAATACGAGTAACCCTCCCGCGCCCGCATGTGCATCGGCTACGCTGATACCCATTGGCGGCCTAGGGCACAGCGCCGCGCTTTGCGCGGCGCGACCCCCAACGGGATGAGGCCTCCGGCAGGAGGCTGAAGACGGGCGGGAGCACCCTGGGTCAGGCCTCATTCAACGTCAGGGTCACGCGCTCACCAGCGAAGACGGTTTTTCCATATTCGACCGGTTGCCCATCTGGGGCCGCATTGATCCCAAGTGAGTGCAGGATCGGCGCACCTTCGTTGAGGTTCAGGTGCAGCGCCTGCGTCGCTGTTGCTGTGCGGGCCGTCAACCGTGTGGACTTCCGTATGAAATCCTCGATCCCGCATAGCTGAAGCGCCTTTGTGACGGATTGGGTTTCGGTAAGGTGGGTGAGAATGTCGGGCAGTCTGAGCGCCGGAAAGACGCTTTGAAACAGCGCGATGGGTTGACCATCCGCCAAAGACAAGCCGTCATAAACATGAACTGGATCACCGGGCTGCAAAGCCAGTGCTTCGGCTTCGGCCTCATCCGCAGCGCGGGTGGTCAGAGACAGGATGCGCTTGCCCGGTATCTTGCCGCTGGCGGAAATGCTCTTGTGATATCGAACTCGTTTGCCAATCGGGTAATCCGTTGGTCGTGCGGTGACAAAGACACCCGCCCCGCGCCGAGGCTGAACCAAACCTTGCTCTGCCAGCTCGGCTAACGCGCGCCTGACTGTATGGCGATTGACTCCGTGGGTTGCCGCCAGCTGCGCCTCGGTCGGCAGCCGGTCTCCGGTGCCAAAGCGCCCCTCGGCGATATCCGAGGTCAGGCTGAGTGCGATGCTTTTCCAGATCGGTGTTTTGCTCATGTCATCAAAACTTCACGGTCTCATGGATTGCCTGGAAGGCGGATGCAGGTTAATATTTGTCTAGTTGTATAGGTCGAGTAGACAACCGCGACAAGGGCTTTCGATGACAGAACAGATGAAAAGCAACGGGATCACGCGTCAGGAGTGGATGGGCCTGCTGGCCCGCGCCCCCGAGGATGCGATGATGCCGCTTTGGGACAGGGTGGCGGATCGTCCATCGTTCAAATGGCTGCGCAGCCCCGAGATTGGCGGCGTGATGGTGCGCGGTCGAGCGGGCGCCATTGGCGCTCCGTTCAATCTGGGAGAAATGACGGTCACGCGCTGTTCACTGGCTTTGGAGGATGGCACCGTGGGCCATGGCTATGTCCAGGGCCGCTCCAAGCCCAAGGCCGAGGCTGCCGCACTGATTGATGCTCTGATGCAGACTGAGGCAGCGGCTCGTATGACCGAACTGGTGATCACTCCGCTCAAGACCCAGATGCAGGATACAAGCAAGTCGCGCGCGGCAAAAGCGGCGGCCACCAAGGTCGAGTTCTTCACGCTAGTCCGGGGAGAGGACTGATGAACGCACAAACGCACTTCTCAGGTGGATTTCAGGACGCCCCGCGCGATGCCGCGCACGCGTTTCGGACCGCGATGACCGTGATGGCGCGCCCCGGTGAGATCAGAACGCTGGTCGGGGCGGAACCTCCGGCACCGCTATCGGTCGCGGCAGGCACCCTACTGCTGACTCTGTGCGATGCAGATACAGGGGTTTATCTGGCGGGCGCGGCAGATACGCCGGACATGCGTCAATGGCTCGGGTTTCATACAGGTGCTCCAATCGTCGAGGCGTCGAAAGCGGATTTCGCCGTGGGCCGCTGGCCTGAACTGATGCCTCTGAGCGACTACAGGATCGGCACGTCCGAATATCCCGACCGCTCGGCCACTTTGATTGTTGAGAGTGATGCGCTCGCGCCGAACGGCGCGGTTCTGAGTGGACCGGGGATCAAGACCACGACACGTCTGTCGCTACCGGATATCGCGGCGCTGCAGGGCAACGCGATGCTCTATCCGTTGGGCTGTGACTTCTTCTTCACCTGCGGGGATCAGGTCGCAGCCTTGCCGCGCAGCACGCAGATTCAGGCCGAGGGATAACCAATGTATGTAGCCGTCAAAGGTGGTGAAAAGGCCATCGAAAACGCCCATGCCTGGCTGGCCGAAGAGCGTCGGGGCGATACCGACATCACCGATCTGAGTATCGCGCAAATCCGCGAACAGCTGAGCCTTGCCGTCAATCGGGTTATGGCCGAGGGTTCCCTGTACGACCCGGACCTCGCGGCGCTGGCGATCAAGCAGGCGCGCGGGGATCTGATTGAGGCGATCTTTTTGATCCGCGCCTATCGCACCACGTTGCCCCGGTTTGGCTATTCCAATCCGGTCAAGACGGGGGATATGGCTTGCGACCGTCGCGTCTCGGCCACGTTTAAGGACGCGCCGGGGGGGCAAGTACTGGGGCCGACATTCGACTACACCCACCGCCTGTTGGATTTCAAACTGGCCGCCGAAGGTGAAATTGCCCCCGCGCCCGAAGGCGACGCCCGACAAGAACCGACACCGCATATCACCAGCTTCCTCAAAGGCGAGGGCGTCATTCAGGACGAGCCGCTCAGCGACGAAACACCGGGCGACCTGACGCGGGAGCCGATGGAGTTTCCCTCGAACCGCCCTTTGCGTTTGCAGGCTCTGACCCGTGGGGATGAGGGGTTCGTTCTGGGCATGGCCTACTCAACCCAGCGCGGCTATGCCCGCAACCACGCTTTTGTGGGTGAATTGCGGATCGGTAAAGTCGCGGTCGAGATGGACATCCCCGAGCTTGGTTTCGCCATTGAGATCGGCGAGGTCGAACTGACGGAATGTGAAACTGTCAACCAGTTCCAGGGTTCCAAGACGGAACCGCCGCAGTTCACCCGCGGCTATGGTCTGGTCTTTGGGCAGTCCGAGCGCAAAGCGATCTCGGTGGCTTTGGTCGACCGGGCGTTGCGGTGGAAAGAGCTGGGCGAAGACAATCTGGGGGCCCCCGCGCAGGATGAGGAATTCGTCCTCAGCCATGCGGATAACATTCAGGCCACCGGGTTCCTCGAACACATCAAACTGCCGCATTACGTGGATTTCCAATCGGAACTGGAACTTGTGCGCAAGCTGCGCCGCGAGGCGGAAGAACGCATAGCACCCAAGGAGGCTGCAGAATGAAAGCGGTGGTTTTTGATATCGGTGGCGTGCTTGTCGATTGGCAACCGCATCTGGCCTGGGTCGAGGCGCTGGGGTCGGAAGACGCCGCACACGCCTTCATCAAAAGGACAGATTTCCTGACGCGCAACGCGCGCGGCGACAACGGAGAGCGCTTCGCCGATATGGCGCAGGAGCTTTCGGACCCGCGCGATCAGGAGCTGTTCGCAGCCTATGTCGACCTCTACGCCCGCACGGTCGAGACGCCGATCCACGGCACATGGGAGGTTCTGGACCGCCTGAAGACGCAAGGCACGCCGGTCCACGCCATCACCAATTGGTCGGCGGAAACCTGGCCAGAGGGGCTGAAGGTCCAGCCGCGTCTGGGTGAGGTCTTTGGCACTCTGGTCGTGTCGGGTCAGGAGGGTGTGATGAAGCCTGATGCCCGGATTTTCGAGATCCTGTGCGAACGTTCCGGCCACGCGCCCGATGACTGCGTGTTCATCGACGACGGCCTGCACAATGTCAAAGGTGCACAGGCAGTGGGCATGGACGCCATTCACTTCACGTCGCCGCAGGCTTTGGATGCCGCTTTGACTGAAAGAGGTTTGCTATGAACGAGTACAACTTCGCCTATCTGGATGAACAGACCAAGCGGATGATCCGCCGGGCCATCCTCAAAGGGTTGGCGGTTCCGGGATATCAGGTACCCTTTGCCAGCCGCGAGATGCCGATGCCCTATGGCTGGGGCACTGGCGGTGTTCAGGTCTCGGCAGCAACGCTGACGCCTGACGATACGTTCAAGGTGATTGATCAGGGGGCGGATGACACGACCAACGCGGTGTCGATCCGCAAGTTCTTTGAAAACACCGCAGGTGTTGCGACCACGGAAGAGACCGAGAAGGCGACCGTCATCCAGACCCGCCACCGCATCCCCGAGGCAAAGCTGACCGAGGATCAGATCCTTGTCTATCAGGTCCCGATCCCTGAGCCTCTGCGTTTTCTCGAACCGCGCGAGACCGAGACGCGAAAGATGCACAGCCTCGAGGAATACGGGCTGATGCATGTGAAGCTTTACGAAGATATCAGCCAACACGGCGCGATCTCGACCTCATATGCTTACCCGGTCAAAGTGTCGGACCGCTACGTGATGGACCCGTCACCGATCCCGAAATTCGACAATCCGAAGCTGGAAATGGACGCGATCCAACTGTTCGGTGCGGGGCGCGAACAGCGGATCTACGCGGTGCCACCACATACCAAGGTCGTCAGCCTCGATTTTGAGGACTACCCGTTTGAGGCCTCCAAAGCCGATCACCCCTGCGACCTTTGCGGGGCTGAGGACAGCTATCTGGACGAGGTGATCATGGATGACGCGGGCAATCGGATGTTTGTCTGCTCGGATACGGATTACTGCCGGTCGCGCCGCGAGGCGGGCCACCAAGGCCCCATGACCAGAGAGGACGCGGCATGACCCCGCTGTTGCAAGTCAAGGATATCGAAAAAAGCTACGGTGCCCGGATCGGATGTACGGATGTCAGTTTTGATCTCCATCCGGGTGAGGTGATGGGGATCGTTGGCGAAAGCGGGTCAGGCAAATCTACGTTGCTGAATTGTCTGGCAGGTCACCTAGAACCCGATGCGGGGCAGGTGATCTTTGACACCCGTGCAGACGGTCCGGTGGATACGGTCACCATGTCCGAGCCCGAGCGGCGGATGCTCGGCCGCACAGATTGGGCCTTTGTCCATCAACATGCTCGCGACGGCTTGCGCATGTCGGTTAGTGCTGGCGGCAATATCGGCGAGCGCCTGATGGCCGTCGGCGATCGTCACTACGGCGATATCCGTGACAAGGCGATCGACTGGTTGGGCCGCGTCGAGATCAGCGAGGCGCGGGTCGATGATCGCCCCACTGCTTTCTCGGGCGGAATGCAGCAGCGCCTGCAGATCGCGCGCAATCTGGTGACGGGGCCTCGACTGGTGTTCATGGATGAACCGACCGGAGGGCTGGATGTTTCGGTTCAGGCGCGGCTTCTGGACCTGTTGCGCAGTTTGGTGCGCGAGATGGGTTTGAGCGCGATCATCGTCACCCACGATCTGGCCGTTGTACGCCTGTTGGCGGATCGGTTGATGGTGATGAAAGACGGCCATGTGGTCGAAACCGGCCTGACCGATCAGGTGCTGGACGATCCGCAACATGCCTATACGCAGCTGCTTGTGTCCAGCGTTCTGCAGGTTTGAGTATTTGGGAAAAGATGAAGCGATGATTGAGCTTACAGACGTCAGCAAGAGCTTTACCCTGCACAATCAGGGCAGTGCGGTCATTCCGGTGATGGAGGGTGCTTCGCTGAAGGTGGCTCCCGGTGAATGCGTTGCCCTGACCGGGGCCTCGGGCGCGGGCAAATCCACCTTGATGCGGGTGATTTACGGAAACTACCTAGCGGCCTCCGGCACGGTGCTGGTCGGCGGGGTGGACGTGGCCAAAGCCCAACCGCGTGAGATTCTGGCGCTGCGGCGTGAGACGCTGGGCTATGTCAGTCAGTTCCTGCGGGTTGTCCCTCGGGTCCCGACGCTTGAGGTCGTGGCCGAGCCTCTATTGGCGTTGAGCTGTGACCGGCAAGTCGCTTTGGACAAGGCGGCGGGGTTGCTGGCGCAGTTGAACATTCCCGAACGGCTTTGGTCGCTCAGCCCGACCACGTTTTCCGGTGGCGAGCAGCAGCGTGTGAACATCGCACGCGGATTTGCGTATGACTACCCGGCGATGCTGTTGGACGAACCGACGGCCAGCCTGGACGCGCAGAACCGTGAAACGGTTCTGTCGCTGATCGAAGAGGCCAAGGTCCGCGGGGCCGCAGTTGTTGGGATTTTCCACGACGTCGAGGCGCGTGAGCGTGTGTGCGACCGTTCGGTGAATGTCTCGGAATTCACGCCCGGACAGGCGGCATGAGCCTTGCACCCGTCATAGCGGTTGTTGGCCCGTCAGGCGTGGGCAAGGACAGCGTCATGGCTGCGTTGGAGGCCCGCGCGTCGGGAATCCAGCGCCTGCGTCGGGTGATCACACGGCCCGAGGGGGAAGAGGGCGAGGATTTCGACCGGGTCTCGGTCGAAGTCTTTGAGCAGATGGTGCTGGATGGTGCCTTCTCGATGCACTGGCAGGCGCATGGGCTGCACTACGGTGTGCCGGTGCAGATCGCGGAGCAGCGCACGCAATGTCAGGCTGTTCTGGTCAATTTTTCTCGTGCGGTTCTGCTGCAAGCGCAGGAGGTGTTTAGGGACCTCATCGTGATTTCGCTGACCGCCGATGCAAAGGTTCTGGAACAACGCCTTGCAGCGCGCGGGCGCGAGACCACCGAAGAACAAGCCAAGCGCCTTGGACGCGCCAAAGCGCCGCTGCCCGAAGGGTTGTGCCGGGTGATCGAGATCGACAACTCGGGCGCACTAGACGATACCGTCAACGCGATCCTTGAGCGACTTCAGCCGGAAAGGGCGTAGCGATGGATCAGGTGAAAACGTCCATCCTCGGCCTCACCCATCAGGGCCAGATCGTCGATCCGGAAGGGCGCGGGCAGTTTTGGGGCCAGATGCGTAACCAAAGCCGCTTCAACCTCTGCCAGTACGGGTTTGGCCAGTTTTCCGCTCAGCGTGATGTGGAAGCGGAAGGCCTCCAACACGTAAGGGTAGCCCCATTGCACCAGATTGACGTCCTGTTCCGGGGTCAGGTTTGCCGCCCGACGGAGGGCCAGTTCGGCCTCGGACGCAGGCGCGCGGAACGCATCAAGCTCTTGCACACAGGCCGCGGCGAGGGCGTTCAGGGCATGGGTCTCTCTGATCGGACGCAAGGCCAGAAACCGGCCCAGTCGCGCGATTTCAAGCCCGTCCAGCGAGACCGGCGAATGGCGCGCGGCCAGCGTGGCACAGGCGTCGTAAAGCGCCCCAACTGTCTGCCCATCCCGCAGCCGGAACGGAGGTTTCATCGTCGCGTGCAACCCGTATTTGCGGGGCACTTCGGTGACGGATGCAACGTCGATGCCATCCACGGCGGGATGCGCCACCGATGCTCCGGTCTCCATGTCCCAGCCCAGCCAGCTGGTTGCAAATTGCGTCCACTCTGCATCGGCAGGGGGGGCATAGTAGATCGCGTATCGCGTGAATGTCACATTGGCCTCCTATTGCGTGGCCCGTTCAATAGCTCAAACTGTGTGAAGTTCAGATGACAGAAGAAATGATCCTTGCCAATGCCACGCTCGTGTTGCCGGACGAAACCGTTACGGGGCGTGTTCGAGTCGTAGGCGACTGCATTGCGGATATCGACACAGGCGCTTCGGTTCCTGCGGGTGCGGTTGATTGTGAAGGCGACTATATCAGCCCGGGTCTGGTCGAGCTGCACACGGACAACCTTGAGCGTCACATTCAGCCACGCCCCAAGGTCGACTGGCCCCACGCCGCCGCGATCCTCGCCCATGATGCCGAGCTGGCAAGCACCGGGATTACTACCGTGTTTGACGCGATGCGGATCGGGTCCATCCCCTCGGGCTCGGCCCGGTATCTGAAATACGCGCGCGGGCTGTCGCAGGAGCTCTGGGATCTGCGTGAACAGGATGCGCTGAAGATCAGCCACTTCCTACATCTCAGAGCCGAGGTGTGTTCTGAAACACTGGTCGAGGAGTTGGACGAGTTTGGCCCCGAGGACCGCGTTGGTCTTGTCTCGATCATGGATCACACGCCGGGTCAGAGGCAGTTTCGCGATCTCTCGAAGCTTGAGGCCTATATGAAAGGCAAATACGCCATGGACGATGATACGTTCATGCAACACGTGGCCCATCTGAAAGGGCTGCGCGACCGTAATGGTGAAAAGCATGAGGTTGAGACTGTTAAGGCTGCCAACCGCTTTGGCGCGGTTTTGGCAAGCCACGATGATACGACGGAAGAGCAGGTACAGGTGTCCGCAGGTCACGGCATTCGTCTGGCCGAGTTCCCGACTACGGTCGAAGCTGCTCGAGCCTGCCACACGCACGAGATCAAAGTCATGATGGGGGCACCGAACATCATCCGGGGCGGGTCGCATTCGGGCAATGTCGCGGCGCAGGAATTGGCCGAGCTGGGCCATCTGGACATTATCTCGTCTGACTACGTGCCCTCGGCGCTGTTGCTGTCGGCCGTGCGGCTGGGACAGATGTGGGACGACATGGCGCGTGGGCTGCGGACCGTGACCCAGACCCCGGCAAAGGCCGTGGGGCTAGACGACCGAGGCGTGTTGCGCACTGGTGCCCGTGCTGACCTGATCCGATTCCGCATGCGGGCAGGTGTTCCCGCCCTGAATGCGGTCTGGTCGCGGGGGCGGCGCGTCGCCTGATCAGGCCATGTAGAACAGGTAGCGGTCCGGAGCGATGGTTTCGGGCCCCTCGATCTGATCGAACCCGACCAGCGGCTGGCCCGAGATCAGCAACCCTCCGGGCTGCATCACCTGCGCGATCAGAGGGCTGAGCCGCGCCGCCTCGGCCACGTCATCCGCCTTGATCCCTCGGCCGAAATCATAGTGCGCCATCGCCATCTTGTGGCCTGCGCTGGCAAGCTTTTGCAGCATCGGTTCGGCCTCACCCTGCAGGAAATCCTGTTCCGGCGGAGTGCTGTCGGGATGGCATTGCAGAACGCGATCCATCACCCAGATGCGGCGCTCGGGCAGGATTTCACGCAGGTGGTCATAGGTGCGCCCATTGCCGAGCCCCATGTCCAGCACATCGCCTTTCTGATCAGCGATCTTCGCAGCGGCCCAGTTCAGCCCGTCGCGTTGCGCGGTCAGGCGGCGCAGCATGGAATCCAGTCGGCTCATTCGGGGTCTCCGTTTCCGTGTCTGGGGGCGGTCCAGAGGGTCGCCGGCCCGTCCAGCAGGTGTTTCAGAAAAGCTTCGGTGAAGGCCCAGATGTCTTGATCATGGACCAGATGATGGGTCAATACGCCAAGCGGTTCGCTGTTGTCGGCGCGCCCCTCCCGGCGATCCCGCAGCAACGCGGTGGTTTTCTGGATCAACGCGTCAGGCGACGCCAAACTCCGGCTGCCGCGCCAGTCGATTGGGTCGATATGGGTGTTCACCTGCTCCAACCCCGGCGCGGGCTGTGACGATGTCCGAGGGGTCGCAGTCGAGAGGATTTCATACCCGAGATCGGGCAGACGCGCGGCAATCTCCGGCGCGATACGGTTCCACGGGGGGACGAACATGGGACGCAAACTATCCGGAAATAGGGATTGCAGGCGCGTCATACCGGCCTCGGCGTCCTGCAAGATCGTCTCCATGGGACGGTGCAGCGGGAATTCGGATTTCTTTTCCTCTGGCGGGGCGTGGTTTTCATGCGCCCAGCCGTGGACAACCGGTATCAGGTTCGGCCGCTGCGCCATGTAAGAGGCCAGTTCGCTTGTCGCATCACGCGGGATGATCGCCAGGTGAACCGAAATCCCAAGCCGTTCAGACAAGGCGGAGAGTTGGTCCAACTGAGGCGTCGGAGCAATCGCATCGTCGTCCCGCCACCACAGCGGAAAAGACAGCCCTTGGTCGCGCCAAATGGCCAGTTCTTCGTCCAATATGTGCCAATCTACCATCATCTGCGCGCGTCCCAGAGCCTCTGAGCGATCTCAACGCTGCGCTGCGCTCCGTCGAAGCCAAAGCCCTGCGTCGAACGGGGTACGTCTGAAATGACCCTCTGCAGCGCCTCGGAAAGACGGGTCGCGTCAAGGTCTTTGCCGGGAAGAACCTCCATCGCCGAAAGCGCAGAGAGGCTTTGCCCGCGCAGGCTTTGTTCCACTTCATTCCCGTCATCAAACGGCACCATCACCGCCGGAGTCCCCGATTGCAGCAGGTCCATCGCGGTGTTGTAGCCGCACATGCTCACCGATGCCGCCGCATGAGGGAGCATTTGCCGAAAATCCGGGCGCACGGGTTCGATGACAACAGGCGCGCCTTCCGCCAATTGGGACAGTTCAGAAATGCGCGCCTTGGCATCACGCCCGCCCACCAACAGGCGCCAGCGCCTGTTGGGCATCTTTCGGGCGGCTTCGATGGCCGCGCGAAAGATCGGCTGCCCTACCGATCCACCGCCCGCGCTGACCAGAATCTCTCCCTCACCAACACCGTCCGGATGGGGCTGCGGCGCAACCGGCGCGACAAAGCCGGTATAGCGCAAATACCCGGCCAGCCGGTCTGAGACGGGCCAGCTGACAGTCAGCGGTGTGATACGCTCATCCGCGTGAACCAGAACACCGTCATAAAACGCGTCAATAATCTCATCGGCTCGTTCGGCCTTGGAGGGTTTGGACGGCGGCGCCAGAATATCGCGGATTGAGCTGAGGATGACGGGGCTGTGTGGCAGTGCCCGCGCGGCGGTCAGTGCAGCCTCGAATTCATCCGCCAATACGCGGCGGCCAAAGGGGAAAAGCTCGGTGATCAACACGTCCGGCTGGAACGCGCGGACGGCCTCAACCAACGCCACGGTCCGCGCGTTGCGATAGTTTTCATCAGCCTCTTCGCCGTCCTCACCCAACAGCCGGGTAAAGTTGGTCCCGTCCGAGCGCAGCGGCGGCAGGCCAAACAGCGTCAGGCCAGAGCTATCGAGTTGCGGCGCAGGCATGCCACCAGACACCACCATCACTTCATGGCCTGCACCCGAAAAGGCACGTCCCAGCGTCAAGGCTCGGCTCAGGTGCCCGGTTCCCAACAGGTGGGTGACGACAAGCATCACTTTCATGTCGTTGCCTCGCGCTTGATAAGGCGGGTCGGTTCTGCTTCGGGCGTCATCGTCTCCATGTCGATGACATAGAGCCTGTTGCGCTTGATTTTGAAAGGGGCGGGGCCTTCAAAATCCCATCCCCAGGCGCGCGCCAGAATGACCCGCATGATGCCGATGTGACATACGGCCAGGGCGTCTTGCCGGAGTTCCGCCAGCCAAGGCGCGAGGCGCTCTGCAACCTCAGCCGGGCTTTCGCCATTTGGCGGGCGGTAGTCCCAACCCCAGTCTTCGATATGCCGGTAGCCGCTGGACGGGTCTGCATTCAGGTCTACACCGCGCAGCCCCTCCCAATCGCCCCAATTCATCTCGATCAGCGCATCGCTGGTCATGGGGACGCGGCCCGAAACGATCTGCGCTGTCTCAAACGCGCGCTGCAACGGGCTGGCCCAGATCTGAGCATGCTCCCAAGACGCGGGCAGGGCGTATCCGGACAGTTCAGCACGCGCCTCAGGGTCGAGCGCAATGTCGCTGCGCCCCTGAATCTGTCCGGCGCGGTTCCACGGCGTATGACCGTGTCGCAGCAAGGCCAGTCTGGTCATGCGGAAACCTCCAGCAGGCGGCGGATTGTCTGCCAGAACCGGCGCGTCGCGCTCGGCATCAGGTGGCGGGCGGCGACGTACTTGCGAGCCTCGCCTCCTAAGCGTTGCCGCTCTTCGCCATTCTGCAACAGGGTCTGTATGCGCTGGGCCAAGCCTTGCGCCCCTTGATCGACAGTTGGATAACTAGAAGGCGCCAGCACGTCACGCACGCCGGGGCGGTCTTGCGCGACCACAGGCAAGCCTGCGGCCTGCGCCTCAAGATAGATCATGCCGTAGGCTTCGTTGACGCCGGGCCAGACCAGAAACCCCGAGCTCTGATAGAGGTGGCCCAGGCTCTCTTGGTCCAGTTGGCCCAGTAACGTGACCTTTTCGCCGAACGGGGCCATGAGTGCTTCAACTGCGCCTCGAGCCGGTCCGTCGCCTGCGATCTGCAACTGCCAATCGCCAGTGAGATATGTCAGAGCTTCTGCCAGCAGCTGATATGAGGCCAGCTTGTCCCCGTGCCGCATCATGCCGACGGCCAGCATCGGTCCTTCGGCCGCGGCCTGAGGGTGCAAATCAGTGATCGGCAGAAATGGTGGCAACTCGACCAGAGCCTGAGTGCCAAAACGGTCGCGCTCCAACGTGATCAGGTCAATTGCGGTATGGTAGAAAATCACCTTGGCCGCATCGCAGGCCTCATGGGCGGATTGCGCGAAACCGGCCCAAGGCCCCTTCAGGCGGCTGCTGGCCCGTGTGCTTTCCATTTGAACATAGGGGATCCGTCGTGCCGCGCAGACCTGCGGGCCAATCAGGTCCGGGGCTTTGTAGTAGTTGTGGTAGGTCACCCAAAGCTGAGTGTCTTGCGGCAACTCTGCGATCAGGCGTTGCGTTTCTGCCTCGGCCGCCGCGCGCAAGGCGTGTTGTTTGGCGGTATCTCCGTGCTTGTCATAGATCCGCAACTCGGAGACAAGGTCGACGTGATCCCCCTCAGCGGCAAGGGCGGTGATCAGGTTCCGCGCCATCTCGCGGTCGCCCGAAGGGGTCGGGCTATGTGGGGACTTCATGGGGGCGTAAAACGCCACGCGAGTCATCAGACCGTTTCCACGCACAAAGCGTTCAGCCGATCCGAAAGCCGCGCGATACCCGGGTCCATCCGAAACTCGGCCAGCAAACGGTCATAGGCGGCCCGGGCCATTTCGGCGGTGGCGGTGGGATCGCTCGCCAGTGCTAGCATCGCGTTGGCCAGCGCCTTTGGGTCGTCATCCGTCAAGATGCCGTGTGTGCCTGAGGTGATGAACTCAGGAATCGCGGACACCGGCGTCGATAGGATCGGCAGGAGTTGCGAGGCGGCCTCCATCAACACATTCGGCAACCCGTCCCGATCGCCATCCTCGGCAATGCGGCTGGGGAGGACGAAGAGATCGGCAGCGCGCATGGCCTCGATCACTTCAGGCTGATCGCAGGCGCCTTTCCAACTGATCCGGTCGGCAATGCCGGCTGCCGTGACGCGGTCGCGCAGTACGTCCCCCAAAGCGCCGCCGCCGATATGGGTCCAATGCCAGTCCAGCGTCTCGGGCAGCAAGGCCAAGGCATTAATCAGCCGATCGAAGCCCTTTTTCTCGACCAGGCGCCCGACCGAGATCATGTGAAACGGCCCGTCTGCTGTTCGTAGTTTCCGGTCGGGCGGGCTTGGGAAACGTGCTAGGTCCAACCCGTGGTAAATCAGGTCAACGCGTGCGGGGTCATCCGCCAGCTCCCGCAAATGGGCGGCCCCTATAGCGGTGCAGGTGGCGCCAAAGGCGGCCCCATGGGTCGCCGCTTGCAGCTTTTCGCGCTTTTCCCACTCGGGCGAAGTCCAGATATCCTTGGCGTGGGCCGAAAAGCTCCACGGTACACCGCGCATGATGGCGGCATAGCGCGCCACCGATGAGGGCGTGTGCATGAAATGGGCATAGAGCGCCTGCGTCGCTTCCGGTAGCTCAGCCGCCAAAACGCAGGCCTGTCCGAAGCGGCGAATGCGGTTGTGGGTCGGGTCGCGGCGTAGGTCTTGCCGCCACACGCGGTAGGCCTCGGCATAGCCGGGCAGGCGTTGGGCGATGGCCCGTGCGGCCCAGACGCGCTGTGGTTCCTGATAGAGGTATTCGGGCAGATAGTGCACCTGCCCCTTGAACCTGTCATGCAGGGGATGGCGCTTGGTGTCGGTCGGATGGCGCAGCGACCAGATGTCAAACTGATGCCCGGCCTCCTGCAAGGCGACCAGTTCCTGAGCGATAAACGTCTCGGACAGGCGCGGCCATCCTTTGACCAGCACCGCGAGTTTCGGGTATTGGGATGTCATCCGGTCGCTCGTTCCTGTTCCCGGTGCAGCAGCGCATCGATGCGGCCTGTTACATAGTCCAGCCCGTCCAGCAAGCCGTCGCTGATCGCCTGCGAGGGTAGTGGCTGGCGCGGTAGCTCGCGGATGGCGCGGATCATCGCGTCGGTCGTCAAGCCGTCGCGCTGTTCGTCCAGCATCCGGACAAGGCCAAGATTTTCAGCGCGCGAGGCGCGTATCCATTGTTCCAATCGAGGCGTGGTGCGCGGTACGATGACGGCGCGTTTGTCGAAGGACAGCACCTCGCAGAACGTGTTGTAGCCGCCCATGCAGACAACGCCCGCCGCCCCGGCAAAAAGCGTTTCGATCTGGGATTCGAACCCGACAGCCGTCACGCGCCCGTTCAGCGCGGCCACGCGGGTTTCGAATTCATCGCGCGACTCACCTGACAGGAAGGGCCCATAGACCAGCACCGCGCGGGGCGACAGGGTCGGGTCCTGTTCGTAGGCCGAGAGGACCAGGTTGACCATCGCCTTGCCGTCGCCGCCGCCGCCGGGCGTGATCAGGATATAGGGCTGTTCCGGGGGCTCTCCGACCGGGCCGAGGTCGCGGCGCAGATAGCCGGTCCAGTGTAGGCGTGATCGGGCCGCTGCGCTGAGGGGCAGACCCTCGGTCGGGTCGTAGATCGAATGCAATCCATAGACCCAGATTTCGTGATAGAACCGCTCGGTCGCAGCGATCGCGTCCTTGCGATCCCATTCGGCGGCCAGAACCTCAGGCTCGTCCAGAACATCGCGCAGGCCCAGAACCAGCTTTGTGTCGCAGGATTGTTCAAGGAATTCCAGCGTTGGCAGCAGCTCGCCGCGAAAGCCCGTGGGTTCCTTGTCGACGATCAGGACGTCGGGGTCGAATTGCTGAACGGCTGTCTTGATCAGGCTCGAGCGCAGCTCGGTCACCTCATCAATGCCCATGCCAATCGTGCGGGCCGCGTAAGATCCGTCCGAGCGTTTGGTTACCCCCGGCAGGCGCACATGGTCGACGCGGCGGGGAAAGGTGAAACGCCCGGCCACAGGCGATCCAGTCAGGATCAGGGCGGATGCGCTTGGGTCGGCTTCTGTCATCGCCGCAGCCAACGCGCGCGAACGGCGCAAGTGGCCCAACCCAAAGGTATCGTGGCTGTAAAATAGCAGGCGCGGCGCGCGGTCCGGATTGTCTTGTTTTTTGCCTAGGCTCATAGGGTCGCCCGTCTTATTGGTCTGGGTACTACATCCGCGCGTATGCAAGCGTTACCGTATATCCTTATGCTGCGCTTGCCAAAGGGGAAATCGCCCGCCTGCAAATGTGCCAAACATGGCGATTTGGCAACAGGATATTGAGGATATGGGTTCAATTTGCACCAGTCGTCGCCGTTTCGTTCAAAGCGCGAAAACAGGCGGCGGGAGGATTTGAACAGGTCCAACAGGTTCTGTACGGTGTGCGCCAGTGAAGAAATTGGATGCAAGACCCTATGAAACCGAACTTTCTGGCCGCGACGCTTTTGGCATTTTGGGCTCTGTTGTTGGCGTTTCCAGCCAGTGTGGCGGCGCAGACCTCGCTGATACCGGGCTATAGTTCAGGCTCCGCGACAGAAGAGACTGCAACCAACGACAGTGATCTCGCCGACGCGATCCGCACCGCCACCGAGGCTGGTGCCAGTGTGATCGTAATAGACAGTTCTGGCAATCTGGTCTCAGCCTCAGGCGAGCAGCCCGAAGCGGAATCGGCTGAGGCTGACCCCATGGCTGAGGCTTCGCAACTGATGCGCACGCAGGCGCGATTCACCAAGTTCCGTGAATCGGTCCAGTCACGCCTTGAGGCACTGCCCTATTCGGTGTTCGAAGTGGAGTATATCCTGCGTCAGACCAGCCCAGATGGCCGTATCCAGACCTATGTCGAGGTTCTGGGCTGGAACATCCTCTTCCTGCTGTTGGGGCGGTGGCTCTCAACCGAGATCTATGGAAAACGGATCGCCAAGCGCTGGGTCGTGGCGCGGATCAAGGAGAACCCGCAGGGCTATCGCGAGAAGATGCCGTTTCTCGTGTACCGCTTCGTGATGGGGATCGGCGGCACGATCTTTGCCATGTTGATGGCATTGATCGTGGGCTATCTGTTCTTTGGCGAGGCCGAAGATATCTCGATCCAGTTTACCGTGACCGCGATCTTCACGGCCTTTTTCCTGTCGCGCACGATCTCGGACCTGTGGCGAATGGTGCTGTCACCTTACCTGAGCCAGTATCGCTTGCCGCCCTTTTCCGACCGCCACGCCAAACGGCTGTATATCTGGGCATCGGCGGTGGCGACCTATGATGTATCGGTCGTTCTGTTTTCGACCTGGGTGGCGGATTTTGGTCTGAACTACAACGTCTACGCCTTGGTCTACGGGTGCTTGACCCTGTTCGGGGCCTTCTTGAATATTCTGATGATCCTGTTCAATGCCGGTGCCATTTCAAATGCGATCCGGGGCGGGCGGGCACCGTCTCAAGTTTCGTGGATTCTGCGCTTCATCTCATTTGCTTGGGCTCCGGTGCTGATCCTGTACATCGTGTTCAGCTGGTCGAAGCTGGCCGTGGATCTGGTGCTTGAGAATGAAAACTCGGTGCCAATTGTTGCCAGCAGCTACGCGATCTTCATGTCGGTTGTCGTAGCCTATGGCGCGATGAACTATCTGCTGGAGCGGTATTTCGATCGCAACCGCAAGATCGAACAGATCAACGCCGAGGCAGAGATCGAGGCAGAGGCACCCTCGCCCGAGGCAGTACAACGCAAACACGCCATTCTGACCTATGAGGATCTGGCCCGCCGGGTAGCTGGCATTCTGGCCTTTGTCGTTGGTAGCTACGCGCTGGTGGTGATCTGGAACCCAGATGCCAGCTGGAGCGAGGATCTGCCGATCGGGCGCGCGTTGGACGTGATGGTGATCCTGTTCATCGGTTACATCCTGTTCAACTTCTTCCGCATCTGGATCGACAGCAAAATCGCCGAGGAATCTGATGATGGCTCCGAGGCCGAGTTGGGCGATGAAGGCGGCGAAGGCGGTCAGAGCCGCTTGGCCACCTTGCTGCCTTTGTTCCGCGGGGCGATCTTGGCGGTCGTTGTCGTGACGATTGTGCTGATCGTACTGATGGAGCTGGGCATCAACGTCAGCCCTCTGTTCGCAGGTGCCGGTGTGGTTGGTCTGGCTGTCGGGTTCGGGTCGCAGACCTTGGTGCGCGACATCTTCTCGGGCGCCTTCTTCCTGTTGGATGATGCGTTCCGCAAAGGGGAATACATCGACATTGGGGATGTGAAGGGAACGGTCGAGAAAATCTCGGTCCGCTCGTTCCAACTGCGCCACCATCTGGGGGCGCTGAACACTATTCCCTTTGGGGAGATCAAGGTTCTGACCAACTATTCGCGTGACTGGGTGATCATGAAGCTGCCTCTGCGCGTGACCTATGACACGGATGTCGAGAAGGTGCGGAAACTGATCAAGAAACTGGGTCAGGAGTTGCTGAGCGATCCGGTGATCGGAGACAACTTCATCCAGCCCTTGAAGTCTCAGGGCGTGATCGAGATGCAGGATTCGGCGATGATCATCCGGGTCAAATTCATGACCAAGCCGGGCGATCAGTGGTTGGTGCGCAAGAAGGTGTATCAAGATATTCGAGAGCTGTTCGCCCGCGAAGGCATCAAGTTTGCCCATCGTGAAGTGACCGTTCGTCTTGCCGATGGCAAAGAGGCCGAAGATCTGACCCCGAAACAGCGCGAGGCAGTGACTGGCGCGGTACAAGCGGCGATTGATGAGGACTATCTGGACGATATCGGACCGGGCGGTGACGACCGCTAAGACGGTTCTCCCGCCCCTTTGGGCTGCGTCTCTGACGAGACGCCTTCCAAAGCGTTGGGCCGGGCCGCGCGTGCCGCGCGGCGGTTGGAGCGTCAGGGCCAGGTTGGCTCGGATGTGCCCAGTTGTGGGGCGGGAAGGTCCCACCTCATCAACGTCTGACCAATGGTCAGTGCGGGTTTTAGCCGGTGGCCAGGGCCCCATCCGGACTGTTCGGATTCTTCGCCATAGTCGGATTGGTTGGCCGTGATCGCGTCTTGCCCTGTATCGGTTTTGCCAAGAATGGCCAGCAACTCGGCGGTGCGCGCCAAAGATAGATGGGCGTGCATGATTGAATTTCCCGAGGCTGCCTCGGCCAGTGCAGAAAGAACTGCGGCTGCCATAAGGTATCCGGTCGCATGGTCCAGAGCCTGAAGTGGCAGCGGGGTGGGTTTGTCGGCGTTGGCCCATTCCATCCCCGCATGGGCAATACCCGCGCTCATCTGAACCAGACTGTCGAAACCTCGGCGTGTGGCCCAAGGGCCTTGCCAGCCATAGGCGTCCAGAGTGACCTCGACCCGGTTGGGGGCCAGTTCGTCACGCTTTGCTTTGCTAAGCCCCAGGGCGTCAAGCGCGCCGGGGCGGTACCCGTGAATAAATACATCTGCCTTTGACAGCAGGTCTTGCAGGTGATGCAGGCTCTCGGTCGACTTCAGGTCCAGATAGGCGCAGCGTTTGCCCAGCGAGATGTCGGGAATAACGCCCGGCTCATCCCAGCCCGGAGGGTCGATGCGCAGCACATCCGCGCCGAATCCGGCCAGTGTGCGGGTTGAGACGGGACCCGCCAGAACGCGGGTCAGGTCTAGGACGCGTAGGCCGGCAAGCGGGCGTTCGGCTGTTGCAGCCGGACGATCTCGTAGAGTGATCCGACGTGGATTCTGCCAACTGATCAAAGGATCACGGCTGACGGCACGGCCTTGGGGATGGTCCAACCATTCGGCGCGGCTGCGCATGGCGGCTGCGACGCCGCCCTCGGCCACAACAGCGCTTTCCAGGTCAACAATAGCCCAGCTGCGCAGGGCCTGTGAGACCGCGTCGCGGTCGGCTTGTGTGCCCAGAACTTTCAGGGCGGCAGCGCGGTGGTGGGGCAGGTTGGTGTGCAACCTGATCCAGCCGTCAGACGCGCGGTAGTCGCCTGCGATCGCGTCCCACAGGCTGGGCATCTCCCAGCCATCGGGCTTGAAGGAATAGCGATACCAGAGCGAAGCGAGGCGGTGATCCACCGTAACCTCTGGTGCAGTCGGTGACAGGTTTGCGGCGGCCATGTATCGGGCCAACTTCTGACCGACCGCTGCGAAGCTGGCGGTTGCCAGTTCGGAGACCGCAAAGGCGCTGGGCAAGGTTCCGTCGCCGGTGGTGCGATAGCTGTCGGCCGCCGGAAGAGAGGACAGCAGGCTCATTGCTGATAGGGGTCCAGACTGTCGCGCAACCCATCGCCGAGGAAGTTGAAGGCCAGAACGACGACGATGATCGGCAGCATGGGAATGGCCGTCCACGGGTATATCTCGATCGAGGCGAGGTTCTGCGCGTCGTTCAGCATCACACCCCAACTCACCGCAGGCGCACGCAGGCCAAGGCCGAGGAAGGACAGTGCGGTTTCACCCAGGATCATCGCCGGGATCGACAGGGTGGCCGACGCGATCAAGTGGGACATGAAGTTCGGCAACAGGTGCTTTCGGATCACTCGGCCTGAGCTTGCGCCCATCATCTCAGCCGCGCGGACGTATTCTTCCTCTCTCAGGGATAGGAATTTGGCGCGGACGGATCGGGCGAGGCCGGGCCAGTCGAGGATACCGAGGATGATCGAGATGATGAAGAAGACCGCGACGGGGCTCCAGTTCGAGGGTACGGCGGCGGACAAGGCAAGCCAGAGCGGCAGTTCGGGTAGGGATCGCAGGACTTCGATCACGCGGTTAATTGTCCAGTCGATGCGCCCTCCGAAATACCCGGCCATTGAACCGAACAGGATACCCAAGAAGAACGAAACTGAAATGCCGATCAGACCCACGGTCAGCGATAGCTGCGCGCCATAGAGGATGCGGCTGAAGATATCGCGGCCCAGCCGGTCCGAGCCCCACAGGAACAGCGTGGCGCCGTCAGGGGCACAGAACAGATGCGTTTCAGAGGGGATGAACCCGGCCAAACGATACTCGGACCCTTCACAGAAGAACTTGATCGGACGAGGATCCTCGGTGTCTGGAATGAACTTCCACTGGAAGGTCTCAAGATCCGCTTCAGCTGTGATGGGGTAGACATAGGGCCCGATGAATTCGCCCTCGTAGAACCAGTTGATCGACTGGGGTGGGGCGTAGAGGTGTTCTCCGTTCCGGTCATTGGGGCCGTAGGGGGCGATGAAGCCTGCAAAGGGCAGCATCAGGTAACACAGCAGCAGAAAGACGCCCGAGATCAGGCCCAGCTTGTGCGTGCGGAACTTTCGCCACACTAGCACCCAATTTGGAGCGTCCAGATCTGCGCGCTCGAGTTGCTGGACCGAGGCCTGCGGGTCGAACGGCGCGTCATCAACATAGCGGTCATCGGGTCGTTGGGTCATGCGTCTCGCCCCTCATACCGAATGCGCGGATCGAGCATGACCAGCAGGATGTCCGAGATCATGGTGCCGATCAGGGTCAGCAGGGCCACGAACATCAGGATGAATGCCGATAGGAACTGGTCCTGCGTTTTCAGTGCCGTCAGCAGGGTTGGCCCGATCGTCTGCAGGCCCAACACGACCGACACCAGAACCGAACCGGACACCATCGAGGGCAGCAGGTTCCCGATGTCGGCGACGAACGGGTTGAAGGCCACTCGCAACGGATACTTGGTAAGCATCCGCGATGGGGCCATGCCCTTGGCAACGGCTGTCTCAACATAGGGTTTGCCCAGCTCGTCCAGCATGTTCGCGCGCAGACGCTGCATCATGGCCGACGCGCCCGAAGTGCCGATGACAAAGGTCGGCACGATCAGGTGGACAAGGATGGATTTCAGCTTGTCCCAGCTCATCGGTTCGCCTTCGAATTTGGGGTCCATCAGGCCGCCGATGGGCAGGTTGAAATACTGATGCCCGTAGTAGAACAGGATCAGCGCCAGCAAAAAGTTCGGCGTGGCCAGACCCAGATAGCCGACAAACGCCGAGGTATAGTCGATCCACGTCCGCGACCGCGCAGCGGCGATCACGCCCAAGGGCAGGGCGACGGCGTAAACGAACAGGATCGCGGCCAGATTGACCACAACGGTGAGCCAAAGCGTATCACCCACGATATCCGAGACGGGACGATCGAACTCAAACGACCAGCCGTAATTGCCTTGCAGCAGACCTTCGAAGCCGTGGGGGCCGGGCCAGAAGCCCATCCAGATCAGGTATTGCTCCCACATGGGACGATCCAAGGCGTATTCTGCCCGCAGAAACTCGGCCTTGGCGACACCGGCGGATTGGCCTGAGGCCTGAAGCTCGGCGATCTGATTGCTCAGATAGTCGCCGGGTGGCAGGTTGATGATGACGAATATCAGAACCGAGACGACCAACAGTGTCAGCAGCATCGTGAAGAAGCGATAGACCGCATAGCGCAGCATGATCATTTAGCTGCTCCTGCTCAGTCGACCAAAAAGAACTCATCCGGGCGATGGACGCCGAAGTGCGCGCCGGGTTCCCACGCCCACATGGCCTGCTCGGGGACATTGCGCAAACGGTTCGAGACGACGATGGGCTGCGGTGCGCCGTTCAGAATGCCGATCGCGTATAGCTGGTCGGCGTGGATTTCCAACATCTCGGTCCAGACGGCAGCGCGCTGTTCATCCGTTGTGGCGGTCTCCCAGTCATGGACCAAAGTCATCAGGCGCTCAGCCTCGGGCATGTCGGGGGCCTCACCCACTTCGCCGCCGGTCTGATAGTACTGTCCCCATTTTGGCCAGGCGAGAAACACCTGATCCGTCGGCGCAAGATAGGCAGGCGAGGTGTGGATTTGGGGCAGCCCGTCATCCCAGCCGAACCAGACGGAAGCCATCGTGTTGCCCGCGAACACCCGGTTACGCAGGATATCGCGATCCAGCGGGCGCATCACAAGATCGACGCCAATCTCGCGCCATGTATCGGTGACGATTTGCAGGGCGTTTTCGACCTCTTGCCGCTCACCGGCGGTTTCGATGATCAACTCCATTGGGCGACCGTCGGGCAGCAGCCGAATGCCGTTCTTGTCGCGCTCAGACAGCCCAGCCTCGTCCAACAGGGCGTTCGCTAGATCGGGATCATACTGGGCCCAGGCTTGGGCGTTTTCCTCACTGTAGAAGGGTGAGGCTGGCAGAACCGCCATCGCGCCCGGTTTTGCCAGTTTGAAATAGAGCGCCTGGTTGATCGTCTTGCGATCAATTCCCAAAGACAGGGCGCGGCGCACGCGCACGTCTCGCATTACGTCCCGCCAAACCTCATCCGCGTAGTTCAGGTTCGGATAGATTGCGATCTGCGAGGCGACACCGGTTTTCCAGAGTAATGTCTTGTAGTTGCCAACCGCCTCGCCCTTTTTCAGGATCGAGGCATCCCGGAACGCCAGACCACGCCCCTGCAGGTCGGTCTCACCCGCATTGGTCTTTGCGGCCACCAGTCCCGGTGCCACAATCTCCATCTCGACCACGTCGATATAGGGCAGTTGCACCCCTTTGGAGTCGATACGGTGGTAGTACGGATTGCGGACGAAGTTGTGGCGGATTTTCTTGCCCGAGCTTGCGTTCAGCCAGGGCTGAAGCGTGGGCAGCTTGTGGTTGTCGAACTTGTAGAGGTTGTCGAGTTTGTTGTGCAGGGCCGCCCAGCTTTTGACGCGCGCATCATCGACCTGCGCGGCCAGATCCTCAGGATCGACGTAGTTTTCGTGATACTGTTTCAGAAAAGCGGATGGGCGGTATATGAAGGGCGGGCGGGCCTGTGCCAGCGTCTGCAGGAAATCCGGGTTCGGATCATCCCATTCGTAGATCACGGTCGTCTCATCCGGAAAAGAGACGGTTGGGGCCTTGCCCTCGACGATCAGAAAATCAGGTGGTCCGGAGGGGCTGAGCAATTCGTTGTTGGCGACATCTTCCCACCAGTACCGGAAATCTTCGGACGTAAACGGTGAGCCATCTGACCACTTATGTCCTTCGCGCAAGTGCAGAGTGAACTTGCGGTTTCCGTCATTTTCGAACGAGGCCAATATGTCGGGCACGATATTGTAATTTCCGTCAAACCCAACCAACCGGGCGTAACCGTAGACGACCATCTGTCGGATATCCTTGGACCGGGTCACCATGGTCCGCATTGTGCCGCCGGGGGTGCCGAATTCACGGCCCTTCGCGGCCAGATCCACTACCAGAGGGTCTTTGGGTAGGCGTTCCGAAACCGGCGGCAGATCGCCGGCATTCACCTCAGCCGACCAAAAGCTGCTCTCTTGCGGGACCGGCACATCGGCCAGCGCGGGCAGCGTCCAGCCAAAGGCCAGAGCGGCGGCCAGGATCAGAGGGGGAGTGGTCTTAAACATGGCAACGTACCTTATGGCCCGGTTCCAATTCCACCAGCGAAGGTATCACGGTGTCCGAGAAACGAAAGGCCTCATCCCAACTGTCCGGCGCGCCGGCACCCAGAGAAACCATTTGCAGGTCAATCGGGCGGTTGATGTCGGGTTCTGGTTGAGCGGCAATCAACGCCTTGGTGTATGGATGGCGCGGATTGTAGAAGAGTGTTTCGGGCGGGGCTTGTTCCACAATCAGCCCCCGACGCATCACGGCGACTTCGTCAGCGATACGGGCGACTACGGCAAGGTCGTGAGAGATGAAGAAATAGGACAGGTTCAGGCTGTCCTGCAGGTATTCCAACAATGTCAGGATTTGTTCCTGAACCGAGACATCCAGCGCCGAGGTCGGCTCGTCGCAGACAATCAACTGCGGGTCCAGCATCATGGCGCGGGCGATGGACAGGCGCTGTCTCTGCCCACCGGAAAACGCATGCGGATAGCGTTTCAGCATGTCCGAGTTCAGCCCCACGCGCTGCAGCATTTCGGCGGCTTTGTCGCGTTGTTCCGAGACGGAACCGATGCGGTGGATTTCCAGCGGCTCAGTCATCGCATCCTGTATGCGCATCCGTGGACTGAGTGAGCTGTAGGGATCCTGAAACACCATCTGCGCCTTCCGTTGAAACGCGGTACGCTGGGCGCGGGTCATCTGGTGGACTGGTATGGGGTCTTCGCCTTGGGCGGTGCAGAACAGGACCTCTCCGCCTGGGTCGGGCAGTTCGGCGCCAAGGGCAATCCGGGCGGCGGTGGTCTTGCCAGAGCCGCTTTCGCCGACAATCGCCAAAGTCTTGCCACGTGCAAGTTTCAGGTCGACGTTGCGACAGGCGTGAATCTGTTTGTTGGCTTGCCAACCCTTGCTTGACCGCATCGTGTAGGTCTTGGAGACCCCTTTCATATGCAGGATCAGGTCCTCATTCGGCATCGGAATGCCGACGGCGTCCTGATCCGGAATGGCCGGGGCCGCGTCGAACAGCTGTTTGGTATAGGGATGCGCTGGCGCGGTGAGGATGGGGGCGGCGGGGCCCGCCTCCATCACGCGACCCTTGTGCATGACAACGACCTGCTCGGCCATGTTTGCCACCACGCCCAGGTCGTGCGTAACAAGGATCAGCGCCATCCCGGTTTCGCGCTGAAGTTCCTTGATCAGCCCCAAAACCTGAGCCTGTGTGGTTACATCCAGCGCAGTAGTAGGCTCGTCTGCAATCAGCAGCTCGGGCTTGGAGACCATCGCCATGGCGATCATGGCGCGCTGGCGCATACCGCCCGACAGTTCAAACGGATAGGAGTCATAGGCCCTCTGGGGATCTGGAAAGCCCACGCGTTCAAACTGGGTCAGGACTTCCTTTCGGGCCTGCGCCTCGGACGCTCCGCGATGCAGCCAGAGGACCTCGCTGACCTGATTGCCGATCTTGTGCAGTGGCGATAAAGATCGCATCGGCTCCTGAAAGATCATCGAGACGCGGTTGCCGCGAATGCTGCGCATGTCCCGCTCGTTGATTCGCGTCAGGTCGGCCTTGCCTTTGGAATCGTTCAGAATAATCGATCCGCTGCGAATCTGGGCCACGCGGGGCAGGATACGCAACACGGCCCGGCAGGAGATTGTTTTGCCCGAGCCCGACTCACCCACCAATGCAAGTGTCTGTCCGGCCTCTACATCGAAATTCACGTCCCGCACGACTGAATCCGCCGCGCCGAAACCGATGCTGAGATCTCTGACAGACAACAACGCAGTCATTCGGGTTTTCCACCCGTTTGGCCGTAGATGAGCATCGGCTTTTATTCTCCCCGTTTTTTGACTTACTGTCGCGCGGTTTCACCCGACTCGTCAAACCCGTTCTTAGGCTGAAATGTCGCGGGAATGTGAAACTTTCGCCTCTACAACTACACAAACAGTTGAGTTTTTGCCATCAAGTTCGTGACCAGCACCATTTAAGCTGGCGTTGAGTATCAAAGAGAGAATCCCCTGTGCCCGAAAACCAAAGCCGACTGGATCTGTTTATTGACCGTATGGTGTCGCAACGCGCCTGCCTTGATTTTGCAATCGAGCAGACAAAAGGCATGTCCGGGCCGGTGTTCGAGCTGGGCCTAGGCAACGGTCGAACCTACCACCACATGATCCAGTACATTCAGAATCGCCCGGTTTTTGTGTTCGAACGCGCGGTGGCTTCACATCCCGATTCCACCCCGCCCGAGGATCGGGTGATTTTGGGCGATGTGCGGGACACTCTGCCAGCCTCGGTGGATAAGCTCGGCGCGACGGCCAGCCTGATTCATGCGGATCTGGGGGGGCACAATCGCGAAAAGAACGACGCGTTCGCGCGGTTTGTTTCGCCTTTGATTGAACCGCTTCTGGCGCGGGGTGGGCTGATGGTCTCCAGTGATCGGATGTATTTCGATGCGCTGACTGAATTGCCCTTGCCGGAGGGCGCGGTCGAAGGGCGCTGTTTTATCTACCGGCGGTGACGCCTTAGGCGCGTCCGGGTCCACCAAAAGGCTAAGCAAACCGGAGGAACGCAATGCAGGCCATCCTGACGCTGAACGCGGGAAGTTCGACCATCAAATTCGGAGTTTACCGCGCCGACGCTGAACCCGAATTGCTGTGGCACGGGCAAGTCGACAATCTGGGACCGGTCGCCCAATTGCAAATCAACGGCGACGGGTTTCGTGAGACACGTGAGATCGGGCCTGCTGACCACGCGGCCGGCGTCACGGCGATCTTGCAGAACATAGAGCCTCTGCTTAAATCGGATCTAATCGTCGGTGTAGGCCACCGTATTGTCCACGGCGGACAGACCTTCGAAGGGCCCACGGTTCTGGATGATCACGTGCTGGCCCAACTTGAAACGCTCTCGTCACTGGCCCCGCTGCATCAGCCCCATAATCTGGCGGCCGTCCGCGCTGCGCGAACGGCTTTCCCGGGTGCGCAACAGATTGGGTGTTTTGACACCTCTTTTCATGTCGGCCATCCGTTTGTAAACGATGCCTTCGCCATCCCGCGCCGCTTTTATGAAAAAGGCGTTCGGCGCTATGGATTCCATGGGCTGTCCTACGACTACATTACCGGCAAGATGGCTGAGGATTTCCCGGATCTGGCCGCAGGCCGGGTGGTTATCGCGCATCTGGGCAACGGGGCGTCTATGTGCGCTGTGGCCAATGGCAAGAGTATCGGCTCAACCATGGGTTTTTCCGCGCTTGATGGGCTGCCGATGGGGACCCGTTGTGGTCAGCTTGATCCCGGCGTGTTGCTTTATCTGATGGAGCAAGGTCACTCTGCGGAGGCGATCACGCATATCCTCTACAAGAAAAGTGGCCTGCTAGGCCTCAGCGGGATCAGCCACGATATGCGCACATTGCTGGAAAGCGATGATCCCCGCGCGCGTGAGGCGATAGACTATTATGTCTTCCGGATCAGGCGGGAGCTGGGTGCGATGGCGGCTGTTTTGGGTGGCGTGGATGCGGTGGTGTTCTGCGGCGGCATTGGTGAGAACGCTGCGCCTATTCGCCAGAGCGTGCTCGATGGGATGGGATTTCTCAACATCCATCTGGACGCCGAGGCCAACGCCCAAAATGCGACGGTGATATCAGATGGCGGTATACCCGTGCTCGTGATCCCGACCGACGAAGAACGGGTGATCGCGCGGGCGGTCGGCAAGGCTTTGAGCTAAACACGACAGAGGGAAAACGGATGATCTTTTACGACTGCGCCACCGCTCCGAACCCGCGCCGCGCGCGTATGTTCATTGCCGAAAAGGGGCTGGAGATCGAAACCCGGCAGATCTCGATTGCAGAGGGAGAGCAGTTGAGCGATGTGTTTCGCGCCGTTAACCCTCGGGCCACGATCCCTGTGCTGGTGACCGATGAAGGCACGGTTCTGACCGAGAACCTTGGGATTGCTGCGTATCTCGAGGCGCAGCGGCCCGAACCCCCATTGATGGGCAAGACGCCGGATGAAAAAGGCCGTGTTTTGATGTGGAACGCAATCGCCGAGCAGCAAGGCGGTATGCCTATCGCCGAAGCCCTACGCAACGGCCATCCTGCTTTCAAAGATCGTCCTATTCCGGGACCTGAGAACTATCCGCAGATCCCTGAACTTGCGCAACGGGGTCGCGACAGGGTGGGGGCGTTCTTCGACTTGCTCGAGGACCATTTGCAGGGCACCCCGTTTTTGGCGGGAGAGGACTTTACCCTCGCCGATATAACCGGGTTCGTCTTTGTCGATTTCGCCCGTGTGATCAAAATGCGTATCCCGGAAGCAAATACCGCGACTCAAGCCTGGTTCGACACAATTAAATCCCGGCCCAGCGCCAGCCTCTAAAACGCGCCTGATTTGGCCGGATTCAGCTTGCGCTCGACACTGTACAGAAATGTCTAGACAGAAGTGAACAGTGCCACTAGCGTTTCATCCGAGTCGTGCAGCGGAGGGCAGGATGAAATCTCAGTATCGCGTTGTGGTCATTGGGGGTGGTGTCGTTGGGGCCTCGGTCCTGTATCATCTGGCCAAGTTCGGCTGGTCGGACGTCGTCATGTTGGAGCGGCGGAGGCTGGCCTCGGGGTCATCCTGGCACGCAGCGGGTGGTATTCACGCGCTGAACGCGGACCCGAATATGGCGTCCTTGCAGGCCTACACCATCGACCTGCTCAGTGAGATCGAAAAGGAATCGGGCCAGAATATTGGATTGCATATGACCGGTGGTCTCACGCTGGCGGGCACCCCGGAACGCTGGGAATGGCTGCAGGCAAACTACCGCATCTTCCAATCCATTGGCATTGACGATTGCGAACTTCTGACCCCGGAAGAGGCGCAGAGACGTTGTCCGATCATGTCCACCGATGGCGTGCTGGGCGCGATGTGGGCGGATCGCGAAGGCTATATCGACACGACCGGCACGGTGCAGGCCTACGCGACGGCAGCAAAGAAGCGTGGCGCGGAATACTATGAGGAAACCAGGGTCGAAAGCCTGACGCAGACCGCCGATGGCTGGCAAGTCGAAACCGACAAGGGCACAATCACCTGCGAACATGTAGTGAACGCGGCAGGCCTTTGGGCCAAGCAGGTGGGCCGGATGGCCGGAGTGGAGCTGCCAGTCTCTCCGCTCAAACACCATTACCTGATCACCGACACGGTCCCCGAGGTTGCCGAAGCCGAGTTCGAGATGCCCATGACTGTCGACCTCGAAGGCTTCACCTATATGCGGCAGGATCAGAAGGGCGTTCTGGTCGGAATCTATGAGGTCGACCATGAACACTGGGCCATGGACGGGGCGCCCTGGAACTATGGTGAGGAACTGTTTCAGGAGCAACTCGACCGCATCGAGAATGAGCTGACGCTGGGTTTTGAGCGCTATCCTTCGATCCAGAATGTCGGCATCAAGACATGGGTCAATGGCGCGTTCACCTTCTCGCCCGACGGGAACCCTCTGGTCGGTCCGGTTCCGGGCAAGCGCGGCTATTGGTCGGCCTGCGCCGTGATGGCCGGGTTCTTGCAGGGCGGCGGCGTTGGCAAAACTCTGGCCGAGTGGATGATCCATGGCGAGCCCGAGGCCGACGCATGGCCAATGGACGTCGCTCGCTATGGCGATTTCGCGCAGAACAAACGTTACATTCGCGAAACGACCGGTCAGTTCTACTCGCGCCGTTTCGTGATGACCTATCCGAATGAGCAACTGCCAGCAGGACGTCCGCTGAAGATGGCCCCGGCGCATGATGCGATGACTGAGGCCGGGTGCAAATGGGGCGTCAGCTGGGATCTGGAGGTGCCGCTCTATTTCGCGCCCAAAGGGTTCGAGGAAACGCCGACCCTCAAGCGGTCGAATGCCCATGACATCGTGGCGGAAGAGTGCAAGACGCTCCGCGAAGGGGTTGGCCTGTTGGACATCTCGGGTTTCTCGCGGTTCGAGGTGACGGGTCCGAATGCGCAGGCCTGGCTGGACAAGGTCATGGCCTCGAAACTGCCAGGGCCGGGGCGCGCCAAACTGGCGCCGATGCTGAGTGAGACGGGGCGTCTCAAAGGCGACCTGACCGTGCTGAACTGGGGTGACGGAACATGGTGGATCATGGGCAGTTACTACCTTCGTGCGTGGCACATGCGCTGGTTCGACGATCACATGATGGACGGCGTGACTGTCCGTGATCTGGGCGAGGAATATTGCGGCTTTGCCGTGGTCGGCCCGAAATCTCAGGCGGTTGTCGAGAAGCTGGCGGAACAGGATATCTCGGGCCTGAAATTCATGGGTTGTGGAGATTTCGATATCGGTCTGGTCCGAGCCCGCGTCGCCCGCATGTCGGTAACCGGTGAGAAGGGCTATGAAATCAACTGCCGGTACGGCGATCACATCAAGCTGCGACGGATGCTGTTGGACGCCGGGGCTGACGAAGGCATCCGCGAATGCGGGTTCAATGCGATGCTCTCAACCCGGTTGGAGAAGAGTTTCGGCATCTGGTCCGCCGAGTTTACCCAAGCCTACACGCCGGGCATGACCGGAATGGATCGCTGGATCGACTGGGACAAGGATTTCGTCGGTAAACAGGCCGCCTTGGCCGAGCGTGACGGCAATGGCCCGGCACAGCTTCAGGTGACGCTTGAGGTCGATGCTGTGGACGCCGACGCCAGCGGGTATGAGCCGATCTGGTCCAATGGCGAACGCGTGGGTTTTGTCACCTCGGGCGGCTACGGCCACTACACGGGCAAGTCTCTGGCGATGGCACTGATCAATCGCGACAAGGCCGAACCGGGGACGGAGCTGACCGTGCATGTGGTTGGTGTGGAACGGCCCGCGCGGGTGGTTGCACCGTCTCCCTACGATCCGCAGGGCAAGGCGATGAGGGGCTGATGGTGATCTCGCAGACATCCGAGCGTGGTCGGCGACGGCGCGGGCGGGGTGCAGATGCCGCCCCACCGCCCTCGCGTGATGTGAACTACCGCCAGCTGCGCAACCCTTTCCCGCGGATGGAGGTGTTCCCCGAAGATCAGATCGCGGACATGCACGAGACGGCGCTACGTGTATTGCTGGAACTTGGGGTGAAAGTCCTGCTGCCCGAAGCCCGCCGCATCTTTGCCAAGGCAGGTGCGCGTGTGGACGAAGATACTCAGATGGTCTTTATCGGGCGCGATCTGGTTGAGGCCGCTGTGGCCTCGGCCCCCAAATCCATCGCGTGTCATGCAGGGGCGCGTGACCGTGATTTTACGCTGGAACTGGGTTCGCTCGTGTTTCAACCGGGTGCAGGTGCGCCGAACGCAACCGATCTGGAACGGGGCAGGCGACCGGCGTCGGGTCAGGATTATATTGAATTCCTGAAGCTGACGCATCACTTCGACGTCTTCCAGATGATTTCGCCTCAGGTCGAGCCGCAGGATGTGCCGACCCATCTTCGCCACTATTTCACAACGCAGGCGCAGATGGAGTTGACGGATAAATTCCCCTTCTTCTTCTCGCGCGGCACCCCACAGGTGTTGGACAGTTTTGAGATGCTGTCTATCGCGCGAGGGCTTTCGGATGATGAATTCCGGGGCAACGCGCATTGCTATACGATCATCAACACCAACAGCCCGCGCACGCTGGATATCCCGATGGCGCAAGGGCTGATCGACTTTGCCCGTCATGGCCAGATGTCGATCGTCACGCCGTTTACCCTGATGGGGGCGATGGCCCCGATAACGGTCGCAGGGGCTATCACGCTTTCCCATGCCGAGGCTCTGGCGGCTGTGACCCTGACGCAATTGACGAACCCTGGCGCGCCGGTCTGCTATGGAACCTTCACCAGCAACGTCGACATGAAATCCGGCGCTCCGGCCTTTGGGACGCCCTCGCATTTTCAAGCGTCTTTGGCGGCAGGCCAACTGGCACGGTTCCTGGGCCTGCCATGGCGGTCGGCGGCCGGGTCGGCTTCGAACACCAACGACGTGCAAGCCGCGAATGAAAACCAGTTTGGGCTCTGGGGCTGTTTGATGGCCGGGGCGACGGTGATCATCCATTCTGCAGGTTGGCTCGAAGGCGGATTGAGCGTGTCGTTTGAGAAGATGATCTGTGACGCCGAAGTGCTGAACATGGTTGCCGAGCTCTGTGCCGGTGCGCATGCCGGACAGGCCGAAATCGGCTTTGATACCGCCCTGAGTGAGGTTGATCCCAGCGGGCATTTCTTTGCCTCGTCCCAGACGATGGAGCGCTACAATACCGAATTCTACCAGCCGCATGTCCATGACTACGCCAATTTCGGCACCTGGACCGAGCGTGGATCTGTCGATGCCAATCAACGTGCAACAGGTGTTTGGAAAGGTATCCTGAACGATTTCAAACCGCCCGCAGGCGATAGCGATCGACTCGGGGCCTTGCACGATTTCATCGCGAAGCGAACTGCCGAAGGCGGCGCTCCGCCGGAGAGTTGAATGAGCACCAAACCGATCCTGCACCGCGATGACCCCAAGGCCGAGCCTTTGGTCGGAAATATCAAAGTCACGCGGGATGACTGGCTGAATGTGGCGATGGACGTGCTGATCTCGGACGGGGTGGATCAGATCAAGGTCATGAACCTGGCCGAGCGCATGGCCGTGTCCCGCTCGTCTTTCTACTGGTACTTCAAATCGCGGCAGGAGCTTCTGGATGCGTTGCTGGCGCGGTGGCAGGCGACCAATACGGCGGCGTTGATCGCGCAGGCTGAGGCCCCGGCCGAGACAATTACCAGCGCGGTCTGCAACGTGCAGCGGTGCGTGGTGAACACGGATTTGTTCGACACGGCACTTGATTTTGCCATTCGGGACTGGGCTCGCAAATCGGGCAAGGTGCGCAATGCCCTGGATCAATCCGATGCACGACGCCTCAAGGCGCTGCACGCGATGTTTGCGCGTTTTGGCTATTCGGACATAGAGGCCGAAACCCGGGCGCGCGTCTTATACTACATGCAGATCGGGTATGATTTGGCGCAGCTGAATGAGCCAATGGAAACGCGCCTATCGCTTGTGCCTCACTACCTGCATGCTTTCACAGGGGTTCAGCCTCGGGCCGAGGAAATTGAAGAATTTCGCGCTTATTCCAAGCGCTTTTGGGAAGGAAAGACAGAATGAGCCAACCAGATGCAATCATAATCGGGACAGGCGTCATTGGCGCGGCCATCGCGTTCGAGATGGCCAAGGCCGGATGGAAAACCCTTTCGCTGGACCGCAATACGCAGGTCGGCCATGGCTCGACCGCGGGGTCCTGCGCGATCATCCGCATGCACTATTCGACGTTTGACGGCACGGCTTTCGCGTGGGAGGGCTACCATTATTGGCGCGATTGGGCCGCGTATCTGGGCCTGCCCGCAGATGCCAATCTGGCGCAGTTCCGCGAGACCGGTTGCCTGGTCATGAAAACGGATGCCAACGGGATGCTGGAAAAGCATATGCAAAACAGTGCGGATCTGGACTGCCCGTTCGAGGAATGGTCGCCCGAGACTGTCACGGAACGCCTGCCGGTCTATTCTCTGGAAAGCTTCGCCCCTGCGCGCCGAATGGACGACCCGGAATTCGGGCAACCGAACGGGCGCAAAATGCAGGGTGGCGTGTTCTGGCCTCAGGCAGGCTATGTCACCGACCCGGCACTTTCGGCGCAGAACCTGATGGATGCGGCAATCCAGAACGGGGCCGAGTTGCGCACTGGGGCCGAGGTTGTTGAGATCCTGATTGAGGACGGGCGCGTGGCGGGTGTCAAACTGGCTACGGGCGAAGAAATTCGAGCCAAGGTCGTGGTAAACGTGGCCGGGCCGGGATCGGCCATTGTCAACGGCATGGCAGGCGTTCTGGACGACATGACCATCGAAACCCGCCCGCTGCGGCAGGAAGTGGTCCATGTTCCGGCGCCCGAGGGGTTCGATTTCGAAAACAACGGGACCATTGTCTCGGATAGTGACATCGCCTGCTACTGCCGCCCGGAGCATGGCAACCACATCCTCGTGGGGTCCGAGGACCCCGAATGCGATCCGCATCAATGGTGTGAGGATGATAAGACATATAACCGCGATTTCACCGACCAGTGGACGACGCAGGCGATGCGCTATGCGCAGCGGGTACCCAGCCTTGGTATTCCGTCCAAAACGCGGGGTGTTGTTGACCTCTACGATGCGTCGACCGATTGGATTCCGATCTACGATAAATCCAGCCTGCCAGGATTCTACATGGCCTGCGGCACCAGCGGGAACCAATACAAGAACGCGCCGATTGCGGGCAAGATGATGACGGCTCTGATCGACTATTGCGAAGGCGGTGCAGACCACGATGCTGAACCGCTGCGGTTCGAACTGCCTTACATCAAACGCGTGATTGATGTCGGTTTCTATTCACGCAATCGCCCGATCAACGAAGAAAGCAGTTTTTCCGTTCTGGGGTAGTCAGCCCGACAATTGGCCCTAACATCACTTAGACGCGAAAAGGAGCGGATACGTGATGCCTCAGACGCCAAACAAAGTCCTGATCCTTGGCAGTGCGCCGTCAGCGGTAGCCGCCCGGGATTGGGACCGGACACCGTTCACGCATATCGTGGCCATCAACAACGCATGGCGCATTCGCCCGGATTGGGACATTCTGATCCACCCCGAAGATTTTCCGCCGGAAAACCGACCAACAGAGCTAACAAAAGACCAAAGGATCGTGACAGCCGAAGACTACGTGCCTCGGCAGAACGCCTATGGCGGTTTTGTCTATGCGGGAGGCACCATGGCGTTTACCGCAGGCTATTGGGCGCTGTCCGCCCTTACGCCGTCGGTGATTGCCTATTTCGGCTGCGATATGGTCTATCCCGGGTCGGGGAAGACGCATTTCTACGGCAACGGAACCGCTGATCCGCTGCGTACCGACATCTCATTGCGGTCGCTTGAGGCAAAGTCGGCCAGATTGGGCGTGTTCGCCGCGGCTCAGGGTTGTCGTATGGTGCGCTTGTCGGAGGGTGAAAGCAGGCTGCTCTATCCATCGCTTCGCGCGTCACGGATGGAAGACGTACCGATGCCGTCGACCGGTGGCGCGCATGACGCTTTGGTGGCCGAAGCGCGCCTTGGCTACTATGTGCCATCCGGGCGGTATTGGGAATCCGAGCAGCAGTTTGATCCTGACGAGTTGGATGCAGTGGACCGCCTTTGGATGTCCGCCTACCAGATTGCTCGAATGGACCGCGTCGCCTAAGACCTCAGACGGCGAAAGTGATCCAGGCCCAAACCATCGCAATATAGGTCAGGCTGTGCATCAGCTGGTCCAGCCCAGTTGCCCGCCAGAACGCGGCCTGATTGGGCTGTAGCTTCTTCTTGTCGGAATAGCTGGCCTTGGCGAAATCAATGTTGAAATGGATGATCCATTCCAGGGCCGAGATGATCAGGATAAAGCTGAGCGGTGCGCCAAACAGCAAAAAAATAAGGGCTGAGCCCACAACATGCACCCCTGCATGTTGCGCGCGTCCCAAATGAAAATACTCGCCACGCCCGGTCAGCATCTTGGGCGTCTGTAGATAGAAGTCCGCGAACATATGTTTGATCTGCAACAAGCAGAGCAACAGCAACACGGCACCATAGCTTTCGGGCAAACGTATCCTCCCGATATCGTCCTAAAGGGAACTCTAGGCGCTAAAATGCGTGTAGGCAAATGAACTAGTTCACACATGCGCAAAGATTGGCACTTTGTCGGAAACTATTTGCCTAGCAAAGCAAGATTACTGTAAATTCAGACTGTTAATTTTCCGTGCATCGTTTCGAAACCGGATCATTGATCAAAAGCAGGGACAGGTTCCATAGAACGCACGATTTTCCGCTTCATCTGGAAATACTCCAAACGCGACCAGTTAATCCTGCTGGCCGTGACCTCGACGTTGTTTCCGCTGCTCTATCTCACGCTTGAGCTGCCCAAGCGCATTATTAATGACGCGATTGGTGCCTCGAGCAGCGTGGTTCAGGTTTGGGGCTACAGCCTGCAGCAGACGAATTTCCTGATCATTCTCTGCTTTGCCTTTCTGGCGGCGGTGCTGGCCCACGGCCTGATGAAAATGCGCATCAACACAATGAAAGGTGTCCTGAGCGAGCGTATGTTGCGCCGCTTTCGCTATCAGTTGATCAGCCGCGCCCTGCGTTTTCCCCAACCCTATTTCGAGCGGGTCAGCCAGGGTGAGATGGTCTCGATGATCACCGCTGAAAGCGAGCCGATGGGCGGGTTGATGGGGGATGCGATCAGCCAGCCGGTTTTACAAGCGGGGCAGATGATCACCATCCTGTCGTTTCTGTTTCTGCAAAGCGTTTGGTTTGGTCTGGCTGCGGTGGCGCTGATCCCCGTGCAGGCCTGGTTGATTCCCAAGCTGCAGCGCCAGATCAACCTTCTCAACAAAAAGCGCATCCAGGAGGTGCGTATCCTTGCCGCCCAGATCGGCGAGAACGCGGCTGGGGCCTCGACACTGCGCGCAAATGGGGGCTGGCGGTATCGCCGGGCGATGATCTCGGATCAACTGGGACGGCTATTCGGGATCCGGTTCGAGATCTACCAGAAGAAGTTCTTTATGAAGTTCATAAACAACTTCATCTCACAGCTGACACCGTTCATGTTTTATCTGGTGGGCGGCCTGCTGGTCCTCCAAGGCTCGGTCTCGCTGGGCGCGCTGGTGGCGGCGTTGGCTGCGTATAAAGATCTCAGCTCTCCGTGGAAGGAACTGCTGACCTACTACAACCAGACGCAGGATATGTCGTTGCGTTGGGATGTGGTGATCGAACGGTTTGCGCCGGCTGGAATGCAGGATGAGGCGCTGTTTGAGGGTGAGCCAAAGACCCGCCCGCATCTTGATGGCGACATCGCTCTGGATCGGGTGTCGGTGCGCGATATGGACGGAAACCAGATCCTGGACGATCTTAACCTGACCTTCCCGCATGGAAAGACAATCGGCATCGCCGCGCCTAGCGAAGAAGACCGCCGCGCCATTGCCGAGCTGCTGACCCGTGAAATCCTGCCGAGCGCTGGGCGTGTCCGCATTGGCGAGCAGAATCTGGCCGAACTGCATCAGGGCGTCGTCGCCGCGCGGATCGGCTATGCGTCATCGCGGCCGGTGATGTTTCAGGGAACGCTGGGCGATAATGTGATGATGCCGATGCGCTACAAGCCCCTGTCGGAGGGGGGCGACGATCCCGGATTTGCCGAAACCTTGCGGGCGGGCAACAGCGCCGACCCTTTCAAGGCTGAGTGGCTGGACCCGTCTCTCGCTGGGCTGGATTCGGCGGATGCCCTGCGAGATTGGTGGCTGCAACTGATTGATGGAATGGGGTCAGGCGCGGCCTTGTTCCAGCGCGGGGCCGAGCAGGTTTTCGACGCTGCACTGCATCCGGAACTGGCGCAGAAACTGGTCAAGCTGCGACCGTTGGTGCAGCAGGCGGTGAAGAAGGCAGGGCTTGAGCAGCAGGCGCTGATCTTCGACAAGTCCACCTATAACCCGGCCTTGCCCGTGGCCGAAAACCTTCTTTTTGCCACGCCCCGTGTACCGGTCACGCAAGCGCTGTTGGCACAGCAGAGAGTCTTTCTGGGTCAGTTGCGCGAACTGGGGTTGGACGAGACTCTGATCGCGCTGACCCGTGATGTGATCGACATGCTGCGCCAGATCTTTGGCCTGGATGGAACAGATCACCCGCTGTTCCGCAAGTTGGGACTTGAGGCACAGACCTATGAAACAGCCGTCGAACTGGTCGAGCGCACCCGCAAGGAAGGCGCTGAGGGGTTGGACGACGAACAACTGGCAACATTGCTGGCGGTGCCTCTGGTCGTCTCGGCTGAACAGATCGGCCCGGCCTTTTCGGATGAGTTAAAGGATCGTATTCTGGAGCTGCGCCACAGCCACTCGGAAAAGCTGATGCGGCCGTTGATGGACGTCTTCGTGCCGCTGGACCCTGAGGCCGTCGCGCCCGGCCTGACCGTGATGGAGAACGCGCTGTTCGGCAAGGTCAGCGAGATCGGCGGCGCGCGCTCGGACGAGGTGCGCAAGCTTATTGTTGATGTTCTGGCCGAACACGGCGCGCGTCCGTTGGTGGTTGAGCTGATCTATGATGTGCCGGTCGCGCTCGGTGGCCAGAACCTGCCCGCAGTCTTTGCCGAACCCCTGGCGTTCACCCGTGCGACGATCAAGAAACCCGACATCCTGATCCTGGAAAACGCGCTGGCCAGCTATGACATGCAGACGCAGGTCGCGGTCTACAAAAACCTGCGCGCGCTGTTGCCCGAGACCACGGTCATCTATCTGAACGACCAATTCCAAAACCCCGATGTCTTCGACATGTATGTCGAGATCCGGCAAGGTCGGGTTGTCACGGATGAAGGACCGGGGGATGTGGAAGAGGATAGTGCCGCCTCGGCCGACTTGGCCCGCAAGCTGCGCGCCCTAGAGCAGACGCCGCTGTTTTCTGGCCTTGATCGGCGACAGTTGCGCCTGCTGGCCTTTGGTGCGCGGTGGTTTGATGCCTCTGCCGGGCAGGTGATCTTCCTCAAAGATGACCAGCCCACGGATGGTGCCTACGTTGTTCTCGAAGGCGAGGCGGGGTTGTATCTGCCCAAATCAGGCACGCCGGATGAGCTTATCCTACGCGTCGGCCCCGGGGCATTGGTTGGGGAGCTGGGCCTGATCCGCAAAGAGCCCCGCGCATTGAGCATGGTGGCCGAAACCGACCTGTCCTGCTTGCGCATCGGGGAAGAGGAATTCCTGGCCGTGGTCGAAAACGACGCGGCGACGGCGTTCAAACTGCTGCAGGTGGTTGCGGGATATGTCTCGAACTAGAGCCGTTTCGGGATAAGCCTGAAACGCTCTACTGTGAGTCTTTCGGCTTGCAGAACAGTTGATAGAGCAACTCGATCACCTGTTTCGTGTTGCCATCCTCAAGCGAATAAAACACCGTTTTCCCCGCGCGCCGGGTCGAGACCAAACCATCCTCGCGCAGGCGGGCCAGCATCTGGCTGACGGCGGCCTGCCGGATTTGTAAAAGCGCCTCCAGCTCTCCCACCGACTTCTCACCGTCTCCGAGGTGGCACAGGATCATCAGGCGGCCCTCATGCGCGAGCGTTTTCAGAAACGCGGCGGCACGGGCTGCGTTGTCTTTCATTTCCGCCAATCCGTCTGATGCCGGGGCTTGAGTGGTGCTGTCTTTCAGTGTCACCGGTCAACCGTTCTTCAACTAAGTCTTCTGACATTATGCCCTAAGAAACGTTATAATGTCACCCCTCAGATGCGGGAGCCCCACCCTGAAAGGCGTTGCCATTGGCATAATCGCACGGTTCTTCCTGCATCTGAAGGTGAAGCCCGTCGCCTTTGTAAGGATGCGCGCGAGCCAGATTTTCGTCCACTTCAATCCCAAGCCCGGCGGTGGTTGGAGGGGTCACGAACCCTTGCTCAACCCGGATTGAGCCCTTGATCAACTGGTCATGGAATGGCGTTTCAATGGTTTCCAGTAGCAACAGGTTCGGGATAGAGGCCGCCAGATGGATATTCGCAGCCCACTCCACCGGCCCGGCATAAAGATGCGGGGCCATTTGCGCGTTGAACACTTCGGCCATCGCAGCGACTTTCTTCATTTCCCAAATGCCGCCTGCACGCCCCAAAGCCGGTTGCAAAATCTCCGCCGCGCCTGCGCGCAGAACCGCGCCAAATTCGGCTTTGGTGGTCATGCGCTCTCCGGTCGCGACAGGTATGCGGACGTTGCGGGCGACGCGGGCCATGTCCTCGATATTGTCGGGCGGAGTGGGTTCTTCGAACCAAAGCGGAGAGTATGGTTCTATCGCCTGACCCAGCCGGATGGCACCGGCGGTGTTGAATTGGCCATGGGTGCCAAACAGCAAATCAGCTTTGTCGCCCACCGCCTCGCGGATTGCTTTGCAAAACGCAACGGACAGAGAGATATCGGACATCGCAGGCATGTGCCCGCCCCGGATCGTATAGGGACCGGCGGGGTCGAACTTAACGGCGGTATAGCCGCGACGGATCGCATCTGCCGCAGCCTCAGCCGCCTGTTCGGGCGAGGTCCAAAAGTCGGTCAGGTTGTGCTGGGGCAGGGGGTAGAGGTAGGTATAGGCGCGAATACGGTCATTCATCTTGCCGCCCAGCAGCGCGTAGACCGGTCGGTCGCGGTCTTTGCCCAGAATGTCCCAGCATGCGATCTCAAGCCCCGAGAACGCGCCCATGACAGTCAGGTCCGGGCGCTGCGTAAAGCCCGAGGAATAGGCACGGCGGAACATCAACTCGATGTTTTCCGGATTCTCGCCCTGCATGTGGCGTTCAAATACATCGCGGATCACGTGGCGCATAGCGTCTGGTCCAACCGAGGAGGCGTAGCACTCGCCCCAGCCGGTGATGCCGGTATCCGTAGTCAGCTTGACCAAAATCCAATAGCGACCGCCCCAACCGGGGGCGGGCGGGGCCGTGACGATAATATCGAGGTCTTGCAGTTTCATCTTAGCCCTCTCGTGCTTGGTCAAAGGCAATAAGTTCGCGATCAATCTCGGCCACCACCTCGGCGCTGCCAAAGAACGCCATATCCGGGGCGTCGACATCGTCCATGAAGGCCTGAATTTCGATCAGCGCTGGTTTGCCGTCGAAACTGCCCTCGATCTGCCAACGGCTGCTTTGGTCCACGGGCAAATCCGACAGGTTCTCCGCGATCTGGGTGACCAGTGCTTCGGGCAGCCCAAACCGGGGATTGTTGGCGAGGCCTATCAGGAAAGGCGGTACCTCTGCCAGATCGAAATTCATCGACGTCTCCGAGGTGGACGGCGCAGGTTTCGCCGCCTCGGGTTTGAAGAGATCGGTCAGGAAACGCAACATCGGCCTACCTGTCGAACAGGATCACATTGCGCTTGGCGGAGCCGGTTTTGGTATCGGCAATCGCCTCATTGATCTGATCCAGAGACCAGCGGCCCGAGATCAGTTCATCCAGCTTCAGCCGCCCCTGCTCATAGAGGTCGATCATCCACGGGATATCGCGCTGGATGACCACGTCGCCCATCTTTGACCCTACCAAACCCTGTCCCAGCGCGGCGAGGATCACCGGCTCATAGCTGGCTTCGTCCCCGGAATGGGGCATGCCGATCATTACGGCTTTGCCGCCCAGACCCAGATACCGTGGGGCCTGATCATAGGCGGGGATCGCGCCGACGGTGATCAATACCGCATCCGCGCCGCGCCCGCCCAGTGCTTTGTAGGCTGCTTTCCAAGGTTCTTTCAGACTGGCGAGGACGCCGTGGGTGGCACCGAACTCCTTGGCGATCTCAAGCTTCTCTTCGGTCATGTCGACCGCAACGATACGGCGCGCGCCTGCGATCCGAGCGCCTTGGATGGCGTTAAGGCCCACGCCGCCCGCGCCGATCACCACTACATCCTGACCGGGGCGCAAGCCTGCGGCGTTCACCGCTGCGCCGACCCCGGTGATCACACCACAGGACAACAGGCTGGCGAGATCTTTGGGTAGCGTTTCCGGAATCCGAACGATCTGCCGGTGGCTGACGACGACTTTCTCGGCGAAGGCGCCGCAGGCCATCGCCTGTTCCAAAGGCCCTCCGTCGCCCGTGCGCAACGGACCTTGGACCGTGTCATAGGGGGTTTCGCAGATCGTAGGTTTGCCACCCGCACAGGACGGGCAAGAGCCGCAGGCCCGGATCAGTGTCACAACCACCGGGTCGCCCAGTTTGAAATCCCCTGCAGCCTCGCCCACTGCGCTGACCACCCCGGCGGCCTCATGCCCATAGACAGCGGGCAGGAATCCGCCCCATGCACCATCGGCATATGAGATGTCCGAATGGCAGATGGCCACCGCGTCCAGTGTAACCTCGACTTCGCCGGTGCCGGGGGCGGCCAGTTGGACCTCTTCTATGGTCAGAGGTTCCCCGAACGCCCGGCATACGGCGGCTTTGATGGTTTGCATGTCGTCCCTCGCTTCGTTTGGTTTACGGTGGCGCGGGAATTGGCATCTCGCAAGACGGAAACCGTCACGGATATGTCGGTATTACGCCACGGCAGGTCGAGCGCGCAGAAACAGCAAGAATCCGGCGGCCATAAGGACCAGTGCCAGGAGGAAAGGCGCTCCGGGAAGGTAGAGCGACGTGTCTGGCCGGATGAACCACGCAAACACGCTGGTCATCAACAGGGGCGAGATCACCATGGACAAGGCATGCAGAGAGGTCAGGACGCCCTGAAGTTCACCCTGTTGCGAGTCTGGCGTCGCGCGCGAGGTCAATGCCTGCAGCGCGGGCGTGATCACCGCGCCCAAGGCGGTGATCGGGATCAGCATCAGGGCGATTGTGCCATTGGTCAGGAAGGCTAGCAGAGCGAAGCTGATGACCTCAAAACCCATGCCGCAGATAATGGTCATGCGTTCCCCAAGATGACGGGTCGCGGGTCTGATCAAACCGCCCTGAACGGCGGCCATGCCAATGCCATAGACGCCGAGAGACAGCCCGATCATCTGTGGCGACCACCCGAAACGCTCGGTCGTGAAATAGGACCAGATCGCGGGGTAGACGTAGATTGACACTGAGTAGAGGAAATAGACCCACAGTAGGGGGCGAACTCCGGGCAGGGCGGCGATGGCCTTTAACGCGTTGACAGGGTTGGCGCGTCGCAAGCTGAAGGCACGGCGGGTTTTGTCTGTGACCGTTTCGGGCATGACCATCAGCCCGAGGCCGAACGAGAGAGCGGACAGTGCTGCGGCCGCCCAGAAAGGCGCACGCGTTCCGTATTCGGCAAGCAGGCCGCCCATTACGGGACCCAGAACAAATCCCATGCCAAAAGCCGCGCCCAGCAGGCCGAAATTGGCGGCTTTGTCTTCTGGTTTCGAGACATCTGCCATGAAGGCAGCCGCCGTCGCGTGGGTTGCGGCTGTAATCCCGCCCACAAGACGACCGATCAAAAGCAACCAGATGCTGCCCGCGATGGCCATGACCACATAATCCAAAGCCATCACAAACAACGAGACCAGCAAGACACGCCGACGGCCATAGGCGTCTGACAGGTTGCCCAGAATAGGCCCGAACACGAATTGCATGGCGGCAAAGGCAGTGCTGAGGACGCCTCCCCAAAGGGCGGCGTCGGCAAGCGTTCCGCCCTGCACCTCGACGATCAGTTGCGGCATGATCGGCATCACTAGACCGATACCCATCGCGTCAATCATGACGGTCAGAAGAACAAAGACAAATGGCAGACGCATGGAACCCGGCTATATGACCCATCGCTCACACTAGAGGGGCCAGCGGGATGAGGGAAGGGCGCTGTGTAGCCACCCAGGATGACGTCTCGTCAGTCAGTTACAGCTTGTCCGACAGCTCATCCAATATCTGCGCCAGATGGCGCGGGTGCGAGAAGAACGGAGAGTGGGAGCTGTCGATATCCCGCCGCAGATGTGCTGGAATTCGCTCGCTCATGTCTTTCTGATAGGCCGGAGGGATAGTGTGGTCTTCGGTGGTGCGGATATAGGCCTTTGGGACCTGGTCAAAGTGATCCCCCAATGAAAGCGGTGTGTCTTGCGGCTTGATGGCCTGCGGGCAGAGCCGGGCGAATGCATAGGGCAGGATCTCGGGCGTGCAATCATGATAGAACAGGTCCTGAACGCGGTCGGGATGCACGGTATAGGATAGCCCATCGGTGGATTTGTCGACCGCATCGCCAATGGTTTGCACCGGACCACGTCTTCGCATGTCGACCAGAGACAATCCGTCCTGCGGGACATAGGCGCAAAGATAGATCAGGGCACGCATGGCGTTCGGGTCGGCCTCGGCTGCGGCGCTGATCGGGTAGCCGCCCCAAGAATGCCCGACGAGAATCGCGTCTGGTGTTGAGGCCGCGAGCACGGCGTCTCGGCAGCTCTCCAGCGTGACATCGCAGATCGGCGTCGGGTCCGAGCCGTGGCTGGGCATGTCGATGGAACGGGCGGAGTGGCCGAACGCTTCAAGCTCGGGTATCAGGTCGCGCCAGCACCAGGCGCCGTGACAGGATCCATGGACCAATAAAAATTCGGCCAAGGGACGCTCCTTCAGATGTGACCGATCTCGGTCAGGAATTGCCGCAAAAGGGCAGCGTATTCAGCGGGTTTTTCGACGCAGGGCAGGTGGCCCACCCGGCGCATCAATTCGAACCGCGAGCCGGGGATTAGGTCCACCGTTTCGCGCACCAAATCCGGCGGGGTCGAGCCGTCTTCATTGCCCGCGATCCCGAGGGTGGGCAGGCGCAGGCCGCTGGTCGGCGTGAAAAAATCGGTGCCTGCAATGGCGGCACAACAGCCCAGATACCCTTCGGTTGGCTGACTGACCATCATCTCGCGCCATGCGAGGTGCTGGTTGGCGGCCCGAAAATCGCGCGAGAACCACCGCTCCATCGTCGCATCGGCCAGCGCTTCGATTCCACCGGTGCGGACGGCCTCCATCCGCTCCTGCCAGATTTTCGGCATCCCGATCTTGGCAGCGGTGTTTGACAGTACCAGCCCGCGGACCTGATCCATCCGTTTCACCGCCAGCCCTTGGCCTATCATACCACCAATCGACAAGCCGACGAAGACGCAATCCCGGATTTCGAGGTAATCCAGCAGCGCCTCGGCATCGCGGATCAGCGCGCCCATGGCGTAAGGCGCAGGCGGGACCGAGGATTGGCCGTGCCCTCGCTTGTCGTAGCGAATGATCCGCAGCCTGTCGGGCAGATGTGGCAGCGCATCGTCCCACAGGTGCAGATTGGTACCCAGCGAGTTTGCAAACACGATGGGCGCACCGTCCGGCGCGCCATCAATCCGGTAGTTTAGCTGAACGCCACCCAGATCAGCGATCGTCATGTTTTGGTTCCTTGCTCGGTCTGTGCGTGCAGATTGCACAAACCCGATATGGGTGTCAGGTCAGGAATTCCAACGCACGCGTAAAGACGCCGGGATCAACATTTCCGCCCGAGGCGACAACGATCACGTCATCCCCTTCGACTTGATCCTTTCGGAACAGGGCCGAGGCCAGCGATACCGCACCGCCCGGCTCTAGCACGATCTTGAGGCGCAAAAAGGCCAGTGCCATGGCGTGCAGCGCCTCGTCCTCGGTCACGGATAGGCCGGGGCCGCAGAGGCGGTTGAGGATCGGAAAGGTAATGTCACCCGGTTGCGGGGTAAGGATTGCGTCACAGATATTGCCTGCAGTTGCAGGATTGCCTTGGATCTGCCCCGCCTGGAGCGAGCGTTTGACGTCGTCGAACCCGTCCGGCTCACATGGGCGGGCACGCAGGCCGGGGGCGTGCGCCTCAAGCGCAAGCGCGATGCCCGAGGTCAGACCGCCGCCGCCGCAACAGACCAAAACGTCAGCATTTTTTACGTCTGCGGCTTTGGCTTGGTGCGCGATCTCAAGCCCGGCGGTGCCTTGCCCTGCGATGACTTGGGGTTCGTCGTAGGGGCGGATCAGGGTCAGTCCGCGCTCGGAGGCGAGCGCATTGCCAATCTCTTCGCGGCTTTCCTTGGCTCGGTCGTACAGAACAACTTCACCGCCCAAGGCACGCGTGTTGTCGATCTTCAGCTGCGGCGCGTCCGAAGGCATGATGATCACCGAAGAGATCCCGTGCTTCGCTGCCGCCAAGGCCACCCCCTGCGCATGATTGCCCGAGGAATAGGCGATCACGCCGCGCTGCCTTTCCGCCTCGCTCAGTGCCGAGATGGCCGACCATGCGCCGCGGAATTTGAAGCTGCCGGTGTACTGGAGGCATTCGGGTTTGACCCATACCCGGCGCCCGGCGATCTCGTCCAGAAAGGGTGAAGTCAGAAGGGGCGTCTCGCGAACATGCCCTTTCAGCCGATGGGCAGCGGCTTCGATCAGCTCTAGTGTACTCATGCTTGGTCCAGAATCTTGCGAATAACGGCGAGGGATTGCGGCTCGTCCAGAAAAGGCACATGTCCGCGATCCGGGACTTCAGCCGTGATCAGGCCCGGGTGGCGGGTCTGCATCTGTTTCAGTGTTTCTTGGCTCAGGATATCAGAGTTTGCGCCGCGCAGAACGCCCGTCGGAATGCCCTTTAGCGCCTCGAAGAAGGGCCATAGGTCCGGCACAGCGCCAACTGCGGCTTGCTCCACCAGGGCCGTGCGAAGGGCCGGATCATAGCGCAAGGCCAGCCCCTTGGTCGTCTCCTGATACTGGTTCTCGGCCTGTGAGCGCCAGATTGCCAATGGGACGCTCGGGAAATGAGGCTCCATCACCGCCTTCAGGACGGCGGCGGCCTCATCATAGGTCTTTGAGGTGGGTGCTGCGCCCACGTAGTCCATGATCCTAGAGATACCTGAGGGTTCAATCACCGGACCTACGTCATTGAGGATCACGCCCGCCAGCCGGTCCGGCTGCAGCGTCGCGAGCGTCATCGCAACCATCCCGCCGCGCGACGTGCCCAAAACCACCACTCGGTCAAGGTCCAGATGGTCCAGCAGCTCGACGACATCCTGAGTTTCGCGCAGGACGTTGTAGTTCGCGTGGTTCGGATCATGATCCGACTGCCCGCGCCCCCGCGCATCCAATGTGATCAGGCGGGTATCGTCCATATGCGGTGCGAGAAGCGAGAAATCGCGCCCGTTGCGCGTCAGTCCGGCCAGACAAAGAAGAGGAACGCCAGCGCCACTATCCTCATAGTGCAGCCGAATCCCGTCAGACGTTTTGAATTCACCCATTACAGCCCGGCCAGTTCGGGGATTGAGGTCAGGTCAGACAGAACATGCGCCGGTTTCCACGGCAGTCGATCCATCGGTTCGCCAGCGCGATTGACCCATGCGGTAACAAAGCCGTATCCGCTTGCCCCGGCAGCGTCCCAACCGTTGGAACTGACGAACAGAACCTCATCGCGGGCACATCCGAACCGGCCCTGCACAAGATCATAGACCTTGGCGTGGGGTTTGAAGATACCGACGCTTTCGACCGACAGCACATCGTCCAAAACATCGCCAATACCGGCCGATTGCACCGCGCCATCCAACATGGGAGGCGACCCGTTCGACAGAATCGCCGTCTGCAACCCGCCCTGTTTCAGGGCCTGCAGCATCTGGGGCACCTCGGGATAGGCGCGCAGCTCCCAATACAAATCCAGCAGCCGTTGGCGCAGTTTGCCGTCCCCTTGCAGCCCCGTCGCCTCGAGCGCCCAGTCCAACCCGTCTTGTGTGACATCCCAGAAATCGCAATGAGCGTCTGCGACGGCGCGCAGCCATGTGTATTGCAATTGCTTCAGCCGCCAGTGATTTGCCAAATCCGGCCATGTATCGCGGAGAGCCTCAAAGCCCGGCTCGGCAGCGGCTTGACGTGCCGCAGCGGCTACATCGAACAATGTGCCATAGGCGTCAAATACACAGGTCGTGATTGCCATCTACTCTCTCCACTTTTTCTGGCGCAAGGTGGCACAAGAGGGCGGTGCAGGAAAGAGCCAAGGTCCAACATCATTTTGTCAGGCGCGGGATAGTCAGGCGCAGTGCCAGTAGCAGTTTGCACTTTTGCCGATGCGAGAGGCCAGGCATTTCTTCCGGCAGTCTCAATGCTAACGAGACGTGCTCATCCCCTGTCGCTCAAGGAAGCAAAACCAATCCGACAATGATCTGAGATTTGGTGGAGCCTAGGGGAGTCGAACCCCTGACCTCTTGCATGCCATGCAAGCGCTCTCCCAACTGAGCTAAGGCCCCTTCCGGGTGCTGCCGAGGCAGTGGGCGGACGTTTATGAGACAGCGCGCACGAGTGCAAGAGCAAAATTCGAATTCTGCGAAAAACTAGGCGCCGCCTCGCAAACGAAAAAGGGCGGCCAGTGGCCGCCCCCGTATCGGATCAGTTTTCGTCTTCCGAGGACATGTCTTTGATGTCGTCCAGCGAAACATCATCATTGCCGTCGTCGTCATCGTCCAGCAGATCATCATCCAGGTCGACGTCGACATTGTCGTCATCATCCAGAACCAGATCATCCTCGGATGCGTTTTCGCGCGCTTTCTTGGTTGCCGCATCTTCGGCATCGGCGGCGATCATCCGGCTCTTGCCGGTTTCAAGTTCCACGATCTCGCCCGTGTAGGGGCTGACGATCGGGTCTTTGTTCAGGTCATAAAACCGCTTACCGGTGGTCGGACAAACGCGCTTTACGCCCCATTCTTCCTTGGGCATGTCAAATCCCCTTGATATCAGGTGAGTCGTCTAAAAGATTCAGTTCACCTGCCACAGGCGGCGGGTGCTGTCAAAGCCTTTGCGCGGAAGAGGACGGGATATGGGGGAACACGCTTTGCCGGGCAGGCCGCCGGTGCCGCTGACGCTGCGCAAATCCGCGCGGGCGCGGCGGATCAGCCTGCGGATTTCCCAATTGGATGGGCGGGTTACTCTGACCTACCCAAACGGCGTGCCCGAGGTTGAGGCGTTGAACTTCGCGCGTAGCAAGGAAGATTGGATCCGCCAGAATCTGGCGGGTCAGCCCGAGAGGGAGGACGTTCGCGTCGGCGGCCTGATTCCGGTCGAGGGCATTGAGCGCCGAATCGTCCCGGCAACCGGTCGGCGCGTGCAGTTGGGCGCGGACACGGTGGCTGTCCCGACAGGGGCTGAGGGGCGTCGTTTGGCCCGCTTCCTCAAGGAACTTGCGCGGGATCGTTTGAGCGAGGCCTGTGATGACTACGCCGCCATTCTGGGCCGGTCCTACACGACCCTGTCAATGCGGGACACGCGGTCGCGCTGGGGGTCGTGCAGTTCCCACGGCGGGTTGATGTTCTCGTGGCGCTTGATTTTGGCTCCGCCCGAAGTTCTGCACTATGTCGCTGCGCATGAGGTGGCGCATCTGGCGGAGATGAACCACTCGCCGGCTTTCTGGGCGCAGGTGGAGCGTATTTTCGGTCCCTATGATACACCGCGTCGCTGGTTGAGGGACAACGGAGCCGTGTTACATCGCTTCCGATTTGACGGGCCAGCGAGTTGACGTCACCGAATTTTGTGATCACATGAGGCCATGATAACGACACGGCCCACGGACTCGAGCATCGCAACGCATGATCGGGTCTATCGCACCCTGAGATCGCGCATCCTGCACGGAGAGATTGCGCCGGGCCAGGCTTTGACCCTCAGGGGCATTGGCAAGGAATTCGGTGTCTCGATGACGCCTGCACGCGAAGCGGTGCGCCGGTTGGCGGCTGAGGGGGCTTTAATTTTGTCGTCATCGGGGCGCGTCTCGACGCCCGAGCTGACAAATGACCGAATTGAAGAGCTGGCAGCCCTGAGGGCGCTGTTGGAGGTTGAACTGGCCAGCCGCGCTTTGCCCCGCGCGCATATGGCGCTGATCGACCGGTTGCAGAGCATCAATATGAACGTCGCCGAGATGGTGACCAAGCGCGATGCGGTGGGCTATATCCGGACGAACCTGGAATTTCACCGGACGCTCTACTTACGCGCGCAGGCGCCTGCGATGCTGGCCATGGCTGAAACTGTTTGGCTACAACTTGGCCCGACCATGCGCGCGCTTTATGGTCGTTTGCGGCGCACCGAGCCGCCGCATTACCACAAGCTGATCATTGCCGCGCTGAAGGCGGGGGACGAGCCGGGCCTGCGCCTCGCGGTCCGGTCAGACGTGACGCAGGGCTTGCGGTTGCTGGTGAGCTGAGCAACCAACCGCCGAGCGTCTCGATCAAATCCAATCTTGGCTTGTCATTCTGGTTTGCGGGCGCGGACTGCGCTATTCTGGGGCAAATCACAAACAAGAGCAGATTTTAGTCATGATCGATAGACGCAAATTCTCCGTCGGCCTTGGGGCGACCTTGCTGGCCGCATGTAGCGATGCCACGGCACCGGCGCGCGCGCCTGCATCCCGAATGCAGCCTGTTTCCAATGCGGGCTATGATGCCTGGGTGGCGGGTTTCAAATCCCGTGCCTCGGCGCAGGGTATCTCACAATCCACGCTGAACCGCGCGTTTCAGGGGGCAGGCTATCTGCCCGGCGTGATCGAACGGGACCGCAATCAGGTCGAGTTCAAACGCTCGCTTGAGGATTATCTGGCCATCGCTGCCTCGGATGAGCGGATCGGCACCGGCAAACAGATGCTGCAGCGCTATAACGGTGTTCTGTCGCAGATTGAGGCGCAATACGGCGTCGACAAAGAGGTCGTCGTGGCCGTTTGGGGGCTGGAGAGCCGCTATGGTGCGCGGCGCGGTGATGTGCCGGTGATCTCGGCAACCTCGACCCTGGCCTATGACGGGCGGCGTGGCGCGTTTTTCGAAAAGCAACTGATCGCGGCCTTACAGATTATTCAGGCGGGGGACACCTCGGCGGACAACATGACCGGCAGCTGGGCGGGCGCGATGGGGCATACGCAGTTCATTCCGACCTCGTATCTGGCCTATGCGGTCGATTTCACCGGTGACGGGCGTCGCGATATCTGGTCCGAGGATCCGTCGGACTCGCTGGCCTCAACCGCTGCCTATCTGTCGCGCGCGGGGTGGGTGCGTGGTCAGCCCTGGGGCGGTGAGGTCGGCACCGTTTCCGGCACCCCCGTCGCCGTTTTGCAGCCGCAGGTGCCGGGGCCAAAGATCGCCGTGTTCCGCAATTTCAACGTGATCAAACGCTACAACAATTCGGACAGCTACGCGATCGGCGTGGGCCATCTTTCCGACAGGATCGCCGGCGGCGCGCCGTTCAAGGCATCGTTCGGACCGGATGAAACAGGGCTCACACTGGAAGATCGCAAAGAGTTGCAACGCCGCCTGACTTCGGCCGGGTTCGATACAGAAGGCGCGGACGGCGTGATCGGCAAGAAATCCGAAGCCGCGATCAGCGGCTATCAGCGCGCAAACGGTCTGCCGGTCACCGGCAAGCCTTCGGTTGAGCTGTTGCGCCGGTTGGGCGGCTGACGGTTTACGCCGCCAGCCCTTTTGAGCCGATATCCAGGAACTTCTGACGGCGGTCCTTGATCAGGGCCGCCGCATCCTTACCGTCCAATTCCTTCAACATGGCGGCGATGGCGGCACGGACCGATTCAATTGCAGCCGGACGATCGCGATGGGCGCCGCCTTTTGGTTCGGTGATGATGCGATCGCAGACACCCAGCTTATAGAGGTCCTGCGCGGTCAGGCGCAGCGCTTCGGCGGCCTCGCGCATCTTCTCGGCGTCTTTCCAAAGGATCGAGGCGCAGCCTTCGGGAGAAATCACCGAATAGACCGAATGCTCCAGCATCGCGACGCGGTTCGCCGTTGCAAAGGCTACAGCCCCGCCAGAGCCACCTTCGCCGATGATGACAGAAACCAGAGGCACGCCGATTTTCAGGCACATCTCGGTCGACCGGGCAATCGCTTCGGATTGACCACGCTCCTCTGCGCCTTTGCCGGGATAGGCCCCGGCGGTGTCGATCAGGGTCACGACCGGCAGACCAAAGCGCCCGGCCATCTCCATCAGGCGGACGGCTTTGCGGTATCCTTCGGGACGGGCCATGCCGAAATTTCGTTCGATCCGCGATTTGGTGTCAGAGCCTTTCTCATGCCCGATCACCATCACCGGCTGATCGTTAAACCGGGCCAACCCGCCGATCACAGCCAGATCGTCGGCGAAGTTGCGATCCCCGGCCAGTGGAGTGAACTCGGTGAAAAGCTCTTTGACATAGTCCTGACAATGGGGGCGCTCGGGGTGACGCGCGACCTGACATTTCCGCCATGGGGTCAGATCGGCATAAAGCTCATCCAGCAGCTTGGCGGCTTTAGCATCCAGAGCTGAGGCTTCTTCGGCCACATCCATCTCTTCATTGGCGCGGGCCAGGGCGCGCAGCTCTTCTGCTTTGCCTTCGATCTCGGCCAGCGGTTTTTCGAAATCCAGATACTGGGTCATGACGCCTCTCAACGCGGAAGTTCCCTGCTATATGACGCGTGGTCGCTTGGGATGCAACTCAGCAAGATTTGTGAGAGCCGATTATGCGACCACGATTGGGCAGAGAGAAGGAAGGGATGCCAAATGGCAACCAGTTACGAGGATCGCATCCTGCGGGTGCTGGCCTATATCCACGATCACCCCGATGGAAATCTGTCGCTGGATGCGCTGGCCGATGTCGCCGCGATGTCGCGGTTTCATTGGCACCGCGTGTTCCGCGCGTTGACAGGCGAAACCTGCGCCCAAGCGGTACGTCGGATACGGCTGCACCGTGCGGCGGTCCAGCTGGTCCGGTCAGACAGCTCGGTTTCGCAGGTTGCGCATTCCGTTGGCTACCCCAACCCGAACTCTTTCATCCGGGCCTTTACCGAGGCCTATGGCAGCAGCCCTGCCGCTTTTCGCAAAGCCGGTCAGTTTCTGCCAGCCCATCCAAACTTCAAAACCGGAGGATATCCGATGCATCCCGTGACCACCCGAACCGAACCCGCCCGCCGTGTGATCGCCCTTCCGCACAAAGGCGCGTATTCCGAAATAGGCAAAAGTTTTGAAGCGTTCGGCGCACTGTGCGAATCTCGTCAGCTTTGGCCGCAGGTTGGCCCTGTGGTTGGTATTTACTTTGACAGCCCAGATGAGGTGCCAGAGGATCAGTTGCGCAGCTATGCCGGGGCCGAATTCCGTGGGAAAGGTACTCCCGATGGGATGGAGGACGTGCAGATCGCCGGGGGAAAGACAGCGGTGCTAACCTACAAAGGGCCCTATTCTGGCTTGGAGGCCGCCTACCACAGTCTTTTTGGAAACTGGTTGCCTGAATCAGGGGAAGAGCCAGCAGATCAACCCTGCTACGAGATCTACCTCAACGATCCGCGCGACACCGTGCCCGAGGATCTGTTGACCGAGATCTGCCTGCCGCTGAAGTGATCAGCTCGGCCACAATACCGGATAGAGCGAGGCCACTAGCAGGGCTGCCATTGTCCAGTTGAATACCACCAACCGGCGCGGATTCGTCAGGAGCCGCGCCATTTGCTGCCCCAGGACCGTCCAGGTGCTGACTGAGGGCAAGTTGACCGCTCCGAACACAAGCGCAACGATGATGATGACATTGAGAGTCTGACCCGGCGCATAAGCCGTTGTCGCGGTCAGCGCCATAGCCCAGGCCTTTGGGTTGACCCATTGAAAGGCGGCGGCCTGTAGAAAGCTCATCGGCGTGCCCACGTCAGCGCCTTTCTCGGCCGGTGCGGCATGCGCGATCTTCCACGCCAAATACAACAGATACGCGACCGAGGCTGCCTTCAGCACCGTGTAGCTGACCGGGTATTGGTTGAACACCTGCACCAGACCCGTGCCAACCAGCAGCACCATGAAGGTGAAGCCAAGCCCGATTCCCAGCATATGAGGAATCGTGCGCCGAAAGCCGAAATTGGCGCCAGATGCCATCAGCATCAGGTTGTTCGGTCCCGGCGTAATGGACGAGACGAAGGCAAAGGCGATCAGGGCCAAAAGGATATCGTAGGTCATGCGGGGGATATTTACCCCATATGGCGCAAATGAAATTGCGTTATTGTGCGTGAGTGATCTAGTTTAACAATTAATGACGAAAATGGATCGAATAAACCGCGAAATATTGCGTGAACTCTCAACGGATGGGCGCATCAGCAATCTTGAGCTTGCGGATCGTGTCGGGCTATCTCCGTCGGCCTGTTTGCGCCGCGTGCAAGAGTTGGAGAAGGCCGGAGTCATCACCGGTTACCGCGCTATTCTGGACCCGACCGCGCTTGGCAAGGGGTTTGTCGCCTATATCGGCGTTGGTCTGGGAGAGCATACAAAAGCCGCTCAGGAAGGGTTTGAACGGGCCTTGCAGCGCGCGCCCGAAGTGGTTGAATGCCACAATATCACCGGCACGATCGAATACCTTTTGCGCGTGGAATGCGCGGACCTTCCGTCGTACAAGGTTTTTCACACCGATGTGCTTGGAACACTGCCCCATGTCACGTCGATCACGTCATATGTGGTCATGGGTTCGCCGAAGGATTTGAGAGCGTAGCTTGCCTTTCGCGCTGGCATCACACCCTTGCGAGGTAAAAGCTCAGGTCTTAGGGTCTTTGGCAAAGACGCCCAAGACAAAATGGGCGCGTATACTGGGAGACCACTATGAACCATCTTCAAATTGGGTTGATCGCGTCCGCGCTAACCATTCTTGCTGGACACGTCGGGGCGGCGCCGCTCAAGCTGGAACCGGCTAACCCGCAACCTGGCAATGTGCAATCCGGCCTCAATGTGAAATATGCATGGAACGGAACGCAGCGCAAAATTCGCGATCTGAGCCACGCCAAGTCCTTACTGCCTAATGCCGAAGTCGGCACACCTCTGCTTGGATTAGACTACCGAGACACTAACAAGGGTGACCCTGTTCTGACTTTCGGGGAATCCGTCAACGTCGTGGCTGATATCAACGGATACATTCGCTTTGATTCCCCTGGCATTTATGAGCTTGAAACATGGTCCAATGATGGGCTCGAGGCATTTGTCGGAGGGCAACAAATCGGGTTTGTTAGGGGCATTCAGGGTTGCGAGGCCAACCAAAGAACCGAAGTCGAAGTTCCAAAAGCCGGATGGTATCCACTTCACATCGTCTACTTCCAGAAGCTCGGCACCTCTTGTTTGATGATGAAATGGGGCAAGCAGGGCGAAGACTTTACTTGGACGCCTGACAGCGCGTTCGGCCGCTGAAAGCAGGACCTGCAGTAGGAAGAGCGCCAAATTGGCGCTCTTTAATTTTTTGCTTTAGCCGTTCGCAGCGATCAGCTCGGATTGCGCTACGATGACTTCCGCCTGTTTGATCGACGCGATGTCGACCAGACGGCCTTTATATACTGTCGCACCTTCGCCGTTGGCCTTGGCCTGTTCCATTGCCGCCAAGATTTCGCGGGCCTCGGATACGGCCTCGTCCGACGGGGTGAAGACCTGATTGGCCAGTGCGATCTGTTTGGGGTGGATCGCCCATTTGCCGACCATACCCAAAGTGGCCGAACGTTTGGCCTGTGCGATATAGCCCTCATCGTCGCTGAAATCACCAAAGGGTCCATCGACCGGCAGAACGCCATGGGTGCGGCACGCGGCGACGATGGCCGCTTGCGCCCAATGCCACGGGTCTGACCAATGCTTCTCGCCTTCGCGCAGCATGTAGTAGTTCTCTTGCGTACCTCCGATTCCGGTGGTTTGCATGCCCATGGAAGCGGCGAAATCCGCAGCACCCAAGCTCATCGCCTGCATCCGGGGCGATGAGGCTGCAATTTCCTCGACATGGGCAATACCCGCAGCGGATTCGATGATCACTTCAAACGAGATCGGCTTGCTCCGACCCTGGGCGCGCTCAATCGCGGTGACCAGAGCGTCCACGGCGTAGACATCCGCCGCGCAGCCGACCTTGGGGATCATGATCTGATCAAGGCGGTCTCCGGCTTGTTCCAGTACGTCCACCACATCGCGGTACCAATAGGGTGTATCCAGCCCGTTGATCCGCACGGACATGTATTTGTTGCCCCAATCGACGGTGTTCAGCGCCTCGATGACATTGGCGCGGGCGACGTCCTTGTCAGAGGGTGCAACCGAATCCTCAAGATCCAGGTTGATCACATCCGCAGCAGAGGCCGCCATCTTCGGGAACAGCTTTGTGTTCGAGCCGGGGCCGAACAACTGGCAACGGTTTGGCCGCGCCGGAGCGGCGGGTTGGATGCGGAAACTCATCGGGACCTCGCAAGAGTAATGAAGTTACGTTTTGGTTCTCGTTCGGGATATTAAATTGCGCAATGCGGCGCAAGGGTCATTGTGCAGATGCGGCAATGCGTGCGCAGCATTTCTTGCGCAAGGCACAGTTTGCGAGTGCTTAAAGATTGTTCAGTTTAAAAACTTCGAAGAATTTTGCGATCAGGCGTCAAAATGCGCGAAAAAATATTGGTGAGGGGATGCATGTGGTGAAAATTCGCGAAACGCTCGTTCACGTGGTTCTTTAGTTTGGCGCGGAATCAAAGGAGTGCGACGCAATGATCGAGACACCGTATCTGTTGTTTTTGGGCGATGCGCCTGACCAGTTGGCTGCCAAAGTTGCCATCGGCATCCGTGACTGGCGTCCGGAAAACGCTGTAGGCCAGTACCGCATGGAGGGCTGCAAGGCCGATCTGGGTATGACGGACATGACTTTGGCCGAGGCGAAAGAGGCCGGCGCGAAGACGTTGGTGATCGGTGTTGCCAACCGTGGCGGCGTGATCAGCGAGGCCTGGAAAACCGTTCTGATCGAGGCGTTGGAAATGGGCTATGACATCGCGTCGGGCCTGCACAACTTGCTGCGGGACGAAGGCGATCTGGTCGCGGCCGCCCAGACCCACGGCTGCACCCTCCACGATGTGCGCGTGCCGACCGTTGGATACCCCATCGCAAACGGAAAAAAACGCAGCGGCAAGCGTTGCCTAGCTGTCGGCACCGATTGCTCGGCGGGGAAGATGTATACGGCGATGTCGATGGATGCCGAGATGCGCAAGCGCGGCATGAAATCCACTTTCCGTGCCACTGGCCAGACCGGTATTTTGATCACCGGTCAAGGTGTTCCACTCGACGCGGTTGTCGCGGATTTCATGGCGGGTGCGGTCGAATACCTGACGCCCGACAATGATGAAGATCATTGGGATCACATTGAGGGGCAGGGCTCTTTATATCACGTGTCCTATTCGGGCGTCACGATGGCGCTGGTCCATGGCGGTCAGCCCGATGCGTTGATCTTGTGCCATGAGCCGACCCGGACCCATATGCGCGGCCTGCCCGAGTATTCGCTGCCGACGCTGCAGCAGCTGCGCGACACCGCCCTGCCTCTGGCGCGGGTTGGCAATCCGGCCTGTCAGGTTGTTGGCGTTTCGGTCAACACCCAGCACCTCAGCGAGGATGAGGCCACGGCTTACCTGGCTAAGGTCGAGGAAGAGATGGGCCTGCCTACCACTGACCCTTACCGCTTTGGTGCTGGAAAACTGGTGGATGCTCTGTCCGCTCTGTGATCAAAGAAACCCGCCGGAGGATCGTCTTCGGCGGGCATATTTTTGAAAAGATGAAGGAACAGGCGCGTGCAGGTTGAGGTCGCTCGTGATGTGTTTCGGCTGGCGCAGGTGTTTACCATCTCGCGCGGGTCGCGGACCGAAGCAAAGGTTCTGACGGTTCGAATTTCGGACGGAACCCATCAGGGCTGGGGCGAATGCGTGCCTTATGCCCGCTATGACGAAACGCTCGAGTCGGTCGAAGCTGAAATCGCGGCGCTGCCTGCCGAGTTCACGCGGCAATCGCTGATGGACCTGCTGCCCGCCGGGGCCGCGCGGAACGCTGTGGACTGCGCTCTTTGGGATCTGGAGTGCAAGCGTGCGGGCAAGCGCGCTTGGGACTTGGCCGGTCTGCCAGCTCCGGGTCCTGAAATCACGGCCTATACCCTGTCTCTGGCGACGCCCGAGGCGATGCAGAAGCAGGCGGCAGAAAACGCGCATCGCCCGCTTTTGAAGATCAAGCTGGGCACCCCGGACGACATGCCCCGGTTGGAGGCCGTGCGCGCAGGTGCGCCAAAATCCAAGATCATCGTTGATGCCAACGAAGGTTGGTCGGCTGAGGTCTATGCGGATCTTGCACCTCATCTGGTGCGGCTGGGTGTAGAACTGGTCGAGCAACCCTTGCCCTCAGGTGAGGATGACGCGCTGATTGGCATGGAGCGTCCGGTGCCTGTCTGTGCAGATGAATCCTGCCATGACCGGACCAGCCTGCCCAAACTGAAGGGCAAATATGATGTCGTGAACATCAAGCTCGATAAGACCGGTGGTCTGACTGAGGCTTTGCTGCTGCGTGAAGCGGCGTTGGCTGAGGGCTACAAAGTCATGGTCGGTTGCATGGTCGGCAGCTCTCTGGCCATGGCCCCTGCGACATTGCTGGCGCAGGGTGCGATGGTGACAGACCTTGACGGCCCGCTTCTGTTGGCCGAAGACCGCACCAACCCGCTGATTTTTGACGACGCCGGAGTGCATCCGCCAAGTGCGGAACTTTGGGGCTGAGGAGAGTGACATGACCCGCACCGTTTACGTGAATGGCGAATACCTGCCCGAAACCGATGCCAAGGTATCCATCTTTGACCGTGGTTTCCTGATGGCAGATGCCGTCTATGAGGTGACAAGTGTTCTGGATGGCAAGCTGATCGACTTTGAAGGCCACGCGGTGCGCCTGAAACGTTCTTTGGACGAGCTGCAGATGGCTGAGCCTTGCACCAAGGATGAACTGCTGGAGATCCACCGCAAGCTGGTCGAGTTGAACCAGATTGACGAAGGTCTGGTCTATCTGCAGGTCTCGCGCGGCAGCGATGGGGACCGGGATTTTGTGTTCCCCTCCGCCGAAACCAAGCCGACGCTGGTTCTGTTCACGCAGAACAAGCCGGGTCTGGCGGATAGCCCTGCGGCGCAAAAGGGCGCCAAGATTATCTCGATCGAGGATATCCGCTGGGGACGTCGTGACATCAAGACCGTACAGCTGCTCTACCCGTCGATGGGCAAGATGATGGCCAAGGCTGCCGGGTGTGATGATGCGTGGATGATCGAAGACGGTCATGTCACCGAGGGCACCAGCAACAACGCCTATTTCGTGAAGAACGGCAAGATTGTCACCCGCCCGCTGTCGAATGAGATCCTACACGGTATCACTCGCAAGGCCGTTCTGCGCATGGCTGCCGAGGCGCAGATGGAGGTCGAGGAACGCCTGTTCACCATCGACGAAGCAAAAGAGGCAGATGAGGCCTTCACCACCTCGGCCAGCGCCTTTGTCATGCCGGTGGTTGAGATCGATGGCGTGGCGCTGGGCGATGGCACCCCTGGCCCAATCGCCAAACGTCTGCGCGAGATCTATCTGGACGAAAGCCGCAAGGCAGCCATTTAAGCGCGCTGGATCAGGGCCTTTTGGGAAAGGCTCTGAATAATGCACATTGGTTGGCCGTAGGTCGAGCCAACCAATCCGTGTAAGAGCTTTAGTTTCTCTGATTTCTGACCCGATCCGCGATTTTCCTGCATTCTGCAGCTATCCTGCGCGTATGAAGTGTCCAGCAGTCATGTAAGCCTTCGCGAATTGCGCGGTCAGCAAGGTCGGCTGGTCATTGCAGGGGTTTTTTCGCCGATCGCCTTCAAATCAGTGTTGGATATGTCCGCCTTGCATAGCGGCTAGACCGAAACTGGCGTTGTTGGCCGCGCGACCTCTTCCTATCTGCTCGCTGTATCCAAAAGGAACACAAAATTTGCCGGGGAATACGCCTCGGTCTGAAAGGAAAGAAAATGGCACATACTGCAACACTCACCCCCTCGACCTTCAATTTCGGCGCACGCGTTTCCGCACTTATTGAACGCATCAAAGTCGCGCGGGCTCGGGCTGCCGAATACCAGCGGACCTACGCCGAACTGCAGCGGCTCAGCAATCGCGAGCTGGACGATATCGGTGTCCGTCGCTGCGATATCGCTGATATTGCGCACAAGCACGCTTACTGCGCCTAAACTAACCCACCACTCACACGCGAAGAGGCGTCCTTCTGGGCGTCTCTTTTGCGTTTGATGGGCTGCACATCCACGCGTCACTTGCAACGAGGGCCACAAAGCTGTAGAGCGCCCCGGTGGCATTGCGTCCACGAGAATCAAAACCAAGAAACGCCGTGTTTGGCCCATCACGCTTCGGGGGTCACATCCGGCTTAGGAGAAGCGATATGAAACTGAACGAATTGCGCGATAACCCAGGCGCCGCACCGAAACGGACCCGCGTTGGCCGTGGTCCGGGCTCCGGCAAAGGTAAAATGGGTGGCCGTGGTATCAAAGGTCAGAAATCCCGTTCGGGTGTGGCCATCAACGGCTACGAAGGCGGCCAGATGCCGCTGTACCAGCGTCTTCCCAAGCGTGGCTTCAACAAGCCGAACCGCAAGGAATTCGCCGTTATCAACCTGGGCCTGATCCAGAAATTCGTCGACGCCGGCAAGCTGGACGCATCGGCTGCGATCACCGAGGACGCTCTGGTTGCCTCGGGTCTGGTTCGTCGCAAGCTGGACGGTATCCGCGTTCTGGCCAAAGGCGAGGTTAGCGCCAAACTGAACCTGGAAGTGACAGGTGCTTCGAAAGCTGCCGTTGAGGCAGTTGAAAAAGCGGGCGGCTCACTGACGGTCACAAAAGCTGCTGCGGCAGAGTAAGCGCTTGTGAGCGGGCGAAGACCCGCTTACATAGAGCACTAAGTTTTCCCAGACGCCGCCCGAGCCGGAAAACGGTTCTGGGCGGTGTTTTCATAAGAGAGACCGATTTATGGTATCAGCAGCAGAACAAATGGCAGCCAACACAAGCTGGTCTGCCCTTGGCAAAGCCACCGATCTGCGCAACCGCATCCTGTTTACACTGGGTTTGTTGATCGTTTATCGCCTGGGCACCTTCATTCCGGTGCCGGGAATCGACGGACAAGCTCTTCGTGAATTCATGGAGCAAGCGGGGCAAGGCATCGGCGGCATGGTTTCGATGTTCACCGGCGGGGCGCTGGGTCGAATGGGTATCTTTGCCCTCGGCATCATGCCCTATATCTCGGCCTCGATCATCGTGCAGCTGCTGACATCCATGGTTCCCGCGCTCGAGCAACTCAAGAAAGAGGGCGAGCAGGGGCGCAAGAAGATCAACCAGTACACTCGTTTCGGTACTGTGGCGTTGGCCACCGTGCAGGCCTATGGTCTGGCCGTTTCGCTGGAATCAGGTGATCTGGCGACCGATCCGGGCCTATTCTTCCGCATGTCGACCATGATCACTCTGGTCGGCGGTACCATGTTCCTGATGTGGCTGGGTGAGCAGATCACTGCGCGCGGCATCGGTAACGGTATCTCTCTGATCATCTTCGTCGGCATCATCGCCGAGGTTCCGGCCGCTCTGGCGCAGTTCTTTGCTTCGGGTCGTTCGGGCGCAATCAGCCCGGCCGTGATCGTCGGTGTGATCCTCATGGTCATCGTCGTGATCACCTTTGTGGTGTTCATGGAGCGGGCCTTGCGCAAGATCCACATTCAATACCCGCGCCGTCAGGCCGGTATGAAGGTTTACGAAGGCGGCTCCAGCCACCTGCCGGTCAAGGTCAACCCGTCGGGCGTTATCCCTGCGATCTTTGCAAGCTCGCTGCTGTTGCTGCCGGTGACGATTTCGACCTTCTCGTCGGGTGCGGCCAACGGTCCGGTCATGTCGTGGCTGCTGGCGAACTTTGGTCCGGGACAGCCGCTCTACCTGCTGTTCTTCGCGTCGATGATCGTGTTCTTCGCGTATTTCTACACGTTCAACGTATCTTTTAAGCCGGATGACGTTGCAGACAACCTGAAAAAGCAGAACGGTTTTGTGCCCGGCATCCGCCCCGGCAAGAAAACTGCCGAGTATCTGGAATACGTGGTCAACCGCGTTCTGGTTCTGGGTTCTGCCTATCTCGCGCTGGTCTGTCTGCTGCCCGAAATCGTTCGGAACCAGTTTGCCATCCCGTTCTACTTCGGCGGCACCTCGGTTCTGATTATCGTCTCTGTAACCATGGACACGATCCAACAGGTTCAGAGCCACCTGCTGGCGCACCAATATGAAGGGCTAATCGAAAAGTCCCAACTGCGCGGCAAAGGCAAGAAACGCGGCAGAAAGGGAGCTGCTCGTCGATGAATATCATTCTGCTTGGCCCCCCGGGTGCCGGTAAAGGTACCCAGGCGCGTCATCTGGTCGAAACACGCGGTATGGTGCAGCTTAGCACTGGTGATATGCTGCGCGAGGCCAAGGATAGCGGCACCGAGATGGGCAACCGTGTGGCCGAGGTTATGGCCAAAGGGCAGCTTGTGACCGATGAGATCGTGATCGGCCTGATCCGTGAAAAGCTGGACGCAGGCGCAGACGGTGGTTTCATCTTTGACGGCTTCCCGCGCACATTGGCACAGGCCGACGCGCTGGGTGACTTGCTGGACAGCACCGGCAATAGCTTGGATGCCGTGATCGAGATGGAAGTCGACGACGCCGCGCTGGTCGAACGGATTACCGCGCGTTCGACATGTGGCGGCTGTGGCGAGGTCTACAACGACATCACCAAGCCAATTCCAGCGGACGGCAAATGCTCCAATTGCGGTAAGGAGAATGACTTCAAGCGCCGCGCGGATGACAATGAGGAAAGCCTCAAGACCCGCTTGATGGAGTACTACAAGAAAACCTCGCCGCTGATCGGTTACTACTATGCCAAGGGTCAACTGACCAAGATCAACGGTCTGGGCGAAATCGAAGAGGTTCAGGGCGCGATCGAAGCTGCCCTTAGGTAACATATCTTGACAATTGAATGCGTGCGTTTGACGAGGTATCACTTCGGCCAACGCGCGCGTTTTTTGTTGGGAGATAGCAATGAGCCTATCGCTTAGAACGCTCGCGATGACATCCGCTCTGACCATGGCAGCAATCGGTGCTTGTGCAGAACCGACGCCGGTGACCATTGATAATTTTGTCCGCGCGGCGACAGATATCGAATTTCGGAAGTACCTAGCGGAGTCAGGCAGCGTCAACATGCTGTTTCATTTGCGCGAGCCTACACCGTTGGATATGCAACCGACGATCCGCATGAACCGGGATACGTTTTACAGCATGGCGGTGGTTGATATTTCGGACGGCGCTGTGCTGACCGTGCCGGACACCGGGGATCGCTATGTCTCCGTACAGGTGGTCAATCAGGATCACTACGTCAATGATGTGTTTCTAGGCGGTGGTACCTATGAGCTGACGATCGATCAGTTCGATACGCCTTATGTTGCGCTGTTGTTTCGGTACCTCGTCGACTCGGAAGACCCCGCAGACATAGCCGAAGTAACCGCGTTGCAGGATGGCGTTACGCTGCAGGCTAATTCGGCGCGTCCTTTCGACGAAGCTCACTATGACAAGGATGCGTTTGATGAGGTGTTGAGCGCCGTGTTGGAGCTGGCGCGTTTCTCGCCAGACAGTACTGGCACATTCGGTTCGAAAGAGGCGGTTGACCCTGTGCGCCACCTGCTGGGAACAGCGTTCGGTTGGGGTGGCTTGCCAGAGGCGCAGGCCTTCTATCTGAACGTCGAACCGGGGCTGGAGCTGGGGGCGTACAAACTAGAAGTTCCCGCCGAAGTTCCAGTTGGCGCGTTCTGGTCGGTCAGCCTGTATAACACGGCGGGGTTCTTTGAAGAGAACGATCTGGGTGTCTACGTGATCAACTCGGTGACGGGCGACAGCAACCCGGATGGCTCGATGACGGTGCATTTCGGTAGATGTGAAGACGGCCGTGTGAATTGCCTGCCGATCATGGAGGGATGGAACTATACTGTGCGTCTCTACCAGCCCGCGCTCGAAGTGTTCGACGGGACCTGGACCTTCCCTGAAATCGAGCTTGCGGAGTGAATTCGGGATCAATATGCGATCTGCGCTTGACGCGCGGGTCGCGCGACACTAATTGACGCTATCTCGGAAGAGAATCGAATTGTGCGCGGGTATTCCGTTCACATGATCATATCATAAAATGCTGAGCCCTCTGGCGACACTGCCACGGTAAGGCGTTGTGAAAAAAGGTTCTGGAGTTACGGAACCGCAACGAAAAGGAAAGTGACACGTGGCACGTATTGCCGGCGTAAACATCCCGACTGCAAAGCGGGTACCAATCGCCCTCACATATATCACCGGAATCGGCAACACCTCGGCCAAAGCGATCTGCGAAGCCGTGGGCATTGAGGCGACCCGTCGCGTCAACGAACTGTCCGACGCCGAAGTTCTGAAAATCCGCGAATTCATCGACGAAAACTTCACCGTCGAAGGCGACCTGCGTCGTGAAGTTCAAATGAACGTCAAGCGCCTGATGGATCTGGGCTGCTACCGCGGTCTGCGTCACCGCCGCAACCTGCCGGTTCGCGGTCAGCGCACCCACACCAACGCTCGTACCCGCAAAGGCCCCGCAAAGGCCATCGCTGGTAAGAAGAAATAAGGGAGGGTCTGACTGATGGCACGTGATAAGACTCGCGTTAAGCGCAAAGAGCGTAAGAACATCGCATCGGGTGTCGCCCATGTGAACTCGACCTTCAACAACACCAAGATCCTGATCTCGGACGTACAAGGCAACGCCATTTCGTGGTCGTCTGCCGGTACCATGGGCTTCAAAGGGTCGCGGAAATCGACACCCTACGCCGCTCAGATGGCTGCAGAAGATGCAGGCAAGAAGGCGCAGGAACATGGCGTCAAAACGCTGGAAGTCGAAGTTCAGGGCCCCGGTTCGGGTCGTGAATCAGCTCTGCGTGCACTGGCTGCCGTGGGCTTCAACATCACGTCGATCCGCGACGTGACTCCGATCGCTCACAACGGCTGCCGCCCGCCGAAGCGCCGCCGCGTCTAAGCGATTTCGAATTCAGCTGGGGCTGCGTTTTTGCGCGGCCCCAGCATGTCATTTTGAACCTCGGGCGTCTGCACCTTGTTGGTCATGGGGCGCGGACAGGAATGGAGGGATTACATGATCCACAAGAATTGGGCAGAATTGATCAAGCCGACCCAGCTGGACGGCAAGCCGGGCAACGACCCTGCGCGTCAGGCAACCCTGGTTGCTGAACCGCTGGAGCGTGGCTTTGGTCTGACACTGGGCAACGCTTTGCGCCGCGTCCTGATGAGCTCGCTGCAAGGCGCGGCCATCACCAGCGTTCAAATCGACAACGTCCTGCACGAGTTCTCGAGCGTGGCGGGCGTACGTGAAGACGTCACCGACATCATCCTGAACCTCAAAGGCGTATCGCTGCGCATGGAAGTCGAAGGCCCCAAGCGCCTGTCGATCAATGCCAAAGGCCCCGCAGTTGTCACCGCTGGTGACATCAGCGAAAGCGCGGGCATCGAGGTTCTGAACCGTGATCACGTCATCTGCCACCTGGATGATGGCGCCGACCTGTTCATGGAACTGACCGTAAACACCGGCAAGGGCTACGTCTCGGCTGAGAAGAACAAGCCTGAAGATGCACCCATCGGCCTGATCCCGATCGACGCGATCTACTCGCCGGTCAAGAAGGTTGCCTATGACGTTCAGCCGACCCGTGAAGGTCAGGTTCTGGACTATGACAAGCTGACCCTGAAGATCGAAACTGATGGCTCGATCACTCCGGAAGATGCACTGGCCTATGCGGCTCGTATCCTGCAGGATCAGCTGTCGATTTTCGTCAACTTCGACGAGCCGGAATCGGCTGGCCGCCAGGACGAAGACGATGGTCTGGAGTTCAACCCGCTGCTGCTGAAGAAAGTCGACGAGCTGGAGCTGTCGGTCCGTTCGGCAAACTGCCTGAAGAACGACAACATCGTTTACATCGGCGACCTGATCCAGAAGACCGAAGCCGAGATGCTCCGCACTCCGAACTTCGGCCGAAAGTCGCTGAACGAGATCAAAGAAGTGCTGTCCGGCATGGGTCTGCACCTCGGCATGGATGTCGAGGATTGGCCGCCCGACAACATCGAAGATCTGGCGAAGAAATTCGAAGACGCGTTTTAAGCGCGTCTTCCCAAATGCCCGGGATTTCCGGGGACAATACGGGCACTTCCGCCCCAAGGAGAGCCGGTGACACGCATCGCCGGCCAGACAAAGCAAAACGCAAGATAGGAACTGAAAAATGCGTCACGCACGTGGTTATCGCCGCCTGAACCGTACTCATGAGCATCGTAAGGCTCTGTTTGCAAACATGGCTGGCTCGCTCATCGAGCATGAGCAGATCAAAACAACTCTGCCCAAGGCAAAAGAACTGCGCCCGATCATCGAAAAGCTGGTCACTCTGGGCAAGCGCGGCGATCTGCACGCCCGTCGTCAGGCCGCAGCACAGCTGAAAGAAGACAAAGACGTCGCCAAGCTGTTCGAAGTTCTGGGCCCCCGCTATGCCGAGCGTCAGGGCGGTTACGTCCGCATCCTGAAAGCTGGCTTCCGTTATGGCGACATGGCCCCGATGGCGATCATCGAATTCGTTGATCGTGACGTCGACGCCAAAGGCGCAGCTGACAAGGCCCGCGTTGCAGCCGAAGAGGCCGCAGAAGAATAAGAAAGCATACGCTTTCAAAAAAGAACCCCGTGTCCTCGACGCGGGGTTTTTAGTATGCGCCGCTACAAACCGTTCCCCTCGGGGCGACCAAGATGGGCTTTCTTATACAGCGACCAGCTTGCCGTCTCGCAATTCCAGCCCGTCTGGGGCAAGCGCATCGCGAAATGCAGGAGAATGGCTGACCAGAAGGATAGCCTGAGGCAGAGATTGCAGGATTTCGAGCAACCGCGCCTCGTTCTTGGAGTCCAGCGCATTGGTCGGCTCATCCAGCAGCAGGGCCTGCGGCTCCATCGCCAGAACCGTCGCCAGCGTGATCAGACGCTTTTCGCCGCCTGACAGTTTATGCGTGGTCCGTTCCTTCAGATGCAGGAGGTCGAGATCGCCGAGAACGCGATCCACGATGGCAAGCGCCTCATCACGTGACTTCCCGAGGTTCAGCGGACCAAAGGCAATGTCTTCGGCCACTGTGGGGCAGAACAGCTGGTCGTCGGGGTCTTGAAAGACAAGGCCTATATGGCGGCGAACTTCGTGGAAATCGGCCTCCGCCCTTCTTGGTTTGCCAAAGACGGTCACCGCACCCGAAGACGGCCGCTGCAGCCCAAGTGTGATACGTAGAAGCGTGGATTTCCCGGCTCCATTCGGGCCGGTCAGTGACAGGCGTTGCCCGGCCTCCAGCCGCAGGTTAGCACCGTTCAGAACCGGTGCTTGTCCGGGATAGGCAAAGCAGATGTTGTCCAGCGCGATGAGGGTCATGCGAAGTCCACTAGGATCAGGGCTAGACAGAGGGCTCCAAGCCCGGCAGCAAAGACAATATCACGTCGGTTGATGCTATAGTCCTGCATCAACAGCATCTTGCCCGAAAACCCCCGGCATTTCATCGCACCGAGGATGCGCTCGGACCGTTCGATTGCCCGGACCAGCATCATGCCGACCAGATAGCCAAAGCTGCGGTAGGTGTGCCAGTTGGTGCCGGGGCGGAAGCCTCGGACTTTCATCGCGGCGCGCAGGCGTTGGTACTCCTCATGTAGGACATCGATGTAGCGGATTGTGAACATCAGAAGATTCACCAGTGTTTCCGGACAGCGCAGCCGGTGCAGGGCATGGCCCAAGGTTACAGGCTCCATTGTGCCGACCAGAACCATCACGGTCAGGATCACGGCATTGGCGGTCAGCGCGATTTCCACGGCTTTCCAGAACCCCTGCCAACTGGCTGGAAACCCCCAGATGGTAAACATCGGGTCGCCGGGCATGGTGAAGGGCAACAGGACAAGCATAAAGATGATGAAACTGTCCATCATCACCATCCGCTTGAGCGTCTTGCGCCAAGGCAGTCGGGACAGCACCAGCAGAGACAGCGCGATCATCAGCGCCGCTGCAAGGGCGGGCAGGGACGATAGGGAGACCACAACCACCGCAAACAAAACGGACATGATGATGCGCACACGTGGATCAAGCGCGGTGATCAACCCTTGTTGACCGATCGTGCCAGCCTCGGCCAGCGTCCGTTCCTGTGGTCCCAATACGTGTGCCATCAGCTTGCCAGTTTCCTCCGCGCCGCGAGGTAGAAACCCAGCCCGAACAGGCCAAAGATGTATCCGATGCCGCCCAGAATGGTCTGGAGGTCGTTGTGTTCGCGATAGGCGGCGATTTCCCGACGCAGAGGGCGTATTTCGTCACGCACGGCGGCCGCGATGGCCTGACGCTCCTCATCGCTGAGAGAGGCGACTGTGAGGCCCTCCGAGGCTGCCGTAAGCGTGGGCGACGCTGCGGGCGTGTTCTGGACGGCGACGCCCATGATCTTGGCGACGTCCTCGGCGGGCATGGTGACCTCGGCCACGTGACCGGCGCCAAGGTCGGCAAAGAAGGTATGGGCAACGGGTGCGGTGGGTGTGTAGATGAAGAACCCGTCGGCGTCGGTCGTGGCTCGACCCAGCTCGACCCCGTTTGGATCGGTCACGACGACCTCGGTATCGGTCGCCATGGTACCGTTGGAGAAGCCGATTTCCCCTTCGATCGCGTCACCGGACGCAAAGACCCCGGCAATCACCTTGTGGGCCAGCGCGGGCAGAGGGGCCGCGCACAGCGCCAGGATGAGGGCAAGCTGTCTCATGTGGCGGGCCTTGTCAGGAACAGTTCAGGTTTGACCTTTCGCGCCAGAAGGATGGCAAATCCTGTCAGGACGGCCTCGATGACCATCACGGGGACATGGGCAAAGAAGACCAGTTTGGCGGCGGGGAGGAATTCGTCCCCTGACAAGGCCAGTGAGATACCCACCATGACAGTGGTGGCTGCAATGGCAAAGGCGCCGCCAATGCCGCCCCAAATTGCGCCATGAACAGGCGAACCGCGTCCGATCAGAGGTCGAAACAGCAGCCCCGCTAGTACGGCCGGAAAAGCGATGTTGAGCGTGTTGATCCCCAGCACCGTCAGCCCGCCGAAGCCGAAAAAGACTGCCTGTAGCAGCAGACCCACAAACAGGGCCGGGAAGGCGGCCCAGCCGAGCAGAAGCCCGGCCAGACCATTGAGGATCAGATGCACCGACGACGGCCCAATCGGCACGTGGATCAGAGAAGCCACGAAGAAACTGGCCGCTAGCACCCCAGCTGTGGGGATGCGGTCCAGATCCAGCGACCTGAGGCCCATGGCAACCCCACCAGCGGCGGCAATAGCGCCGCCGATGACGACCGGGTTGGACAGGGCTCCGTCGACGATGTGCATCTGGGGTTACTCCATGTCCCAGGCGCGGATCCAGATCACCGCGTCCTGGCTCAGCTCTTTGCCTTCATGTTCGGTTTCCGGACCAGCGCCGAGGGCGGCAAAGCCCCAGTAGCCAGCTTTCGGGACACCGAAGGAGAAATAGCCGTTGGCGTCGGAAATAGCGACAACAGCGCCACCGGGCATCGGCGAAACGGTAGGCTCGGACGAGGCTTGGCTGTCGAAGCTGGGCTTGGCGGCCATGTACTCGATCTCAATCTCAGCACCGGCAACCGGTTCGCCATTCGCCAGAACCTGACCGGTGAAGGTCGAACCTGCGATGACGTTGTAGGGCTTGTTCAGCGGCACGATCTCGGTCGCCAGACCTGCGGGGTTCATCCAGTCGGTCGGCAGTTCGTTGCGGTTCAGGAACGCCTTGGTGATCTGCTGGATATAGATATCCTCGGCCTCTTCGTAATAGGGCTCAGGCACGGTGACCACTACGTAGTCGCCCGAACGTTTGACCGGAACAGATCCCTGGAAGGCCGCGCCTTCGTTTTCGGGGCTCGAAAACCGGATGGGCTCCAGCGTGTCCAGCAGGTCGGTCTTTTCGCCATTGTGGATCACATAGAATTCCTGCGGCTTGTCCAGATCCATGACATGGCCGTTTTCAAACGGGTGCCAGAAGATCAGCTTGACCGGCACGTCGCCCGGCGCCTCGATCAGCGTGTCGGTGGTGTATTCCAGCAGAAAATGCGCCTGCGCCATCGCTGGAATCGCCAGCGCAGCCGCAGCTGTGCAAAATAGTTTCTTCACAAGGTCTTTCCTTCGTCCTTCGTGCCAACCCCGGCACGTTTCTTGCTTGATATCGGGACGAACGGAGCCATGTACCCAAAATAAGGGCATCGGCCCAATGCACACCCCAGCATCGGTGACACACCCCTTCCGAGGGTGCATATCCGGCAGGTCTCCTGACTTGCGGGTCAAAGCATGGGGCTGGCCTTCCCGGGTGGAACCCAGTGGCGTGTCAGCCCTGCTCACCGCCTACAGTTGCGGGGGCAGTTGCGGCATTGGGTGGATCAGAATTCCCCGCACCGCATTCCCTTTTCTCCGGGCGAACCCGGAACCGGACATGAGGACGCTGATGGCAGAGATTCCCATCACCGGTCAATCTCTATTTAAGACTGCAGCGATAACATCTTGTCGATAGGATCGGATGTTCCTGTTCTGCACGCTTGGTATTGAAGGCGCGCGTGTAAGCGACGACAAGAGGACGCGCACGCCTTCACCGCAATCTGGACATCAGAATCAGATGCATGCATCCTGCGCTGAGTCAGACTCCGGCGTAGCGCGCTTGTGTTCGGCGCCCTATTCCCCACACGCCCCGGAGGCCCAATGTCTGAGATCAAGCAAGGCGACACAGTTCGCATCCACTATACCGGCACGCTGTTGGACGAGACTGTCTTTGACAGCTCAGACGGGCGCGATCCGTTAGAGTTTGTTGTCGGTTCGGGCCAGATCATACCCGGCCTGGACAGCGCGATGCCAGGATTGGCGGTTGGCGACAAGAAGCGGGTCGAGATTGCCTGTGTCGACGCCTATGGTCCGATCAACCCGGCGATGCGGCAGGACATTCCGCGTGAAGGTATTCCGGACGACATCCCGCTAGAGCCTGGAACCCAGTTGCAGATGCAGACCCCCGATGGTCAGGCGCTGCCGGTAACGGTTGTCGAGGCGAACGAGGCCACGGTGACGCTGGACGCCAATCACCCGCTGGCCGGGCAGGACCTGATCTTCGATATTGAGGTTGTCTCGGTGAACTGAAGGCTTGAGGTCTTAGCCCCAAAGCCCGTCAAGCGCTGCACGGACCTGCGGTTGCGTGAAGAACACGAACAACACCAGCAATGTGGTCAGCGTCAAAAGCAGAACACGGGCGCGGGGGCTTAGGAACCCCGTTTTCCGTCTGGTCTGGGTGCCACGCGTATTGCTGGCAAGGATCTGGTCGGTTTTGCTCATGCCCATATCCCTGACGCCGAAAGATGGTCAAATCTTGGCGGCGTCTGGGAAAGATATGGTCACATGAAATCCGGCTGTGGCATTCCAAGCACGTGGAAACCGCCATCCACCCGGATGATCTCGCCCGAGGTGCAAGCCCCCGCGTCTGAGGTCAGGTAAACCGCCGTGCCGCCAACGGCCTCCAGCGTAGCGTTCGAGCGCATGGGTGCATTTTGGTCGCAGAACTTGTAGGTCTTGCGCGCACCGCCGATTGCCGCCCCGGCCAGGGTCTTCATCGGGCCGGGCGAAATCGCGTTCACACGGATGCCTTCGGGGCCGAGGTCGTTGGCCAGATACCGTGTCGCCGATTCCAGCGCGGCTTTGGCAACGCCCATGACGTTGTAATTCGGAACTACACGATTCGAGCCTTGGTAGGTCAGCGTCAGCAGCGAGCCACCATTGTCCTTCATCAGCGGATAGGCGCGACGGGCGACCTCGATGAAAGAGTAGGCCGACACATCCATCGAGTGCTTGAAATTGGCCCTTGTGGTGTTCAGAAACCGGCCTGTCAGCTCGTTCTTGTCCGAATAGGCAATCGCGTGAACGACAAAGTCGATGGTTGGCCAGCGTTCGCCCAACTCGCCAAAGGCGCGGTCCAGCGAGGCGTCATCGGTGACATCCGCATCCACCATGAAGTCGCTGCCGAGGCTTTCGGCCAATGGCTGCAGACGCTTCCCGAACGCGTCGCCCTGATAGGTGAAAGCCAGCTCAGCCCCTGCTTCATGCATCGCTTTCGAGATACCCCAGGCAATCGACCGGTCATTGGCGACACCCATGATCAGGCCGCGTTTCCCTTTTAGAACTTCCGACATCTCGTTCACCCGTTATACTTTGACAGGATCATGGATCCGTTCGTGCCGCCAAAGCCGAAGCTGTTGGTCATGACCGAATCCAAACCTGCATTTTCAACCACTTGAGTTGCAATTTCACCGGGCTGGATGCCTTCGGCTAGTGTGTCGACATTGATCGACGGCGTTATGAAATCATTGTCCAGCATGAGCAGGCAGAAGATCGCCTCAAGCGCGCCAGCCGCGCCCTGTGCGTGCCCGGTCATCGACTTGGTGGACGAGATCGGAGGCACCTGACCTTCGCCGAAGATACGACGCACGGCTTCAACTTCGCCCACATCTCCGACCGGGGTCGAAGTGCCATGCGCGTTGATGTAACCAACCTTGCGGCCTTCGGGCAGGGTCGACAGAGCCAGACGCATCGCGCGCTCACCGCCTTCGCCGGACGGGGCTACCATGTCATGACCGTCCGAAGTCGCAGCATAGCCGGTCACCTCGGCGTAGATCTTGGCACCGCGCGCCAGCGCATGGTCCAGATCCTCAAGCACCACGATGCCTCCGCCACCCGAAATCACGAAGCCGTCGCGGTCCTGATCGAACGCGCGCGAGGCTTTCTGCGGAGTTTCGTTGTACTTCGACGACATCGCACCCATCGCGTCGAACAGGCAGGACAGGGTCCAGTCCAGCTCCTCGCCGCCGCCTGCGAACATCACGTCCTGCTTGCCCAGCATGATCTGTTCCGCCGCGTTGCCGATGCAATGCAGCGAGGTCGAGCACGCCGACGTGATCGAGTAGTTGATACCCTTGATCTTATAGGCGGTGGCAAGGTTCGCGGAAATCGTGGAACACATGCATTTCGGCACGGCAAAAGGCCCGATCCGCTTGGTGGCGCCGTTCTTCAGCACCGTCTGATGCGCGGTCAGCATCGCGCTGGTGGACGGTCCGCCGGACCCGGCAACCAGTCCGGTGCGCGGATTGACGACCTGTTCCTCGGTCAGCCCGGCATCGGCAATCGCCTGTCCCATCGCGATGTGTGCGTAGGCCGCGCCCGGTCCCATGAAGCGCAGGGTGCGTTTATCAACGTGTTCGGACACGTCGATCTTGAGCGACCCGGCGATTTGACTGCGAAAGCCATGTTCGACCATCTGCTCATTGGCCTCGATGCCGGATTTACCTGCTTTGAGCGAGGCGAGAACCTCTTCGGCATTGTTCCCGATCGAGGAGACGATCCCCAAACCGGTGACGACGACGCGACGCATATGCGTTCTCCTGTGTTCCGTTCCTGTTGGCGTAATGTCCGCTGGCGTCAGCTTTCGGACAGTGCAACCTTCATATCTTTGACTTGGTAAATTACTTCACCATCCGCTTCGACACGGCCATCCGCGACCCCCATGGTCAGACGGCGTGTTTGTACGGCTTTGGTAAAATCAACATAATAGGTCAGCATCTTACGGTCCGGGCGGACCATGCCGGTCAGTTTGACTTCGCCCACGCCCAACGCATAGCCGCGCCCCTGCCAGCCGCGCCAGCCCAGGTTGAAGCCCGTCAGCTGCCACAGGCCATCCAGACCCAAGCAGCCCGGCATGATCGGGTTGCCGGGGAAGTGGCAGTCAAAGAACCAAAGATCAGGCGTGATGTCGAATTCCGCGACAACATGGCCTTTGCCATGTGCGCCTCCGTCACCTGAAACATCGGTGATCCGGTCCATCATCAGCATCGGAGGGGCAGGCAACTGCGCATTGCCAGGGCCAAAAAGTTCGCCTCGCGCGCATTTCAGCAGATCCTCTTTGTCAAAACTGCTTGGGAATTGGGCCATTCTTGCCGCCTCTTCTGCCTTGGGTCTGTTCATTACATTTGGCCTCACCTAGCACCCGTATGCAAGGTCCTGCAAGAGCAGTGGCCGGATGATGTTGCGACCTAGCGGTCTTTGCGAATGAATTTCATTTGAAATTGGCATCCCTGCGCCCCTATATATATAAGCAGCAAAAATGGGTATCGGATTCATGACACCTCAGAGCCGTAAGATAGCTACAGACTGGTTGGAGAGCGCCGGATTGCGCCCGACGCGACAGCGTGTTGCGCTGGCCGAGTTGCTTGTGGGCGATGGTCGTCACCGGCATGTCACAGCGGAAAGCCTGTTTGACTCCGCCAAGACCAAGGGCGATGCCGTTTCGCTTGCGACCGTCTACAATACGCTGCGCGCGTTCTGCGATGCGGGCGTGCTGCAAGAGATCACGGTGGATGGGTCGAAAAGCTATTTTGACACCAACACCCATGATCACCCGCATTTCTATTGGGAAGACGAAAGCCGGCTGAGCGACGCTCCGTCCGAAGAGTTGGTGATCCAGCGCCTCCCGCAGGCGCCGGAAGGGGTCGAGATCGCCTCGGTCGACGTGGTTATCCGTCTTCGCAAGAAACCTCAGGTCTAGTTTCGGACAGCGCATCAAACAGGATACGTTCCGCTGAGGCCAATGTGGCTTCGACGGGGCCGGTTCCGTGGCGGGCCAAGACGACAGGCTCAGCAGCGTCCTTGTCTAGGATCGGCAGGCGTAAAAGCGTTCTATTGTCATAGCTCGTCGAATTGTTTGGGCTGGCGTAGCTGATTGCGATTCCTTCCCCATGGGCTGCGAGGCTGCGCTGAATCTCAAGTGTCGCGGCCCTGTGGGCGACTGTTGGGTTCAGGCCTTTACGTCGAAACAGGTTCAGGACGTGCTGCGCGGACAGCCCTTCTTTTGACAGGATCAGGGGTTCCAGTTCTAGATCGGCCAAAGTTACACTGCGGGCAGAAGCAAGCGGGTGATCAGGTGGGAGCAAGGCGTGCGGGACACTGTCGTACAGCTCTTGCCGGGTAAACCCTGCATCCATGCCAAGGTCATATGTGATCGCGATATCCGTCTGACCGTTGATGAGACCGTCCAGCAAGCCCTCGAAACTGTCCACCTGATAGGTGATGGTCACATCGGGCAGGGCAGTTTGCAGACTGCGCAAGGCTGAGGCCAGATGAAACGGCGCCAGGTCAATGAAACAGCCCAGCCGCAGGTGTAAAGACCCGTGCGGCGCATCTGTCGGATTTTCGATCTGCGCGGCAGAGTGCAACAGCTTTTCCGCCTGTTCGATGAAAAGGCGCCCCTGAGGGGTTGTGGTCATCGCCGCCCCTCGTCGACGCATGAACAGCGGATATCCCAGAAGCGACTCAACCCGCGTCAGGGCCGTGGATAGGGCAGGCTGTGACACGTTCAGCGCATGGGCTGCGGCAGACAAGCTGCCATGGCGGCCTATGGCGCAGACATATTCGTATTGGCGCAGTGAGATATATAACATCACGTTAATTATTACTTCGAAAGATATGATTTGAACAGAAGGCTTTGTTGTCCTTTAAACAGGGTTAAGCACAAGGAGACCGCCATGCCACACCCTCTTGTTTCTCAGGACATGATCGACACCTACCAGGAAGACGGGGTTGTCCTGATCAAAGGGCTTTTTGCCGATCACGTGGACGCGCTGCGCGACGGGGTTGCCGCCAATATGGCCGAACCGGGACCCTATGCCTCGGACAACAAGAAAGAGGGGCAGACCGGGCTGTTCTTTGATGATTACTGCAACTGGACCCGTATCCCGCAGTTCCGCGAAGTGATCGAGACCTCTTCGGCGGCTGAGGTCGCGGCGGATCTAATGCAGTCGAAAACCGTGCAGATGTTTCACGACCATGTTCTGGTGAAAGAGCCGGGCACCTCGATGGCGACGCCCTGGCATCAGGACGGGCCATATTACTTTGTCGAAGGGCAGCAGACGATCAGCTTTTGGTCGCCCTTGGATCCGGTGAAGCAAGCCACGCTGCGCTGTGTTGCGGGGTCACACAGGTGGGAGAAAGAGGTGTTGCCGACCCGCTGGGTCAGCGAAGAGGGGTTCTTTGCTGATGAAGGCCAGTACATTCCGGTCCCCGATCCGGACGCGGAAGGGATGAAAGTGGTCGAGTTCGAAATGGAACCCGGTGACGCGGTTGCGTTCAACTACCGCACCCTGCATGGGGCGCGGGGGAATCACTCGGACAGTCGTCGTCGGGCGTTTTCACTACGGCTGGTCGGGGATGATGCGCGCTATATCGAGCGTCCGGGCCGCACGTCGCCTCCGTTTCCAGGGCATGACATGACACCCGGTCAGCGTTTGCGGGAAGACTGGTTCCCGATGCTGCTGCAGCGATAGGGGGCTTTGCCCCCGCCGCCTGCGGCGCCTCCCCCGGGATATTTTCAGCCAGATGAAGAGCGGATCAGAACCATTGGCCTGGCTCGATCAATCCCAGATCAAGCAGTTGGCGCGATGTCCATTCGAACGAGACGGAATTGTGCCAACGGAAGCTGGATATGTCGAAGGCGGAACCTGCGTTGCTTTTCAGAGCTTTTGCCGCCCGGAATGAGCAGATCGCGGCCGTCAGGTTGTGATGCCACGGGCAGGCATAGGTGTTGTATTCGGCCTCGTTGAACGTGTGATCCGGCTGCAGGATCAGGTCTTTGCGGGTTTTGAACAGGGCGATTCTGTCAATACGGCGGCGTTCATAGGGGATGTGATCTTCGAACCGCCAGCGCAGGCCGCCGGACATGTCCAATTGGCGCTCGACCGGGCGGCCTGTGGGATCGTGGCGGGTGTGGGCATAGTATCCGGTGCCGTCCAACATGGCCTGGTCAGGGGCCACGCCGTTCGGGAACTGGGTCAGGTCGCCTGCGTAGAGGTCGATCACGTTGCACAACATTGCGTTGCGGCGTTCCTCGGCGTGGAAGGCCAGCAATTCCCCTATGCTGCGCGTTTCACAGAAAGGGTAGAACAGGTACTCGGCGTTGTAGCAGTAGTACATCCAGACGCTGGGCGCGACTTTTGTGATGCGGTTGATCGCGTCGAACACCACGGTCCGGGGCGCGCATCTGAGTGTCACGCGATGTATCCGCGCGGTCAGGTCCTCGCTGAGGGTGAACTCGGCGGGCATGAAAGCCACGACGGACTTGAACCCGAGGCTTAGATGGTGGTGCAGTGTGCTTTCGACCTCGGTCTCGTCTTCAGCGAAAATCAGGGCCACGGGGCCTTTGGACAGGGCGGATTGGCCTGAATTCAGAAAGTTGTCGAGGGATTCGTACTGCATCGCCGGTTTTCATTCGCGTCTTGCTGGAAAGTTTCGCCAAATTCGGGTAATTGCGCCGGCATTGCAAGCGGCGTTCGAAGCAGATAGATGACGCCGATCCAGCGACTGCAAAGGCCCGATCCATGTCTGAACCCAAAAAGCTGTTTATCAAGACCTATGGCTGTCAGATGAATGTCTATGACAGCGAGCGTATGGCCGAGGCCTTGGGTGGGCAGGGATATGTCGAGACCAAGTCGCCGGACGATGCGGATATGATCCTGCTAAACACCTGCCATATCCGCGAAAAAGCCGCCGAAAAGGTCTATTCCGAGCTTGGCCGGTTCAAGGGGTTGAAGGCGGAAAAGCCCGATCTCAAGATCGGTGTGGCGGGCTGTGTTGCGCAGGCCGAAGGCGAAGAGATCATGCGCCGTCAGCCTCTGGTCGATCTGGTGGTTGGACCGCAAAGCTATCACCGTTTGCCGGAGATGGAGGCCAAGACCCGTGAAGGGGCCAAAGCGCTGGACACCGATTTCCCCGAAGAAGACAAGTTCGAAAAGCTCAAGAACCGTCCCAAGGCCAAACGCGGCCCGACAGCGTTTTTGACAGTGCAGGAGGGTTGCGACAAGTTCTGCGCCTTCTGCGTTGTGCCCTATACCCGTGGGGCCGAGGTCAGCCGCCCTGCGGACCGTATCATTCGTGAGGCGCAGGATTTGGTTGAACGCGGCGTGCGCGAGATCACTCTGCTGGGCCAGAACGTCAACGCCTATCACGGTGCCGGTCCCAATGGGGACATGACGCTGGCCGGGCTGATCTGGGAATTGAACAAGGTCGACGGGCTGGAGCGTATCCGTTTTACCACCTCGCATCCCAATGATATGGCAGATGATTTGATTGAGGCGCATGGCACCTGTGATAAGTTGATGCCGTACTTGCATTTGCCTGTGCAGGCGGGATCGGATCGGATCCTCAAGCGGATGAACCGCAGCCATACGGCGGACAGCTATTTGCGGCTGATTGAACATATCCGCGCGGCGCGTCCGGATATCGTGATGTCGGGGGATTTCATCGTCGGCTTTCCGGAAGAGACCGAAGAGGATTTCCAGGCGACTTTGGACTTGGTCGGGCAGGTCAAATACGGCTATGCCTACTCGTTCAAGTACTCGACCCGCCCGGGGACTCCGGCGGCGGAACGCGCCCAGGTTGACCCGGCGGTGGCGGATGACCGCTTACAACGCTTGCAAGCTCTGATCACCAAGCATCAGCGCGAAATTCAGGATTCCATGGTCGGTCGCACTGTCGGCGTTCTGTTCGAGAAGCCCGGGCGGCTCGAAGGGCAAATGGTTGGAAAATCAGACTATCTGCACTCGGTTCACGTGGTAGGGCCTGACCTGAACGTGGGAGACTTGCGTAAGGTGCGTATCGTGAAGTCTGGCGCGAACTCTTTGGCCGGGGAACTGTTGCAATAAGGTGGTTCTTTGCGGGCACGTCGTGCCAGTACGAATATATCTAAAATTTACCCTTGATTTATGAATTGGAACTATGTTCCGAGAGGAGCCAAGTTTTCTGATGGGCCTCGACCGCGTGCGGAAGGTTTGTTTTTGCCGATCACGAAAGTGGCGTCGATGGAGGGTATTGAGTGGTGGTTCTGAAGTGCAAAGGTCTCTGGTCTGTGTCGGTCGCAACTTTAGTGGCTTTTGGGGCCAGCGCGACTTGGGCGAGCGATCAAACGGGGGACATATCTGATCCCGAAGTGATCAGCGACAAGCGCTTCAGCGACGATGTCAGTGCCTTCTATCTCGGTGTGACGGCAGGGTATGGCGGTGGGGGCGATGATCGGTTCGGTCTGACCACGCCAACCGATACTTTCGCAATCGGCGATCAGGACATCAGCGGAACCTATGGCGGTGTGCGTGGCGGCTGGCGGGGTGTCCTGCCGGCTCGGGGCGGTCGTGACTATGTTTATGGATTTGAGCTGGGATATGATTTCGGATCGCTGGACGACAGTGTTTCCACCGTAGTCGGCTCTGAGACGGTTCAAGGCGGGTCAGAAGTCTCGGATATTGTCACCTTGCGGTTTCGGAATGGCCTAACCAACCGCAGCGGGCGAATCCTTTATTTCGTCAGTGTCGGTTACCTTTGGGGTGACGTAGAGACCACAAACAGTATTTCGTCCACCACTGGCACACAGTCATTTGAAACTTCGGATCGCCGCAACGGGTTCTCGCTCAGCATTGGTGCGGAACATTATCTGACGGAAGACTGGTCGATCACAGGTGAGTTTGAATATGTCCAGTTCGATTCCAAGGATATTGAATTCTCTTCGGGTTTTTCGACAAAATCCACACCGAACTATCGCGGTCTGAGGTTCGGTTTGAACTACAAGTTCTAAACCGGGGCAAATCGCCCGATCGGCGCTTTTGTCATCGCCGTGCGAATTTTTGAAACTGTGGCTTGCACCCGGTCCGAGTTCTTGTCTACGCTCAAGGTGAAACGCCAAGACAGGAGAACGGATTGGCCATCGGTGCCCTGACCCCACCGCAAGATGAGATGCCCCAGCGCGAGGCATTTGTAGAATTCCCCGACAACCGCTTGTTGATTGATTTATGTGGCGAATATGACCGCAACCTGACCGAGATCGAACAGAAGCTCTCGGTCCAGATTGTGCGCCGCGGCAATCAGTTGGTGGTGATGGGCGAAGAGGATTCGCAGAAAAACGCCATAGAGGTTTTGCAGGCCCTCTACACCCGTCTGGAAGGCGGGCGCGAGGTTGAAGCCGCCGACGTGGACCGAGAGTTGCGCATGGGCGGCTCAGAACAGGGTACAGGCAGTCGGGACGGCGACCAGCTTGAGATGTTCAAGGGCGGTACCGTTGAGATCAAGACCCGCAAAAAGCTGGTCGAACCCCGCACGGATGCGCAAAAAGCCTATGTGCAGTCGCTTTTCCAGAATGAACTGGCCTTCGGAATCGGCCCGGCGGGTACCGGTAAAACCTATCTGGCCGTTGCCGTTGGCGTGTCGATGTTTATCGGCGGCCATGTGGACCGCATCATCCTCAGCCGTCCTGCGGTCGAGGCCGGGGAAAAGCTGGGTTATCTGCCGGGCGACATGAAGGACAAGGTCGATCCGTATATGCAGCCGCTCTATGACGCGCTGAACGACTTTTTGCCCGGAAAACAGCTCGCTAAACTGATCGAGGAAAAGCGAATCGAGATCGCTCCGTTGGCTTTTATGCGAGGGCGGACTTTGGCCAATGCGTTTGTGGTGCTGGACGAGGCGCAGAACGCGACGACCATGCAGATGAAAATGTTCCTGACCCGTCTGGGCGAAGGCAGCCGCATGGTCATCACGGGTGACCGGTCTCAGGTCGATTTGCCGCGTGGGGTTCAATCCGGACTGGCGGATGCTGAACGCCTGCTGAAAACGATCCCGAATATCAGCTTCAACTACTTTACTTCGAAAGATGTGGTGCGGCATCCGCTTGTCGCCGCAATCATCGAAGCGTATGAGGCCGATTCAGGGCGCGAGACAGGATAGCTCAAGGCCCGACATCAGGCTTTGAGGCGACAGCATGAACCTTGAACTCACCGTGGAAGACGACCGCTGGCAGGGGCTGGAGCCTCTGTCCTTCCGCGCGGTCGAGGCGGTTCTGCACCTTTGCGGGCTGGATCCGGATTTGTGTGAGGTCAGCCTGCTGGCCTGCGATGACACCAGAATTGCCGAACTGAACGCAGAGTTCCGGGAAAAGCCGACACCGACGAACGTTCTGAGCTGGCCCGCCGAAGACCTCGCAGCGGAAGTTGCGGGTGAAACGCCCGAACTGCCGGAACCCGATTTCACAGGCGAAATCGCGCTTGGGGATATCGCGATCTCATACGACACCTGCGCGCGCGAGGCTGCTGAGGCGGGCAAATCCATGTCTGATCACGTGACTCATCTGATCGTTCACGGAACGTTGCATTTGCTGGGGTATGATCACATTCGTGACCTCGATGCGACCTTGATGGAAGGGATTGAGGTCAAGATACTTGGCAAACTGGGTATCAATGACCCATATAATAGGTGAAGCGGGTTATTTCACCCGATCAATTGGAAGAGGACAATGGGCGATACAGACGGCAGTTCTAGGGCGGCGCAAAGCGCGCAGTCTGAGAATTTGGACATTGAAGAGAAAAGCGGTTTCTTTTCGCGGATTATGGATGCCATCTCGGGGACTGAAGAGGAGCAAAGCCCTCCGGTCAACGGGCATGAAATAACCGACAATCAACATCGCGGCATGGTAAACCTGCGTCGCAAGCGGGTTGAGGATGTCGCCATTCCGACCGTTGAAATCGTCTCAGTCCCCTCAACGATTTCCAAGGATGAGCTGGCTCAGGTCTTTCGCGAAAGCGGCCTGTCGCGGATACCCGTGTATGAAGGTACGCTGGATACGCCGCTCGGTTTTGTCCACCTCAAGGATTTTGCCTTGACCCATGGGTTCAATGGCGGCGGGGCCGAGTTCGACCTGACCTCGATGCTGCGCACGCTGCTGTTTGTGCCGCCCTCGATGCCGATCGGCGTCTTGCTGACCAAGATGCAGACAGAACGCCGTCACATGGCGTTGGTGATAGACGAATATGGCGGCGTTGACGGATTGTTGACCATCGAAGACCTGATTGAGCAGGTCGTCGGCGAAATCGCCGATGAGCATGACGCGCATGAAGATCAGCTTTGGCTGCAGGAAAAGCCGGGTTGCTACGTCGTGCAAGCCCGCGTTCCGCTTGAGGATTTCGAGGCTGAGATCGGGCGCTCTCTGACCAGCCACGAGGATGTGGACGAGGAAGAGATCGAAACTCTGGGCGGTCTGGTCTTCATGCTGTCGGGTCGTGTGCCGGCGCGGGGTGAGGTTGTACTGCATCCCGAAGGCCCGGAGTTTGAGGTGATCGATGCCGACCCGCGCCGCATCAAGCGTCTGCGCGTCATGTTGCCGGACGTCGCTGCATGATCCCTGTCCGGGGTTGGCCTTTCTGGCTTAGTTTGGGTGCTTCAGGGGCCTTAGGGGCGCTGGGCGCTTATGGCTTGGCGCCGTTCGGCTACTGGCCGCTGACTCTGATTGCGCTGATCCTGATCCCGGCGTTTTTTCTGGCCTGTGAAACCCGCGCCCGTGCCGCGTGGTTGGGCTGGGCCTTTGCCACCGGCTACTTCGCCCATGCGCTGAGTTGGATCATCGAGCCTTTCCAAGTGGACGCCGAGCGCCATGCGTGGATGGCTCCGTTTGCGCTGGTCTTCATGGCTGGCGGCCTGGCTTTGTTCTGGGCGGCGGCATTCTGGGCGGCGCGGCGGGTTGATGCTCCGGCTGTACGACAGGCTGCGTTGCTGGCACTGACATTGTCACTGGCCGAGTTTGGTCGCGGCTATCTTCTGACCGGCTTCCCTTGGGCCGGGGTTGCGCAGGTCTGGGTCGACACACCGTTTGCGCAACTTTTGTCTTTGGTTGGTCCGTATGGGCTGGCTGCGCTGACCTTCGCAGTGACGTTTCCGCTTGGGGCGGCGATGGTGCAACCTGTAGCTCTTCGCTCGCTTTTGGTTCCGTTCGTTGGGTTCGCCGGTGCCGCCGCTCTTGCCATGGTCTACGCCTCCAGCAGGCCGACCATAGAGTATGGTGAAAACACTGTCCGACTGATCCAGCCGAATGCGCCTCAGCATCAGAAATGGGATCCTGCATATGCGCCCCTTTTCTTCGCTCGGCAGATCGAATTCACCGCGGCAGAGCCACGTCCCGACCTGATCGTCTGGCCCGAGACTGCAATTCCGGCGTGGCTCAGCAGCGCCGATCCTTATCTTGAGGCCGCCACGGACGCGGCTCAGGGCGTTCCGGTTATTCTGGGCATTCAGCGAGGGGACGGCCCGCGCATCTACAACTCCATGATCTATCTCGATGAGAACGGGCAGCAGACGGGCCTTTATGACAAGCACCATCTGGCCCCGTTTGGCGAATATGTCCCGTTCGGAAACCTGATGGCCCGTTTTGGTATTCACGGCATGGCTACAACGGCTGGTCATGGGTTCAGCTCGGGGCCGGGGCCTGCAGTGTTGCAGGCGGGCAAGCTGGGTCAAGCCCTGCCGCTGATCTGCTACGAGGCCGTCTTTCCCCAGGACGTAAACGGCGCGCCGGAACGCGCCGATTTCATCTTGCAGATCACCAATGATGCGTGGTTCGGAACCCGTTCTGGCCCTTACCAGCATCTTGCCCAGGCCCAGATGCGGGCGATTGAGCAGGGGCTGCCACTTATGCGGTCCGCCAATACCGGCATTTCGGGGATGATCGACCCTTTGGGGCGGATTACCGCATCGCTTCCTTTGGGGCAGGCCGGGTTTGTGGACGCCGATCTGCCGTTGCCTCTTGCGCCGACGGTTTATTCCCGCACGGGGGACCTGCCCGTGTTCGCGGTCTTGCTCTTGTTGGCCGTGTTGCTGTGGCGCATGCTGCGGCCGCGCAGCGCCTAGTTTCCGATTGACGTCATTTCGCAAGGCGCGTATGCCCTTGTTGCCTGTCACAACGGCTTCCTGGCGTGGCAGAGGAACTTCAATGGAGCACATTTATGTCCCGACAGAACTACACTTTTACTTCGGAATCAGTTTCCGAAGGGCACCCCGATAAGGTCTGTGACCGGATTTCGGACGCCGTACTCGACGCATTTCTGAATGAAGAACCCGAAGCGCGCGTGGCGTGCGAAACCTTTGCTACGACCGATCGGGTTGTCATCGGTGGCGAAGTAGGTCTGTCTGATCAGGAAAAGCTGCACGACTATATGGGGCGCATCGACGAGATCGCGCGCGCCTGTATCAAGGATATCGGTTACGAGCAGGACAAGTTTCACCACGAAACAGTCGAAGTGACGAACCTGCTGCATGAACAGTCCGCTCACATCGCTCAGGGCGTTGACGCGTCTGGTGACAAGGATGAGGGCGCGGGCGATCAGGGCATCATGTTCGGCTACGCCACGACTGAAACCCCTGCGCTGATGCCGGCACCGATCCAGTATTCGCACGCGATCCTGCGTCGTCTGGCCGAAGTACGTAAAAACGGCACCGAGCCTGCTTTGGGCCCGGACGCGAAATCGCAGCTGTCCGTTGTTTACCGCGATGGCAAGCCGGTTGGCGTCAGCTCGATCGTTCTGTCCACGCAGCATCTGGATGAAGCGCTGACCTCGGACGACATCCGTGCGATCGTCGAGCCTTACATCTCTGAGACCCTGCCCGAAGGGTGGCTGAGCGCTGATACCGAATGGCACGTGAACCCGACCGGTAAGTTCGTGATCGGAGGCCCGGACGGAGATGCGGGCCTGACGGGTCGCAAGATCATCGTCGACACCTATGGTGGCGCAGCCCCTCATGGTGGCGGAGCGTTCTCGGGCAAAGACCCAACCAAGGTGGACCGCTCGGCAGCTTATGCCGCGCGCTACCTGGCCAAGAACGTGGTTGCCGCCGGCATGGCAGAACGCTGCACCATCCAGCTGAGCTATGCGATTGGCGTCTCCAAACCGCTGTCGATCTACGCCGACACCCATGGAACCGGCCAGATCGCAGACGCCGTGATCGAAAAAGCTGTTGGTCAGGTCATGGATCTGACGCCACGCGGCATTCGTGAGCATCTGCAACTGAACAAGCCGATCTATCAGCGCACCGCAGCTTACGGTCATTTCGGCCGTGAACCCGCTGCCGATGGCGGCTTCAGCTGGGAACGCACTGATCTCATCGACGCCCTAAAAGCGGCGGTCTGATCCAAGACAAAAGGGGCGCGTCTCGCAGGATGCGCCCTTTCTCTTTTTCGAGATGCTCCGAGGGTCAGCCCCTTGTCACAAGACGCGCGCCACAGTAAGGGCACCGCCATGAGCAACCAGACACCCCAACGCCCCCGCAGAAACTTCTATGGCCGCTTCAAGGGCAAAACCCTGAAGCAAAGCCAGAAGACGTATCTGAACGAAGACCTCGATGCCCTGTCGCCCGGTGCTGTCGATTGGGAAACGAACCCCGAACGCCACCCGCTCGACCTCGATGCGCTGTTTGGCGGCAAGGATGTCTGGCTTGAGGTCGGCTTTGGCGGTGGCGAACATCTGGTGCATCAGGCCGCGAACAACCCCGATATCGGAATCATCGGGGCCGAGCCTTACATCAACGGCGTCGCCATGTTGCTCGGCAAGATCCGTCAGGCTGGGGTCGAAAACCTCGCGGTGCATCCCGGTGACGCGCGCGACCTGTTCGATGTGCTGCCAGAAGCCAGCATTTCACGCGCCTTCCTGCTCTACCCAGATCCGTGGCCCAAAACGCGCCACCACCGCCGCCGCTTCGTGACGCCCGAACATCTGGAGCCTCTGGCGCGTGTCCTGAAGCCCGGCTCGATCTTCCGCGTGGCCACCGACATTCCTGACTACGTGCGCCAGACGCTTGAGGAAGTACCACGCGCTGGTTTCGAGTGGTTGGCTGAACGCCCTGTCGATTGGCGCGAGCCTTGGGACGACTGGATATCGACCCGCTATGAGCAAAAGGCCCTGCGGGAAGGGCGGACACCGCACTATCTGACCTTCCGCCGGACGGACGCCTGATCGGTTTCAAATTTTTGTAATCCTGCACGCTATGCTAGGCTGTGCGCGTTACGCGTTTTCAGCATAGCTTAATTCAAGGATTACCATGTCTGATATTCGGATTACCAACTGCCACACGCATCTGTTTCACTCGCGCCACGTGCCCGAGGACTATCCCTATCCGGCGCTCAAACCGTTCAAGAAGATGCCATGGTTGATCAAGGCTCTGGCTTTCGGTGCCAGACTGATCGGCCAGCCTGGCGTCGCCGAAAAATTGGATCGGCTCTATCGTTTTCAGCAGGAAACGGATGAGGGCAGCCAGCGCGAGATTCTGGACAACCTGCAGCGACACTACCCCAGCGACACCCGTTTTGTCGTTTTACCGATGGATCTGTCGGCCTTTGGCTTCGGCGCGCCCGAGGTGCCGCTGCGCGACCAGCATGACGAACTGGCACAGTTGTCCACTGACCCTGAGGTTGGCCCCTCGGTGATTCCCTTTGCAACGATTGACCCGCGGGCTGATCCCAATGCCACTGAACTGTGGCGTGCCATTGATGATCTGAGGTTTCGCGGGGTCAAACTCTATCCCCGTTTAGGGTTTGCACCGAATGACCCGGTTCTGATGCAGCATGTCTATCCGGGATTGCAGGACAAAAACCTGCCGGTGATGTCGCATTGTTCGCGTGGCGGGGTTCAGGGGCGGTATCTTTCCGACTATTGGGCCGACCGCTATACAGAGCCTGAGGCGTTTATCCCGGTGATGCGCGCTTTTCCCAACCTGCGGATCTGTCTGGCACATTTTGGTGGGCAGCGAGACTGGCATGCCTACGTCAATCCCGATCACAGCGACCCTTTGGACGATGCATTCAACCGGAATTGGCTGAGATCCATTCGCGACTTGATCGGCAGCGGAGACTTCGAAGGCCTGTGGACGGATATCTCCTACACCCTTTTCCAGTTCGAAGACTATGCGCCGTTCCTGCGTTTGTTCCTGATGGGCGAGGATGAGGAAAGCGAACGCCTGCGGTCGCGCGTTTTGTTCGGGTCGGATTACTACATGACCCGGCAAGAGGCGCTGTCGGAAAAGGCGGTCTGTATCCGGTTGCGCAACGTTCTGGGCGAAGAGATCTTTCGCCAAATCGCCGAGGAAAACCCGGCAAAATGGCTGGGAGAGACCTGAGAGGCACCCATACCCTCATTGCCGCTGGACCAACTGGTCCCAATTCGCTAATCGGCATGGACTGATAGCGAAAACAGGAGCCCCCATGTCCGGACACGGCACGCCCATCCCGATGACCTCGCATCCCTGCGGCCCGTTGAACGGAACGGCTGAGGTGCCCGGCGACAAGTCGATCTCGCACCGGTCACTGATCCTTGGCGCGATGGCGGTTGGGGAAACCAAGATCTCGGGCCTGCTTGAGGGCGAGGATGTTCTGGACACCGCCAAGGCCATGCGTGCCTTCGGGGCCGAGGTGACCGACCATGGCGGCGGTGAATGGACCGTGCATGGTGTCGGTGTCGGTGGCTTTGCCGAACCCGATCAGGTGATCGATTGTGGCAACTCGGGCACCGGCGTGCGGCTGATCATGGGTGCAATGGCGACGTCTCCGATCACGGCGACCTTCACGGGTGATGCTAGCTTGAACAAACGCCCGATGGCGCGGGTCACAGATCCGCTTGCGCTGTTCGGCGCGCAGTCGGTTGGCCGCTCGGGTGGACGCCTGCCGATGACCATCGTGGGCGCAGCGGAACCGACCCCGGTCCGCTATGAGGTTCCGGTTCCTTCGGCGCAGGTGAAATCGGCCGTTCTGCTGGCGGGCCTGAACGCCCCCGGCAAGACCGTTGTGGTCGAGAAAGAAGCCACTCGTGACCACTCAGAGCGGATGCTGTCTGGTTTCGGGGCCGAGATCACCGTTGAAGATACAGATGATGGCCGCGTGATCACGCTGACCGGTCGGCCCGAGCTGAAACCTCAGGTCATTGCCGTGCCGCGTGACCCGTCGAGCGCAGCTTTCCCGGTTTGCGCGGCGCTGATCACCCCCGGTTCGGACGTGCTGGTGCCCGGCATCGGTCTGAACCCGACCCGCGCGGGCCTGTTCACCACTCTGCGTGAGATGGGCGCGGACCTGACCTATGAAAACGAACGCGAAGAGGGCGGTGAGCCCGTTGCCGATCTGCGTGCCAAATACTCGCCCAACATGAAGGGGATCGAGGTCCCGGCCGAGCGCGCCGCCTCGATGATCGACGAATATCCGGTTCTGTCCGTGGTGGCGGCCAATGCGACCGGCAACACGATGATGGCTGGCGTGAAAGAGTTGCGCGTCAAGGAAAGCGATCGGATCGATGCGATGGCGCGCGGTCTGCGGGCCAATGGCTTGACCGTGAATGAAGGCGATGATTGGTGGTCGGTCGAAGGGCTGGGTATAGGCAACGTTCCCGGCGGCGGCACCTGCGAGAGCTTTCTGGACCACCGGATCGCGATGTCCTTCATGGTGATGGGCATGGGCGCAAAAACGCCCGTTTCAGTCGATGATGGCGGGCCGATCGCAACCTCGTTCCCGATCTTCGAGCCGCTGATGGCCTCGCTTGGCGCTAAGGTCGAACGGGTATGAGCTTTACCGTCGCTATTGATGGCCCAGCGGCGGCGGGCAAGGGGACGATCTCGAAAGGCGTTGCGGCGCATTTCGGGTTCGCTCATCTGGATACGGGGCTTCTGTATCGCGCGGTTGGGCGGCGCGTGTTGGATGGAGTCGAACCCGTCGCGGCGGCCCAAGCTCTGACCGCAGAAGAATTGGGGCAAGGCGATCTTCGCACAGCTGAAATCGCGCAGGCAGCCTCGAAGGTTGCGGTCATCCCCGAGGTAAGGGCCGCACTGGTTGATTTCCAGCGTACCTTTGCCCGGCGCGCGGGCGGTGCAGTATTGGATGGGCGCGATATCGGGACGGTGATCTGCCCCGAGGCTGAGGTAAAGTTGTTCGTCACTGCCAGCGCGGAGGTGCGGGCTGAACGCCGGTTTTTGGAACTTAGCGCCAAAGGGTCTGATGTAACGCGTGATCAGGTCCTGGCCGATGTGCGCGAACGGGATGCGCGCGATGCGGAGCGTAGCACCGCCCCCATGAAGCCCGCCGAAGACGCAGTTCTGCTGGACACGTCCGAACTGAGCATTGACGACGCTTTGGCAAAGGCCGTCGAAATCATCACACAGAAAAGACCCGCAGCGTAGCTGCGGGCCGTTGTCTGAGCGGATCAGAGTTCGCCGACGGCGATGCTCTTGATGTTTGCCCACTGGTCATCAGCGGTTTTGGCAGTGCCAACCACGTCTTTCAGGAAGGCGTCGCGGGTTTCTGCGTTCAGGAACAGGAACAATTTGCCGTCCGCGATCAGGTACTGATCCGGGTCCCCGTCGAACTTTTTGCCGACCGAAACACCGAACGAGCAGAAGCCGCCGTGCTGGGGCAGGTAGGCCGCTGGGTTGGCCTCGAACGCCTCGCGGTTTTCGGCGGTGGTGAAGTAGTAGGACGCGCCATCATAGGTGGCCGAGTGGGTTGCAAAACCCTCGACCGGGTTGCCGCTGTTGACCAGCGCGACCAGATCCACCCCATGCGCAGCAAGCGGCGCGCCAGCCGCGGAGATGCCTTTTGAGACGTTGATTTCATCCGCAGCAAAGGCCGGGGCTGACAGGGCAAGCGCAGCAACAAAAGCAGTGAAGACGAGCGATTTCATTTGGGTCATCCTTTCATTTTCAGATCCGGGCTGAGGTTTCCCTCCGCCGATGTGACAAAGTTAGGACAGGAGTTCTGTACGTGTAATCGCAGATAGGCCACGAAACTGTGCAGATCGTTCAAATATCCGGATTGCACGCAAAAACACATCACACAGCTTTGTTTGGCCAGTGACCCGGTTGCTTTCTAAGGTAGGGGGGCAACTATGGGAGCGGCCTCATGATCCGACTAGCTGTGATTTTGTTCCTCATCGCCGGCAGCGTGAGCGCGCAGCAGGCCGAACCGCCCGTGCCTGAGGGCGAACCTCCGATGACGTATGAGCGGTTGGGCAGGATTCTTTTTGCGCTTGATCCGGAAACGCAGCGCAGCGGGCCGGGGTTCCAGATCACCGTTGCGGATGTGCCGGTTCTGGTGATCACCGATGTAGTGGCCGATCGAATGCGCGCTATGGTGCCTATCAGCAGCACGGCAGATCTGTCTGTGGAGGATCTGCAACGGATGATGCAGGCCAATTTCGACAGCACGCTGGACGCGCGCTATGCGATTGCCAACGGAACCCTGTGGGCCGTGTTCATCCATCCTCTGTCGCCGCTGAAAAAGGATCAGCTGATCTCGGGTCTGGCGCAGACGGTGAACATCGCCAACACCTATGGCACGCTGTATTCCGGTGGGGCGGCTGAGTTCGGAGGGGGGGACAGTGGCGATATGCAACGTAAGCTGATCGATGAGCTTTTGAAAAAGGGCGAGGAAATCTGAAATCGGTATTTGACCGCGTTTCAATTTGACACAGCTCGGCGTTTCCGGATTTTTGGCGCTATCAATTTGGGGCTAAGAAAAACAGGTGAAACCTAGTAAGCCTCTGCTCAAGAAAGGTAAAACAGCCATATCGATAGGACCCTAGCCAGACGTAACAAAACTGTTATGCTCCCCTCACAAGCAATAAAGGGAAGGCCGCCGGAAACCTCCAAAAAAGGGGGAAGTAGCCACAAAATTCCCTAAGCCAACAGGGACAGACAAACATGACCAAACGTTTGCGCAAAATCACCATCGTGGGTGGTGGGACCGCGGGCTGGATGACCGCGTTGATTTTGGAGATGGTGCTGTCTCGCACCTCCGCGCCCAAGGATCGCCCACGTATCTGCCTGATCGAAAGCCCCAATATCTCGACCGTCGGTGTGGGTGAGGCAACGGTTCCGAGAATGCCGGTCACGCTGAGGCAAGCGGGCATTTCCGAACGGGACTTTTTTCGCGAAACCAATGCCTCATTCAAGCTGGGCGTGAAGTTCTGCAATTGGAACAAGGACGCCAAGGGCAATCGCATCGACTATGTGAACCCGTTTGCCCATGGTCAGATGCTGGAGGGGTTGGAGACGGCCGAGTATTTCCTGCGTTTTGGCAACGGGGATCGGGATTTCACCCAGTCCATTTCGCCGCATGATGATCTGGGTCGGATGTGCAAGGGCGCTCGGCCCTTGGGGGCACCGGAATTCGAGCAGCGCTTTGGTTACGCGTATCACCTGGACGCCGTGAAGTTCGCGGGCATGCTGACCAAGGTCTGCACCAAGCGCGGTGTTGAGCATATTCAGGATGAGGTGCAATCGGTCGAGCTGGATGAGCAGGGCAATGTCAGTCACCTGATGCTCGAGCGCAAAGGCCGTCATGACATTGAAATGGTCATTGACTGCACAGGGTTCCGTGGTCTGATCATCAATCAGGCTCTGGGTGAACCCTTCATGGATTACTCGGACTATCTGCCGAATGACCGGGCCATGGCGTTGCAGATTGAACATCCGGATCCGGAAAAGATTGAAAGCCTGACCCGCTCAACCGCGCTTGGGGCGGGGTGGACATGGCGCGTGCCACTCTTCAACCGAGTCGGCACGGGCTATGTGTTTTCGTCTGCGCACCGGACGGATGATCAGGCAGCAGATGAATATCTTGAGTGGCTGGGCGACAGCGGCAAGGGTCTGACGCCGCGCGTGATCCCGATGCGCGTTGGGCGCGTGCGAAACGCGTGGGTCAAGAACTGCGTGGCGATCGGCCTATCTGGCGGGTTCATCGAGCCGTTGGAAAGCACCGCGATTCACATGATCGACCATTCCGTGCGCTGGTTTGCCGAGCATCTGCCGACGCAGGACATCGAACCGGCCTTGCGGACGCGCTACAACCGGCAGATGGACAAGCTCTACAACGAAGTTTTGGAGTTTATCTGTTTGCACTACCGCCTTGGTAACCGCACCGATGACCAATACTGGATCGACGCGCGGACCGAAATGAAACTGCCTGACAGGTTGGCCGAGAACCTTGAACTCTGGCAGCATCGCTTGCCGATGGAGCATGATATCGAGTTCGTATCCCTATTCGATCACCGCGTCTATCAAACGGTTCTGCTGGGCAAACAGGTCTATGATACGGGCTATGGCGAAGGCATCCGTGATCGACTGCGTCCGTTGAAAAAACCGATCTGGTTCCACTGGTGGAAGGGCGCGCGCATGCATCTCAATGAGATTCTGCAAACAATGCCGGATCACAAAACGCTTCTGCGCGATATTCGGGGTGAGTTGAAGAAGCCAGCTTTTGGCAAGGCGGCTGCAGTGAAGCCTACTGTGGCCATGCCGGGCGCAAAGCCGACTCCTGTTGTGGTGCAGAACATGCCGAACCTGGCCGAAATCCAAAGCGGTGCGAAGGACCTGCAATTGTTCTAGGGCGCATAGGATTGGGCAAAGTAATCTTCGACACCCGTTGCGGTGCCGCGATTTAGGCTTTGCCCTTGCGTATCTGGCTGAAACAGCCTATACGCGCGCTGTCTGAACAAGGGCGGTTAACGTCCGGATGACGTATCTGAGCAGGGCCGGGTTACCTCGGCCCTTTGTGTTTGTGTAGTCAGATGCGCACCGGGTCACGCCCTAAGACATCATGAAACAAGACCGGCGGAAACAACCGCTCGGCCAGCAAAAACGTATGTAAAGGAAAACAACGCCACATGGCTAACGCATCCATGGAGGAATTCGAAGCCCTCCTGAATGAAAGCTTCGAAATGGACACACCCGAAGAGGGTTCTGTTGTCAAAGGTAAGGTTCTGGCGATCGAAGCCGGCCAAGCCATCATCGACGTAGGCTATAAAATGGAAGGCCGCGTTGATCTGAAAGAATTCGCAAATCCCGGCGAAGCCCCTGAAATCGCTGTTGGTGACGAGGTCGAAGTTTACCTGCGCGCCGCAGAAAACGCCCGTGGCGAAGCTGTCATCTCGCGTGAGATGGCCCGCCGTGAAGAGGCGTGGGACCGTCTGGAAAAAGCATATGCCGACGACCAGCGCGTCGAAGGTGCAATCTTCGGTCGCGTCAAAGGTGGCTTCACCGTCGATCTGGGTGGCGCAGTTGCGTTCCTTCCCGGCTCGCAGGTTGACGTTCGCCCCGTGCGCGACGCTGGCCCGCTGATGGGTCTGAAGCAGCCGTTCCAGATCCTGAAAATGGACCGTCGTCGTGGCAACATCGTTGTGTCGCGCCGCGCTATCCTGGAAGAATCGCGTGCCGAACAGCGTGCCGAAGTCATCGGCAACCTGTCCGAAGGTCAGACCGTCGAGGGTGTTGTCAAGAACATCACCGAATACGGTGCATTTGTTGACTTGGGTGGCGTTGACGGCCTGTTGCACGTCACCGACATGGCATGGCGCCGTGTGAACCACCCGTCCGAGATCCTGACGATCGGCGAAACCATCAAGGTTCAGGTCATCAAGATCAACAAAGAGACCCACCGCATCAGCCTGGGCATGAAGCAACTGCAGGAAGATCCGTGGGATCTGGTTGCTGCCAAGTATCCGCTGGGTTCGGTCCATCAGGGTCGCGTCACCAACATCACCGACTACGGCGCGTTCGTCGAGCTGGAAGCTGGTGTCGAAGGTCTGGTGCACGTCTCCGAGATGTCCTGGACCAAGAAAAACGTCCACCCCGGCAAGATCGTTTCGACCAGCCAGGAAGTCGACGTCATGGTCCTGGAAATCGACGGCGCCAAGCGTCGCGTGTCTCTGGGCCTGAAGCAGACTCAGCGCAACCCATGGGAAGTGTTTGCAGAAACTCACCCCGAGGGCACCGAGGTCGAAGGCGAAGTCAAGAACATCACCGAATTTGGTCTGTTCATTGGCCTCGAAGGCGACATCGACGGCATGGTTCACCTGTCGGACCTGTCCTGGGACGAGCGTGGCGAGGATGCGATCCAGAACTACCGCAAAGGCGATATGGTTTCGGCCGTTGTCTCGGAAGTTGACGTTGAGAAAGAGCGTATCTCGCTGTCGATCAAAGCCCTGGGCGGTGACAAGTTCGCCGAAGCCGTAGGCGGCGTGAAGCGTGGCTCGGTCATCACCGTTGAAGTCACCGCGATCGAAGATGGCGGCATCGAGGTCGAATACGAAGGCATGAAGTCGTTCATCCGTCGTTCGGACCTGTCGCGTGATCGTGCTGAGCAGCGCCCTGAGCGCTTCAACACCGGCGACAAGGTCGACGTCCGCGTTACCAACGTCGACAGCAAGACCCGCCGTCTGGGCCTGTCGATCAAGGCACGCGAGATCGCCGAAGAGAAAGAGGCCGTGGAACAGTACGGTTCCTCCGACTCAGGCGCATCGCTGGGCGATATCCTGGGTGCAGCGCTGAAATCCGGCGACTAAACCCGGTCTCTGACCCGATACAAATCAACGGCCCCGTACATGTGTGCGGGGCCGTTTTTGTTGCGAATCAACAAGTTCCCAAATTGGGCGCTAAAATGTACATACTATGTGCATGAACGGGATTTTGGGTGTTCAAGCTAAAAATCATGCGAGTTTGCCCGAAATAGCAGCTACAACACACAGAGTTTACGTTCCCCCGAACCGGGTTTTTTTCTATACTGTCCAGAACACTAGAGATGGTAAACCGGTCGCCTGGGAGGGTAGCGCGCATGATCCGTTCTGAATTGATTCAAAAAATTGCTGATGAAAACCCGCATTTGTATCAACGCGATGTCGAGCGGATTGTGAATACAGTTTTCGAGGAAGTCACAGACGCGATGTCGCGGGGCGACCGGGTTGAGCTGCGCGGATTTGGCGCGTTCTCGGTGAAAAAGCGCGACGCCCGCGTGGGTCGCAATCCGCGCACCGGCGAAACTGTGCAGGTCGAAGAAAAATGTGTGCCGTTTTTCAAGACGGGTAAGTTGCTTAGGGACCGATTGAACGGTAAAGCCTGACCTTATGATGCGCTACATTCGATATGCTTTTCTGGGGGCGCTGGGGATCATCCTGATCTCAGTCTCCCTTGCCAATGTGGAATCCGTTGAACTCAAGCTGATGCCCGACCCTCTGGCCGAGCTTCTAGGTTTCAACCTGTCTACCTCACTACCGCTGTTTCTGGTGGTGCTGGGCGGCGTTGTGGCCGGTCTGGTCATCGGGTTCCTGTGGGAATGGATGCGCGAGCATAAGCATCGTCGCGATGCGACCGTCAAAAAAGGCGAAGTGCGCAAGCTTGAGCGCGAGGTCAAGAAGCTCAAGAAGAAGCAGAATGAAGGCAAGGACGAGGTTCTCGCCATTCTGGATGAGGCAAGCTGAGCCAAAGCAATGCCTGATGTGTCTGTCAAAATCTGCGGTTTGACCGCCCCTGATCACGTGCGCGCTGCTGTTGATGCAGGCGCGCGGTATCTGGGGTTCAACTTCTTCGCCAAGTCCCCCCGCTATGTTTCGCCCCAGCAGGCCGCCGAGTTGGCGACCCATGTACCGGCGGGCGTGGCCAAGGTGGCCTTGGTGGTGAATGCCCCGGATGAGGTATTGGACGACATCACGCAGAACGCTCCGTTCGATATCCTGCAGCTGCATGGGGGCGAGTCGATCGAGCGCGTGCAACAGATCAAGGACCGGTATGGCTTGCCGGTGATGAAGGTGATCGGGGTAGCCGATGAGGCTGATCTGGCCGCCATTGATGCGTTCAGTGATGTGGCGGATCAGCTATTGATTGACGCCAAGCCGCCAAAGAATGCTGTTCTGCCGGGTGGTAATGGGTTGGCTTTTGACTGGCGTCTACTGGCGGGGCGCAAATACTGGCGCAAGCCGTGGATGCTGGCCGGTGGTTTGACCCCCGACAACGTGGCCGAGGCGATCCGCATGACCGGCGCGCGCCAGGTTGATGTCGCATCCGGCGTCGAAAGCGCTCCGGGGGTCAAAGATGCTGCCCTGATGAAGGCATTTATTGACGCGACGCGGTGATCTGATCTCGCTAACGCGCCGTATCTCTCGACGGAGGGGTACAAACATGCTGGCGGCAATAGGTGGCGTTTCCCTGAAACACTGGTACAACGCGCCAGAATTTTTCTGGCGAGCAGGGCAGGCTTTGCGTCAGGCGCGGGGCGATCCGCTATGCTTGTATGCGGCGACTTTCCGTCAAGACGGTCTCTATTTCTCGCTCAGCGTTTGGCACGATATCGAGGCGATGCTGACCTTCGCCCAATCAGGCCCACACCGTCGCCTGATGCTGGAGGCGAACCGCTTGGCGGATGTGAACCAGTTCCACCATTTCCCTTGCATAGGGATCCCAACGGCTGAGCAAGCGCTTGAGCTTTGGCGGCATCATACCTTGGCTGCCGAATGAGGCGTTTTGCCCATGGCAAAACCTGCCGCTACCTCCTATGAACAACGGATACGACGCGGGAGACTTCCATGGCCAACGATCTTTTCAATTCCTTCATGTCCGGCCCTGACGAACAGGGGCGTTTTGGCATTTTCGGCGGGCGTTTTGTCAGTGAGACGCTGATGCCGCTGATCCTGTCGCTGGAAGAGGAATATGACAAAGCCAAGGACGATCCGACGTTTTGGGCCGAGATGGACGACCTGTGGGCGAACTATGTCGGGCGCCCCTCGCCGCTTTATTACGCAGAACGGCTGACCCAGCATCTGGGTGGTGCCAAGATTTATCTGAAACGCGATGAGCTGAACCATACCGGTGCACACAAGATCAACAACGTGTTGGGCCAGATCATTCTGGCACGCCGTATGGGCAAGACCCGGATCATCGCGGAAACCGGGGCAGGGCAGCATGGTGTGGCCACGGCCACCGTCTGCGCCAAGTTCGGCCTGGAATGTATCGTCTATATGGGCGCGCATGACGTGCAGCGTCAGGCGCCGAACGTGTTCCGCATGCGTCTGCTGGGGGCTGAGGTGATTCCGGTGACTTCGGGCCGTGGAACGCTGAAGGACGCGATGAACGACGCGTTGCGCGACTGGGTGACCAATGTGCGCGACACGTTCTACTGCATCGGCACCGTGGCTGGTCCGCACCCGTACCCGGCTATGGTGCGCGACTTCCAGTCGATCATCGGTAAGGAAGCCAAAGAGCAGATGATGAAGGCCGAGGGCCGTCTGCCCGACACGATCATCGCTGCCATTGGCGGTGGCTCAAACGCGATGGGCTTGTTCTACCCGTTCCTCGACGACAAAGAGGTCAACATCGTCGGCGTCGAAGCGGGCGGCAAGGGCGTGAACGAGAAGATGGAGCATTGCGCTTCGCTGACCGGTGGTCGTCCGGGCGTGCTGCATGGCAACCGGACCTATCTGCTGCAGGACGATGACGGCCAGATATTGGAAGGCTATTCGATCTCGGCTGGTCTCGACTATCCGGGCATCGGGCCCGAGCATTCCTGGCTGAACGATATCGGTCGTGCGAACTATGTCGCCATCACTGACAAAGAGGCGCTTGAGGCTTTCCAACTGTGCTGTGCCACCGAAGGCATCATCCCGGCGCTGGAGCCCAGCCACGCGCTGGCCCATGTGATGAAGATCGCGCCTGATCTGCCCAAGGATCACCTGATCTGCATGAATATGTGCGGACGCGGTGACAAGGACGTGCAGACCGTCGCAAAATACCTGAACTTCGACATGTCGGACACCGAAGGCCGCACGGCGGACTAACATTCGGTCAAGCGGATGGAACCGGCCCCCGGAAAGGGCCGGTTTTTCTTTAGCCCTCTTGCAGGACGGTTTCGAATCCTTCGAACTGCGGTGGGCCCATAAGGGCGGTTTGGGTCTTGCTGTTGTCTGCATTCTTATGCGCGTCGCGGAACTGTTCCGACTTGGTCCAGGCTTCGAAATCTGCGCGGCTGTCCCAGATCACATGGCTGGAATACAGGCGATATCCGTCGCCTTCGGGCCCTTTGAGCAGGCGGAACTCCTGAAACCCTTTTACCTCGTTCAGACGGCTCTGACGTTCCTTCCAGACATTCTCAAAATCGGCTTCACTGCCGGGCCGGACCTTGAAACGGTTCATTGCGATAAAGCTCATGGTTTTCCCCATTCTGTCGTGATTCAGGCTGGCGAAACGAAATGTCGGCTGGCTTTTGGTATAGAGAGTATTCCGTGCCCGCCGTCAATTGGCGCGCGCTGCGTGTTGGCGCAGGATGTCCAGCGGCACGATCTCAAGCGCCCGCTGATGCGTGGCCTCAAGATGCACCTTGGGCGCACAGCCTTCGTCATGCGCCTGAAGGAAGCGACCAGCACAGAGACACCAACTGTCCCCGGGGTTGAGGCCCGGAAAGTTAAACTCGGGTCGAGGGGTGCTGAGGTCGTTGCCAACGTATTTCGAATAAGCCAGAAACTCAGCCGTCATGACGGCGCAGACAGTGTGGCTGCCCTGATCCTCGATGCAGGTGTTGCACGCCCCATCCCGGAAGAACCCGGTCAAAGGGTCTTTCGAGCAATCGGCCAGGACGCCGCCGAGAACATTGATGCTGTCTTCTTTCTGCATGAGGCTCACCCTACAGGCTTTGCGCAATACTGCGGAACATTTCGACATTCTGCTCGTTGACGCCCGGATCACGGAATTTGCGATCCGCACCGGTTGTCATGATCAGAACGCCACGAGGCTGGTCGAAATACATATATTGCCCATAGACCCCGCGGGCCAGAAATTCTCCTTCATGCGCACCAATGGGGATCCACCACTGATAGCCGTAGCCGATTTTTCCCGGCTCGGTCGGGGCGCTGGGCCAGGTTGATTCCTTGACCCATTCCGCGGGCACCAGCTGCTCGCCGTCATGCTCTCCGCCCTGCAGGATCACTTGGCCAAAGCGCGCGAAGTCGCGCGTGGTGAAGTTCAGACCACCCAGCACAAAAGCCACGCCAGCGCCGTCGGTGACATAGTAGCCGTCACGTTCCAGCCCTAAGGGCTGCACGATCTTCTCGGTCATCAGCTCCGTGACGCTGCGCCCGGTGGCGCCACGGATCACCATACCGATGACATGGGTGTCGATCGACACATATTGCCAGCTCTCCCCAGGTTCGATGAAGCTGTCCTGTAGCGCGATGGTGAAATCATCCAATTCGCCCCCGAGGGCCAAAACGCGACCCATCCGGTTGATGTCAGAGTTCGGGTCAAAATAGTCCTCGTCAAAGACCACCCCGCTGGCCATGTTCAGCACGTTGCGGATCGAGGCGGTCTCATAGGCGCTGCCGGTCAGGTTGGGCGCATATTTCACCACCGGATCATCAAGCGATGTGATCGCGCCTTCGTCTAGCAGAATCCCCAGAAGCGCCGAAAGATAGCTTTTGGCCACCGACCACGAGATGCGATGGTCGTCGGGACCTGTCCCCAGATAATACTCCTCGAACCTGATCTGACCGTCTTGCATCACCAGAAGCGAGGTCACGGCGCGATCCTCGATCCAGTCATCGGTCCCTTCGGGCAGGTCAAAACCGGGGCCGTAGGGCAGCTCCCATGTCGGACCGTTGCCTCGGGGCAGATTGGCGGTCAGGAAAGCCTCATCCATGTGAGAGAAATTCTGGACGATCTTCTCTTCGGAAAACAGAGAGTTCACGGCCAATAGACGTTGAATCTCTTCGCGTTTCCAGACGCTGACAACCACTGCGGCCAGGACCAATGCCAGACTGATCCGCAACACCCATTTGAACAGAGCTTTCATGAAATGCCTCCCTCTCGGTTGATATAGGAGCGCGAGACTACGCATTCCGCAATCAAGACCCTACGGCACCAAGGGCGCAGGCTATTTGAACTTGTCCAACAGCTTTTGCATGGCCGAGCGGTTGTCGTCTTCGGGGACAGGCTTCGCCTCGGGTTTTGGGGCCGATTTTTCGGGCTTTGACGAGGTGGAAGAGCGGGGCGGGGCGGTGCGCAAAGCCACCGCATTCATGAACTTGCCGCCGTCACCATCCGCAAGATGGCCCGCGCCGTCTGCAACGCCGCGCAGTACGTCCTCCAGCCAGTCCCCATCGGCTTTGGCAAAGTCACCCAGAACATAGGGCGAGACCATCTCTTTCCGTCCGGGATGTCCGATGCCCAAACGCACTCGATCATAGGCCGGGCTGATATGCTCATGAATGGATCGCAACCCATTGTGCCCGGCATGACCACCGCCCGCCTTGACCCGTACTTTGCCGGGCGCAAGGTCCAATTCGTCATGAAAAACGGTCACGTCGGTTGAGTCGAGCTTGTAGAACCGCATCGCCTCGCCCACGGATTGACCCGAGCGATTCATGAAAGTCTGCGGCTTGATCAGAAGCACCTTTTCGTGCCCAAGACGCCCTTCAGCAATCTCGGCCTGAAACTTGGATTTCCAAGGGGAGAAACCGTGATCTTCGGCAATCCGGTCCAGCGCCATGAAGCCGATATTGTGCCGGTTGCGGGCATATTTCGATCCCGGGTTCCCCAAGCCGACAAACAATTTCATGCCTCAATCCTCTTTCGCATGCCTTCAGCGCAGAGCGGTGATGGCATGAAATGGCATCCGTTTTCTAGCCCGGTGCCAAAAGAAAACGGGGCCCGATACTAGGCCCCGTTTCACAATCCGACAATTCGAGTTCGGATTTATTCTTCAGCTTCTTCCTGGCCGACGACTTCAACTTCGTCTGCGGCCACTTCTTCGCCTTCTTCGTCGTCGCTGGTCGACAGACCGGTCGGTGCCGAAACGTTGGCGATCACGAAGTCACGGTCGATGGTCGGCTTGGTGCCTGCGGGCAGGTCAACCGACGAGATAGTGACAACGTCGTTGATCTCCATGCCTGTTAGATCAACGGTGATCTTCTCAGGAATGTCGCCAGCGGTGCACATCAGTTCGACTTCTGGGCGAACAACGGTCAGAACGCCGCCCTTCTTGATGCCGGGGGCTGCTTCTTCGTTGACGAATTCAACCGGGATGAACAGCGCGATCTTGGTGGTCCGACGCAGGCGCATCAGATCCAGGTGGGTCGGCAGGTCTTTGACGACGTCACGCTGTACGTCGCGGCAGATGACGCGTACGTCTTCGTGGCCTTCAACCTTCAGGTTCCACAGGGTCGACTTGAAACGGCCTGCTTTCAGGCGCTTGAACAGTTCGTTGAACGGGATCTTGATTGCCAGCGGATCTTTGTCGCCACCAAAAACAACGCCCGGAACCATGCCTTCGCGGCGGGTCTGACGAGCGGCGCCCTTGCCTGTCCCCGTCCGTTCCAGAGCTACGAGATCAGGAATCTCTCCAGCCATGATATATTCTCCAATGTTAGGGCGGGCATCCTCCAAGGCTGTATGCCCGCGTGAAGCCGCGTCCTTAGCTTGTTTCTTACGGTTTGGAAAGCAGTAATTTGCGAGGCTCTGCCTCGCGCTCCGAGGTATTTTCAAACAGAAGAAGATGCGAAGCGCCCGTTGCTTCTTCTGTTCAACAATACCTCGGGGGAGTCGCCCCTTCAGGCGCGGCGAGGGCAGCGCCCCCTGTGCCGGCTCAGCTTTGCCAGCGCCCGCCGAAATCTTCGGGCACAAGCAGGTTGTGGCGGCCCAGATCTGCGACATTGCGCTCGCCGCACAGGGCCATCGTGGTATCAAGCTCCTTCTGAATGACGTCCAAGGCGGTCGTCACGCCAGATTGACCCATTGCGCCTAGCCCGTAGACGAAAGCGCGGCCAATATATGTGCCCTTTGCCCCCAGTGCCAAAGCCTTTAGGACGTCCTGACCCGAGCGGATGCCGCTGTCCAGATGCACTTCGACATCTCCGCCGACAGCGTCCATGATCTCGGGCAGCATGCGGATCGAACTCAGCGCACCGTCCAGTTGCCGGCCGCCGTGATTCGACACAATGATAGCGTCCGCGCCGAGTTTGGCCGCCATCTTGGCATCTTCGGCGTCGAGTATGCCTTTCAGGATCACTTTGCCGCCCCATTGCTCCATCAGCTTTTCGACCTTTGTCCAGTCGAGGCTGGGATCGAATTGCTCAGCCGTCCACGCGCCTAAGGATGAGGCGTCGGAGATACCTTCGACATGACCGACGATGTTGCCAAACTCGCGCCGCTTGGCTCGCAGCATCTCGATCCCCCACGACCATTTCGTCATCAGGTTGGCGATGGTTTTAGGTGTGAGTTTCGGTGGGGCAGAAAGGCCGTTCTTCAGGTCTTTGTGGCGTTGACCAAGAATCTGCAAATCCAGCGTAATCACCAGTGCGGAGCACTTGGCATCCTTGGCCCGCTGGATCAGGCGGCTGACATAGTCTTCATCCTTCATGGTGTAGAGCTGGAACCAGAACGGCTTGGTGGTGTATTCCGCCACATCTTCGATCGAGTTGATCGACATTGTGGAAAGAGTGAAGGGCACGCCGAATTCCTCGGCAGCTTTGGCTGCCTTCATTTCCCCGTCCGCGTGTTGCATGCCGGTCAGCCCGACAGGGGCAAGTGCGACCGGAAGCGTCACGTCCTCACCAATCATCTGCGATGCGGTCGACCGGCCTGCCATATCCACTGCCACCCTTTGGCGCAGGCGGATTTTCTCGAAATCCGAGCTGTTTTCGCGAAAGGTCTGCTCGGTCCAACTGCCGCTTTCCGCATAGTCGTAGAACATGCGCGGCACACGGCGTTCGTAGATCCGGCGCAGGTCTTCAATCGTCGTAATCACGGGCATGTTCGGGAACCTTCCTTGAGTTGACCCGAACTGTGTAACCGGCCAGAGGGCAGTTTCGCAACGCTATCGCGCAATCAAAAAACGCGGCTGTTCCAGGTCAGCCGCGTCTCAAAAGCAACCTGATCGTCGAGGCTTACGCAGAATGGGCACCATCCGCGAGGGACTTCACGAAATCCAGAACCTCGGCCACTGGCTTGCCCGCGCCGATCTGGCTGACGATGGCCGACCCAACAACCGCCCCATCCGCGACTGAGGCGATGGCCTGCGATTTCTCGGGTGTGTTGATGCCAAAGCCAACAATGACCGGAAGCTCGGTGGCGGATTTGATCCGGGCGACCTCGGGGCCGACATTGGTGGCCTGCGCCTCCGCCGCTCCTGTGATTCCGGTGATCGAGACGTAGTAAACAAAGCCCGAGGTGTTCTGCAGCACGCGGGGCAAGCGTTTGTCGTCGGTGGTTGGCGTCGCGAGGCGGATGAAGTTCAGACCCGCGGCTTGGGCGGGCAGGCAAAGCTCCTCGTCTTCTTCGGGCGGCAGGTCGACGACGATTAAGCCGTCGATGCCCGCAGCTTTGGCCTCTTCCAGAAACGCATCGACGCCACGGTTGTAGATCGGATTGTAGTAGCCCATCAGAACAATCGGGGTCGTGTCATCGGTTTCCCGAAACGCGCGCGCCAGATCCAGCGTGCGTTGCAGGGTCATGCCGCCATCCAAGGCACGCTGACCTGCAAGTTGGATCGTCGGCCCATCCGCCATCGGGTCGGTAAAGGGCAGGCCAAGCTCGATCACATCCACCCCCGCGCCGGGCAGCCCTTTGACGACCTCAAGCGAACTCTCATAGTCTGGGTCGCCTGCCATCACATAGGCGACAAAGGCCTTTTTCCCCTCGGCTTTCAGAGCGGCAAACTTGGCGTCGATACGGGTCATGGCATGTCCTTGCAGTCAGGTTCGGACCTGATGTGCAGAAAGTTTTGCCGAAAATCAATCCCGCCTGAGCTGCAAAGCCTCAGAACGCGAAGTGATAGCGGAAAAGCAGGGCGTTGACGCCCGGATTATCCTCTTGCGTGCTGGCGTTGGATTTGTGGGTGATCGCCAGCGACACCTTGTTGCCATTGTCCAGTGTGTAACCCACCCCAAGAAGACTGCGGATCTGAAAGCTGCCACCCAGATCGTTCAGCTCGTCGGCTTCGGAAAAGTAGCCTGGCAAAACGCTGCCTTCCAGAAACCAGCGGTCGTTTAGAGAATAGAGGCCAACCAGACCCGCGCCGATATGGGTATCGCCCGCTTCGTCGATCGAAAGGGCTGCGCCCCACCCAACGCTGAACCGGGTGGCCTGATGAAACGGACGGTGCTGGTATTCCAGAGCGATAAGCGCATGATCGTCCGAGTCGCTGTCCGAGAAATCTGCGAAACCAGCCCCTAGAATAATGGACTGGGCATGCGCCATGCCGGCGCTGATGGCCAGAACAGCCGAAAAAGCGAGGAGTTTCTTCATAGGAACATTTCCGTTTGGTCTTCGATGTTCCTTTTCACGTGCTTATTCCAATGGCCTCTTTTCAATGCGCCCGCGAACACAACAGGGGAACAAATCCGTGAATCCAGCGTGAGGGTGAAGGGCGCTCTCCGGCCACATTGGCTTGCGCATTCACGCTGACCCGCCTAGAAGCAGCCGCGAAAAGCATCAGGAGACCGTCATGGGCTTTAAAATGGGAATCGTGGGTTTGCCGAATGTGGGCAAGTCGACCCTCTTCAACGCGCTGACCAAAACCGCAGCCGCCCAGGCCGCGAATTTCCCGTTCTGCACCATCGAACCCAATGTGGGCGACGTGGCCGTTCCTGATGACAGGTTGGACAAGTTGGCGGCGATCGCTGCCTCAAAACAAATCATCCCGACGCGGATGACCTTTGTGGATATCGCTGGTCTGGTGAAGGGGGCCTCGAAAGGTGAAGGGCTGGGCAACCAGTTTCTGGCCAATATCCGTGAGACCGACGCTATCGCCCATGTGCTGCGCTGTTTCGAAGACGGGGATGTGACCCATGTGGATGGTCGCGTCGACCCAGTTGCCGATGCCGACACAATCGAGACCGAGCTGATGCTGGCCGATCTGGAAAGCATCGAAAAGCGCCGCGCCAATCTGGTGCGAAAGTTGAAAGGCAATGATAAAGAGGCGCTGCAGCAGGACCGCCTGCTGTCTGAGGCGCAGGAGATGCTTGAAAACGGCAAGCCCGCGCGTCTTTTTGAGGTCTCGGACGAAGACGCCAAAGCGTGGAAGATGCTACAGCTTCTGACAACAAAGCCTGTGCTCTACGTCTGCAACGTGTCCGAGGAAGAAGCGGCCGAGGGCAACGAGTACTCCGCCAAGGTCGCCCAAATGGCCGCCGCGCAGGGGAACGCGCACGTCATCATCAGCGCCAAGATCGAAGAAGAGATCAGCCTGCTGGAAGAGGACGAGGCTGAGATGTTCCTAAGCGAAATGGGTCTGGAAGAACCCGGTCTCGACCGTTTGATCCGCGCCGGTTACGACCTGCTCAAGCTGGAAACCTATTTCACCGTCGGCCCGAAGGAGGCTCGCGCCTGGACCATCCGCACTGGCACCGCCGCGCCTCAGGCCGCAGGCGTCATCCATGGGGACTTCGAGAAAGGCTTTATTCGCGCTGAGACCATCGCCTATGACGACTACATCGCCGCCAATGGCGAGCAAGGTGCTAAAGAAGCAGGTAAGATGCGGGCTGAGGGCAAAGGCTACATAGTCAAGGACGGCGATGTGATGCATTTCTTGTTTAATACTTGAACAGCGACAGCGTAGGCCTGATGCTTCGTACGCTCCATATAAGGCTACTGGATGTCTCGTTTTGGGATTGAGAGCAGGTGCTTGACGTGAGATGCACGGCGCATGGGCGCAAACGATACAATTCAGGCACAAAGAGGCCAACCGTCAAAACGACAACGCTGGCAAGTCGGAGCGCTGGTCGAGATACCCTTAGGTAGTAGCTGTTGGGCGTATGGGCAGTTGGGGGAAGAGTATTTCGTTGCGGTTTTCGAAGGTTGCTTTTCAGAACGACCCAAAATCGAAGAATTGATTGAACGACCGTTGCTGTTCAAGTCTTTTATCTATCGCGACGTGATTAGCCGAGGTTTTTGGCCGAAGATTGGACGGGTTGAACCTCGAAGTGATGTCATCAGGGAGGACCTTCGCTTCAAACAGGATGAAATTTCTGGGGCCCTTTCACTTTGGCATTCTGATTTTGCAGAGCAGGGGTGGGAGCGACCGGCATCTCTAAGCGAGTGTCTTGGATTGGAATGTGTTGCTGTTTGGGAAGCAAGCCACGTTGAAGATCGGATCATCGCCATTCGTGACGGCCTGGAGTGCAAATGGGTCAGGTCATTGGCGATAGACTTGAAAAAAGTTCCTGTGCACCAAAACGACGTTCACTAACGGTCGTTTTAGCATTAACCACGACTTTGATGCTGCGTAACATTCTGTCGCCGATTACTTTCTGCGACAGCATGCAGAGTGTTCGCATGACTTCGTAGTTCCGGTCAGTCAACACATTTCTACGCAGAGAAAACCTCGTTAGTATGGATTTTGATCCGCCAACCGAGAAGTCCCCAAATGATCGAAATCCGAGACCTCCAACTCCTCAGCGCCCTCGCACGGCATCGACATTTTGCCAAAGCGGCTGAGGAATGCGGGATTTCTCAGCCCGCCTTCTCGATGCGCATCCGCAATCTTGAAGACCGGCTGGGTGTCTCGATTGTCCGGCGTGCCAACCGGTTTCAGGGTCTGACCGAAGAGGGTGAGATGATCGTCCTGCGCGCGCGGCGCATTCTGGATGATGCCAAGGCGCTGGAGCAGCAGGTGCAGGCCGCAAAGGGTGAGATCACCGGAACGTTGATGCTGGGTGTGATCCCGACCGCCATCGCCTTTACCGGACGACTGACGAAACATTTGCGTAAAGCGCATCCGCGGATCGTAACCCGGATCGAGACCATGTCGGCCTCGGCCATTCAGCATCGGCTGGACGAAGGCAGCCTGGATGCGGGCGTGACTTACGGCGACAGTATCGGCACCGATTTGCGGCAGGTGCAGCCTCTTTACGAGGAAACCTATGTCCTACTGGCCCCTGAGCGTATGGTCGAGGACACCGGCCCGATCCCTTGGGCCAAGGTCGCTGATTTCCCCCTCAGCCTGCTGGTTCCGCAGATGCAGAACCGGCGTATTCTGGATCGGATCTTTCTGGATCAGGGGCTGCACCCGGATGTGGTGGCCGAAACCAGCGGCTTTACCGCCTCGATGGTGATGGCGCGCGAGGGGCTGGCGGCCACTGTGGTTCCGCGTGTTCTGCTGCGATCTCTGGGGGATTTGAAGGGGACCAAAGTGTTGCCGTTGATCGACCCGGTGGTCAGCAAACCGATCTGTCTGGCAACCCTGACCCGGGATCCGGAATTGCCAACGGTCGAGGCCCTGCGCGCGGTTGTGACGTCTTTGCGGTGATAAGGTGTCGTTATCGTGCGATTGCATAAGACGATTTGACGATATCCTCCTCTGATGAGACACGGAGCCTTAATCGGAGGGCATCATGGCACCATTAGATACCAAGCCATCAGGCGCACCCAAGGGCGTTTGGAAGTCAGGTAAAGGCAAAGGGCGGCACACGCCCAAAGGCCGTCAGTTTACAGATGAGGCACAGGCGGAGATTGCGCGCCTGCTAGGGGATCGCCCCCGTCGCCGCGATCTGCTGATCGAATTTCTACATTTGATTCAGGATGCGCACGGCCATATCAGCGCCGACCACATCGCCGCCTTGGCGGTCGAGATGCGCATCGGTCAGGCCGAGATCTATGAAACTGCGACCTTCTATGCCCATTTCGATGTGGTGAAAGAAGGCGAGACGCCTCCTCCGGTGTTGACGATCCGTGTCTGCGATTCCCTGTCCTGCGAGATGGCCGGTGCCCAGCAGCTGCAGAAGGCGCTGGAAGATGGCTTGGATCCGGCTGAGGTCCGCGTTGTCCGCGCGCCGTGCATGGGACGCTGTGACACCGCTCCGGTGCTTGAGATCGGTCACAACCATATCGACCACGCGACCCCCGAAAAGGTGCAGGCTGCAATTGCAGCGGGTGACACCCATGCGCATCTGCCTGACTACGAAACCTTCGCGGCCTATGAGGCCGAAGGCGGTTATGACAAGCTGAAAGAGCTGCGCGCCGGTGGCGATTGGGAAAAGGTGCAGGAAGACGTCCTATCCTCGGGCCTGCGTGGCCTGGGCGGTGCGGGCTTCCCGTCGGGCAAGAAATGGGGCTTTGTTCGCATGAATGAAGGCCAGCGCTATCTGGCCGTGAACGGCGATGAGGGCGAGCCCGGCACATTCAAAGATCGCTACTATCTTGAGCGCACGCCGCATGTCTTCCTGGAAGGCATGCTGATCGCCGCATGGGCGGTCGAGGCCGAGACCTGCTTTATCTACATGCGTGACGAATACCCAGCCGTGCTGGAAATCCTGCGCCGTGAAATCGTCGCGTTGGAGCAGGCAGGGATTGTCGAAGAAGGTTACATCGACCTGCGCCGGGGTGCTGGTGCCTATATCTGCGGCGAAGAATCCGCGATGATCGAGTCAATCGAAGGCAAGAAGGGCCTGCCGCGCCACCGTCCTCCGTTCGTGGCGCAGGTTGGGGTCTTTAACCGCCCAACCTTGGTTCACAACGTTGAGACGCTGTATTGGGTCTCGAAAATCTGCCGCGAAGGGCCGCAAATCCTGAGCTCGGTTGAAAAGAATGGCCGCAAGGGACTGCGCAGCTACTCGATCTCGGGTCGTGTGGCGAAGCCGGGTGTGTACCTGCTGCCCGCCGGCTCGACCATTCTGGACGTGATCGAAGCTGCTGGTGGTATGGCCGAAGGTCAGACATTCAAGGCGTACCAGCCGGGCGGTCCGTCCTCGGGCCTGCTGCCCGCGTCGATGGATGATATCCCGCTGGATTTCGACACGCTGCAACCGCATGGCACCTTTATCGGCTCGGCCGCCGTGGTGGTTCTGTCCGATCAGGACACCGCCCGCGATGCGGCGTTGAACATGCTGCGCTTCTTCGAAGACGAAAGCTGCGGCCAGTGTACGCCCTGTCGTGCTGGCTGCGAAAAGGCGGTGAAACTGATGCAAGCCGACAAGTGGGACACCGATTTGCTGGAAGATCTATGCCAGGTCATGGGCGACGCCTCGATCTGCGGTCTGGGGCAGGCGGCCCCGAACCCGATCCGCCTTGTCATGAAACATTTCGCTGACGAAATCTGAGGGGAGACAGAGCCATGCTAGACGCAAGCCCAACCAAGACCGTCACCTTCAACCTGAACGGCGAAGATGTCACCGTGCCCGAGGGCTGGACCATCTGGGAAGCCGCCAAGGGCCAGGGGTTCACCATCCCGCACCTGTGCCACAAGCCGCAGCCGGGTTATCGCCCGGACGGCAACTGCCGCGCCTGTATGGTCGAGGTGGAAGGCGAGCGCACGCTCGTCGCCTCGTGCATCCGCCCTGCCGCAGACGGTATGGTCGTCAAGACCGACAGCGACCGGGCTGAGAAATCGCGCGCCATGGTCATGGAACTGCTGGTTGCTGACCAACCCGAAGAGGCGCACGACACTTCAAGCCATTTCTGGGACATGGCAAAGCTGAACGATGTCAGCGACAGCCGTTTCCCGGCGAAAGAGGCTGAAAAGATTCCTCTGCTGGATGACAGCCACGTTGCGATGCGCGTCAATCTGGACGCCTGTATCAACTGTAACCTCTGCGTCCGTGCTTGCCGTGAAGTGCAGGTGAATGATGTGATCGGCATGGCCGGTCGTGGCCACACTGCGCAAGTTGTGTTCGACCAGAACGACCCAATGGGCGACTCGACCTGTGTGGCCTGTGGCGAGTGCGTTCAGGCTTGCCCCACCGGTGCGCTGATGCCCGCCACCGTGCTGGACGACCAGCAGAAGGGTGACAGCAAGGACTACGACTCTGAAACCGAAAGCGTCTGCCCGTTCTGCGGCGTGGGCTGCAAGGTCTCGCTGAAGGTCAAGGACGGTAAGGTCAAATATGTCGAGGGCATCAACGGTCCCGCCAACGAAGGCCGTTTGTGTGTCAAAGGCCGTTTTGGTTTCGACTATATCCACCACCCGCACCGCCTGACCACGCCGTTGATCCGTCGTGAGGACGCGCCCGAAAAGGGTCTGAACGTCGATCCGGGCAACCTGTCGACCCATTTCCGCGAAGCGACCTGGGAAGAGGCGATGGATCTGGCCGCCACCAAGCTGATGGCCCTGCGTGAAGAAGACCCGCGCAGCGTTGCAGGCTTTGGCTCGGCCAAATGCACCAACGAAGAAGCGTACCTGTTCCAGAAGTTCATCCGTCAGGGGTTCCGCCACAACAACGTCGATCACTGTACCCGTCTGTGCCACGCCTCGTCCGTTGCGGCCCTGATCGAGAACGTCGGCTCGGGCGCGGTGACCGCGACCTTCAACGAGATCGAAAACGCGGACGTGGCGATCATCATCGGCTCGAACCCGATCGAGAACCACCCCGTTGCGGCGACCTATTTCAAGCAGTTCGCCAAACGCGGCGGCAAGCTGATCGTGATGGACCCGCGCGGCGTCGGCATGCGCAAGTTTGCTGAAGAAATGCTGCAATTCCGTCCGGGGGCCGATGTCTCGATGCTCAACGCGATCATGAACGTGATCGTCGAGGAAGAGCTCTATGACAGCCAGTACATCCACCGCTGGACAGAGAACTGGGAAGCCGAGAAAGAGCATCTGCGCCAGTTCACGCCCGAGGCGATGTCGCCCATCTGTGGCATCGAACCCGAGCAGCTGCGCCGCGTCGCGCGCACTTTTGCACAGGCCAAGGCCGGTCTGATCTTCTGGGGTATGGGCGTTAGCCAGCACATCCACGGCACCGACAACTCTCGCTGCCTGATCAGCCTTGCGCTGATGACCGGCAATGTCGGCAAACCCGGTGCTGGTCTGCACCCTCTGCGGGGTCAGAACAACGTGCAGGGGGCCTCAGACGCCGGTCTGATCCCGATGTTCCTGCCGGATTACCAGTCGGTCATGGATGATGACATTCGCGCCAAGTTCAACAGTGTATGGAATGACGAGCGTGACTTCTCGAACGAGAAGGGCCTGACCGTCACCGAGATCATTGATCAAGCCTATGCGGGCAACATCAAGGGGATGTATATCCAGGGTGAAAACCCGGCCATGTCCGACCCCGATGTTGGTCACGCGCGCGACGCTCTGGCCAAGCTGGAGTTGATGATCGTGCAGGATATCTTCCTGACCGAAACGGCCAACTATGCCGATATCATCCTGCCTGCCTCGGCGCTCTATGAGAAGAACGGCACTGTGTCAAACACCAACCGTCAGGTGCAGCGTGTGCGTCCGGCTGTGACCCCTCCGGGCGAGGCGCGGGAGGATTGGAAGATCACCGTCGAGCTTGGGCAACGTATCGGGCTGAACTGGGACTACACCGATGTGTCGCAGGTGTTCAACGAGATGAAGTTGACGATGAACTCGCTCAACAACATCACGTGGGAGCGTCTGGAGACCGAGACCATCACCTATCCGTCCCTGTCCGAGACAGACCCGGGTCAGGCGATCGTGTTCGGTGACGGCTTCCCACGTGCGGACGGCAAGGCCCGGTTCACTCCGGCCAGCGTCATCCCGCCGGATGAGGCCCCGGATAACGAATACCCGATGATCGCCACCACCGGTCGTCAGCTGGAGCATTGGCACACTGGGTCGATGACTCGTCGCGCCAAGGTGTTGGACGCGGTTGAGCCTGAGGCAAACTGCTCAATGAACCCGCGGACGCTGAAACTGATGGGGATTGAACCGGGCGAGATGATCCGCTTGACCACGCGTCGTGGCTCCATCGAGATCATGGTTCGTGCCGACCGTGCGATTGCCGAAGATATGGTGTTCATCCCGTTCGCCTATGTCGAGGCAGCGGCGAATATCCTGACCAACTCGGCCATCGACCCCTATGGCAAAATCCCCGAGTTCAAGTTCTCGGCAATCCGGGTCGAAAAGATCGAAGACGCCATCGCGGCAGAGTAAACTCCATTCCAGACGCTCGGAAAAGGCGGCCCATTGGGTCGCCTTTTTCGCGTCTTGACAGCGGCTTACACGCGGCCAACCCTGTCACCGTCATTCATGATGGAGTTGCCGATGCCCCGCCGTTTCGTCGATTTGTCCGTTCCGCTGGAAACCGGGATCGTGTCGGACCCGCCGATCATGCTGCCTGAGATCGAGTACATGACCCATGACCAGACTGCAGAGCAGGTCATGTCGTTCTTTCCCGGCCTGCAAAAGGATGACCTACCTGGCGGAGAGGGTTGGGCTATCGAGCGATTGCAAATCGCGACCCATAACGGGACCCATCTAGACGCGCCCTATCATCATCATTCCACAATGGACAAAGGTGAGCGGGCGATCACCATCGATGAGGTGCCGCTGGAGTGGTGCATGAATCCCGGCGTTAAACTAGATTTTCGCGATTTCGAGGATGGTTACGTGGTCACAGCAGCGGATGTCGAGGCCGAGCTGAAACGGATCGGCCATACGCTGAAACCGTTGGATATCGTGGTCGTCAACACCTCTGCCGGGACGCAATATGGCCAGCCCGACTATCTGATGAAGGGCTGCGGTATGGGGCGCGAAGCAACCCTTTATCTGACAGAACGCGGCGTGCGCGTCACAGGCACGGATGCCTGGAGTTGGGACGCGCCCTTCCCGTTGACCGCACAGGAATATGCTGAAACCAAAGATGCCTCGATCATCTGGGAGGGGCACCGCGCCTCGATGGAGATCGGCTATTGCCACATGGAGAAGCTAACCAATCTCGAAACCCTGCCAGCGACGGGGTTTGAGATTTCTTGTTTTCCCTTCAAGATCAAAGGCGCGTCAGCCGGGTTCATCCGCGCCGTCGCGATCTTTGAGGACCCCGAGGAGTGAAAATCACAAACATGTCGCAAGATACACAACCCCTTGGCGGCCATGATGGCCCGTATGATGCACCGATCGAAATCCACGGCTTTGCCTTGCATCCGGACTGGATCGACTACAACGGGCATATGAATGTGGGCTACTATGGCGTTGCATTCGACATGGCCTTTGAACGTTTGCTGGTCGATCATCTGGGTCTCGGTGAGCCGCAGGTCGCCGCGATGGGGCAGGGGCCTTATGTGCTGCAGTCGCATATGCAGTTCCTGCGTGAGGTCACTTCGGACATGACGATCCACTTTCGGTTTCGGCTGCTGGATGCAGATCAGAAACGAGGGCATTATTTCGGGCAGATGGTCTCTATGCCGGATGAAAAGGTGTGTGCCACGCAAGAGGTGCTGTTCATGAATGTCAGCCACGAGACGGGGCGGTCTGCGCCTTATCCGGATTGGGCGGTCAGGCGGCTGGCGCGGATGGTCTCCGATCACAAGGCGCTTCCCGCGGCACCACAAATCGGCCAACCGATTGGTATTCGCCGAAAGTAGTCTGGTTAGTAGTCGCGCTCGAAAAACAGCCCGATCCCGGTTTCTCCGCGCCCGTCAACGGTGCCCCGGACAGTGAAGCTGTCCGTAACGTCCAGATTCAGGTTTACCTCGGTATCGCCGTCTGTGTTGACGGTGAAATCCGTGTAAAGATTGTCCCCAAGATATGCTCCTGCGCCAAAGCGGCCCGCGCCGCCTTCGGTCGCACCGATATCCACCGTGTCAACACCGGTCGAGTCCCGCAGGCCCTTGGTCGCATCGCCGCCGGCCCCGCTAAGTTGTGCCAGAGAAGCCGCCATCTGTGCGATGACAAAAGGTGAGAGTTCCGAGAACCGGTTGCCAAACAACAGCATGGCCAGCGCCTCTTCGGTCGGGCGTTCGGGGTCTGAGAAAACATTGACTTCGGGTGAATCCAGAGGTCCGGCGATCTCGATCGTGGCGGTTCCGTCTGATGTGCTGCTCGATGATTCGAACTCGATATAGGGCGTCAGGTCCCCTTGCAGCGTGACGATCCCTTTGGTCAGGGTTAGCCTGCGCCCCAGAATGTCCAGGTTGCCGCGCAGCAGTTCGATCTGACCCGAAGGGACAACCGATGTCGTTGTGCCGCCGATTGAGATGTTCCCGCCCAGTTCCGCATTCACGCCGCGCCCCCTTACAAAGACGGCTTTTGGGGCCAACAGGCTAATATCCAGCGCAATGCGCGAGTTGCTTTTGCTTTGCTCTTCCTTGGGGATCAGTTGCGCCCGTTCGCGAGTGACATAGCCCAGGCGGCTTTCGTTGATATGCTGTATTTCGGGGATCGGAGCTGCGCCGACGGCGCCCGATGCAGCGGCGAGGTTGATGTTGGTTTCGCCAAATGTGATCTGCCCCGCGAGGCTGCTATTGCCTGTCAGAGCGCCCGCCAGCACGATTTGACCGTTCAGCGTGGTCTCGTAGAGCAACTGGTCGGTCAGCACGAGGTTGTTCAACGTCGTTGTGATCTGAGCATTGAATGGCGGGGTCAGGTCGACGGGTCCGCTGACAGTGAATCCTCCTCCAGCACGCATGGCCCCGTTCATCGATATCGTGGCACGGCCTTGGGTCAGATCGACCGACCCGCCAATCCCTGTGATAGTTTGACCTGCAGTCGGGATCGCAAAGGACGTGCCCGAGGTTGTGATCGTCCCCGACAGAGCCTCCAGCCCGGGTTGGCCCTTGAGCGCCAGATTGTAACGGGCTGAGCCTTCGATCTTGTTGGGCGTGATGAATGCATTGGCGATACCCAGATTGATCCCACCTTGGGCAGTTACATCTGCCAGACCCGTACCCTCATCGAACGTTCCGGACAGCTCGGTGCTGAGATCCGCGGGGCCTGTCGCGTTTGACGAGATCGTCCAGACACCATTGTCGCGTTTCGCAGTACCTTCGGCCGTCACTGTGCCGGGGAAGTCGGGTACAAAGCGTTCGATCCGGTTGAACTTGGCCTCGTAGTCCAGATCTGCCGAGCCATCCGTCTCAACCGTTCCGACAACGTTTACATACGAGCTGTCAGGCCCTTGCAGGCGCGCGGTGCCTTCGAGCCCCGACTGAGTAGGCGCGACATTGCCATCCAGTTTCAAAGGACCGGACAACGTAGTGGAAAGGCGGCTGAGGTCATCCAGCATCGCCGAAAAGTTCAGCCCGCCTGCTTCGCGATCAAGCTGGCCCGAGGCATTTGCCGTCAGCGCCGTCCCGTTTAGCCGGAACGTGCGGATGTTCATACCGGCGTCAGTGTTTTCGGCATCCACGTTCAGAGTCGTGCGACCCGAAACCAGCGCGTCCAACTGGTCGATCCCAGTGCGGATGTCATTGGCCTCGACCGTGCCCTGCACATCGAACAGCTTGCTGCCCATAGCGCCTTTGCCCTGCATATCGGCCTTCACAGACCCGGCCAGATCACGCCCTGCAAGGCCTGAGAACAGCGATAGGTCGGGCACGTTCGCCTTGGCCTGCCCGTCGACGGCCAGATCGCTAGTGGGGTCGGTGATCGTCGCAGCGACTTCAGCCGTCAGAGCGCGCCCGTTGATCGTGGCCTGACGAATCTCGATCTGCTCTTGCGACAAGGCTCCGTCGAATTCGATTGAGGTCTGCCCGGCCAGAAGCGGATCCAGATCATCCATCCCGGTCTTAATATCCCGCGCGGTCACACTGGCCGTGCCGTCAAACTCCAGCGTTTGGACTGTGCCCTTGCCGTCCAGACTGGCCTGTACCGAACCGCCCAGATCACGCTTGGCGAGGCCTGAGAAAACCGACAAATCTCGGGCGCTGACCGTAGCTTGCCCGTCAATGGACAGGTTCCCATCGGGCGTGGTCACGGTTCCTGCAGCCTGAGCCCGGGCGGCATCTGCGATCAATGTGAAGTCCCGGATTGTCACACCGTCCGAGCCGCGTTTTGCATCCAGCGTGATCGTGGTCTCGCCCGTGATCACCGGATCGATGTCGTCTCGACCCGTGGAAAGATCGCTGCCTTTGACGGTGACTTTCCCGTCAAAACTGCGCTCTAGTGGCGACCCGCTGCCTTCGACGGTGGCCGAGACCTCTCCGCCGAGGTCAAGCTTGGCCAGATCCGAGAACCGCGAAAGGTCGGAGGCGTCAAGCTTCGCCGAACCGTCGATGTTCAGGCCGCTGGTCAGCCCGCTGATCAGCGCGTCGAGATCAAGTGTGTAGTCCGCCCCGATCAACTCAAACCCGGATAGGTTCAGCGTTTGGTCGCTGCCATATTCGAACACGCCGTCCAGCGTGATTCTGTCGCCTATCGCGGTGTTCAGGGCGGGGTCGGACAGATCTAAGCCGTCAAGCGCGGCTTGCAGGTCACCATCCACGCTGAGGGCATCCCCCTGTTCCAAGCTCCCCTGAGCCGCAATTTGCGCGCGCCGCAGGCTGATCTGGTCTGTGGTCAACCCATTGGCTGTCAGGCTCAGGTCCCACAGATTGCCGTTCTTCTGGTCGAACAGGGCCGAGATTTGCGCGGCTTCGATCGACGTCCCTCCGCCCGAGACGGGCAGGACCACCTTGTCGCCCTCAGGTGGGGTGATGCGGCCCTGCAGAGCGGCCAGTTGCAAGGTGCCGCCCGAGGCTAGCTCTAACTGGCCTTCCAGTTTCAGCGCCTGAGACGTAAATTCCAGATCACTGATGTTCAGCGCGCCTTCCGGCTGGGTCTGGCCATCGACAAAGAGGCGCGTGTCGGAGCCAAAGAACACATCCATATCGCTGGCGACAAAGGGCGTCAGGTCACCGCCCAGATCGGCGGTGAACGCGATCCCATCCGCTGCACCGCTTTCGGCGGCACGCAGACGCACCTGACCCGACACACGCGGCTGGTTGTCACTGCTCAGACTGATATCTGCGGTGAAGTCTGTAACTGGGCCAGAGCCTTTGGCCGTCAAACCAATGGGAGGGCTGTCGGGGATTTTCAGCGCGGTTGAGATGAGGCCGCCGGAGGCTTCGACAACGCTCAGGTCCAGGTCAATCTGGCTACTGGCGTTCTGGAAGCCGGCTTTGAGGCTGATTTCGTCTCCGGCGCGGTCAAGGCGGGTGATATCAAGGCTGGTATCCAATGTTCCATCGGCCAGCGACAAGTTGCCGGTGACGTTCAGGTCAGCGGCAACGCCGATCAAAGGCTCGCCCAAGGCCAGCTCATCAATCCGAAGCTCTCCGATTTCAATCGCGACGGGCAGTTCAGGCAGTTGGAACGGTGTGGTCTCAGCCGAAGGGGCCGGAGCCTCCTTGGTTGTGGTGCCAGGGGCACGGGCGATGTCGATTTCCTGTGCGGTCAACGCGTTGACCGAGAAGCGCCCCCGGATCAGTGCCAGGCGGTTCCAGTCAAGCTCGGCATCCTTGATGGTCAGCCAGACACCTTCATCATCGGCCACTGTGATCTCGGCAATGGTGGCGCGGGAACTCAGCGCGCCTTGCAGGCCTTTGACGGTGACGTTCTGATCATCACCTGACAGCGTGTCCTGCAAGAACCGCTCGATCATGCTGCCGCCTTCGTCCTCTTGGGCGTGCAGGGTTGGGGGCACACAGATCAGCGTGCCGATCAGCAGCAGATATGCGAGGTAGCGTTTCAAAATGCCTGTCCAATCCCGATATAGAATTGCAGCCCGTTGCCTGTATCGCCCTGAACCGGGTAGGCCAGATCAAAGCGTAGTGGTCCGAATCCGCCCAGATCATAGCGCACACCCAGACCGGCACCGGCGTGATTTTCGGCATCGCTGCCGATGAACGAAGATGTATCCACGGTACCGTAGTCGTAGAACCCGACCAGCGACAGGCTTTCGGTGATTTTGCCGCGTACCTCGCCGGAAAAGCCCAGAAACGATTTGCCACCTGCGATGCCGGTGCCTACCGGAATACCGAGGCTTTCAAACGGTTGCCCGCGAACAGTTCCCGCACCGCCCGAGAAGAACAGGAAGTCCGGCGTTACCCCATCTGCTGATGGGCCAATGACAGACCCGATTTGAACGCGCCCGGCCAGTACCAGTTTTCCGCCAGTGCCTAGGCTGGTGTATGCCCGTCCGTCTCCGAAGAGGCGAATGCCACTTTCGGTTCCGGAGAACCCGGCGAAGGGAGTGGCCTGCGCGTCCAGATAAAACCCGCGTGTCGCGCTGATCTTGCTATCGCGCTCGTCCCATTCTGACCGAAAGGGGATTATGAAGTATCGGAATTTTCGCCCATCTCCGTAGGCGTCATCGGCATCGGACCACTGAAAACCGACAGACGCTTCGGCATAGAGCCTGTCTGAAAACGTGCGCCGCGCACCATAGGCCAGTGAGGCGACGGTGACGTTGTAGTTTTCCGTGTTGCGTCGTTCCAGCAGAGCGTTCCAGAACGTGTTGTCGTCGGGTCCTAGTCGGTCAGGTTGGTCCAGCCTTAGACCGATCCGCCCGTCCAAGTCCTCGGCCCCGCCGATATTGCGCAGTGCGGCTTCAAATCGTAGCCGCTCGGCCCGGCGAAAAACGTTGCGGTGGGTCCATGTGGCCGTCACATCCAACCCATCGCGTGAGGCCAGTTCCACCCCGAAGGTCAGGCGGCGTTTGGGCAGGTCTTCGAAGGTGGCATCGAAATCCAGCGTTCCATCGGGGTTGGGGGTCTCGCGCTCTGTGATCGAGACAACGCTGAAGGTACCGGTCCGGCGCAGGCGCGTGCCGACTTTCTGGATTTTGGCCGGAGAGTAGACCTCGCCACTTGGGAAGCCCGCGATATCTTCGATTGAACGGTGTTTGACGTCAGTGTCGCCCTTGATGAACATTCTGCCAAAGGTCAGGCGACGCCCCGGATCCAGATCAATCTGTGCGTCCAGTTGGGCCTGTGCATGGCGGGCGATGATGGTTTGGTTCGCAAGTTGGGCCTTTGCGTGACCAGCGTCTCTCCACCCCTGCACCCCGGCAGAGGTTGCTTGTTGGATCGCCCCCGTAGTAGCCAGTTTGCCCGGCGCGAACTCTTCCGGCAGGACGGTGTCCGGGGCGACGGGCTGTACGATGGCTTTGCCGAACCGGAAGCTTGGGCCAGTTTCGACGGCGATCACGGCGCGGTTAATTTGTGCGGGAACGCTAAGGGTGCTGAGGTCTGCCGCCTCCTTGCCGTCGAGTTTGATGCTGACCACAGGGCTGAAATAACCTTCGTCGTACAGAATCTGAACAATGGTGCGGTAGTCGGACAGGGCGGCTGAGAGGATTTCCAGAGGTGTGTCCAGACCACGGGAGTCAGCGGTCGTGACGGACGAGGTTTCCTCGATGCGTTCTCTTAACTCTTTTGAGGCCCCTGGAGCGACGAGACTGGTTTCAAGGGCCATAAGGCCGGTTGGGGCCAAAGCTGTCATTGCGGCCAAAAGCCAACCCGTCAGACGGCGTTGCGGTCTGCTGCCCTGCATTAAATGGCTCCAACTGCCTCAACTCGAATACTATTCGACCGCGCTGTCGGATCGCGGTCGATTAAATTCATGTTAGAGCATTTGAGGCCGTTCAGGAAAAGGCTTTTGATGTGTGGCTAGTGAATAAGGTCCACAGTTGTGTTGCGTCGGGGTCGACGGCTTGGGGCGGCTCCCGCCCGGTTTGGTCGCATCGTAGATGCACCCAACCCGGTTGGGCCAGGCAGCGCGCGGGGCGCGCTGCGGTTGCGATGGGTCAGGCGGCGGTCATCAGGCGGGCGACGTCCAGCATACGCGCGGAGAAGCCCCATTCATTGTCGTACCAGCCAAAGACGCGGACCTGGTTCGCGCCGACCATGCGGGTCTCTGGTCCAGCGATGACCAGCGACTCGGGACGGGCGCGCAGATCAGAGGAGACAAGTGGCATGTCGGTCCATCCTAGAACCGGCGACGCGCTGACCTGATCGCGCAGAGCTTTGTCGAAGGTCTCTGCGTCAAGGTTGCGGTCCAGTGTGACAATCAGATCGATGGCCGAAACACTGGCCGTCGGCACCCGTACCGCCGCGCCTGAGATGCGTCCGGCCAAATGCGGTAGTACGACATCGATCAAGTGGATCGCGCTTGAAGTGGTTGGGACCATCGACAGCGCACCTGCGCGCGAGCGGGCAAGATCGCCGCGTGGGGCATCCACCATCGGTTGGCTGTTTGTGTAGCAATGGATGGTCGTCATGTGACCTGTGGAGATCCCGCCGATGCCATCCAGAACCCGGACCAGAGGCGCCAGCCCGTTGGTGGTGCAGGACGCGTTCGAGACGACATGCGCGCTGCCCAGTTGATCCTCATTGGCGCCAAGGACCACGGTCACCTCGGCGGCTGGAGAGGGGCCGGAGATCAGTACTTTGCCCGCCCCAGCGGCCAATCCACGCTGTGCCACGTCGGATGTCCGCGCGATACCGGTGCAATCCAGCAGGACATCGACGCCCGACAGGTCGATATTTGCAAGATCAGAGCTGTGGGTCATGGGGATGGACTGCCCATCCACGACCAGTGCGCTGTTTCCCTCAGAAACCTCTCCGGCATAGGGGCCGAAGGTGCTGTCGTATTTGAACAGGTAAGCGCAGGTTGCCAGCGGTGCGATGTCGTTGATCAGCACCAGCTCGATATCCGATCCTTGCGGCATGGCCAGAACCTGCCGCAGGATCGTGCGGCCAATTCGGCCGAATCCATTGATCGCGAGTTTCATGCGCAAGCTATGGCAGGCGTCTAAGGCGACCTCAATGAAAGTATTGTACCAATTTCAGTTGCAGCTGACCTGCGAGAAAAACTGACCTGAGATGTTCTGATACATGCTGGCCACGATGGGTCTGCAGCCGGTGGCCTGCTGAATTGCAGCAATGGCCTGCAGGGTGCGCAGGCGCGGTGGCGGGCCGAAAGGGTTGAGGTTGTTGTTGTCCCGCGTGGCGCGATAGATCACCGGCTCTTCAGCGACTTGGGTCACCGCCCATGTGCGGCTGAGGACCACGACGGACTTGGTCTCTTCCTTGGCGATGGCAGGGGCGCTTGGCGCGACGGTCAAAGTGGCAACCGCGGCCAGAGCCAGAAGGGGCAGGCGCAGGGTCATAATGCAAACTCCTACATTCAAATGAGAATTTCCCTGATTTCACCAGATTTAGGTGCTGCTGTGAACCCTTTCGGGTCAAATTCGCAGAACCTTTGCGCGTTTCAGGCGCTCAATTTTGATTTTCTGAAGGTGCAACCGCTCGGGGCTTGGCCCGGCCCGCGCTGGGGTATATCCTTGAGGACAAATTGATTTCAGTCATGTGAGGCACAGATGAAAGCCCGGATTTCTTTGGTTTTGGCAGCTGTAGTTCTGACGGTTGGGGCGGTTCAGGCCAAACCTCTGTCACGAATTATTGCGGAAATGGGCCTCAGCCCGCAGGATTTCGAAGTGCTGAGCGCGGCCTCGACCGCTTTGTTGACCAGCGGCGCTCCGTCCGTTGGGCAAGAGCGTGCATGGACCAATGACGCGACCGGTTCGAAAGGCACCGTGCGTATCGCTGCGGTACAGGGGAACTGTGTCTCGTTGCAGCATTCCGTTGAACCGGGCGGAGATGAGCAGAACCGACAGATTCGAACGCGCCGGTGCAAGGACGCCAGTGGGAACTGGTTGCTGACGCCCTGATTCGCTTCAATAGCCTCTGCCTCGGTCGATCTCGTGTAGCAGCGGCTGGTCCGAGGATAGCCGTTCGAAATTCCTGGCCACATCTGCAAGAGCGTCCCCCAGATGCCAGCCCGATACATGCGGCGTGATCGTCACGCCGGGATGCTGCCAAAGAGGACTGTCCTGCGGTAAAGGCTCCTGAGAGGTGACATCCAGAACGGCATGGCCGGGCGTGCCCGCGTCCAATGCAGCGATCAATGCGGTCTCGTCGATCAGATCGCCGCGCCCAGCGTTTAGCAGATGGCTGGCGGGCTTCATCGCCGCCAATATGTCGGCACCAAACAGTCCAACGGTTTGCGGGGTCGAGGGTAAGATGGCGCAGACGTAGTCACACTGACCTAGTAGCTCGGGAAGCGCGTCCTGACCGTGCAGACAGGTCACGCCGTCAATTTGCTTGGGTGACCGGCTCCATCCCATGACCTGAAAGCCAAGGCCATTTAGCATGAGGGCCGCGCGCGTGCCGATCGTGCCAAGCCCCAGTACACCGACCTTTGTGTCTGACGTGATGCGCGGCGCTTTGGGCGACCATTCGGACCGGCGCTGAGCGGCTTCGTAGTCTCCTAAATGGCGTTGGGCGCGCAGGATATGGGCCAGAAACCACTCGGCGATTTCTTGTGCCGGAGCGTCCGGCCTCAGGCGTGCGACGCGGATATGATCGGGCAATTTGGGGTTGCCTACGATGGTTTCCACGCCAGCGCCCAGTTTCTGCACCAGTTTGAGGTTGGGCAGGCGCTCAATATGCGCATCCTGCAGCGTGCTGACCGCCACCATGGTGATTTCAGTTGGATTCCCGATCGTGTCTGGGGTGCGGACATCAGCGTCGGGCGACTGGTGCAGGACCTCTTTGGCCAAATCCGCATCGCTGATCCAGTTGGACAGGCCGGTTTCGATCAAAAGTGCCATGGGTGCCTCATGTATTGGAAATAGATGGAGGTGACGTTCCGTCACGGAACTGGACAGGGTCCGGGCAGCTAAGCCATTCTTCAAGCGAAGGTAAAGCCCGAACCGATGGGCAACGGAGGAGCGTTCATGAACATGTCATTCGGTCTGCGCGAGGAAAACCGCGCCCTTTTGCAGCGCGTCGCAGATATGATCCGCAACGAGATCATGCCGCTGGAAGAGGAATATCAGGCCGAAATCGGCAAGGGTGACCGTTGGCAGTATACCGACCGTCAGGCGGAAATTCTTGAGGGGTTGAAAGCCAAGGCCAAAGCGGCCGGGCTTTGGAATTTTTGGCTGACCGACAGCGAAAAGGGCTTTGGTCTGACAACGGTTGAATACGCCTATTTCGCTGAAGAGATGGGCAAGACGCCTCTTGGGGCCGAGGTATTCAACTGCTCGGCCCCCGATACCGGAAACATGGAGGTGTTTGAGCGTTACGGCACCGAGAAGATGAAAGAGCAGTGGCTGACGCCTCTGCTCGAAGGTCAGATTCGCTCAGCCTATTTGATGACCGAGCCGGACGTGGCCTCATCCGACGCCACAAATGTGTCGATGTCCTGTGTGCGGGACGGGGATGACTATGTTCTGAACGGTGAGAAATGGTGGTCCTCGGGTGCGGGCGATCCACGCTGTAAGGTTTACATCGTGATGGTCAAAACAGGGGGCGAGGATCAGCCGAAGCATCAGCGCCAGTCCATGGTTGTGGTGCCAGCTGATGCACCGGGGATCGAGATCCTGCGGCCCATGGAGGTCTATGGCCACGACGATGCACCCCACGGACATATGCACATCCGGTTCACCAATGTTCGCGTCCCCGCGGAAAACATCTTGCTGGGTGAAGGTCGTGGGTTCGAAATCGCGCAAGGCCGGTTGGGACCGGGCCGCATTCACCACTGCATGCGCGCCATCGGGCAGGCCGAAAGCGCACTTGAGCAGATGTGCAAACGGTCGCTGCAGCGCGAGGCGTTCGGCAAGAAGCTGGCGCAGCTTGGGGCTAACTACGACATCATCGCGGAATGCCGGATGGAGATCGAAATGGCCCGTCTGCTGTGCCTTAAGGCAGCGTGGTACATGGATCAGGGTGACGCGCGGGCGGCGGCGCCGTGGATCAGCCAGATCAAGGTGATCGCGCCTCGGGTCGCGCTGAAAGTGATTGACGAAGCGGTACAGATGTTCGGGGCGCAGGGGATCAGTCAGGATACCCCGCTGGCCAATGCCTGGACCCATGTCCGCACATTGCGCCTCGCGGATGGGCCGGACGCGGTTCATCGCCGTCAGGTCGCGCGTGCGGAGCTTAGGAAATACACTCAAGAAAAGGTCTGACGCCCAGGATGGCTGCCTATGATTTCGAAGATCTCTCCTATTTTCGTCAGCGAGGGGACGGGGCTTTAGTTGGCAATGACCCGGCGCGCGGTCCTTGGTCGGCGGAGCATTGTCACGCAGGTCCGGTGAGCGGCCTGATCGTGCGCGCGGCTGAAACCGAGGTCGGGCCCGAGAAGATGCTGACTCGCTTGACCGTCGATTTGCTGCGTCCTTTGCCTCTTGCCGGGCTGCGCGTGGCGGCTGAGACCACGCGCCATACCAGAACGCTCGCGACCACACGGGTGACGGTGCATGATCTGGACGACACCCTCTGTGCAACGGCAACCACGATGCATTTGGTGCGTCGGGATTTGGGCGATGTGCCCAATGTCGAAACGCCGCCACTGCGCTTCGAAGATGCGGTCGAAGGCCCTTTCCCGATCGGAGAGCTGCGGCATGAACTGCCCGGATTCGCACATTATAGCGACATCAGATACGGGGCGGGGGACAGGCACGGAGTAGGGTCGAAAACCGTGTGGATGCGGACCCCGAACCTGTTGGAGGGCGAGGTGCAATCCCCCATCCAATCGCTCTGTGCCTTGGGGGATTGCGGCAATGGAATCTCATGGAATGCCCCAACGGCTGAGATGGGGTTCATGAACACCGATCTGACCATCAACATCCACCGGGAGCCCACCTCGGACTGGTTGGCCTCGCAATCAATTTCACATTGGCAGCCCTCAGGAATCGGGATGTCGCAGTCGGTGCTGCATGACAGGCAGGGGCCTGTCGGAACGGCCCTACAAACGATTGTTCTGTTCCCGCCCAAGTGATCGGTCGGCCAGTTTCTGCATCGAGACCGGAAATCGCATTGCCGATGCGTACTTCGACGCCTATCTTGCCCTTATGCGATGGTTGTTCCCATTCCTGACCTGCTGCCTGCCGATCCCGGCCTTGGCCCACCCGCATGTCTTCATTGACACGGGGTTGGAGTTCATCGTGGACGAGGCCGGACAGCTGACTCATGTCCGCGTGACCTGGGCCTATGACGAGCTGTTCTCGCTGCTGCAACTGGAGGACATGAGGTTGGATCAGGATGGTGACGGCGCGCTGACCGATAGTGAGCAGCAGTTCCTGACCGGTTTTGATGCGCAATGGATGGAAGGCTATAACGGTGATCTGGTTGTGACCGCCAGCGGTGCCCCGGTTGCCTTGTCTGGCCCGTTGGAGCCGCATGCCACGACCGAAGATGGTCGCATCGTCACCACCCATCTGCGCGCTGTCGAAGGCGGATCTGTCCCGGCCGAAGCGATTTCGGCAAAAGCCTTCGATGAAACCTATTACACCGCCTACGACGTCACCCGTCCGGTCACCGTGTCCGGCCCGGCGACTTGTCTGCTCGAACGGATTGATCCGGATATCGACGGCCAATTGGCGCAGATGCAGGCCTTTCTCCTGACCCTGGATGCAGAATACGACCTTGAGGAAAACGATATCCCGCTTGTCGGCGAAAGCTTTGCGACCGAGATTTTGATTTCATGTCCAAATACCTGATTGTTCCCGTCGCTATCGCCTGTGGCCTGCTTTTGTGGTTCTGGGGCAGCGGCGGGTTTGACAGCCTAGCTGCTTGGGCGGCTGGCGAACAACGCGAATTCCAGAACCAGATCGCGCGTGCCCTTCGGGCGGCCCGCGCCGAACAACCTCAGGCGGTGGCAACACTGCTAACCGTTTGTTTCGCCTACGGGTTCTTTCATGCCATCGGCCCAGGGCACGGTAAGGTCCTGATCGGAGGCTACGGTCTGGGCCGTCAGGTCGCCTTCTGGCGCTTGTCGGCGATCAGCGTGCTTTCGAGCCTCGGGCAGGCCGTAACAGCAGTTGTTCTGGTCTATGCCGGGGTTCTGATATTCCAGTTGTCACGTGAGACACTGGTGGGCACGACCGAGCAGGTTATGGCGCCAATCAGCTATGCGGCCATCGCGGCCATTGGTTCGTGGCTGGTTTTTCGCGGGATGCGCAGTTTCGCGCGACGGTCCCGCAGCGATGCCGCGCATGGGCATTCTCACGACCATGAGCATCACCACGACCACCACCATGAGGAACACGAGCACCACCATCATCATCACCATGATGAGGTCTGCTCGGATTGCGGCCATCGCCATGGCCCCAGCGCGGAAGAGGTCGCCAATGTCGGGTCACTGCGTGAGGCGCTCGTGCTGATCGCGGGCATCGCTGCGCGCCCCTGTACCGGGGCATTGTTCGTGCTGATCCTGACCTGGCAGATGGGAATCGCCATGGTCGGAATTGCCGGAGCTTTCGCGATGGCGCTGGGCACCGCGACTGTCACAACGCTGGTCGGCTGGACGTCCTTTGGCCTGCGGGGCGGTTTGCTTGCTTCGGCCTCGGCCACGCGATTTGCGTCGATACTGGCCCCGACCATCGAACTGGTGGCAGGGCTAGTGATTGTCGTGATCGCCAGCGGTCTCTTGTTGCGCGCGATTTAAAACGATCTAGAAAACCGGATCAGGGTAACCGACCCGCGCCAGATAGAGCCCTTGCGGCGGGCAAACCGGCCCGCAGGCGGCGCGATCTTCAGCCTCCAGCGCGTCGCGCACATCCTCGGGCGACCACGACCCCGCGCCAACACGCTCCAGCGTTCCCACAAAGCTGCGCACCTGATTGTGCAGGAATGACCGCGCGCGTACGTGAAAATGCACCTCGGGGCCGGAAAAGCCCTGCACCTGTTCTACCCTCAACTCATCCAGAGTTTTCACCGGACTGGCCGCCTGACATATCGAGGATCTGAAGGTGGTGAAATCATGCCGCCCGATCAACATATCCGCACCCGCCTGCATGGCCTCGACATCCAGCTGATGGTTGATCTGCCAAACCTGCCCTTTGTCGTGGGTCGCAGGCGCGCGGCGCATGAGAATGCGGAAAAGGTATTGACGTTCAACCGCCGTAAAGCGCGCGTGCCAGTCATCGTCGACCCGCGCTGCCTGAACGATCGCCACCGGCTGCGGCTTGAGGTGATAGTTCAACGCCTCGGAAAGACGGAAGGGGTCCCAGTCCTTGACCAGATCGCAGTGCGCCACTTGCCCCAGCGCATGCACACCCGCATCGGTGCGCCCGGCGGCAGCAATGGTGTGATCACCGGGCTGGATGCGGGACAGGGCGTGCTCAATGGCCCCTTGCACCGAGGGCAGCTCTTTCTGGCGTTGCCATCCGGCAAACGGCTCCCCTTGGTATTCGACTTTCAAAGCATATCTGGGCATGGGCCGCTGGTAGCGCGCGACGCGCAAACGGGCAAGGGGGCGAAAGCGCTGGCATGTCCGGCAGCGGCTACCTATCTTGGGCAAAACGATTATTGCGGGGCGACAATTTGGTCATCTCATCCCTGGCAGACAGTCTTGTGCGCGGCGTCGAATCCATCGGCGACAGCGTGTCCGAGACGTTTTTCGAGCCTGTCATCCGTCTGGGCGTCACCGGTCTGGCGCGCTCCGGCAAGACGGTTTTCATCACGTCGCTGGTGGCAAACCTGCTGGACCGGGGCCGCATGAGCGGCCTGGTTGCGCAGCAAGAGGGGCGCATCAACGCGGCCTACCTGCAACCGCAGCCAGACGATACGGTCCCGCGGTTCGACTACGAATCTCACCTCTCCGACCTCACAGGCCCACAACCGCACTGGCCCGAAAGCACCCGCGCCGTGTCCGAGCTGCGCCTGTCGTTCAAGGCGCGACCGGCCGGATTGCTGGCAGGGCTTCAGGGATCGCGCACCGTACATCTGGACATCGTGGACTATCCCGGCGAGTGGCTTCTGGACCTCGCGTTGCTGGACAAATCCTACGCGGACTGGTCGCAGGAGACGCTGTCGCGCATCGAAAACCGCCCCGAGGCAGCCGAGTTTCTGGCGCAGGCCCGTGGCACTGATCTGACAGCGACGCATGATGAGCCTACGGTGCAGGCTCTGGCTGCTGCGTTCACGACCTATCTGAACACGGCGCGGGATGCTGGTTTCTACGATTGCACGCCGGGTCGTTTTCTGTTGCCTGGCGATCTGGCAGGTTCTCCGGTTCTGACCTTTGCGCCTTTGCCGGTGACCGACTCTTCGCGCCGTCGCACCCTGCAGCGCGAGATGGAGCGGCGCTACGAGGCTTATAAATCCCAAGTGGTGAAGCCGTTTTTCCGCGATCATTTCTCACGCATCGACCGTCAGGTTGTGCTGGTCGATGCGTTGGGCGCAATCCACAAAGGCCCGCAAGCGGTCGAGGATATGCGCCGCGCCATGGGCGATATCCTCTCGGCCTTCCGTCCGGGGCGCAACGCGTGGCTCAGCCAGTTGTTGCTGGGCAAACGGGTTGAACGCATTCTGTTTGCAGCTACCAAAGCCGACCATCTGCACCACACGCAACACCCGCGCCTGACCGCGATCATGGAGGCCCTGACCCGTGAAGCACGGGATCGGGCGAGCTTCGCTGGTGCTGAAACGGCAGCCCTGTCGCTGGCCTCGCTGCGCGCCACGACCGAAGAAATGCGCAACCACAACGGAACGGAATTGCCCTGCGTTCGGGGAACACTATTGAACAGTGGCAAACAAGCTGCCTTCTACCCCGGAGAGCTGCCGAATGATCCATCCCATCTGCTCGGCCCGGCCCGAAACGGGGCCGAGGCGTGGCTTGGCGATGATTATGGTTTCATGGCTTTCGCCCCGGCCCAGTTGACGCTACGCCCGGGCGACGGCCCGCCGCATATCCGGTTGGACCGCGCCGCGCAGTTCCTGATCGGAGACCGGCTGTGACGGTTACCCTCCGCCCCGCCCGCAGCACCGATGCCGGTGCAACCGGGGAAATCTTGCACGGGTTTTCGCGTGAGAATGACTGGATTCCCGACCTCCACAGTTGCGCTGAGACCATCGCATTTTGCGGCCGTATGATTGATCAAAGCTGGGTTACAGTCGCTGAGGTCTCGGACACAGTGGTTGGATTTTTGGCCCTGAACGGAACGGATGTGCATTCCCTGTACTTGACGCCTGCTGCGCGCGGGCAGGGGATCGGCAAGCGGTTGCTCGATCATGCGAAGGCGCAGCACTCGCGGCTGACGCTGTTTGCATTCCAGGCCAACACCGGCGCTTGCAGGTTCTATGAACGCAACGGCTTTGCCGAGGTCGCCCGAAGCGACGGGGCGGACAACGATGAAAACCTGCCTGACATCAAATATGTCTGGCGTAGTGAAGGGGCAGCGAATGGCTAAAGGCCCGGTTCTGATCGATCTCGAAGCAGACGAACCCGCCGCTGACGTGGCCAAGGCCCCTCCGGTGCCCGATCTGGCGGTACCTCAAGGGCAGGCCATGCAAAGCGCGGCGCGATTTGCTGCCCGCAAACCCTCGATCTTGGCGCGATGGTTCTGGGGATTGGCGCTGGCAGTTGTCGGGGCTGCAATCTCGGTTGCCGCTTGGGATTTCGCGACCTCACTGATTTTGCGCGCACCCATTCTGGGATGGGTTGTCACCGGTTTGATCGCGGCTTTGGTCCTTGTTGCGCTGATCATCGCCGTCCGGGAACTGGCTGCAATTGGCCGCCTGTCCCGCGTTGACGGATTGCGCCGCGCAGCGGATGAGGCCTTGGCGGATGCTGATCTGACCAAGGCGCGCGATGTCACGACCCGCCTGATTGCCTTCTACAAAGGCCGGGATGAGACCAAATGGGGCTGTGATCGGCTGTCCGAACGTATGTCAGAACAATTCGACGCCTCTGGCCTGTTGGCTTTGGCCGAGGATGAGCTGTTGGCCCCCTTGGACGCCGCCGCCAGTCGCGAGGTTGAGGCGGCAGCCCGTCAGGTGGCCACGGTCACGGCCTTGGTGCCTCTGGCCCTTGCTGATGTGGCCACGGCCCTTGCGGCCTCGTTGCGGATGATCCGGCGAGTGGCCGAGATCTATGGCGGGCGGGCCGGGTTTCTGGGCAGCTGGCGCCTGACGCGCGCGGTTTTCGTGCATCTGGTGGCGACCGGTGCGGTGGCCGTCGGTGACGATCTGCTGGAGCCTGTTCTGGGCGGATCGGTCCTCAGTAAACTGTCGCGACGCTTTGGCGAAGGGTTGGTGAACGGTGCCCTTAGCGCCCGCGTGGGGGTGGCCGCGATGGAAGTGTGTCGACCCTTGCCCTTCTCAGATCGTCACAAACCGTCGGTCCGCACAATGATCAAAAGGGCGTTGCAGGGGCTGTTCAGTAAGACTTGATCTGACGCAAAGCGGTATGGCACGCCATTCGTCACAGTGAATGTGACAGAAAGCGAGCCATGACAGATCACGGTCACAGCCAGCAGGAAATCGAACAGAGAATTAGCGACCCGCCCGGGCGGGGCGTTTTGCGTGACATCGTGTATGGGGGCATAGACGGGTCGGTCACCACATTTGCGATCGTTGCGGGCGTTGCAGGTGCAGGGCTGTCGTCGTTCGTAATTGTCGCTCTGGGCTTGGCCAATGTGCTGGCCGACGGGTTTTCGATGGCCGTTGGCAACTATTCAGGCACCAAGGCTGAATTGGACAATATCAAACGCATTCGAGCCATCGAAAAGCGCCACATCGCGCTCTACCCAGATGGCGAACGTGATGAGGTGCGCGAGATCCTTGCGCAGAAAGGTTTGTCCGGGCAGGTGTTGGAGGATGCGACAGAGGCTATCACCGCGGACCGCGAAAACTGGATCAACCTGATGATCGAGGGCGAATACGGGCTTGGCAGCGTAGATCCTCATCCGGTGAAGGCTGCGATGGCCACGTTTCTGGCCTTTCTTGTGGCCGGAATGGTTCCTTTGCTGCCGTTTCTGCTGGCTCTGGACAACGCTTTCACTGTCTCCGTCTGCATGACCATGGGGGTGTTTTTCGCCATCGGAGCGCTGAAAAGCCGGTGGTCGCTGACCCCGTGGTGGCGCTCGGGGCTTGAGACGTTTGCCATCGGCGGTGCAGCGGCCATGATTGCCTATTTCGTGGGGTCGTTGTTTCACCCTTAGCCCGATGATGTAGCGCCATTCGTCGCATAGGGCGGAGCCTCTGGACCATCGGGCATGGGCGGCTTATAAGCGCCCCCATGCATGACCGTTTGGCCATCATTATTCGAATTATATCCCCGGCGCTCTGACCTCCTGAGACGCCGGGCAAAGGTGTTGGAGACTTCGCACCGACCGCTTCGATCCTAGTACGACCAGATCATCCAAAGGACGCCCCCAATGTGCGCCGACACGATCCAGACACCTGATTACAAAGACACGCTGAACCTGCCCAGAACCGAATTCCCCATGCGCGCCGGCCTGCCCAAGCGCGAACCCGCATGGCTGGAGCGGTGGGAAACCATCGGCGTCTATGACCGCCTGCGCGAAAAAGAGGGCCGTGCGCCCTTTACCCTGCACGATGGTCCTCCTTACGCGAACGGCCACCTGCATATCGGCCACGCGCTGAACAAGACCATCAAGGACATGATCGTGCGGTCGCACCAGATGATGGGTCATGACGCGCGCTACGTGCCCGGCTGGGACTGCCACGGTCTGCCGATCGAATGGAAGATCGAGGAACAGTACCGCAAGAAGGGCAAGAACAAGGACGAGGTGAACGTCGTCGATTTCCGTCAGGAATGCCGCAAGTTCGCCGAAGGCTGGATCGACATCCAGCGTGAAGAGTTCAAGCGTCTTGGCATCACCGGCAACTGGGCCGATCCCTACATCACAATGGACTATCACGCCGAGGCTGTGATCGCCGATGAGTTCATGAAGTTCCTGATGAACGGCACGCTCTATCAAGGCTCGAAGCCTGTGATGTGGTCGCCCATCGAAAAGACTGCTCTGGCCGAGGCCGAGGTCGAGTATCACGACAAGGAAAGCTTCACCATCTGGGTGAAGTTCAAGGTCGTGAACGCGGGTGATCTTGATGACGCGTTTGTCGTGATCTGGACAACGACTCCGTGGACCATGCCGTCGAACAAGGCCGTCGTGTACGGCAAGGACATCTCCTACGGCCTGTACGAAGTCACTGGCGCGCCCGAGGAATGCTGGGCCGCCGTGGGCGACAAGTTCCTGCTGGCTGACAATCTGGCCGCTGATGTGCTGGGCCGTGCGCGTCTGAACGACGACCAGTGGACCCGCGTCCGTGACGTGACCACGGATGAGTTGGCAGGTGTGCAACTGACCCACCCGCTGGCCGGGGCCGAGGGCGGCAATGGCGAATGGGACGATATCCGCGACTTCCGCGCCGCTGACTTCGTGACCGACACCGAAGGTACTGGTTTCGTCCACTGTGCGCCCTCGCACGGTATGGAGGAATTCGAACTCTACCGCGATCTGGGCATGCTTGAGCAGGTCATTACCTATAACGTGATGGATGACGGCTCGTTCCGCGCTGATCTGCCGTTCTTTGGCGGCAAATACATCCTGTCGCGCAAGGGCGGCGAGGGTGACGCAAACAAGGCCGTCATCGACAAGCTGGTCGAGGTCGGCGGCCTGTTGGCGCGCGGCAAGATCAAGCACAGCTATCCGCATTCGTGGCGCTCGAAGGCGCCGATCATCTACCGGAACACGCCGCAGTGGTTTGCGTCCGTTGATCGCAAGCTGGACGATGGCATGGGGGAGATGGGCGACACCATCCGCGAACGCGCCCTGCGGTCTATCGACGAACTGGTGAAGTGGACGCCGCAAACCGGTCGCAACCGCCTGTATTCGATGATCGAAGCACGCCCGGACTGGGTTCTGTCCCGCCAGCGCGCCTGGGGCGTGCCGCTGACCTGCTTCACCAAGAAGGGTGCTCTACCCACCGACGCGGACTATCTGCTGCGCAACGAAGACCTGAATGCGCGCATCAAAGCGGCGTTTGAGAAAGACGGCGCGGACATCTGGTACACCGACGGCTTCAAAGAGAAGATTCTCGACGGCATCGCCAACCCCGAGGACTACGATCAGGTGTTCGACGTGCTGGACGTGTGGTTCGACTCGGGCTCGACCCACGCCTTCGTTCTGCGTGACCGTGAGGACGGCACCGAAGACGGCATCGCCGATGTCTACATGGAAGGCACCGACCAGCACCGCGGGTGGTTCCATTCCTCAATGCTGCAAGCTTGCGGCACCAAGGGCCGTGCGCCGTACCGCAACGTGGTGACCCATGGCTTCACGCTGGATGCCAAGGGCAACAAGATGTCCAAATCTCTGGGCAACACCATTGTGCCGGAAGAGGTCGTCAAGCAATACGGTGCCGATATTCTGCGCCTTTGGGTGGCTCAGACCGACTACACGGCTGACCAGCGGATCGGGCCTGAGATCCTGAAAGGCACCGCCGACAGCTATCGCCGCCTGCGCAATACTATGCGGTTCATGTTGGGCTCGCTGGCCGACTTCACCGAAGCGGATCGCGTCGCGCCCGAGGAGATGCCGCGCCTGGAACGCTGGGTCCTCAGCCGTCTGGCCGATCTGGATGAGCAGGTCCGCAAGGGCTATGCGTCTTTCGACTTCCAAGGTGTGTTCAGTGCCGTGTTCACCTTTGCCACGGTCGATCTGTCGTCCTTCTACTTCGACGTCCGCAAGGACGCGCTCTATTGCGATGGCGACAGCCTGCGCCGTCGAGCGGCCCGTACCGTGCTGGACATCCTGTTCCACCGCCTGACCACCTGGCTGGCCCCGGTTCTGGTCTTCACGATGGAAGAGGTCTGGCTGGAGCGGTTCCCCGGCGACGACAGCTCGGTCCATCTGGTGGACTTCCCGGAGACACCGGCCGATTGGCGTGATGCCGCGTTGGAAGAGGCCGTTGCCAAGGTCCGTCGTGTACGCCGCGCGGTGACCGCCGCGCTGGAGGTTCAGCGTCAGGACAAGGTGATCGGATCGAGCCTCGAGGCTGCTCCGATCGTGCATGTCGAAGATCAGGACACTGTTGCGCTGTTGGCGACTTTTGATGTGGACGATCTGTGCATCACCTCGGGACTGACTGTCTCCAAGGACCCGGCCCCGGCCGAAGCCTTCCGCGTGCCCGAGATTGAGGGCGTTGGTGTGGTATTCGAAAAGGCGGAAGGCGACAAATGCCAACGCTGCTGGAAGATTCTGCCCGACGTTGGACGGCATAGTCATGCGGGCGTCTGTGGGCGCTGTGATGAAGCGCTGAGCTAAAGCACTTCTTGAGTGTTGTAAGCGGAGTCTTTTGCGAGGCTCTGCCTCGCGCTCCGAGGTATTTTTGAACAGAAGAAGAGGCGAGCGCGGCGCGTTATGGGTTGCGCTTTGCCTGCAAAGACTGGCAGCCTTCGGTCATGCCGATGATTGCTGTACAGACCCAGTTCGGGTGTCTTGGGGTTGAGGAACAGGACGGGGCGATCACGCGTCTTGTCTGGGATGGCGTGAGCGACGGGCCCGAGACGCCTTTGTTGCGTGAAGCAGCGGCACAGCTGACGGCCTATGACGAAGGGCGGCTTGAGCGGTTTGATCTACCTTATCATGTTTCAGGGTCCGAGTTTCAGCGGCAGGTCTGTGATTTGATGTACGCGATTCCGCTTGGCGAAACTCGCACCTATGGGGATATCGCCAAGGAGCTAGGTCAGCCGCCTCAGCCGGTGGGGCAGGCCTGTGGGGCGAACCCGATCCCTGTCATCATTCCGTGCCATCGTGTTCTGGCGGCCAATGGGTTGGGCGGGTTCTCAGGCGATGGCGGGGTTGAGACCAAAGTGGCCCTGTTGCTGCACGAAAAGGCGGCGGGTCTGTTGATCTGATCGGTGAAAACCTGTTGCATTCCAACGTCTCGAGCCTCACCTTGTTTCAAAAGGAGAGTTCGAAGGATCCCATTGAATGACCGACCAAGCAGAACGCGCCGCAGAAAAGAAAGCCATCATAGACCGACTGATGTCTCTGGAGGCGCAGGAACTGGCTACGGCCCAGGCGCATTACGACGCCTTTCTGAAAGATGCCCAACTGGATGATCGAGAGGGGCATGACAAGGATGATATCGCAGCCTCGCGCGAGAATGCGGACCTTGCAGCGGCGTTCGACGCGCCGGTACATGCGCATCATGCCAAGATCGACGTGATCGAAAACACCAATTTCGGTATCACTGATACGGTTCAGCCCGGCGCGGTCATCAAGTTCAACAATCGCCGTTTTGTTGTTTGCGTCTCGACCACTCGGTTTGATGTGGACGGCAAGACCTATATGGGTATCTCAACCCAGAGCCCGATTTACCTGGCCATGATTGGCCTGCAGGCTGGCGACGTCTTCACCCATAACGGGACTGAGTTTGCGGTTCAGGACGTTTTGTAATCCGCGCTTTTGCGTTGCGGAATGATCTGCTGCGCAATGCCTGCGAAGACCAGGTACAGGCTGGTCACAACCAGCCCCCAATGCGCCCAGCTTTCCGGGTGGAAATCAACCCAGGCCGCCCATCCTGCAAAGAAGGTCCAGGCCAGTGCCATGGGCAGGGTCACGTTGCGCCAACGCTCAGTGCGGACAGGGTGGACGAATTTCAGCGGCAGGAACATGGCTATAGCCAAAAGGGTTACCAGGACAAGGCTGACCCAGAAGTTCGGCTCGAGCGCGAAGATCACAATGACAAACATGTTCCAGCATCCGGGGAAGCCGGAGAACGAGTTGTCCTTGGTCTTCATCCGCGTGTCGGCAAAGTACATGGCGCTGGCGAATGTGATGACGATGATCGCAAACCATCCGGTCCAGCCATCCATCAAGCCGGATTTGAACAGCGCGTAGGCCGGTATGAACACATAGGTCAGGTAGTCGATGATCAGATCCAACAGGACACCATCAAATTCGGGCGCGTTCTTCTTGACGTGATAGTGGCGGGCCAAGGGGCCGTCGATGCCGTCGACGATGAAGGACACCACAAGCCACAGGTACATCAGGCTCCATTTTTCATCCACGGCCGCCAGCATGGCGAGCATGGCGAAAACGGCTCCGGTTGCGGTGAAAAGATGAACGGCAAGCGCTTTGAATCTAAGTGTCATGCCCGTGTCATGAAGGATGTGAGGGGCAGATGCAAAGCAAAAAGACAGTTTGGTTGCAAGGACATTGAGGATGCCGTGCTTTTGAACCTCAGGCCTTTGGGTGGGCGCGGTTGTACACCTCCATCAGGCGGGCAGTATCGACGGCCGTGTAGGTCTGGGTGGTGGATAGAGAGGCGTGGCCCAGAAGCTCTTGAATCGCGCGCAGGTCCCCACCGGCTGAGAGCAGATGCGTAGCAAAACTATGCCGCATGGCATGTGGCGTCGCGGTCGCGGGTAGGCCGAGCTGCATGCGGGCCTTCGACATAACCTCTTGTATCACGCGGGGATTTAGCGCTCCGCCCCGGACACCGCGAAACAGGGCAAGGTTGTCTGATTTCGGGTGCGGGCAGAGTTGGAGATAGTGGTCCACCGCTTCGCGCGCGGCTGGAAGAACCGGGACGATCCTTTCTTTGTCGCCTTTGCCTGTAATGCGCAGGGTTGCAGGCAGGGGGGCATCTGCGCCGGTCAGAGACAGCGCCTCGGAGATGCGCAATCCGCAGCCGTAGAGCAGCGTGACAACAGCCACATCACGGGCTGAGATCCAGTCATTGCTGGATTGCAGCTCGACCGTTTCGATCATGGCGCGAGCTGCGTCCTCGGCCAAAGGGCGGGGCAGCTTTTTGGTGAATTTCGGCGCGCGGGTTGAAAGAACGGCTGTCGGTTCAAAGCCTTCACGCTCGGCCAGCCAGCGGTAGAAGCTTTTGACGGCTGACAGCTTTCGGGCCAGAGAGCGCGCGCCCACACCGCTTTGGCGTTGATCGGCCATCCAAGCGCGCATGTCCGAGACAGAAATGCGTTCGAGCGCGGCGATGCCCTGGCGGTCCCCATGGTGAAGGGTCATGAACGACAGGAAATCAGTCACATCCCCGCGATAGGCGTTTTGGGTGTTCTGAGACCGCCCTGCCAGCGCGCCCAGGCTCTCCAACCAATGTTGGAGCGCATCTCGGCAAGCTGGCGAAATCAGGCTCACGACAGCCAGTGGCGCATCGAGCGTTCGAACACGCCAGCAAAGAACGACAGTAGATCGGTTCCAAGTTGCGGCGTGAAATGCCTAGGGTCCGAGGCCCCCATGACGATGAGACCGGGCAGACGACCGGATCCAAGATCTAGTTTCAGGCAGGCTTCGGACCTGAGTTGAGCGGCAAGAGTACCGAATACCCTTTGGTTGGGCCTATCGATTTCGCGCAAGATGACATCGCGCGCGGGACCGCCGCGATCATAGGTGAGGTATTGGTCGACAAAGCCTGGTTCGACAACGGTCAGAGTGCCGCCCAGCTTGTCGATCGCGGGATCGTCCATAAGGGCGGTGGTTTCCAAAACCAGTGTGATGCGTTGGACCCGCAGGATTTCGGCGACATCCTGGCCAAGCACGCGCAGGAAGTCTTCGAACTCAACCGGTTCTAGAAGACGCAGAATGGCGCGGTGGACCTGATTGGTCCCGGCCAGATTTTCATAGGCTGCAGCGATGACAGACCGGTGCGTGTCTTCCAAGCGGTCCAGTCTGGCTTCGAGCCGTTGCATAGCAATGCCGCGCAGGTCGATGACGTTGTCACCTCGGGCCTGTTCATTGGCATCCACTAATGCCTGCATCAGATCTTTGTCATCCAGCAAAGCATCAGGCTTGGCCAGAATCGCGGCTCGGAGGTTGTCCTCGAGTTTTGGGTTGCTGCTCATGTCCCGTCCGGTCGTTTTTTGTTTTGGCGGCTTATAGCACGGCCAACCGGAATTACCTTGGGAAAAATGCACGTCAGGGTGGATTTCGTTTTGCGCTGTGTCCGGAGTGCTCCTGCCTGTGTGGCGCTGATCTGAGATCAGCCCCGCACAGTTGGGCCGGGCGCGGTGCCTGTCGGCACCGCGCGGTCGTGCTAAGGATCAGAGGATTTTCTGACCGGTTTTGGCCCAGTCTGCCAGGAAGGTTTCCAGGCCTTTGTCAGTCAGCGGGTGGTCGGCCAGTTTCTTGATGACGGCGGGCGGTGCGGTGATCACGTCGGCACCAATGCGCGCGCTGTCGGTCACGTGGTTCACGGTACGGATCGAGGCGGCGAGGATTTCGGTCTCGAACCCGTAGTTGTCATAGACCTGACGGATATCGGCGATTAGATCCATGCCGTCGAGGTTGATGTCGTCGAGACGGCCAATGAAGGGCGAGATGAAGGTTGCGCCTGCCTTGGCTGCCAAAAGAGCCTGGTTCGTCGAGAAGCACAAGGTCACGTTGACCATCTGGCCTTCGTCGCTGAGGGTTTTACAGGTTTTCAGGCCGGCCCATGTTAGCGGTACTTTGACCGCGATGTTCGGGGCGATCTTGGCCAGCTTGCGGCCTTCGGCGATCATGTCGTCGGCCTCGGTGGCGACAACTTCGGCGGATACGGGGCCGTCGACCAGATCACAGATCTCTTTGGTCACTTCCAGAATGTCGCGGCCTGATTTCAGGATCAGCGAAGGGTTGGTGGTGACGCCGTCCACCATGCCCAGGTCGTTCAGTTCGGCAATGGCGTCGATCTCGGCAGTGTCTACGAAGAATTTCATGCGGGCAGTCCTTTGATGGGTTGGCCTTGGTCGCGGATGGCTTTACCTCAAAGAGACCCCTGCTGGAACCCCCTGCATAGGATATGCTGTGAGCGCTAACGGATTTTTCGACGAAGGAGAGCTGGTTGCGGTGTTGACCACGCAGCCTCTGGACCGGACGTTGGACTACAAAGCGCCCGAGGGCGGGTGCTTTCTGGGTGCGTTTGTCGAGGTGCCATTGGGGCCGCGCAAAGTGCTGGGCGTGGTGTGGGGGCCGGGGCAGGGCGGGTTCGATCTGGCCAAGGCGCGGTCCGTGATCCGGGTGTTAGAAGTAGCGCCCATGCGCGAAGAGATGCGGGTGTTTCTAGGGAAAGTGGCGGACTACACGCTGACACCGATGCCTGCGATGCTGCGCCTTGCGACTCGCGCGCCGGGCTTAGGGGATCCGCCCTCGATGCGCAAGGTCTACCGGTCGGGTACGTCTGAACCGGACCGGATGACCGATGCACGCACCCGGGTGATTGAGGTGTTGAAAGAATATGGCGGGCTGGCCTTCACCTTGAAGGAGCTGGCCGAGCAGGCCGGGGTAACGACCTCTGTCGTCAAAGGGTTGGTCAAACTGGGCGCGGTTCGGGAAGAGGACAGTCCACGCGATCTACCCTATCCTCATCTCGATCCCGAGTTGCCCGGTAAAGACCTGACCGAAGACCAGGCGGCAGCCGTGGCGCGTCTGCAGGCGGGCCAGCAGACCGGCAACTACGGTACAACGCTGTTGAAGGGTGTGACAGGTTCGGGCAAGACAGAGGTCTATCTTGAGGCCGTCGCCGAAGCACTGCGCATGGGGCGACAGGCGCTGGTTCTTCTGCCCGAAATTGCACTGACCGCAGAATTCCTGACCCGCGTCGAGGCCCGGTTTGGTGCCCGTCCGGCCGAGTGGCACTCAGGGGCCACGATGACCGAACGCCGCCGGGTCTGGCGGATGGTCGGGCAGGGTGATGCGCAACTGGTGGTGGGCGCGCGCTCGGCCCTGTTCCTGCCATTCCGTGATTTGGGCTTGGTTGTGGTCGATGAGGAACACGACACCTCATATAAACAGGAAGACGGCGTGCACTATAGCGCGCGAGACATGGCGGTTCTGCGCTCGGCCATTTGCGGCGGGCGAGTGATTCTGGCTAGCGCGACGCCCTCGTTGGAAAGCTGGGCCAATGCCGAGGCGGGCAAGTATGAGCGGCTGGATCTGGCCTCACGCTTCGGGGCGGCGGTGCTGCCCGAGATGAAACCGATCGATATGCGGGCCGAGCAAATGCAAACGGGGACGTGGATTTCCCCGTCCTTGCGGCAGGCAGTGCGGCAACGGAAGGAAAAGGGTGAACAATCACTGCTGTTCATCAACCGCCGGGGCTATGCGCCAGTGACCTTGTGCCGGGCTTGTGGGGAACAGATTGCCTGCGATCACTGCGACGCGCGGATGGTAGAGCACCGGTTCCTCAAGCGCCTGATGTGCCATCAATGCGGCGAGACCAAACCGATGCCAGATACTTGCCCGTCTTGCGGGGTCGAAGGGAAACTGGCCCCGGTCGGCCCGGGGATCGAACGGCTGGCGGAAGAGGCCGAGGCGACTTTCCCCGAGGCCAAGATCGCAATGCTCAGTTCCGACCTGTTCGGCTCGGCCCGCGCGTTGAAAGCCAAGATTGAAGAGATCGCCGAGGGCGACGCCGATATCGTCATCGGCACGCAGCTGGTGGCCAAGGGGCATAACTTTCCCAAGCTGACGCTGGTGGGGGTCATTGATGCCGATCTCAGCCTGCATGGAGCGGATTTGCGCGCGGCAGAGCGGACGTTTCAATTGATGCGGCAGGTGGCCGGACGTGCGGGGCGCGCAGACAAGCCGGGGCAGGCGCTGTTGCAAACGTTTCAGCCCGAGCATCCGGTCATCCGCGCCATTCTATCGGGTGATGAAGAAGGCTTCTGGAAAGCCGAGGCCGCTGGTCGACAGGCCGCTGGTGTGCCGCCCTATGGGCGCATGGCGGGGATCGTGCTGTCTGGCCCCGAGGTCGCTCCGGTCTTCGATATCGGCAATGCGATGGCGCGCAATGATGCGCCGCTGCGCGAGATTGGCGCTCAGGTCTTTGGTCCGGCCCCTGCGCCGATTGCCCGCATCCGGGGCAGGCATCGCGTACGCCTTTTGGTCAAGGCCCCCAAGGGCGCGCCCATTCAGGACGCCATCGCCCGCTGGATCGCGCCGCTGCGCCTGAAAGGGGATATCCGCCTGACCGTCGATATCGACCCGCAGAACTTTTACTGACCTCTGCACAGGCGCAGAGCGGATGTGCGCTGGGATCTCTCCTCTCGCCAAAGCGCAAAAATCGGCGTAGAGGGAGTCGCATGTTGAAACCCATGCCACTTTCCGAGGCGCAAAGCCTGCCGTTCTGGCAGCGCCCGATCACGCTGCTGTTCATGATGGCGTTGACCATGCCCATTGCCTTCAATGGGTGGAGCGCGCTGTTGAACAACTTCGTCATCGAAGTGGCGAATTTCGATGGCGCAGATATTGGCTTGTTGCACACTGTGCGGGAAATACCGGGTTTTCTGGCCGTCGGTGTGATCGCTGTGATCATCTTTGTGCGGGAGCAGGTGCTGGCCATGATCTCGCTGATGATGCTGGGCGTGGCGACGGCGGTGACTGCATGGTTCCCAAGCCTTGGTGGGCTGCTATTCGTAACGCTCTTTAGCTCGATCGGATTTCACTACTACGAGACGGTCAACCAGTCGTTGCAGTTGCAATGGCTACCAAAGGACCGTGCGCCACAGATTCTGGGATGGCTTGTGGCGATGGGCTCGGCGGCGACGGCAGTGGTCTATGGGTTGATCGTCCTGACCTGGGACCGGTTCGACCTGTCCTATAACTTCGTCTTCATGATGGCGGGCGGTGCGACGGCTCTGCTGGCTCTGTTTTGCCTGCTTGCCTATCCGCAATTCGACGCACCGACACCGCAGACCAAAAAGCTGATCCTGCGCAAACGCTATTGGCTTTATTACGCGCTGCAATTCATGGCAGGCGCGCGCCGTCAGATCTTTGTGGTTTTCGCGGGCTTCATGATGGTCGAGAAATTCGGGTTCGAGGTCCACGAACTCACCAGCCTCTACCTGATCAACCTCGTGATCAATATGGCGGCGGCTCCGATGTTGGGCAAAGCGGTGTCCAAATTTGGCGAGCGCCGGACATTGATCTTCGAATATGCCGGGCTTGCCATTGTCTTCGCAGCCTATGGTGGCATCTACTGGTTTGGGTGGGGTGTGGTTCTGGCGGCGACCCTCTATGTGATCGACCATGTCCTGTTTGCGCTGGCTTTGGCCTTGAAGACCTATTTCCAGAAAATCGCCGATCCGGCCGATATCGCACCGACGGCCGCTGTGGCGTTTACCATCAACCATATCGCCGCGGTGTTCCTGCCCGCGCTGCTTGGGCTGCTTTGGGTGGCCTCACCCGGTGCGGTGTTTGCGCTGGCGGCGGCAATGGCGATGATCTCGCTTGCTCTGTCTCTGTTGATCCCGCGCCATCCTGAGCCGGGCAATGAGACCATCCTGACCAAATACGCGCCGGCACCCGCCGAATAGGCGCAAGAGCTTGACCTTGGCGGGCCCACGCCCTACGCGCTGTCTTGACCCAGACAGGAGGCCCCCATGCCCACATTCACCGCTCTTACCACGCTGACCGGCAAGAAACCCGCCGAAGGTCTTGGCGAAGCGATGGAGCGTCTGGATCCCGAACCCACTGGCGTTGGCGTTTTTGAAGTCGAAGATGGCTCGGGCCTGTGGGAGGTTGGTGGGTATTTCACCGAAGCCCCCGATGAGACGGCGCTGGCTGTACTGGCCGCGGCCTTTGAGGCCAAGCCCTTTGTGGTATCCGAGCTGCCCGAAACCGATTGGGTTGCCCATGTGCGCCGTGAACTGGCCCCGGTCGAGGCGGGCCGTTTCTTTGTCTATGGCAGCCACGACGCCGACAAGCTGCCCGAAGGTCGGATCCCCCTGTTGATCGAGGCCGCGATGGCCTTTGGTACCGGCCACCACGGAACGACTCTGGGCTGTCTAAAGGCGCTTGATCAGTTGCTGGACGAAGGGTTCTCGGCCAGCAAGGTCGCCGATATCGGGTGTGGGACTGCCGTGCTGGCCATGGCAGCTGCGCGTGTTTGGGAAGGGGACATCATCGCCAGTGACATTGATCAGGTTGCCGTCGATGTGGCCGAAGCGAACCTGAAGGCCAATGGCATGTCCGGTCAGGTTCACTGTGTCGAGGCCGCTGGCTTCGATCACCCGGACCTGAACGCGCACGCGCCCTATGATTTGATTTTCGCCAACATCCTGAAGGGTCCGCTGGTCGCTCTGTCGCCGGAAATCTCGGCGAATCTGCGGGCGGAGGGCTATGCAATCCTGTCGGGAATCCTGAACGAACAGGCCGATGATGTGGTGAATGTTTATTCCCAGAATGGCTTCAATCTGCATCATCGAGATGAGATTGGTGAATGGACGACGCTAATCTTAAGTAAACAGGGCTAAATCAGGGCCATTTACAGGAGTTTTCTAGAGTCGCGCCACGTTTTTGTCGCAATCTATGCTTACCCTTTTTTAATCATTTTGATGGGGGGCGGTTTTGTGGAGGCTGCCATGGCGGGAAAACAACTGGAATTTGATCAGCGCGTTCAGCGCCTGAACAAGAAGCACTCGAAGCTCAGCAAAGGCTATCGCGCAACGATGCGCAAAGATGGCTTGGTGGTGATGAAGCCGCAAAGGGTCCGCTCTGCGGTTCCGGCCAAAGTTCTGCTGTTTACTCTGCTGGCAGTTTTCGCGTTTAAAGCGTTTCTTTTGTCCAACCTTGGCCCCTCAGGATATCAATACCGCATCGACAGCCTGAAAGAGGGCACACAGGTCGAACAGGCAGGCGCTTGGATCATGCAGATCGACCCGGTTTCACAGTTCCTCTCGGTTCAGCTCAACAAAGTTCTCTACTAAGCACCAGCTGAAACAGAAAACACCGCGGCCTTTCGACTCGCGGTGTTTCTTTGCGCCCCACAGGGAGGAGAAAGGGGCGTATAGCGAGGGGGTCGTCTTACCGGCGGCCTTCGGCGATGACGTCGATGTCGCCGCGGCACAGGCCGATATCATCCAGTTCGCGGTCGCTCAGACCTGTCAGCACGTTGCGTGTTACGCGGGCGTCATTCCAATCGACGGCGGCATGTGCAACCGATGTAAAAAATGCGCCGATACGGCCAACGAGGCCGAATGAGCCAGTGGTGGCGATGCGGGTCGAGTCCAGTGCAGCCATATCCTGTTTCCTTCTGGTTTGTGTGAACATTTGATCTTGCGATCTGAGCGGCATCTAGTGTCGAAGATTTGCCCGCGCAATAGCATTTTTTGCATGTGTCCTATGCAGTTTTTGCAACGCTTGCCGAATCTGTAAGCACCTTAAAAACATGATTAAAATGGGTTCATAAAAGTGTCGATTTCAGACTTTTCGAAGTCGCAAACCGTCCTTCGTGTCGCGCGTAGGATGGCGGTGTCGTTTTCAGGCTTAGGGTCAATTCGCTTGGAAAATGTTCACGCTTCGTGCTATCCGTTGAAAAAAGATCACAAAACCCGAGCGGGCTGAGGCGAAGCATGCGAATTCTGGGCATTGATCCGGGGCTTAGGACCCTGGGATGGGGCGTCATCGAATCAAATGGCAGCCGATTGAGTCACGTTTCGAACGGTTTGTGCAAATCTGACGGGGATGATCTGGGCGAGCGACTGCTGTCTCTGCACAATCAGATTGTCGAGGTCATCGCCGAATATAGGCCCGACCAAGCTGCGATCGAGCAAACTTTCGTCAACAAGGACGGTGCCGGGACGCTGAAACTGGGTCAGGCGCGTGGGGTGGCCTTGCTGACGTTGGCACAGGCCGGGCTGCCTGTGGGGGAATACGCTCCGAACCGGGTCAAGAAAACCGTCGTTGGCGTTGGGCATGCCGAGAAAGAGCAGGTCCTGCACATGGTCAAGCTGCAGTTGCCGGGGTGTCTGCCCAAGGGCGCGGATGCGGCGGATGCATTGGCGATCGCGATCTGTCATGCGTATTACGGCAAGACACAACAGCCGCGTGTGAAAGAGGTGAGGGCATGATCGGTAAACTGACAGGGCGTCTGGACTATCGCGCCGCAGATCACATCCTGATCGACGTGCGGGGCGTGGGTTACATCGTCTATTGCTCTGACCGGACCATGGCTGCGTTGCCGGGCGTGGGTGAGGCGGTCTCGATCTATACCGATATGGTCGTGCGTGAAGATCTGATGCAGCTTTACGGGTTTCTTTCCCTGATCGAGAAGGAATGGCATCGACTATTGTGTTCGGTTCAGGGCGTCGGGGCCAAGGTCTCGCTGGCCATTCTCAGCGCGTTGGGGCCGGATGGTGTAAGCCGCGCGATTGCTTTGGGCGATTGGGGTGCGGTGAAGGCTGCCAAGGGGGTCGGTCCGAAGACCGCTCAGCGCATTGTGTTAGACCTTAAGGACAAGGCCCCGGGGGTTATGGCGATGGGCGGCAATGTGACCGAGGCGATGAACGGCCCCGCGTTGGAGGTTGTTGAAACCGTCGAGCCGCAACCAGCACCCAAACGGACTGCGAAACCGACCTCGGGATCGGCGGCGGCCTCTGCGGGGGCGTTGTCGGCCTTGTCGAATTTGGGATATGGCCCATCCGATGCGGCCTCGGCCGTGGCGGAGGCGGCGGCCAATCTGCCCGACGCGGGTGAGGCTGAATTGATCCGCGCGGCGCTCAAGCTGCTGGCTCCGAAAGGGTGATTGAATGGTAGACGCCGATCCCACGCTGCGGCCTGACCCTCTGCCCGAGGACAATGACCGCGCCCTTCGTCCGCAGGGGCTGGATGAGTTCATCGGTCAGGCCGAGGCGCGTGCAAATCTGCGCATCTTCATCCAATCCGCCCGACAGCGCGGCGAGGCGATGGATCATACGCTGTTCCATGGTCCTCCGGGTTTGGGGAAAACCACGTTGGCGCAGATTATGGCGCGTGAGCTAGGGGTGAACTTCCGTATGACCTCTGGTCCGGTTCTGGCCAAGGCGGGCGATCTGGCGGCGATCCTGACCAATCTGGAAGCGCGGGACGTGTTGTTCATCGACGAAATCCATCGCTTGAACCCGGCGGTCGAGGAAGTTCTCTATCCTGCAATGGAAGATTTTGAGCTGGATTTGGTGATTGGCGAAGGCCCGGCTGCTCGTACCGTTCGGATCGAGTTGCAGCCGTTTACGCTGGTTGGAGCCACCACGCGGATGGGTCTGCTGACCACGCCGCTGCGCGACCGTTTTGGTATTCCGACCCGGTTGCAGTTCTACACGGTCGATGAATTGCACGAGATCGTCAGCCGCAACGCACGCAAACTGGGTGCACCAGCAGACGACGACGGCGCGCGTGAAATTGCGCGCAGGTCGCGTGGGACGCCTCGGATCGCAGGCCGTTTGCTGAGGCGCGTGGTGGACTTTGCAATCGTCGAAGGCGACGGGCGGATTACACGCGAATTGGCTGATGGCGCGCTGACACGTTTGGGCGTCGATCATCTCGGGTTGGACGGCGCGGACCGTCGGTATCTGAAACTGGTCGCTGAGAATTATGGCGGTGGTCCGGTTGGGATTGAGACAATGTCGGCGGCCTTATCGGAAAGTCGCGACTCGCTTGAGGAAGTGATCGAGCCCTATTTGCTGCAGCAGGGATTGATACAACGCACGCCACGCGGGCGGATGCTGGCGCAGAAGGCGTGGACGCATTTGGGCATGGCTGCACCAAAGGGTCAGAGCGATCTGTTTGGTTGAGGCTGGCGCTGAGGGATTTTATGCCTTCGGCGAGAGTATTTTTGAAAAGATGAAGGGCTGGGCGTGACACCGGACGAGATCGAGGCGCTGTTTACGCGCGAAAGCGGAGAGTTCCTGTTTGCGCGGTGGGGTCGCCCCATCGTACCGATCGTTTTCGGTGTCGAGGATGAGACGCTGGCAACAGTCAAGGGCGCTTTCGAGGCCGTGGTGACGCTGGCCGGTCACAAGATGGCCGAGACGGATCCAGAGCTGGGCGCCAATTGCATGGTCTTTTTCTTCCGCGACTGGCAGGAACTGCTGGAGGTCCCGGATCTGGACCGCCTTGTCCCCGATCTGGCACCTTTGGTTGAGCGTCTGGTCGCTGCGGATGCCAATCAGTACCGCATCTTCCGGTTCGAAGAAGACGGCGCGATCCGCGCGGCCTTCGTATTCCTGCGCATGGATAAAGAACTATCCAAAGTCCCTGCCGAGACTCTGGCGCTCAGTCAAGTAGTTCAAACCATTCTGCTCTGGTCGGATACGGCGTTTCGAACCCAGTCAGCTCTGGCTGTGGCGGGCGAGGCGACGATTCTGCGCCCGGATATTGCGGGTCTGATCCGGGCCGCTTACGATCCGATCTTGCCGGGGGCGGCGCATGATGCGTCGCACGCGCTGCGCCTGTTTGCCCGGTTGGAGCTGCCGCAATGAAGCACATCTTTCCGGTTCGCGTTTACTATGAAGACACCGACATGGGCGGAGTCGTCTATCACGCGAACTACCTGCGCTACATCGAACGCGCGCGTTCGGACTGGGTGCGTCGTTTGGGCAATGACCAGAACGCCATGCGGGATGAGGGGATCGTTTGGGTCGTACGGCGGGTCGAGGCTGACTACCTGTCGCCTGCCAAGTTTGATGACGAATTGATCGTCGAAACAGAAGTGACCGAGATTTCCGGCGTGCGCCTGACCATGGCGCAGCTTGTGAAACGGGGTGAGACCAATATTTTCCGCGCTTCGGTCACGGCGGTTTGCATCAATAAAGACGGCAAACCGATCCGCCTCCCGGCAGAGATTCGCGCATTGATGTAACATTTTCGCAGCCCGGGGTGGTTCTGTTGGCTTTTCAACCCCAACTGCGTTAGCGTTTGGCAAAACAAGGCCAAACAAACGGCCATCAGGCAAAAAAGAGCAGGTTCATGGAAGCTGAAACGCTGGCGCTGGCGCAGGAGATCGATTTCTCCATGTGGGGGCTGTATGCCCGCGCGACCTTTATCGTAAAACTGGTGATGCTGATGCTGATCGCGGCGTCGATTTGGTCCTGGGGCATCATCATTCAGAAACTCATCAACTATCGCGCGGCCCGGCGCGAAGCGCAGAAATTTGATGAGAGCTTCTGGTCTGGCAACCCGCTGGATGAGTTATTTGAGCAGATCGGCTCGCAGCCCGATGGCAGTTCCGAGAAGATATTTGCGGCCGGCATGATCGAGTGGCGCAGGTCGCATCGCACGGATGGAGGTTTGATCGCCGGGGCGACGGCTCGGATCGACCGGTCGATGGATGTGGCAATCGCAAAAGAGGCTGAGACACTGCAGAAGGGTCTGCCGATCTTGGCGACTGTTGGCTCAACTGCGCCGTTCATTGGTCTGTTCGGCACGGTCTGGGGCATCATGAATGCGTTTATCGAGATTGCCGAGCAGCAGAATACCAACCTCGCCGTTGTGGCGCCCGGCATTGCCGAGGCGTTGCTTGCCACCGGTCTGGGCCTGCTGGCCGCGATCCCGGCGGTGATTTTCTACAACAAGCTCAGCGCGGATAGTGACCGGATCGTTGGAGGCTATGAGGCCTTTGCCGATGAATTCGCCACCATCCTGTCGCGCCAGTTGGATAGCTGACCATGGGGGCAGCGGTTCAGCAAAGCTCGGGCGGGAACGGACGTAGGCGCGGACGCCGGCGCGGTCGCGCCCAGCCGATGGCTGAGATCAACGTCACGCCCTTTGTCGACGTCATGCTGGTGCTGTTGATCATCTTCATGGTCGCAGCGCCTCTGCTGACCGTTGGGGTGCCGGTCGATCTGCCCAAGACTGCCGCAAGCGCCTTGCCTGGCGATAGTGAGGAACCGCTGACCGTCACGCTGACCGCCGATGGTCGTATTCAGATACAGACCACGGATATCGCGCGCGACGAGCTGATTGGACGCTTGCGCGCCATCGCGGCAGAACGCAGCAGTGACCGTGTCTTCCTGCGGGCGGATGGGGCGATCCCCTACGCTCAGGTGATGCAGGTGATGGGCGCACTGAATGCGGGCGGGTTTTCAAATGTGGGTCTGGTGACGGATACCGGCGGGCCGACGCTGGACGATGGGTAAAGGTGGGGTCGCGCGGTGGATACCGGCACCAAGATTTCAGCGATTGCGCATGTCAGCCTGATCGGCTGGGCGTTGTTCGGCGGCACCTTCCGGTCCGAGCCGCTGCCGACACAAGTGCAGGATGTTTCCGTGATTTCGGCTGAGCAATTCGCAGCGCTCACGGCGCAGCGCGATGCGCCTGAGCTGCCGGAGTCTCCGGGTACTCTGGAACAACCCGACGCGCCGGAATCTGAGGTCAGCGCCCCTGAGGTGACACCGGAAGAACAGCCGCGCCCGGAGCCTGTGACGCCCGCAGAGCCGGAGCCTGAGACTGTTCCCGAAACGGTCGAGGTTCAGCCTGAGCCTGAGTTGCCCGAAGAACCTCCGACGTTGACGGAACCGGAAACGGCCGCCTTGCCGGTGCCGCCGGGACCTGAAGCGCAACCCAGCCCAGCCGAGCGTGTTGCCCCCGAGGCTATCGCGCCGCCTCCGCCCGAGGCAGAGCCGGATGAGGTGCAAACGCCCCCGGTTTCACTGGACGAAGGCGCTGAGACGCAACAAGAGCAACAGGATCAGACGGCCCCTGAAGAAGCCGCGCCCGAGATTGTGACCGAGGCCGAAGAGACCGACGAGCCAGCGCCTCTGACCTCTCCGCGCCCGCGTGTGCGGCCCAACCGTCCTGAACCCGCGCCTGAGGTTGCGGAAACTCCGGAACCGGCCCCGGAAACCCCAACGCCAACGCCTGCGCCGGACAATAGTGACGCCATCAATGACGCGTTGTCCGAAGCCTTGGCGGGTGGAACGGAACCCTCCGGCCCGCCGCTCACCAGCGGTGAAAAGGACGCGATGCGCGTTGCAGTGTCGCGGTGCTGGAATGTCGGATCACTGTCGACCGATGCGCTGAACGTGGTGGTGACGGTTGCGTTCTCGCTCAATCGAGATGGCACGATTATCAGCGAGAGCATTCGCTTGCTGAATAGCTCTGGCGGTGCTTCGGGTGCCGAAAATCAAGCCTATCAGGCGGCCCGACGCGCAATTTTGCGCTGTGGCGCGCGTGGATATGATCTGCCTGCTGACAAATACGATCACTGGCAGGATATTGAGATTACATTCAATCCCGAGAGGATGCGGATCAAATGATGAAACTTCTGACCAGCCTCTTTCTTGGGCTGACCTTGGTGTCAGCTCCGGTTTACGCTCAGAACAGCCCCCTGCGGTTGGAAATCGACGAAGGCATCATCGAGCCGATGCCCTTTGCGGTTCCCAACTTCGTACCCGACGGCCCGGCAGCGACGCAGTTCGCCAACGATATCTCGCGTGTCGTTGCGGCGGATCTGACCGGAACGGGGTTGTTCCGCGAAATCTCATCGGACGCGTTCATCAGCCGGGTCAGCAGCTTTGACGCGCCGGTCCAGTTTGCCGATTGGAAAGCGATCAACGCGCAGGCTTTGGTGACAGGGGCGGTGAATGTTTCGGGCAAGCGGCTGACGGTTCGGTTCCGGGTCTGGGATGTGTTTTCGGGGCAGGAGCTTGGGAACGGTCTGCAGTTGGCGGGCACCACGGATGGCTGGCGACGCATGGCGCACAAGGTTGCTGATCAGGTCTACAGCCGGATTACGGGCGAGGGCGCCTATTTCGATAGCCGCGTTGCTTTTGTGTCGGAAAGTGGCCCAAAGAACCAGCGCCTCAAGCGTCTAGCGATCATGGATTATGACGGGGCCAATGTTCAGTACATGACGGATAGCGCGGCCATCGTTCTGGCCCCGCGCTTTTCGCCGACTGGCGAGCAACTGCTCTATACCAGCTACGAAAGCGGCAGTCCGCGCATCTATATTCTGGATGTGGGCCGCGTGCAGCGGCGCGAACTGCAAACGCAGGACGGCACCATGAGCTTTTCTCCGCGTTTTTCACCGGACGGGCGGTCGATTGTGTATTCGCTGATTCAGGGCGGCAATACCGATCTGTGGCGGATGGATCTGGCCTCAGGCCAAAGCACCCGCCTGACCAACACGCCTGCGATCGAAACCGCGCCCAGCTATTCGCCGGATGGCAGCCAGATCGTGTTTGAAAGCGACCGTTCAGGCACGCCGCAGCTTTATGTGATGGCGGCAAACGGCGGCGAAGCGACGCGGATCAGCTTTGGTCAGGGGCGGTATGGTACGCCGGTCTGGTCGCCGCGTGGTGATCTGATTGCCTTCACCAAGCAGAACAAAGGCCGCTTCCATATCGGCGTGATGCGCACCGATGGCAGTGAGGAACGCCTGCTGACTTCGTCCTTTCTCGACGAAGGCCCGACCTGGTCGCCAAACGGCCGCGTCATCATGTTCACCCGCGAGACGCAGGGCGCAAGTGGACGGGCGACGCTCTATTCCGTGGATATCTCGGGTCGAAACCTGCGCCCCGTGCGCACGCCGGATGGCGGCAGCGACCCGTCCTGGGGGCCATTGCAGAATTGATCGCCGCCAATGCGAGGCAAAGTTCACAAGAAACAGTCGCTGTGATAGACAGGCGGCAACAAACAAAACAACGAGGCACTTGAGATGAACGTATTGGGCAAAATCCTGGCCTTGGGCGCGCTAAGCGTGGTCGCGGCCTGTACCAACAATGATCCTTCGGCTTTGGGTGGCAGCGGCGCTGGTGGTAGCGGCTCGATTGTCGCTGGCTCTCCTAGTGATCCGCGCTCGCCCGCCTATTTCCAGCAGACGGTCGGGGATCGTGTTCTGTTCGCGGTTGATCAGTCCACCCTGTCGCCGCAGGCGCAGACCGTTTTACAAGGGCAGGCGGAATGGCTGCTGGCCAACCCTGATTACGTGGCAACCATCGAAGGTCACGCGGATGAGCAGGGCACGCGGGAATACAACCTTGCGCTGGGCGCACGTCGGGCCAATGCGGCGCGTGAATACCTGATTTCGCGTGGGGTCGCAGGCAATCGTCTGACGACGGTCAGCTTCGGCAAAGAACGCCCGATCGAGATTTGCAGCACCGAGGACTGTTATTCCAAAAACCGCCGCGCGGTTACGGTGCTGACCGGTTCAACCTTGGGGTAAGACGATGAGAGTTGCAGGATGGGTTCTGGCCGCAGTTGTGGCAACAGCAGGCGTCGCGCAAGCGCAGGATCAGCAGACCCTGGCGGATATCCGGCAGGAGTTGACAGTGCTGTATGTCGAGATACAGCGCTTGAAACGTGAGTTTTCGACCACTGGCTCTCCTGCGCCCAACCTGTCTGGCAGCTCGATCCTTGAACGTGTGGATGCGATTGAGGCCGAGTTGCAGCGCCTGACCCGTCAGACTGAGCAGTTGAATCAGCGCGTCCAGAATATCGTGACCGACGGCACCAACCGGATCGGTGATCTTGAATTCCGCTTGGTCGAGCTGGAAGGCGGCGATTTGTCGGCACTGGGTGAGACCTCCACTTTGGGCGGCGAAGGGGAATCCACCGCTGCGGTAACACCCGCGCCGACGGAGCCGAACACTTCGGACCAGGGCGAGCTGGCCGTTGGCGAGCGAGCGGATTTCGACGATGCGTCTCAAGCGCTGGCGGATGGTGACTTCCAGACAGCCGCCACGATGTTCGCACAATTCGACACCTCATATCCCGGCAGCCCACTTGCACCCGAGGCGCATTTGAACCGCGGCAAAGCGCTCGAAGGGCTCGGGGATACGCGCGAGGCGGCGCGTGCATTCCTCGCCAGCTTTACTGGGGATTCCGAAGGAGCTGTGGCGCCCGAAGCTCTGTTCGAACTTGGCGCTGCTTTGGGTCGTTTGGGCCAGACCGATCAAGCCTGCATCACCTTGTCAGAGGTTGGCGTGCGTTTCCCTGCCTCGGGGCAAGCCACCAGTGCAGTGCAGGAAATGGCCTCTTTGGGGTGTTCTTGACCCCGCCACTCGACACACTGACATCCGACATGCGCGCCCGGCTGCCTGACCGGTTGCCAGAGCGTATGGGCATCGCGGTCTCGGGCGGAGGGGACTCTGTCGCCCTGATGCACCTTTTGCACCGTATTGCGTCTGACGAAGGTGTGGCGCTGTTCGCCGCCACGGTCGACCACGGTTTGCGCGCCGAGTCTGCGGATGAGGCCCGAATGGTTGCAAAACAGGCCGCCGCGTTGGGTATTCCTCACGAAATTTTGAGCTGGCAGGGTTGGGATGGCGCAGGCAACCTGCAGGATCAGGCCCGGCAGGCGCGATATGCGTTACTGACGGAGTGGGCGAAGCGCAACGATATCAGCGCGATTACGCTGGGCCATACGGCGGATGATCAGGCCGAAACACTTCTTATGCGACTGGCCCGTTCGGCCGGGGTGACGGGACTGTCGGGTATGCCAAGCAGTCGAACCCACGATGGGATCGACCTGTTGCGCCCTATGCTAGGGATCACTCGAGATAGGCTGCGGGCCTATTTGACCGAGATCGGCGCGCAGTGGGTCGAGGACCCCTCGAATCAGGATACACGCTTTGACCGGATCAAGGCGCGGCAAGCCGTGTCTGATCTGGAACCGCTAGGCATATCGGCCGAAACCCTGACGCGTGTCGCCGACAACCTCACACAAGCGCGTGAGGCGCTAGAACGCTATGCGCAGGACTCCGCCCAAGGGGTAGCTACGGTCGATGCTGGGTCCGTTGTGCTGGATCGCGAGGGCTTCGCCGCGCTGCCTGAAGAAATCCGGCGTAGGGTTCTGGTTGGCGCTGTTTCATGGATCGCGGGCCCCGGCTACCCGCCGCGCCAATCGACTGTGGATCAGGCGTTGCAGGCCATTCTGAACGGGGGTCCCGCCGCAATTGGGGGCTGTTTGCTGTTTTCAAAGGCAGAAAAACAGTGGATCTGCAGAGAATTCAACGCGGTTGACGGCCTGACCGCGAAAATCACGGCTACATGGGACGCGCGTTGGGTGCTGTCCGGCCCCGATATTCCAGGGACGGAGATTCGGGCTCTTGGTGAAAACGGCTTACAGATGCTGTCCGACTGGCGTGCCGCGGGGCGTCCACGGCTTGCTTTGCAAGCGTCCCCAGCGGTTTGGAGGGGCGACACTCTTGAGGCCGCGCCCCTGGCCGGATTCGCCAATGGCTGGAGCGCTGATCTGGCTCCTGATTGGCCTGAGTTTCACGCATCTTTTTTATCGCATTGAACCTCAGCCAATCCTCTCTATTTTAAGAAGCAACCCGGCAGGTCCTTGTCTGCCGAAATCTTTTAGGAGAATTTCCTTGGGCAACGCTCGTAATATCGCCTTCTGGGTCGTTCTGTTCCTGCTGATCCTTGCACTGTTCAACCTATTCAGCGGACCGGGCGGAACTCTTCAGGGCAATGAACGCACCTATTCCGACTTTGTCAGCGCCGTTCAAAGCGGTGAGGTCAAGAACGTCACGCTGGATGGTGAGCAAATTCGCTACACCACACAAAGCGGCGCGAATTACACCACGATCAAACCTGGTGACGCCGAGGTCACGAAGCTGCTGATCGACGAACAGATTCCGGTCGAAGCGGTCAAGCAGCAGCAATCGGGCTTCCAGTCGTTCCTGATCACTCTGCTGCCCTTCCTGCTGCTGATCGGCGTTTGGGTCTACTTCATGAACCGGATGCAGGGCGGCGGTAAAGGCGGCGCGATGGGCTTTGGCAAATCCAAAGCCAAGATGCTAACCGAAAAGCACGGCCGCGTGACCTTTGATGACGTTGCTGGCATCGACGAAGCCAAGGAAGAGCTGGAAGAGATCGTTGAGTTCCTGCGCAACCCGCAGAAATTCAGCCGTCTGGGTGGCAAGATCCCAAAAGGTGCGTTGCTGGTTGGTCCTCCGGGTACCGGTAAAACGCTCCTGGCCCGTGCGATTGCGGGTGAGGCGGGTGTGCCGTTCTTCACCATCTCGGGTTCTGACTTCGTTGAAATGTTCGTGGGTGTCGGTGCGAGCCGTGTCCGTGACATGTTCGAGCAGGCCAAGAAGAACGCGCCTTGTATTGTCTTCATCGACGAAATCGACGCCGTGGGTCGCCATCGTGGCGCTGGCTATGGCGGTGGTAACGATGAGCGTGAACAAACGCTTAACCAATTGCTGGTCGAGATGGACGGTTTTGAGGCCAACGAAGGTGTGATCATTCTGGCCGCGACCAACCGTAAAGACGTTCTGGACCCGGCGCTGCTGCGTCCGGGCCGCTTTGACAGGAACGTGACCGTCGGCAACCCCGACATCAAAGGCCGTGAGAAGATCTTGGGCGTGCATGCGCGCAAGACCCCTCTGGGTCCTGATGTTGACCTGCGCATCATTGCGCGCGGTACTCCGGGCTTCTCGGGTGCGGATCTGGCGAACCTTGTGAACGAGGCCGCGCTGATGGCTGCACGTGTAGGCCGTCGCTTTGTCACCATGGAGGATTTTGAGAACGCCAAGGACAAGGTGATGATGGGGGCTGAGCGCCGCTCGATGGTGCTGACCCAGGATCAGAAGGAAAAGACCGCGTATCACGAGGCCGGCCACGCCGTTGTTGGTCTGGAACTGCCGATGTGCGACCCGGTTTACAAGGCAACGATCATTCCGCGCGGTGGCGCGCTGGGTATGGTTGTCTCTCTACCGGAGATGGATCGCCTGAACTATCACCGTGATGAGTGTGAGCAAAAGCTGGCCATGACCATGGCGGGCAAGGCGGCTGAAGTCATCAAATACGGTGAAGACCATGTTTCGAACGGTCCGGCCGGTGACATCATGCAGGCCAGCCAGTTGGCGCGCGCCATGGTGATGCGCTGGGGTATGTCGGACAAGGTCGGCAATATCGACTATGCCGAAGCCCATGAGGGGTATTCGGGCAACACCGCTGGTTTCTCGGTCTCGGCTCATACCAAAGAGCTGATCGAGGAAGAGGTGAAGCGCCTGATCCAGCAGGGCTATGAGCGCGCCCACCAGATTCTAACCGACAAGAGTGAGGAATGGGAGCGTCTGGCGCAGGGGCTGTTGGAATACGAAACCCTCACCGGCGACGAGATCAAGCGGGTCATGAATGGGGATGCGCCGACCGAAGGCGATGACGAGGGCGACAGCCCGGATCAGGGTAGTGCGCCCAGCGTAACGGCCATTCCAAAGACCAAGCCCAAGAAGTCTCCACCCGAAGGTGGAATGGAGCCGGAGCCAACCGCATAAATACGAAAACCCGAGGTCCAGACCTCGGGTTTTTTCTTTTCTTCCGCCACCTGCTGGTCATTATGCGCGCAGATGGATGCAGAAGGAAAACCCCATGCCATTCCTGCGTGAAACCGAATTCTCTGCCGAGGTCGTCTGGTTGGGGCGCGTCCCGGCCGGTCAGTCGCTGCGCGCTCAGCCCGTTGAGGCGTTGGAGTTTGGCTTTGACGGGGTGCAAGGCGAACGGCACGAGGGTCTCAACCGTGCATCATGCGTGCGTGTCAGCAATGTCTATCCGAAAGGCACCGAGATTCGGAATGTCCGACAGGTGTCGATTCTGTCAGCAGAGGAGCTGTCGGAGATTGCCGCCGCGATGGAGCTGGACCATCTTGATCCGTCTTACCTGGGAGCGTCGATCGTGTTGAAGGGCATCCCTGATTTTTCCCATATCCCGCCGTCTTCGCGCCTTCGGTCCGAGGCGAATTTGACGATTACCGTCGATATGGAAAACGCACCTTGTGTCCTACCCGGACGTGAGATTGAGGCGGATCACAGCGGCTACGGTGCCGCCTTCAAACCGGCCGCGCAGGGGCGGCGGGGGATCACGGGATGGGTCGAACGGCCCGGAGCTCTGCATATCGGCGATCGTTTGAAGCTGTTTGTTCCCGATCAGCCGCTCTGGCAGCCATAGCGCTCATTCGTTTCCGATTGGAAACGCTTGAAATTGAGCGACGCCGTTTCGCGGCACGAATATGTCGGAATCCTTAGCCACTGCTTGGGTATGCAACTGTATGGGTTTGTCAGCACCGACGCGACGCGTCGGTTTTGCACGGCATTCAATCAGGGACCCTGTCCAATGAGCTACAAATCTGACATCGAAATCGCTCGCGAAGCGAACAAGAAGCCGATTCAGGAAATCGGCGCAAAAATCGGTATCGAATCTGCCGATCTGCTGCCTTACGGCCACGACAAAGCGAAGGTCAGCCAAGACTTCATCAACTCGGTCCAGGACCGCGAAGATGGCAAGCTGATCCTAGTCACCGCGATCAACCCGACCCCTGCGGGTGAAGGCAAGACCACCACCACCGTGGGTCTGGGCGATGGCCTGAACCGCATCGGCAAAAACGCGATGATCTGTATCCGTGAAGCTTCGCTTGGCCCGAACTTCGGCATGAAGGGCGGCGCTGCGGGTGGCGGTTACGCTCAGGTTGTTCCGATGGAAGAAATGAACCTGCACTTCACAGGTGACTTCCACGCGATCACTTCGGCGCACTCGCTGCTATCGGCGATGATCGACAACCACATCTACTGGGGCAATGAAGCTGAGATCGACGTCCGCCGCGTTGCATGGCGTCGTGTGGTCGACATGAACGACCGTGCTCTGCGTCAGATCACGGCGTCGTTGGGTGGCGTGTCGAACGGCTTCCCGCGTGAAGCAGGCTTTGACATCACCGTTGCGTCCGAGGTTATGGCGATCCTGTGCCTTGCAAACGACCTGAAAGACCTGGAAAAGCGTCTGGGCGACATCATCGTTGCTTACCGCCGTGACAAGACCCCGGTTTACTGCCGCGACATCAAGGCAGAAGGCGCAATGACCGTTCTGCTGAAGGACGCAATGCAGCCGAACCTGGTGCAGACGCTGGAAAACAACCCGGCCTTCGTCCATGGCGGCCCGTTTGCGAATATCGCGCACGGCTGTAACTCGGTCATCGCGACCAAAACCGCTCTGAAGGTTGCTGACTATGTCGTGACCGAAGCCGGTTTCGGTGCTGACCTGGGTGCCGAGAAGTTCATGAACATCAAGTGCCGCAAAGCCGGTATCGCACCGTCGGCCGTTGTTTTGGTCGCCACCGTGCGCGCGATGAAGATGAACGGCGGCGTTGCAAAAGCCGATCTGGGTGCCGAAAACGTCGACGCGGTTCAGTCTGGCTGTGCCAACCTCGGCCGTCACATCGAGAACGTGAAGTCCTTCGGTGTGCCGGTTGTTGTCGCCATCAACCACTTCGTCACCGACACAGATGCTGAAGTTGAAGCGGTCAAGAGCTACTGCGCCGAGCACGGTGTTGAAGCGGTACTGTCGCGTCACTGGGAGCTGGGCTCCGAAGGCTCGGCGCCTCTGGCTGAGAAAGTTGTTGAAATCGTTGAAGGTGGCACCGCGAACTTCGCGCCGATCTACCCCGACGACATGCCTCTGTTCGAGAAAGTCGAAACCATCGCCAAGCGCATCTACCGCGCGGACGAGGTTCTGGCAGACAACAAGATCCGCAACCAGCTGAAGGAATGGGAAGCAGCCGGATATGGCAACCTGCCGGTCTGCATGGCGAAAACCCAATACTCGTTCTCGACCGACCCGACCCTGCGTGGCGCACCCACCGGCCACTCGGTTCCGGTACGTGAAGTTCGTCTGTCCGCAGGTGCCGGCTTCATCGTGGTTGTCTGCGGTGAGATCATGACCATGCCGGGTCTGCCGCGCAAACCTGCCGCTGAGACAATCCGTCTCAACGAAGAAGGCCAGATTGAGGGCTTGTTCTAAGCCGATTTTTGAACCATCTCGTGGTCCGGGGATTACACCCCGGGCCATGAGGAGATCACGATGCCCACTCTGACACCGCCGCAAGACTGTGAGACGATGCAGGACTTGCGCGTTCAGATCGACAAGCTGGACCGCCAACTGATTGAGATGTTGGTGACGCGCGCGGAATACATCGATCGCGCCTCGCAGTTGAAGCCAGGCGAGGGCCTTCCGGCCCGAATCCCGGACCGTGTCGAAGAGGTGGTGCAACGTGTACGCGCAAGCTCGGATCAGTTGGGGATGGACCCGGATCTGGCCGAAAAGCTCTGGCGCATTTTGATTGACTGGTCGATTGCCCGCGAAGAGCGTGTGATTGGACCCGACTGAACACCCGGGCGCTCTGCGCCCGATCCGTTTTTGGAAAGAAGGGATCACAGGATGGTAGCCCAGGTTATCGACGGCAAAGCCTTTGCGGCCAAAGTGCGCGCGCAAGTGGCCGATCAGGTTGCAAAGCTGAAAGAAGAAAACGGCATCACGCCCGGTCTGGCAGTGGTTCTGGTGGGCGAAGACCCGGCAAGCCAGGTATATGTGCGCTCAAAGGGCAAGCAGACCGTTGAGGTCGGCATGAACTCGTACGAGCACAAGCTGGACGCCGACACCTCGGAAGATGACCTTCTGGCGCTGATCGACAAGCTGAACAACGATCCTGCGGTTCACGGTATTCTGGTGCAGCTGCCTCTGCCCAAGCACCTGAACGAAGATCTGGTGATCAACTCTATCGATCCGGCCAAGGATGTCGATGGCTTCCACATCTCGAATGTTGGCCTGCTGGGCACCGGCCAGAAATCGATGGTTCCCTGCACCCCTCTGGGCTGCCTGATGATGCTGCGCGACTACCACGGCTCACTGTCGGGTATGGATGCAGTTGTGATTGGCCGCTCGAATATCGTGGGCAAGCCGATGGCGCAACTGCTTCTGGGTGACAGCTGCACCGTAACCATCGCGCATTCGCGCACTAAGGACTTGCCGGACGTCGTGCGCCGCGCTGACATCGTTGTCGCAGCTGTAGGCCGCCCCGAGATGGTTCCGGGTGACTGGATCAAAGAAGGCGCGACCGTGATCGACGTGGGCATCAACCGCATCGAGCGCGACGGCAAGAACAAGCTGGTCGGAGACGTCGACTACGCCAGCGCCGCTGAGCGTGCGGGCGCGATCACTCCGGTTCCGGGTGGCGTGGGTCCGATGACCATCGCCTGCCTACTGGCCAACACTCTGACTGCGTGCTGCCGCGCCAACGGCCTGCCAGAGCCCGAAGGCCTTTCAGCCTGATCCACGACTTCGTCGGACCGCGCTGTGCGGTCCGACCCTGGCGAGACGCGGGCCGGATCAGCGGCCTGCGCCTTAACCTATGCATGAATTGTGTTTTACAGGACCTCAATTCATGATATCCGTTATTTCCCAGTCAGTTGCCGAGTAAACATCGTGACCGTCCAAGATGTCCTGACTGGGTCTTGGGCCGCTGTTCTGTAAGTATGAAGTTAAACCTCGCGCTATTGCGTTCTCATTGCACCCCACAGCGGGTGGTCGCAGGCGTTGTTTTCTTGCCTTTGCTGGCCTACGTATTTCCCCCTTTTTTGGCTGCGGATTTGCCTTTTTCCCTGCGTTTGCTGTTCTGGGTCGGCGTTATGGTGTTGGCTTTGGCCGCCATTTGGGCCGCGCGGAATGTGATTGAACGACATCAGATATTGGAGCAGCTGCCCGCGCGCGATCTGGCCTATGCGGTTGTGATTCTTGCGATGTTCACTCCGACCCTCTGGCTTTTGGCGTGGTTGCTGTTCACCTGGGGTGGTCATATGGCGCCTGAGATGGCTACTGTTGCCAGTTACGGCATATTGTTTGCCACAGGCCTGTTGCTGGTGCGTCGGGCCGAATGGCACGATGGCAAGGTCGAAGCCGAACCTGAGCTAAAGCCGATGCCACGGCTTGCGCGCCGTTTGCCCGAGAGTTTTCAGGGTGAGTTCTACCGCCTGACCGTGCGCGACCACAATGTGGACGTCGTAACGTCTGAGGGGACCTTTACGATCCGCTCACGCTTTACCGATGCCATAGACGAGATGGAGCCTGTTGCGGGCCATTGCTCGCACCGGTCGCATTGGGTGTGCGATGAGGCTGTAGCGGGTGTTGAACGGTCCGAGGGCAAGATCTTCCTGCGTCTCGTCAATGGCGATCTTGTTCCGGTCAGCCGCAAGTACCGGCCGATGCTGGAAGAGGACGGCCTGATCTGAGGCGCTGCACGACGTCCTTCCGTCTCAGCGAGGCATTGGGATCATCTGCGGTTTAGGGCCCGTTAGGATTGCCAATGCCTTCGGTCCCATCAGACCAGTCAAAACCTGATCCGAGCTGCGCAACCCGCCTGTGTAGGTGCCAAAGGCGGGCAGGATCAGACGATTTGAATCGAACAGAAAAGCCGGGCGTGTAATGCTGCGGCCACGCGCGCGCAGCGTGGCCTTTGGGTGATAGTGACCCGAAATCTCGCCTTTTGCCTCGGACTGCGCGATATGGCGAAAGGTGAGTGTGGCGCAGTTCCACTCGGCCAGATGCGTGCCGCCGAGCTCCACCGGGCCGGGATCGTGATTGCCTTCGATCCAGATCCAGCGACGCCCGGCTTGCAGGGTGGCAATGCGCAGCCTCTCGGCGCTGGGAAGCGACAGGGAGGCATCCAGATCATCAAAGCTGTCTCCCAGGCAGATTACGGTTGCGGCCCGCGTAAACTCCAGATCTTTGGCCAGCCTGTCCAACGTGTCCTGACTCTCATAAGGCGGCAGGATCGCACCACCGCGCCGGGCCATGCGTTCGGACTTGCCGAGATGCAGGTCGGAGACACACAGCAATTGCCGCTCAGGCCACCACAATGCGCCGGAGGGTAGGGCGCTCAGGTTCTGCTCTGCAAAGGAAAACTCAACCTTGTTCATGGAACGTTCTTCGCGCGTTTTACGCGCCCGCGCAAGGTTGATTAGAGCGTATCCAGCCCGGCCGCCTGCAGCAATCGCGCACTTTCTTCTGCCAGCAAGCGTTCTTCGGCGGCCCCTTTGACCGGGACTTTGCCAACTTCAAGGAACAAGGGTGCGGCGAGAGGTGACACACGTTCCAGTCGAACCAGATCAATCCGGTCGCCAATCCGTTCGACCATCGCCTCGATCCGGCCGAAATCGACAAGGCCGCGCATGGCCTCTTCGCGGGTGATCTGCATCAAAAGGTGGTCGGGGTCGTAGTTCAGCAGCGTGTCGTAGAGGATATCTGACGAAAAAGTAGCCTGCCGACCGCTTTTGCGTTGCCCGCCAGTGTTGCGCTCGATCAGGCCTGCGATGGTGGCCGAGGCGCGGAAGGTGCGCTTCATGACGGCATTGCCAGCCAGCCATGTGTCCAACCCGTCGCGCAGCGCATCGATCCGAAACAGAGGCGTCGGATCGGTCACTGCATCCAAGCCCCAGATCAGGGTCGCGTAGTCGGTCGCAACAAATCCGAGAGGGGCAAGGCCTGTTTCCTCCATGCGTTTGGTGAGGAGTAGGCCCAAGGTTTGTTGCGCATTGCGTCCGGCGAAGCCGTAGACACAAATATGCTCGCGCCCGTCGCTGGGAAAGCTCTCGACCAACAGGCGGTTGCGTTGGGGCAGGCGAGAGACATGCCGCTGTAGCTTCAGCCAGTCGGCTGTGTGTTGCGGCAGATGAGGCCAGTCGGTCTGCGCGAACATGCGCAGGATTCGGTCGCTCAGCCGCGTTGAGGTGGCGAACTTTGTCCCCGCAAAAGTGGCGATTTTGGGCTTCTTGTCGGCACGGCGGCTGACTTCGACCACAAGCTCGCGCAAGCCCTCGTAACGCACGATCTGACCGCCGATCAGGAAGGTATCGCCGGGGGTCAAAGTGGCTGCAAAAGCCTCCTCCACCTCGCCCAATGGCTTACCGCCCCGGTTGCGCTTCAGGCGGACTTTCAGGGTATCGCTGTCCTGAATTGTGCCGAGGTTCATCCGAATCCGGGCTGCAGCGCGGGGGTCCCTTAGCTGCCACAAACCGTCGGCGCGTTGCTGCAACCGTTGCCATCGGTCGTAGGCTCGGAGGGCATAGCCGCCGGTCGCGCAGAAATCGAGGCAGTCGTCAAACTCGGGCCGTGTCAATTGCGCGAACGGCCCGGCCGAGGTCATCTCGGTAAACAGTGCATCTGCATTGAATGGCCCCGCAGAGGCTGCGATCAGGATATGTTGGCACAGCACGTCTCGGGGGCCTGCGCCGCGCGGCTCTCCGTCCAGATCATGGGCTTTTGCGGCCTCAAGGGCGGCCACGCATTCGACCACTTCAAACCTGTTGGCAGGTACCAGCAAGGCTTTGGACGGCGCGTTGTAGCGGTGATTTGCCCTTCCGATTCGCTGCACCAGCCGCTTGACGTTCTTGGGCGCGCCGATCTGGATCACCAGATCAACATCGCCCCAGTCGATGCCTAAATCGAGAGAGCCGGTGCAGACGATGGCGCGCAGATCACCTCGGACCATGGCCGCCTCGACCCTTTCGCGCTGCTGGCGATCAAGACTGCCGTGATGGATTCCAATGGGCAGGCTGTCTTCGTTTGCAAGCCACAGATTGTGAAAGAAAATCTCGGCCTGCGCGCGGGTGTTGTGGAAGATCAGAGTCGTCTTGTGTTGGCGAATTTGGTCCAGCACCGCGGGTATCGCATAAGCTGCACCTCCGCCCGACCATGGCGGCATCTCGGCAGTTTCCAGCATCGCGATATCGGGATCGGGGCCGGGATCGGCTTGAATGATGTGACACGGATCGGGGTGACGGGCCAGAAAGCGGGCAATGGCCTGAGGGTCCTCGACCGTGGCCGACAAGCCCACACGGCGCATGTTCGGGCACAGAGTCTGAAGCCGCGCCAGCGCCAGCATAAGTTGATCCCCGCGCTTGCTTTCGGCCAAAGCGTGGATTTCATCGACGATCACGCGCTGCACCCCATCAAACATGCGCGGAGCGTCCTCATATGAGGTCAGCAGAGCCAGACTCTCAGGCGTGGTGAGTAGGATATGCGGCGGGTCGGCGCGTTGGCGTTTTTTCCGCGTGGCCGAGGTATCGCCGGTGCGGTCCTCGATGCGGATGGGCAAGCCAATCTCTTCCACGGGCGTGCGCAGGTTCCGTTTGATGTCTGCTGCAAGGGCCTTGAGGGGCGAGACGTATATAGTATGCAACCCGGCACGTGTACCGTCCGCCAACTCGGCCAATGAGGGCAGAAACCCCGCCATCGTTTTGCCGCCGCCCGTTGGCGCAATCAGTAAAGTGGCCGGGTCTTGCGCCCGATCGAACATGTCCTGCTGATGAGGGTGGATGGTCCAGCCCTTGGTGTTGAACCAAGTGCCGATCCGTGCGGGAATCTGCGTCATGTGCGCAGACTACCCCTGTCACTCCGGAAATGGCACGGCGTTATTTGACGATTTTCTCGTCTTTGACGAACATGTTGGCCCAGGCACGGTCGATCAGGTCGGGGCTCATCTGATAAGGAATGCCCTCGAACTCACAGATCGAGATCATCTGGTCGATCAGGAAGATTGGCTGGTAGTTCGCATAGATGTTGTCGATGGTCGGGTATTTCACCTTCAAAAGATGCACCAACGCGGCCTCATCCAGCGGCATGCCGCGTTTGCGGGCGACCATTGCGAAGATCTTCAGGAAGTTCTCTTGGTTCGGACCATCAATCTTGATCTTGAAGAAGATCCGGCGCAGGGCCGCTTGGTCGAAGATCTCATTCGGGTGGAAGTTGGTCGAGAAGATGACCAGCGTGTCGAAGGGAACCTCGAACTTTTCACCCGATTGCAGGCCGAGGATATCCTTGTTCTCTTCCAGTGGAACAATCCAGCGGTTGACGAGGGCTTGAGGGGGTTCGGCCTGTCGTCCAAGGTCGTCCACGATAAAGATACCGCCGGTCGATTTCAGCTGCAGTGGGGCCTGATAGGTCCGCGCGGTGGGGTTGTAGACCAAGTCCAGCATGCTCAGCGACAATTCACCACCAGTCACCACGGTTGGGCGCTCGCACTGAACATAGCGCGAATCGAACCGCTTGCGGCGGCGCAGGCTGTTGGGGTCGTCAGGCTCCTGCTCAATCGCGGTATGTACGATCGGGTCATAAACGGTGATCACCTGACCGGCATATTCGATAGCGTAGGGGACATAGACATTGTCACCCAATGCATCCCGAATACCGTTCGAGATCGAGGACTTACCATTCCCCGGAGGGCCATACATCAGGATCGAACGGCCTGCGCTGACCGCGGGGCCGAGGTGATCCAGCAGGCTGTCGGGCAAAACCAGATGGCCCATCGCATTGGTCAGTTGGTCTCGCGTGACCTGAATATTGCGGATCGACTGGCGTTTGACCTGCTCGCGATACACATCCAGTGGTACGGGCATCGCACCGAAATACTCCGACTGGCTGAGCGCGTCCAACGCACGGGCCTTGCCGGCGTCGGTCAGCTGATATCCCATCTCATTGCCGCTATTGGCGTTCAGGGTGCCTGTGGCTTCAAGCAATTTTTGGTCACGCGCAATGTCGATCAGTTCCTGCGTGACTGAGCCGGGCAGGCAGATAGCCTCGGCCACTTCGGTCACGGTGCTGGCATTCTTGCGAAAGATCGTCTTCAGCAAAATGTCCCGCATCATCACAAGCGGGAGCTGCATTTCACCCAGGCCCTTCGGGGCAGGGGGCGCCATAACTGCTGAGGTCTGCATATTCATGAGCGGGACTCGTCTGTTCTGATGTCACACCAAAAGCCCCAAAGCGGGCCAGTTGTGTGAAATCTGGCGCAGCTTTGTGGCGGGACCAAGGCAGCGACAAGGCGCGCAGATGATAGTTTACGATCCGAGAACAGTCCCAAGAATCAGATACATGGCAAGCGAACCGGACAGGGCCAGCCCCATCGGGAACTTTTTGCCTTTGTCCCAACTATCCCAATGTGGGGCAATTGTGCGCAGCCTTGTGTGCTTGGCCAAACGGTGGGTCGCTACTGCCCCCAAAGTACAGGCCATCAGAATAGCCATGAGCAGAATCAAATCCGCGAACCAGATGAACGGAGCGGCTGCGGCCAGAAACTTGGCATCGCCCGCGCCCATCGCTCCGGCGGCGTTCAGGATGATACCGGCAAGCAGAACCACGAAGATATGCAGGAATTGCCAGACATAGATAGGCAACGCGATATCAAGAGGGCCGATCTGCCCTCCCATCAGCCCCGTCGACCACGGAGGCAGCACAAACAGCCCAACGACGATATAGACCAGAACCAACGCCGCTACGGCGTGGTTCTTGATCTTCATTTCACGCATATCCGTGAACGCGACGTAAAAGCAGATCGGCAGCACAAAGGGCAGAAACCATGCTGCCGCATAGGCCGGTATCGCCATGTGTCAGCTTTCCTCGAGCGCGCGAAGCGAGCGGACGGCTTCATCGAAATGCTGGGGATGTGTCGCAATCGCTTCGCGGAGGAGGTTCTTGCCGGTCGCCGTATCCCCTTGTTTCACAGCGGAAATTGCCATCGTGTTCAACAGCCGGGCGCGCTCAACCTGTGTCATGGGCACCACTGGCAGGCTGTAATTCCCCTGCGCCGACCGGGCCAGAACCAGATTGTTCTTGGCTGTAAACAAGCTTTTGTCCTGGCGGACGGCTTCGGTGAACAGGCGTTCGGCCTCGGCATATTGCCCGCGCGTCAGCTTGGAATAGCCCCAGTTGTTCATCACCCCACCCGGGCGCGTGGTCAGGCCCACGGCCGTTTCATAGAAGTGATCGGCGCGTTTCCATTCCTTGCGGGAATCCGCGACGACGGCTTCAAGCCGGTAGCGCTTGAACGACTCATGAGTCGGGGGGACCGAGTTCAAAACGGTGTGGGCCGTGTTCCAATCCCCATTGCGCACCAGCGCATCCGCGTATTCGACCCGGTCGGCCGCATTGGCGCCGTTCATGGTCGTCACGCGTTTCCACGCGGCGGCCGCTTCGGTCGAGCGTTTGGCGCGACCCAGCGAAATCGCAAGCCCGCGCTGCAGGTCGATCCGGTCGGGGTTCTTGGCGGCTGCGTTATGGAAATAGGTGACCGCCTCATTGGGATCAGCGGCGGTCAGAAGCACGTCGTTCAGGTTGGTTTCGTCAATGACGTTCACCTCCTGAAATGTACGTTCGACCTTTTCCTCTTCGGTTTCTTTTGCACAGGCGGACAGGATCAACCCAGTGACCACGAGTGACGGAATCAAGAATTGTTGGCGCATTTTTGCGTCCTTTTACTGCTCTTGCCTCGGTTACTGGATTTTGCGTAGCGAAAATTGCCCGTCGCCTAGCTGCTCCAGCGTATATTCTTGTTCTTGGTCAGTATTATTAACAGGATTTTCCATTTTTGCGATAGCTAAGCGAAGATTGTCGCGGATTGCGTCACTTTCGCCATTGTCCAACGCAAAAGCCCGTCGAAACACCTGTTCTGCTTCCGGGTATTGTCGGGTTTCCATCAGCAGGACACCCAAATTGTTCCAAGCGATGGGCCAGTCCGTGTCATCCTCGACCGCGCGGCGTAGAAGGGTCTCGGCCTGCCCCAACCGACGCAGCCCCAGATTTGCGGTCCCCAATGAGGTCAGAACCTGCGGCGTCATCCCTTGTTCCAGCGCGGCGCGGGTAAAGCTGTCGAGGGCCAGCTCATATTCTCCGGCGGCCATCAGGCGGTTTCCTACGGTGATGTTGTCTTCGGCCTGTCCCGTCGGATCTATACCCGGTGCATCGAGGTCATCCGACAGGCTCCCTTCCGTGCAAGAGGCCACCATGGCGAAAACCATGATGGCCTGAAAACTTCGGCGAAGCCTACGCAAGGCACAGCCTTTTTCTGGTTGCATCGAAGCTACTTCACTTTCCGAATTCCGCAATAACACCTGCAGACGGTCCGACCAGAATAACTAGCAGCGGCGGTACCGTCAGCATCATTGTGACCAGAGTCATCTTGGTAGGCAACTTGTTAGCCGCTTCTTCGGCGCGCATCACGCGTTTGTCACGCATTTCACCGGCATAAACCCGCAGGGCTTCGGCGATGGAGGTACCGAATGTGGCGGATTGGATCATTACGGTCACAAACGCTCTGACATCTTGAACCCCGCAGCGGGTTCCGAAATCACGCAGAACTGTGTCTTTGTCTTTACCGGCTTTCATCTCATATGCCACAACCTCGAATTCCTGAGAAATCTCGGGGTAGGAGCTTTTCATTTCCGACGCCACTCGAACGATAGCCTGATCTAGGGATTGGCCAGCTTCGACACAGACCAGCATCAAGTCCAACGTGTCCGGAAAGGCTGCTGTGATGGCCTGTTTCCGCTCCTCCACGCGTCGGGTAATCCAATATTTGGGGATGTAGTAGCCAATCGCGCCGGGGATCAGAACGCGGATCAACAATTGAGTTCCGGTGAATTCCTGCCCGCCCGAGAACACCGTTACCCACAGCACTCCGAACAAAATGCCTAATATGCCAAGCGCGAACTGCGCAAAGTGATAGAAACGAACGGCATCTTTCGACTGGTAGCCAGCCTGCCGCATCGTCAATTGAACAGCGGAAAGTTCCTCTTCACTTTTGGGCTCAAGAAAGGTGGCGAATTTCTCGAGTTGCTCGTTTCGCCCGCCGTTTCGCAGTTGGTCTTTTTTGGGTTTTTTCTCTTTCCGCGGAGCCGTCGTACTGCGTTGCAGCTTTTTCAGGGGATCTTCGGGCTGATTCAGCATCAGAAGAACGGCTACGGCGATAAGAACAAAACCAAGAACACCAACGACGATCAGGGGACCGAACTCACCAAGGTGTTGCGTTAGGACATTGTTGATGGAGGTTAGGAATTCCATTGAACTGACCTCAAACCTTGATGTTGGTAATGATCTTCATGACGATCAGGTTCAGTGTAAGCATGATGCCGACAAAGAAACACAGCGGAATAAACCAAGGGTGATCCAGTACTTCGTCATAATAGCCGGGGTCTTTGACCAGAATGAAGACGAGGCACGCTACTGGGAACCCCGACAGGAACTTTCCGGACCATTGCGCCTCGGCGGTGATTGCTTTGACCCTGCGGAACAAGCGGAAACGGGCGCGGATCACCTGTGCCAAGCCGGCCAAAATTTCAGCCAGGTTACCACCTGACTGTTGCTGAATACCGACTGCGACCGCGAGAAAGCGCAAATCCTGCATGTCCAAACGCTCGGCCATGTCTTTGAGCGCCTCGCCCACATCTCGACCATAGGCGCATTCATCGGCGATGATGCCCAGTTCGGTCCCAAGGGGATCCTGAACCTCGTTCGCCGCGATCTGAACCGAAGATACGAAAGGGTTACCGACCCGCAGCGAGCGGACCATCAGCTCGACCGCATCGGGAAGTTGCTCTTCGATCATACTCATGCGTTTATTGGCTTTTCTGCTGACCCACATGAAAACAGCACCGACGCCGATGGCAATTGAAATCGCCGTACGCAAGACCGTGTCGGTTGCCGTACCAATGCTGAGAGCTACAAAAGCCGCGGCCGAAACAAGACCCATGATCATGATCAGTTGTCTTGGCGTAAACGCGATGGCAGCCTTTTGGGCCTTGTCAGCAAGTAGCGAATACAGAGGGATGCTCTGCGTTTTCATATGCTGCTGCATTTCCTTGCGCAGCTGTTCCAGAACTTGCTCGCGGCCCGCGCCCTTGTCGAGCATGTCCAGACGACGGTTGACCCGGCTGTTCAGGCTGATGGATTTGCCGAACGCCACAAGATAGATGCCTTCTACCAGGGCAAGGACACCCACGAAGATGGCGACATAGATGAGAGCCTCCATAGGCAATTGCATGTCGTAATCTCCTACATTGTGGTTGGGTCGTAGATGGACGAGGGCAGGTCAAAGCCCCACAGGCGGAAGCGCTCGGAATAGTGGCTGCGCACGCCAGTGGCGGTGAAATGACCAATGATTTTGTTATCGGGTGTCAAGCCAACGCGTTGGAAACGAAAGATTTCTTGCATCGAAATCACATCGCCTTCCATCCCGGTAATTTCGGTGATCGAGGTCATGCGACGCGAGCCATCCTGCAAACGACTGGCCTGCACGATCAGGTTCACAGCGCTTGAGATCTGGCTGCGAACCGCCTTGATCGGCATTTCGATCCCCGCCATCGCGATCATGTTCTCGAGACGCGAGATACCATCCCTTGCCGAGTTTGCGTGGATTGTGGTCATCGAGCCGTCGTGGCCGGTGTTCATGGCCTGCAGCATGTCGATCACCTCGGCGCCACGAGTCTCACCCACGATGATGCGGTCGGGACGCATCCGCAGGGCGTTTTTCAGACAGTCGCGGGGGCTGACCTCACCTTTTCCCTCAACGTTTGGCGGACGGCTTTCCATACGGCCAACGTGAGTCTGCTGCAGTTGAAGTTCCGCCGTATCCTCGATGGTCAAGATACGTTCAGCGTCGTCAATAAAGCTCGAAAGCGCGTTCAGAGTGGTGGTTTTACCGGAACCCGTACCGCCCGAGACGATGATATTCAGGCGTGTCGAAACGGCGGCTTGAAGATAGGCGGCCATTTCTTCGGTGAACGCACCGAAATTGACCAGATCATCGATACCTAGCTTGTCTTTTTTGAACTTACGAATCGAGACCAGCGAGCCATCAACAGCGATCGGAGGGACCATCGCGTTGAAACGCGAGCCATCGGCCAGACGGGCGTCAACATAAGGGTTGGATTCATCAACACGACGACCCACAGCGGACACGATTTTGTCGATGATCCGCATCAGGTGTTTTTCGTCTTTGAATGTAATGTCGCTGAGTTCCAGTTTACCCGCACGTTCGACAAAAATCTGTTGCGGGCCGTTCACTAGAATATCGTTGACCGTTTCGTCGCGCAGCAAGGTTTCAAGCGGGCCGAGGCCTGTGACCTCGTCATAAAGCTCTTTGTTCAGCTGAGTGCGATCGTCTCGGTTCAAAACGATGCTTTTGGCTTCCAGAACCTCGCTGGCGATAGCGCTGATCTCGGTGCGAAGCTCGGCCTCACCCGCGTTTTCAAGGGCGGCGAGGTTCAGGTTTTCAAGTAGCTCCCGGTGCAGTTCAATCTTGATCTCACTCAGGCGCTCTTTCCGTTTGCGGTCGCGGTCGGCGCTCGTAACCTCGCCAGCTTTCTTCTGAACGGGCTTGCGTGCAACAGCTGTTGCCGTTGGCGCTGCAGGGGCCGCTTCGGGCGCTTTGGCCGGAGTCTCGACCGGCTGCGCATCAGACGCTTTCTTATATCTGGAAAACATGGCGGCTCTTCCCTTGGGGTTGTGTTATGCGGCCTCGGCGTCGTTGCTGCCGAGGCTGTGGAGCGATTTTGCTAGCTTTGCAATTTCGCGGCGCAGCGGGTTTTTAGCGGCTGAACTGGCCAATGGCAGGCCATGATCGCCGCTTTGCATCACCGGCTTGCCCCCATCGGGCAATTGCAGGTCGATTGAAATTCCGAGGCTTTCGCCCATACGTTTGATGCGCCCCTTGCCGTTTAGATCGGTGAACTTGGGGGCCCGATTTAGGGCGAAGCGCAATTTGTTGAACGGCAGCTCTTCGGCCTGCAAGGCGCGTTTCAGACGCAATGCGTTCTGAGCCGAGCGCATGTCCAACTCGATCATGGCGAAATAGACATGTGCAGCTTGAAGAACGGTTTCTGACCACAAAACCAATGTCTTGGGCATGTCCACGATCACATAGTCGAAATGTTTGCGCGCCGTATCTATCACGCGCTGGATGTCTTCGGGCGTGATCAGATCCAACGGCACCATATCGGATGGAGCAGTCAAAACCTGCATTTTTTCTTCATAGCTTTGAAGGGCTTGCGAGAAGACCTCATCATCCATTGACGCTGTATCGGACAGCATCTCGAAAACGGTTTCACGGCGTGGCAGGTCCAGATAGGTCGAGACCGTGCCGTATTGCAGATCCAGGTCGATCAGACATACAGAAGGCGCGTCCTTGTCCGAGATCGTGGCAAGTTCCCAAGCCAGATTCACAGCCAGTGTCGTGGAACCAACGCCGCCCGCCAAACCTTGTACAACGAACAGAGCGCCTTCTTTTGATTCGCCACTGGTCAGAGAGGCAGCGGCTGCTTGTGCTGCAACGACAGGATCGGGCTTGTTCATACGCTCGATCGCTTCGCTCAGTTCGCCTTCGGGAAGCGGGTAGGGGACGAACTCATCCGCGCCTTTGCGCAGAAGCTGGTGTAGCGAGGCGGGGGTCACGTCCTCGGCAATAAGCACCACTTTGATCTTCTTGTCTTTTGCCTGGGTGATGATTTCGCCCATCAGCGAGAGGTTGTCTTCATCTTCACCATCAATGGCCAGGGCAACGAATTCCAGTGTTTCCGCTTCGGGTTGGCTGAAAAACGCGAGAGCTTCGGCAAAGCCAAGATCGCCCCAACGTTCACCCAGAATGGTTTCCATGTCTTCGATCAATAGATCAAAGTTCTGGACATCCCGGCTGATAGTGCAGGCCAGAATTCCCGAGTCGTTGTCTTGCGGCGTCGCGCTACTCATATACACAATCCTCGTAGAGAGGGCTTGGCATTTCATGCGAACGTGTACGCTCGGGTAGATTTGCTGTCGCCCCAATGCGGTCAATTTTGCCCGCAGGTCACCCTATTGTTCACAATGTTGCTTGGAAGTTGGGCGAGAATTTGGCGCAAAAGAACCAATTGTAGGGAAACGGGCGACGATGTCGCCCGTTCAGATGGGATTATCCACCACTGTCGCCGCCTGTGGCTTCGACCTCTTGGATAGCTGATATCGAAGTCGCGCTTTCGACGTATTCGCGGTAGATGATATCGGCGTACTTGCCATCCAGCGTCTGCGGTACGCGATCCACAAAGCCCGAAACCTCGGTCACCGTCCGGCGATTCCGGCGGTCGCGATTCGTTGTTGCAACCAGCGGACGCGTTTTGCCGAAAGAAACCACCGCCTCTAGTCGAGACCGCGAGATTCCCTGTTGGGCAAAGAAGGACACAACAGCCTGTGCCCGACGCAAGCCAAGGCTCTTGTTGTAGCTGGCGGAGCCAACTGCGTCCGTGTGGCCATAAACACGAAAACGTGCTTCGGGGAATTGTTTGATCCAATCCGCCTGCTGCAACAGAATTCGCTGGGCCGATGCATCCAGTTGTGAGCTGTTGAAGGCAAAGTTCACCTGGCTAGGCACTTCAGAGGCGAACCGACGGCTCAGAATCTGAGCGTATGTCAGTTCGCCGTTCATGACCTGTGAGTTATTCAGCGTCGCATTGCCAAAGGTACCCGCATCAATTTCATACCCGGCTTCGCGTGTACATGCGGTAACTGCGACCGAAAGACCTAAGGTGAGTATCAACGTTTTCATTGGTCCTAACCTCCTCATCAATCCAGAATATAGCCATAGGAGCTGCCAAAATCTTGCTTGGCCACTTCTGATGCGCCACCTGCGCCTGCGCGCTCGGTCCGAGCGACGCGACCGTTGATAAACAGGTCAAACTCGCTGGGGGGTTTTACTCGATCTGTCGGCAAAGCAAGTGTTTCCCCACGGGTTGGCGTGACCAGATGCGCAGTGATGATAATAACCAACTCACTCTGTTCACGCTGGTATTGAGCGCTCCGGAACAAGGTGCCCAGAACAGGAACGTCGCCCAACCATGGCACCTGATTGCTCAGATCTGCGAAGTCATCCTGAATGAGGCCCGCGATTGCAAAGCTTTCACCGTCGCGTAGTTCAATGGTTGTTGAGGTCTGGCGGGTAATGAAGCTTGGGACCGAATCGCCGTTGATCGTAAAGTCCGAAGACTCATCAATGCTCGATACTGCTGTACCAAGTTCCAAGTTGATAAGATCGCCGTCGACCACGCGCGGAATGAAATCGATTTCAACACCGAACGCACGGTATTCGATGGCGACAACACCGTCATCCTGAGGAACTGGAATCGGGACTTCACCGCCGGCGAGGAAGGTCGCCTGCTGACCCGAAAGGGCGGACAAGTTTGGTTCTGCCAGAGTACGTGCCAATCCCTTGGTTTCAAGGGCTTCAATCAGCAGTCGCACTTGCGTTGATCCGGCGCCAAAACCGAACAGAATTGCACCAGTATTGGATTGCGAAATCGGAATGTTGTTTGCCAGAGCATTACTCAACGCACCCTGAGTGTTGAGGGTGTTGAAACCCGCTGTAACGTCACCGCCGCCAAAGCCAAGCGATGTTGACAGGTTTTTCGCAACCGAGCGGTTCATTTCCGCAAAGCGCACCTTCAGCATGACTTGCTGAACGCCGCCAACCGACATCAGGTTTGACACCCGATCCGGGGCATAGCGTTCCGCCAGTTCCAGAGCACGCGCAAGTTTGGCTGAGCCCGAGACTGTCCCGGACAAAACGATTCCATCATTGGCTGTGCGCACTTCGATTTGCTCATTAGGCAGAATCTGCCGCAGGCGTTCTTTGAACTCTGTAATATCTGGGGCTACGCGCACCCTAACATTGGCCAGAAGCATGCCCGCGCCATCGAACAGAGTAAGCGTCGTCAGACCGGGCGCCTTGCCCAAAACATAAATCGTGCGATCTGAAAGCGACGAGATGTCAGCAATGCCGGCATTCGCGATACTCAGTTCGGCAAATGGCTCTTCACTTTCAACAACGATCGCGCGGTTTACAGGTACTTCCAGCGTTTCCACTGTGCCCTTCTTCACCACGCGAAGAGTTTCGGCCCAAGCGGCATCGCCGACTGGGCTTACAACGAGCGACAACCCCAGCAGGGTTGCGCTGATCCAGGAACGTATTTTCATGTGACCTGCCTCTCCGATCACGCCTCGTTTTTATGGGTCTTATGCCCTATAGGCGAAACTCTGCGCGAAAACGGAATTTATTGCAATAATCAAGGGTTTCCGGAAGTTTCCTTATGTGGGCAATTGGCAACATAAGAATGAAAAGAGCCGCGCTTAATGCGCGGCTCAGCAGGTGTAAGGTCCTGAATAGGCGTCAGTTTGTGCAGGCGATTACGTCATCTGCTATGTCACTGCCGCCGCGACGGATTCGAGTTTTACACACCGGTTGTTCTACGCGTTCTGGGACCGGGGCAGCTTCTTCCTCGACAACCCCGAGCAAAGCGCGTTGGTCGATCTCAATAACTTCGGATGACACGGTTTCGTCCTCGATTCCGACAAGGGCAAGCGTAAGGCGACCTGTGTTCTGCGCCTGAGTGAGCACAGCAACCTGTTCACGAGTGACCGCAACGGTGATCGTACGCGCGATGGTCGTTCCGGTTACATCTGTGCCTGCGATCTGGTCAATGGCGATCAGTTCAACTCGGGGCTGAATCAAGCGAGTGATCTCGCCGTTCGCTTCGGCAGTAGTCCCGCGACGCGAACCGGTCCAGTAGACGTCGACAAAGTCCCCAGGGCGCAAGAAGCCGGAAACGCCCGAAGCCACGTCAACCCGAATCGCGAAAGCGCGCATGCCTTTGTCCAATTGAGACGTTAGACCTGCCCCTTCGCCGGGTTGGGTGACTTTAACTTCCATTAGTGCTTCGTCTTTTTCCATCGCGCGAAGAACAAAACGGTCTTTACCAGCAGCCTCAGGGAACAGAACAGCCAGATCGGTGAAGCTGCCTTCTGGGATCGCGTTTTCTGGCCAATCAACGACGCGCACGTCGTCTTCTACAAGACGCTCTCCGTATTTCAGGGTTCGGTTTGATACAACGACACTTACGGTCGGAATCACTTCGATAGCCGCGTTTTCTGCTGCAGCTGCCTCTAACGCTGCTGCCGCAGCTTGTCGCTCACGGGCGAGTTCGTCCTGATAGGCAGCGATATAGTTCCGCGCCATGTAGACAGCGCCGCCAGCCAGAGCTAGCCCAACAATAAGGACAAGTCCGAATACCGCTCGCATACATCCACCTCATATTTCTGTCTGGCTTTTCTTCCAAAAGCCAGAGGATCAAATTTGTTCATTGTATGAGTAAAGGCTAATTGTGTCGAAATGTGGGACAAATCAGACTTTTCGTGCAGATTTTTGAGGTCGGGACGCGCCTGTATCTGTTTGCAAACAACCATCCCAACAAGCCATACAAAACTACGAAAATCGCCATCCATCGATGGCGATTGTCTGGCTTAGACGTCTTGCCGTGCTTGGTGCGGTCAGTTGCCGCCTGCGGTACCAGCAGTAGTAAAACCGCCGCTGCCACCTGCCGATGTGCCGGTGCTGACGACAGAACTACTAAGGGCCGTGTTCGTGTTCCCGCTCAGGCCGACGGTTGCGGTTGAAATTGCAAAATAAAGAAGCGTTGCCAGGCCTATGATTAACGCCGTCAAAACGACCCAGTCGACGGTGACCGCACCTTCTTCTGAGGTCTTAAATGTTCCAAGTATCTTTTTCATCATACACCTATTAAGGCCGTCGAGTCATGGCTTTGCCTTGCGAGAGAACATTCACAGGTGTCCCGATCGGCAACTTTCACTATTGTAGCTGCGCCGCAATGGCGTGAGTTGGGCGGAAAAGTGATTTTTATGCCGCATTTTCTGCTTGTTTTACATTAGCGTCGAAATAGGGAGGGCGCGTTTGTCGTGCGTAAGACACCTGAAGCGTCCTTTAGTGGTTTCCAGTGAAATGGAGTGTTGGAAAAAGAAAACGTCGCGACGAAGGACGTCGCGACGCTCGATTTCGAAGACTAAAAAGTCTTGAATTAGTTGCTTGTGCCTGCTGCGGTGATACCACCTGCGGTACCGCTGTTTGTACCGGTGCTGATGGTTGCGCCCGACAGAGCAGTGTTGACGTCTGTTGCCAGGCCAACTGCGCCACCCGAAATCTGGGTGTAAGCAACGGTGCCCAGGCCGATGACTGCTGCGGTCAGAACAACCCAGTCAACTGTTACTGCGCCGTCTTCGTCTTTGCGGAAGTTCTTGATGAACTTGATCATGTTACGTCCCTCCTAAAGGATCAAAAAAAGTGGTCTAAACCTCGGCGTCTTTCAGAGCTTTCTCTCTCAGTCCGCTCCCGATCGTCTCGGTATGCATCTATGTTTGCCTGTTGTGCGTGGCAGGAATTGGGCCAAACAGGGAAAATTTTGCTCGAGGCTTAACTTTTTAGTCATAAAAATGGTAAGTCATTGAAAGTAAATGTTTAAAAATGTGTTGGGTTTTTTGGTTCACCCCCAGAGCGATGCAATTTTGCGGCAAATGAGGCGAAACTGCCCCAATTTGCTTGGTTTTTCTGGCCTTACGCGAAGATTCGGGGTTCAAATCAATCAAAACGAAAACATGAGGCAGGCAAATGAATCTCCGGGACGCAGTTACATGCGCCGGCGTATTGGCGTTTCTGGTATGCACTCCAGACACCGTACGCGCCGATGTGGTCGAACCGCGTGGTGTCTATAAAAGGATCAAGGCGCCCCAGCCGGGTCAGCGGCCAAAGATCAACATCCAGATTTCTGCTGAAGAACATGCCTCCAGACCCTCGGCTCCCAGCACGGGATCTGAGCTTGTGGTCCCCGATATCATCAAACGTGCCAAAGTGCCGCCGTCGACCACGCCTAAAGTTGCGACTAAGGCGCCGCCGAAAGGTGCGTATAAAGCGTTTTGGGAGAAAATCTCGCCCGAACTGGCACAAGCCGGACCAGGTAGGCTAGATTCAGCGATCAACGCCCTGGCCGCTACAAGCGTCTCGACACCCCGTTTGCAGACCCTGCAGGGTATCGTGAACAACCAAGGGCGCGATATCCTACGCTCGACCATTGGCACCAATGTTTCACCTGCGCTCGTGCTGGCGGTCATCTCGGTGGAATCAGCTGGACGGGCCGACGCGGTCAGCTCAGCCGGGGCACAAGGATTGATGCAGCTGATGCCAGCTACGGCCGAGCGGTTTGGCGTGCAGGACAGCTTCCAGCCCTCTCAGAATATCTCGGGTGGGGTCAAATACCTGGATTGGCTGATGGGTGAGTTCGACAATGACCCGATATTGGCGCTTGCCGGGTACAACGCCGGTGAGGGGGCCGTTCGCAAACACAGCGGTGTGCCGCCCTATGCAGAGACGCGGGACTACGTGCCCAAGGTGCTCGCGGCTTTTCAGGTCGCGCGTGCTCTCTGCGCAACGCCGCCGGTCTATGCCTCGGATGGGTGCGTATTCCAGACGCTGAACTAGGGCCTGCCTGTCGCAGCAGGCCCTGATCTTTGTTTAGTTGACGATGTTCGCCTCAGTTGCGGCGCGGATCTCGTCTTCGGTGACGCCTTCTGCGATCTCGACGATCTTCAGACCGCCTTCGACCACATCCAGAACCCCGAGGTTGGTGATGATGCGATTCACCACCTTTTTTCCAGTCAGCGGGAGGGTGCATTTTTTCAGCAGCTTGGATTTGCCGTGTTTGTTGGTGTGATCCATCACCACGATCACGCGGCCGACACCCGCCACAAGATCCATCGCTCCGCCCATGCCCTTGACCAGAACACCGGGAATCATCCAGTTGGCAAGGTCACCTTCTTCATCCACTTCCATAGCGCCCAGAACCGCCGCAGCAATCTTGCCGCCCCGGATCATCGCGAACGAGGTCGCGCTGTCGAAATATGCGGTGCGCGACAGCTCAGTGATGGTTTGCTTGCCCGCGTTGATCAGGTCGGGGTCTTCTTCACCTTCGAACGGGAAAGGGCCCATGCCGAGCATGCCGTTCTCGGATTGTAGAGTGATGTCCTTGTCGCCCACATAGTTTGCCACCAGCGTCGGGATACCGATGCCGAGGTTCACATACATGCCGTCTTCAAGCTCTTGCGCCGCACGGGCGGCCATCTGGTTCCGATCCCAAGGCATTATGCTTCCTCCTTCTTACGGGTGGTGCGCTGTTCAATGCGCTTTTCGTGCTCGCCGTGAATGATCCGATGCACATAGATGCCCGGCAGGTGGATCGCATCCGGGTCCATTGAGCCTCGGGGCACAATCTCTTCGACTTCGGCGATGCAGATCTTGCCGCAGGTCGCCGCAGGCACGTTGAAGTTTCGGGCGGTCTTGCGGAAGATCAGGTTGCCGGTGTCATCGGCCTTCCAGGCTTTGACAATGGCCAGATCGGCAAAGATGCCTTCTTCCAGAATGTAGGTCTCGCCGTTGAAGTCTTTGTGCTCCTTGCCCTCGGCGATCACGGTGCCCACGCCGGTTTTGGTGTAGAAACCGGGGATGCCCGCGCCACCTGCGCGCATCCGTTCGGCCAGAGTGCCCTGCGGATTGAATTCCAGCTCAAGTTCTCCGGCCAGGTACTGACGCATGAATTCCGCGTTTTCGCCGACGTATGAGCTGATCATTTTCTTGACCTGCTTGGTCTGCAGCAGGATGCCGATGCCGAAATCATCGACGCCTGCGTTGTTCGACGCAAAGGTCAGGTTCTGAGCGCCCGAGTCTTTGATCGCCTCTAGCAGCAGTTCCGGGATGCCGCACAGGCCGAAACCGCCCGCCGCGATCATCATGCCATCCGACAGCACTCCGTCGAGCGCGTCAGAGGCATTGGCATAGATTTTCTTCATGGAAAACTCCCCCAATGACATGGTGATGGGCAGGTTGTGCCGCCGCGTCAGGGGGAAGTCAACGAATCCAAGGGGCTGGTGGTATTTCTACCTATCCAACCCTAGCTTGCCGTTTTCTTCGTTGTTTTCTTGGCAGCAGCCTTCTTCTTCGTGCCTTTCTTGGCGGCGCGTTCATTGACCAGTTCGATTGCCATTTCCTGCGTCACATCTTCGGGCTTGATGTCCTTGGGAATGGTGGCGTTGACCTTTTCCCACTTCACATAAGGCCCATAGCGCCCATCAAGAACCTGCATGGCACCACCATCAGGGTGTTCGCCCAACTCCTTAAGAGGGGCGGCCGCCGCGCGCCGACCACGTCCCGGATTGGCGCGTTTTTCTGCCAGCATCTCGACCGCGCGGTTCATGCCGATCTCGAACACGTCATTGGGGTCTTTGACATTGACGTAGACCGGTTTCGCCTCTTCCGGTAGTTGGTGCATGATATACGGCCCGAACCGCCCGAAGTTCGAGCTGATCATACCGCCTTCGGGGTGTTCACCGATCTGGCGGGGCAGGGACAGCAGGGTCAGGGCCTTCTCGAGGTCCATGTCATCCTTGCTCCACCCACGGGGCAGAGACGCGCGCGGGGGTTTTTTGTTCTCGGGCGTCGGCTCTCCGCGCTGGACATAGGGACCGAACCGGCCGGATTTCAGCCAGATCTCGTCGCCTGCGTCCTCACCGAGAAGACGTTCATCTCCTTCGGCCCCTTCGCCCGCGATGGGTCGGGTATAGGTGCATTCCGGATAGTTGCCGCAGCCCACGAACCCACCGGTACGCGAAGTTTTCAGGTGCAACTGCCCCACACCGCATTTCGGACAGATGCGCGGGTCCGAGCCATCTTCACGCGGCGGATACAGCTGCGGCGCCAGCGCTTCGTCCAGCTTGTCCAGCACTTCCGAGATACGCAGCTCGGACGTTTCACCAATTGCGGCTGAGAAATCGCGCCAGAACTTGCCCAGCAGATCCTTGTAGTCGCGATCGCCGGCGCTGACGTCGTCCAGCTCTTCTTCCAGATTCGCTGTGAACTCATAGCCCACGTATTGGCGGAAGAAGTTCAGCAGAAAGATCGTGACGATCCGGCCCTTTTCTTCGGGGATCAGGCGGTTCTTGTCCTTGCGCACATATTCGCGGTCCTGAATCGTGGTCACGATCGAGGCGTAGGTCGAAGGACGGCCGATCCCCAGTTCTTCCATCCGCTTGACCAATGTGGCCTCGGTATAGCGCGGAGGCGGCTGCGTGTGGTGTTGCAACGCCAGAACGGCTTCGTTTTCGGACAGGATCGCCTGTTTGGCAGTTTTGTCAGTGCTGTCGCTGGTCGCCTTGGTGAATTGATCGCGCAGTGAGGTTTTGGCAAACCGCGCCAGATCGCCCTGCATGATCTGAGGCAGGCGCTTTTCATCGTCATCAGCCACATCGTCGCGGCCTTCTTCGTAGACCCGCATGAAGCCGTCAAACAGCACGACCTGGCCGGTTGCACGCAGTCCGACCTGACCATCATCGCTGCCGATTTCAACGGTTGTACGTTCCAGACGCGCTGCGGCCATCTGGCAAGCAATGGTGCGCTTCCAGATCAGATCGTAGAGCTTGCGCTGATCTTCGTCGGTCACCTTCAGCTCTTTTGCATCGCGCGTCATATCCGTCGGGCGGATACATTCGTGCGCTTCCTGCGCGTTCTTGGCCTTGTTCTTGTAGATGCGCGGGCTGTCCGGCACATATTCGGCGCCAAAACGGTCCGAAATGGCGTCGCGGGTGGCGGCCACCGCTTCGGGGGCCATGTCAATGCCGTCGGTTCGCATATAAGTGATGTAGCCCGCCTCATAGAGGCGTTGCGCCACCTGCATCGCGTGCCGCGCACCCATACCGAACTTGCGGCTGGCCTCCTGTTGCAGGGTCGAGGTCATGAAGGGCGCGCTGGGGTTGCGTGCCGCAGGTTTCGCCTCGACCGAGGTCACGCTTAGCGCGCGGCTGGTGATGGCCTGAACAGCCAGCTCTGCCTGCGTCGCGTCCTTCAGATCGTGCTTGTCCAGCTTTTTGCCGGCATAAGTGACCAGGCGCGCCTCGTAGGTTTGGCCGCGCGGGGTTTCGAACAGCGCCTTGACTGACCAGTATTCCACCGGTTTGAAGGCCTCGATCTCCATCTCGCGTTCGACGATCAGTCGCAGGCAGACAGATTGGACCCGGCCTGCCGATTTCGCGCCGGGCAATTTACGCCACAGAACTGGCGACAGATTGAAGCCCACCAGATAGTCCAGCGCGCGGCGCGCCAAATAGGCCTCGACCAGTGGCATGTCGACCTCGCGCGGATTTTGCATCGCTTGGGTGACGGCCTCTTTGGTGATCGCGTTGAAGGTCACGCGGCTGACTGGGGTATCTTTCTTGATCGAGCGCCGCTTGGTCAGCGCTTCCTGCAAGTGCCAACTGATCGCTTCCCCCTCGCGATCGGGGTCGGTTGCGAGGATCAGGGCGTTGTCTTCTTTCAGCGCATCGGCAATCGCTTTGACGTGCTTTTTGCTGTCATTGCCGACCTCCCACTTCATCTCGAATTCATGGTCGGTATCGACTGATCCGTCCTTTGGCGGCAGGTCCCGCACATGGCCATAGGAGGCCAGCACCGTGTAGTCGGGGCCGAGATATTTATTGATTGTTTTTGCTTTGGCCGGAGATTCTACAACAACTACGGGCATTTAAGGGGAAACCTCGCTCGACGAATAGGGCGCCTGTTATGGTCGTGCAAAATGTGTGGGGCAAGGCCAGAATGTCAATGCGTTCCTTTTACAGTGTGAAAAAACCCAATATTTCAGCGTCCTATACGCCTTTGGGGCAGGCGAAGCCTCATAGGGGTGCAACGTGGCGGCACGCCCATTTCAGCTTGCGAGCGACAAAAGCCCACCGGGTTGGCGCTGGATTCGGCCCTCAAGTTCCAGATCCACCAAAGCGGGCCCAAGATCACCGGCCGAAGCTGCGATATCGCGCAGCAGTTGGTCTTCGGCGATGGGCGATGGGCCGAGTCGTTGCAGGATTTGATCGTGCAGCGCGACAGCGGGTGTCGGTATTGGCGTAACAGGAGGCTCACTGCGCACATGGAAGAGGTCTTCCCCCTTGGGCAGGGCTTCGATCACATCTTCCGCAGACCGGATCAAGGTCGCGCCGTCCCGAATCAACAAATTGCATCCAGAGGCCCGTGCATCGAACGGATGACCGGGCACGGCGAGGACCTCGCGCCCTTGGTCTAGCGCGTCCCTTGCAGTGATCAGGCTGCCTGATTTAGCTGCGGCCTCAACTACCACGACGGCTTGCGCCAGCCCCGATATAATCCGGTTGCGGCGCGGAAAGTGGCGGGCTTGTGGTGTCAGCCCCATAGGTTGCTCTGACAGGCGTAGACCGGCCTCACCGATCTTATACGCCAGTTCGCTGTTCTCGGCCGGGTAGATGACATCAATCCCTCCGGCCATCACGGCGATGGTGCCAGTGTCCAGCGCGGCCAGATGGGCCGAAGTGTCGATCCCTCGGGCAAGGCCAGAGACAATGACGTGACCGAGATCACCGAGTTCTTTCGCCAGACCACGAGCCATACGCGCGCCGAGCGAGGAACAATTCCGCGCGCCCACCATTGCGATTGCGGGTTTCTGCAGCATGGAAAGATCGCCAACGGCCCAAAGAAGCGGCGGCGCGTCAGATACATCCTGCAAAGCTTTTGGAAAATCGGCGGACCCAAGGCACACAAGCCGCGCTTTGGCGGCTTGTGCGGCCTTGAGTTCAGCCTCAATCACGCCGGGGGGGCAGATTTCATACCCGTTTATTCCGGCAGCGCGTGCCATTTCAGGCAGCGCGGCCAGCGCGTTCTGCGCTGAGCCATGTTCGCTTAGCAGCCGACGAAACGTCGCCGGACCAACCTTGCGTGAGCGCAACAGGCGGAGCCACGAAAACCGATCCTCTTCCGTGGTGGGTGGGAGTGGGGGGTGATTGGAAGAATGCTGCTCTTCGGTCATCCGATGCTCCGCCTGATTGCAGAACTGGTTTACGGGTGTCGGGGTTAACAGCCTGTAAATCGTTGAAAATTAGATGCAATTTTTTTAGGCGTGTTCTCCGGGGAATGCTGTTAAGCAATTGTAATATAAAAATAAAAATTCCGACGAGGTGAATGAGCTGTAATTCCAATTGACCTCAACCACTCTGTCGAAAAGGCGCAGGGTTAACCCTGCGCCTTTCTAAAGTCATGTGATTCTGACTCAGGCGGCTGAGCCTCCGACGGTTAGTCCGTCCATCAGAACCGTTGGCTGGCCGACGCCTACCGGCACCCATTGACCATCCTTGCCGCAGGTTCCCATTCCCGGATCCATCGCCATGTCGTTGCCCAAACCACGGATGCGGTTCAGCGCAGAGGGTCCGTCCCCGATCAGCGTCGCGCCCTTGACCGGCGCGCCGATCTTGCCGTTTTCGACCCGGTAGGCCTCGGTACAGGAAAAGACGAATTTGCCGTTGGTGATGTCGACCTGACCACCACCGAAACCCACGGCCCAGATCCCGTCCTTAATGTCAGCAACCAGAGCAGCCTGGTCTGCATCGCCGCCCAGCATCACCGTATTGGTCATGCGCGGCATCGGTTTGTGCGCGTAGCTCTGGCGTCGTCCATTGCCGGTGGGGGCGACGCCCATCAGGCGTGCGTTCTGGCGGTCCTGCATATAGCCGGTCAGGATACCGTCCTCGATCAATACAGTCCGAGAGCTTGGCGTTCCCTCGTCATCCACAGTGATCGAGCCGCGCCGGTCAGCAATCGTGCCGTCATCCACGACGGTCACGCCTTTGGAAGCAATTTGCTGCCCCATCAGACCTGCAAAGGCCGAGCTGCCCTTGCGATTGAAATCCCCTTCCAGCCCGTGCCCAATGGCCTCGTGCAGCAGGATGCCCGGCCAGCCGGGGCCCAAGGCGACCTCCATCACTCCGGCAGGGGCGGGGACGGCTTCGAGATTGACCAGCGCGATCCGCAGGGCCTCACGCGCCTTGTCCTGCCAGTCGGTGGGGTCGATCAGCCCGCTCAGGCCGACACGGCCACCACCGCCCGCCGAGCCGCTTTCACGGCGACCATTCTGCTCGACAATGACCGAGACATTCACCCGAGTCATCGGGCGCACGTCGCGCACCAGCACGCCGTCGGGGCGCAGGATCTCGACCTCTTGCACTGCGGCGGCGATGGTCGCGCTGACTTGCACGACGCGGGGGTCCAGATCGCGAGCGAAGGCGTCGATCTCTCGCAGGGTCTCAACCTTGACCGGGAAGCTGGCGGTTTCGATGGGGTCTTCATCGGTATAAAGGCGTTTGTTGGTCGCATTCGGGGCCTCGGCCAGGGTGCCCCCTCCGTCTCCAACGGCCAGCTGAGCCGTCTCGGACGCGCGCTTCAACGCGGGAATCGAAACGTCTGTCGAATGTGCATAGCCTGCGACCTCACCCTGTACGGCGCGCAGCCCGAATCCCTCGGACGCATCGTAGGAGGCGGTCTTCAACCGACCATCGTCAAAGACCAGAGACTCGGATTTCCGCCGTTCGACAAACAGTTCTCCGTCCTCGGCCCCGGCGGTCGCCGATTGCAAAATGGAGAGCGCTTCATCATGCGGAAGAGCGCTTTCAAAAGGGCGAAACGGGGCCTGAGTCATGGGTTGTAACCTTTCCGGTTTGATCCAGATCAAAAATAGCGTCTGTTTGACGCAAGCATTTTGCTTTATCTACCCGCAGGAATATGGTTTTTAACGCGGCCAAAGACAACGGGTGTGGTTTCACCGATTCATACCTTTTCGCCAGAGACGCAAAGATCAAACGATCAGGACAAGACATGAAGAATGCTTTGATGCTTTCCGGGCTTGCTACGGCCCTCTCCAGCCTTCCCGCCATGGCTCAGGAGCTTGAGATAATTGGCAAGCCGGTTGACGGTGGAATGGGCTTTCAACCCGCAGCGACCAGCCTTGCAGACGGGATTCACAGGCTGGACGCGATGATTCTGGTGATCATCACCGTGATCTGCCTGTTTGTTGCGGCCCTGCTGGTTTACTGCATCGTGCGCTACAATCAGCGCGCCAACCCGACACCGGCGCGGTTCTCGCACTACACCCCGGTTGAGATCGCCTGGACTTTGGGTCCGATCCTGATTCTGGTGTTCATCGGCGCCTTCTCTCTGCCGGTTCTGTTCAAGCAGCAGGAAATTCCCGAAGGTGACGTTGTCATCAAGGTGGTCGGCAACCAGTGGTACTGGACTTACGAATATGTTGATCACGATTTCGCGTTCGACAGCTACCTGCTAGGTCACCCGGCTACGCTGGATGAGGGTGCGCGCCCCGCAGATGCGGACGTAACCCCCTTCGTTCTCGATGACGCTATGCGCGCCAAACTGGCTGATGCGGGTTACAGCGACGATGAATGGCTACTAGCCACCGATACCGCCGTTGTGGTTCCGGTCGGCAAGGTCATCGTGATGCAGGTTACCGCATCTGACGTGATCCACTCGTGGACGATCCCGTCCTTCGGCGTTAAGCAGGACGGCGTTCCCGGTCGTCTGGCCGAGCTGTGGTTTGAAGCTGACAAAGAGGGCGTCTATTTCGGCCAGTGTTCCGAGCTTTGCGGCAAGGACCACGCTTATATGCCTATCACCGTCAAAGTGGTCAGCGAAGAGGCCTACGAACAGTGGCTGAACGGTGCGATCGAAGAATATGCGGGCACGCCGCAGAACTTCCAGATGGCCGCGAACTGAGCGTAGACTGGGCGTTCGCGCCTTAGAATACTCGTTGGCTGCGCGCTGAACCGCGCAGCTTGCGCCCCAAAAGGACCAGAGATGACCGACGCAAGCATCAATGCCAGCACATCGACCGCCAAGGCATACGCGGATGAGGCCAGCTTTGGCGATTATTTCGCCCTGCTGAAGCCGCGTGTGATGTCTCTGGTCGTGTTTACGGCTCTTGTCGGTTTGCTGGCCGCTCCGGTGTCGGTGCATCCGTTCGTGGGTTTCTGCGCCATTCTGTTTATCGCCATCGGTGGTGGCGCGTCTGGTGCGCTGAACATGTGGTGGGATGCGGATATCGACCGGGTGATGAAGCGGACCAAGGGCCGCCCGATTCCCGCTGGTAAGGTACAAGAAGGCGAGGCGCTTTCCTTGGGTCTGGCGCTGTCCGGCCTGTCGGTGATCATGCTGGGCCTTGCGACCAACTGGTTCGCCGGCGCGTTTCTGGGTTTCACCATTTTCTTCTACGTTGTGGTCTACACGATGTGGCTGAAACGCTCGACGCCGCAGAACATCGTGATCGGCGGCGCGGCAGGGGCGTTCCCTCCGGTGATCGGCTGGGTTGCCGCAACCGGGTCGATGACGCTTGAGCCGTGGCTGATGTTTGCTCTGACCTTTATGTGGACGCCTCCACATTTCTGGGCATTGGCGCTGTTCATGCGCTCGGACTATGACGATGCGGGCGTGCCCATGTTGACCGTGACCCATGGTCGTCGCGCGACCCGTAAGCATATTCTCGTTTACACCGGCCTTCTGGCTGTTCTGGCCGTTGGCACCGCGTTCTCAGACATCGGCGGGCCGATCTATCTGGCAGTTGCCATGGTGCTGAACGCCCTGTTCCTGCGTGGCGCATGGCAGATCTCGCGCCGCACCGAAGACGACGCGGAAGCGGACAATTTCAAGGTCGAGCGGAGTTTCTTCAAGCTGTCTCTGCTGTACCTGTTCCTGCATTTTGGCGCGATTCTGGTTGAGGCGCTGCTGAAACCCTACGGCTTGGGAGGGTGGTGATGAGCCTGCGCAAAAGCCATGAAATTCACCAACGTCGTTTCAGCCGAAACTTGGGTGTTGGCCTGACACTTGCGGCCTTCATCGTGATCATCTTCGGCCTCACAATCGTCAAGGTCTCGGGCACCAGCCTGGGGCAACCCGTGCAGGAGGTGCAAAACTGATGGCTCTGTCCGGTCCTCAGAAAACTGTTGTGCAAACCGTGGGTGTGGTTGTCCTGATGGGCAGCCTCGCCTGGGCGGCTGTGCCGTTTTACGACTGGTTCTGCCGTGTTACCGGATTCGGAGGCACCACTGGCGTCGCCGAAGCCGCGCCTGATGATATCCTCGACCGCAAAGTGACGGTCCGTTTCGACGCATCCAAAGCCAAGGACATGGCGTGGGAGTTCAAGCCCGTCGAACGCGAGATGGAGGTGCGCATCGGTGAAACCGGGCTGGCCTTCTATGAGGCCTACAACCCGACCGATCGCCCGATTGCGGGGCAGGCGTCTTACAACGTCGCGCCGTATTCGGCAGGTGGCTATTTCCAGAAAATCGCCTGCTTCTGCTTTGAAGAGCAGGTTTTGCAACCCGGTGAGCGGGTAGAGATGCCGGTCAGCTTCTTTGTTGATCCGGAAATGGTCGAAGACCTCGAAGCGAAATATGTGCATACGATTACTCTGTCGTATACATTCTACGAAATTGACCTGCCCGAGGGCTATGCCGCCCTTGAAACGCAGGAAGACACAAACACGAACTAACGCCTTTAGGTGAGGGACGCTGATGGCACACGCAAAAAACCATGATTATCACATTTTGGCCCCGTCGATCTGGCCGCTGATCGGCGCTGTCGGTGGCTTTGTGATGCTGTTCGGAGCCGTCCTTTGGATGCACGGTGTGACGCCGTGGCTGTTCTGGGCCGGTCTCGTTGCCGTGCTGTACACCATGTTCGCCTGGTGGTCCGAAGTTGTGGTGGAAAGCCGTCAGGGCGACCACACGCCGGTTGTGCGCATCGGACTGCGCTATGGCTTCATCCTGTTCGTGATGTCCGAGGTAATGTTCTTCTTCGCCTGGTTCTGGTCGTTCTTCAAACATCGCATGTACCCGATGTACGACTATGCGGGCACCGAATACATCCAGCCGGATATCCACGCGGTTGATCCGTTCCACCTGCCGCTGATCAACACCCTGGTCCTTCTGCTGTCGGGCTGTGCGATCACCTGGGCGCACCACGCTCTGGTACATGACAATGACCGCAAGGCGCTGATCAATGGTCTGGCGATCGGTATTGTGCTGGGAATCCTGTTTACTGCACTCCAGGCGTTTGAATATTACGAACTGCTGGCTCATGAGGACTGGCAGTTTGGCGGTGACCAGTTCTACTCGAACTTCTTCATGGCAACCGGTTTCCACGGCTTCCATGTGGTCATCGGCACGATCTTCCTGACGGTCTGCCTGATCCGTGCGCTGAAAGGGGACTTCACACCCGAGAAGCACGTCGGTTTCGAGGCCGCAGCCTGGTACTGGCACTTCGTTGACGTGGTCTGGCTGTTCCTGTTCTTCGCAGTCTACATCTGGGGACAGGCGCCGCTGTTCTAAGCGACACTAGTTTTGAACTGCAAAAGCCGCTCTTCGGGGCGGCTTTTTCGCATTTTCGAGGGCAAGATTGCGCCCCATACAATTGCGTGGTTGCATTCTCGTGCCTGCCCCCCTTAACAAGACGCCGGTTCCTGCAACGAGCGATAGTCCTTCCATGCGCCGCACTCTATTTCTGCTGATCTTCAGTCTCGCCGGTTTGGGCGTATTGCTGTGGCTTGGTACGTGGCAGGTCCAGCGTCTGGCGTGGAAACAAGAGATCCTGTCCGAGATTGACAGCCGCATCGCGGCTGAACCGGTTCCTCTGCCGCAACAAGTGTCAGAGGATGAAGACAAATATCTGCCCGTGACGATCTCGGGTGACATGGAGCCAGGCGAGATCCACGTTCTGGTCTCGGTCAAGCAGGTCGGTGCCGGGTATCGCATCATCCAGTCATTCAGCACCGAGGATCGCACCATTCTGGTGGACCGCGGTTTTGTGCCCACCACGGCCAAACAGACCGACCGTTCGACCGGCCCGATGGAGGTGACAGGCAACCTGCATTGGCCCGATGAGATCGACAGCTATACGCCTGAGGCCGATATCGACAGCAACATCTGGTTCGCCCGCGACGTGCCCAATCTGGCTGCCGCTCTGGGGGCTGAGCCGATTCTGCTGATCGCCCGGTCTCAGACCGATCCGGGCGTGACCCCGTTGCCGGTCGATACGGCGGGGATTCCCAATGATCACCTGCAATATGCAATCACATGGTTTGGACTGGCCCTCGTCTGGGCCGCGATGACCGGATACTTCCTGTGGCGCAATCGCGCCCCTTCTGAGAGTGACTCGCAATGAAATACATCTCGACCCGTGGCCAAGCGCCTGAACTGAGCTTTGAAGAGGCGATGCTGACTGGACTGGCCCGTGACGGTGGCTTGTACCTACCCGCCGAAATCCCAACGCTCAGCCATGATGAGATCGCCGCCATGGCCGGGCTTTCCTACGAGAAGATCGCGTTCCGCGTGATGTGGCCCTATGTCAGCAGTTCCTTCGCAGAGGATGAGTTCAAACAGATCATCGCCCGCGCCTATGAAGGCTTCGGCCACGACGCCCGAGCGCCGCTAAAGCAACTGAACGAAAACCACTTCCTTTTGGAGCTGTTCCACGGGCCCACTCTGGCCTTCAAGGATTTTGCCATGCAGCTGATTGGTCAGCTGTTCCAGGTGGCCCTGAAACGCCGCAACGACCGTGTGACCATCGTTGGCGCGACCAGTGGCGATACCGGCTCGGCCGCGATTGAGGCATTCCGGGGGCTGGATGCGGTGGATGTTTTCATCCTCTATCCGCATGGACGGGTGTCCGAGGTGCAGCGCCGCCAGATGACGACGCCATCAGATAGCAATGTCCACGCGCTGGCCGTGGATGGCGATTTTGACGATTGCCAGGCTGCACTGAAGGATATGTTCAACGATTTCGATTTCCGGGATGAGGTCAAACTGGCGGGCGTGAACTCGATCAACTTTGCACGCGTTCTGGCGCAGATCGTCTACTACTTCTCGGCTGCTGTCAGCCTTGGCGCGCCGCATCGCAAGGTCAGCTTCACCGTACCGACCGGCAATTTCGGGGACATCTTCGCAGGCTATCTGGCCAAACGCATGGGCCTGCCCATCGACCAACTGGTCGTGGCGACCAACCAGAATGACATTCTGCACCGCTGCCTGTCGGGTGAGGGCTATTTCAAGGGTGAGACCATCCCCTCGATCAGCCCGTCGATGGACATTCAGGTCAGCTCAAACTTCGAACGCGCCCTGTACTATGCCTATGGCGAGGATGGCAGCGCGGTCGCTCAGTTGATGGATGAGCTGAAATCCGGCGGCTTCAACGTCAGCCAAGGCGCGATGGAAGCCCTCCGCGAGAGCTTTGATTCGGGCCGCGTCTCCGAGGATGAGACGCTTGAGACGATCAAACATACTCTGGCCCATAGTGCCGAGCTGGTCTGCCCGCATTCGGCCATCGGCATCAAAGTGGCTGAGGACCACCGCGCAGCAGATGTGCCGATGATCACTCTGGCCACCGCGCACCCGGCGAAATTCCCGGCTGCGGTCGAGAAGGCGAGCGGGGAACATCCGCCTCTTCCATCCCGCATGTCTGATCTGTATGAACGTCCGGAACGGGTGACGCGGATTGCCAATGATCTGGGTGCCCTCGAGGATCATATCAGAAGGCATATCGCTGAGTGACAGTCAGACAAGACCAGCTGAAGAACGGCTTTCGTATCGTCAGTGAACATATGCCGGGGCTGCAATCGGCAGCCATCGGCATCTGGGTGACCGCCGGCGGGCGGCATGAGCGGATCGAACAGAACGGGATCGCGCATTTCCTTGAACATATGGCGTTCAAGGGAACCGAGCGGCGTTCTTCGCTGCAAATCGCAGAGGCGATTGAGGATGTAGGTGGCTATATCAACGCCTATACCTCGCGCGAAGTGACGGCCTATTACGCGCGCGTCCTGAAAGACGACGTGGCGCTGGCGATGGATGTGATCGGCGACATCGTTCTGAACCCGGTTTTCGATCCGCGTGAGATCGAAGTTGAACGTGGCGTGATCCTCCAGGAAATAGGTCAGGCCTATGACACGCCGGACGACGTGATTTTCGACTGGCTGCAGGAACAAAGCTATCACGACCAGCCGCTGGGTCGCACCATTCTTGGGCCGACCGAGCGGGTCAGCTCTTTCTCGCGAGAGGATCTTTCAGGATTCGTGGCCGAACATTATGGTCCCGAACAAATGATCCTGTCGGCAGCGGGCGCTGTCGATCACGAAGCCCTGATGAAAATGGCCGAAGAGATGTTCGGCCATCTGCAGCCGCGCAAAGGTCTGGTCCCCGAAGCTGCCCGCTTTACCGGCGGGGAGGCGCGGCAAGAAAAGGATCTGGAGCAGGCGCATTTTGCTCTGGCGCTGGAAAGCCCCGGCTATCGCGATGACGGGATCTATACCGCGCAGATCTATTCGACGGCATTGGGCGGTGGCATGTCCTCGCGCCTGTTCCAGGAAGTGCGCGAGTCGCGCGGGCTCTGCTACACGATCTTTGCGCAGACCGGGGCCTATGCGGATACCGGCACGACCACGATTTACGCGGGCACGTCTGCCGATCAGGTCGCCGAGCTTGCAACCATCACGATAGACGAGATGAAGCGCGCTGCCGATGACATGAGCGAAGAAGAGGTCGCTCGTGCCCGTGCGCAGATGAAAGCCGGGATGCTGATGGGTCTGGAAAGCCCCTCGAACCGGGCTGAGCGTCTGGCGCGTCTGGTGCAGATCTGGGGACGGGTGCCTTCGTTGGAAGATACCGTCGCCAAGATTGATGCGGTCAGTACCGAGGATGTCCGGGCCTTCGCCGAACGCATGGCCGTTCAGGCCCCGGCGGCCTTGGCGCTATACGGTCCGGTCTCGGGCGCGCCATCCTTGGCAGAACTGCAGGAGAGGCGTGCGGCGTGATGCTGTTGGGCAGGCGCAAGCTGAAACTTGAAACCGCGCGGCTCAGGCTGCGCCCGCCTGTGCATTCGGACTTCAACGAATGGGCCGCTCTGCGCCGCGCTTCAGAGGAGTACCTGACCCCCTGGGAGCCGATCTGGGCGCAGGACCATTTAAGCCGCAAGTCTTTCACCAACCGGGTCTATTGGGCGCAGCGCTCGGTCGCCAGCGGAACCGCGATACCGTTGTTTCTGTTCCGCCGCTCAGACGACGTGCTGGTGGGGGCGATCACACTGGACAACATCCGCCGCGGTCCTGCGCAGGCTGGAACGCTGGGCTATTGGACTGGGCAGAGTTTTGCGCGCAACGGCTACATGCGCGAGGCTATCGGAGCGGTCGTTCATCACGCCTTCACTCGTCTTGATCTGAGCCGGATTGAGGCGGCCTGCTTGCCGGAAAACAAGCCCTCTCGCGGGCTGCTGGAAAGCTCGGGTTTCAAATACGAGGGTGTCGCGCAGTCCTATCTGCAGATCAACGGGCGGTGGCGGACGCATGTTCTCTACGCCAGTTTGAGGTCGGACCGGCGGGGCAGGACGGACGCAGGCTAGGGGGCTCTGCCCCCGTCGCGGCAAGCCGCGCCTCCCCCGGGATATTTTGGGTCAGATGAACAAGGGGCATGACTTGGCGGAGGGATGCGCTACACTCCTCCTATGCGCTGGATTGTGGCTGTATTGGTATTTCTCTCGGGTGCGGCTGCGGCGCAGGAGCGGCGGCCGAGCCATTGCATAGCCATAGCCGACGCAGCACCTGGGATTGAATATCTGCACAAAGCCGCGTGGCAGGACCCGGTGCCGGAGTTTTCGGTGCGGATCAGCTATGTCGCGCATGCCTCCTTTCTGATCCAGACTGCGGGTGGGCTGAACGCGGTCACGGATTTCACCGGGTTCATCGGCAGTGCCGATCTGATCCCCGATGTCGTGACGATGAACCACGCGCACAGCACCCATTGGACGGCGCATCCCGACCCGGCCATTCCCCATGTGCTGCCGGGGTGGGGTGAGTTCGGGCAGGGGATAGACCATCATCTGGATCTGGGCGAGATGCTGGTGCGCAATGTCTCGACCGATATCCGGTTGTCCTATGGTGGGGTCGAGGAGAAGGGGAACTCGATTTTCGTGTTCGAGGTCGAAGGGCTATGCATCGGTCATTTGGGGCATTTGCATCACGTGCCCTCGGACGAACAGTTTGCTGCTTTGGGGCGTCTGGATGTTGTGATGGCGGCCGTGGATGGCGGGACAACCATGCCTCTGCCCGAGATGATCTCGGTCCTCAAGCGGCTGAAAAGCTCGGTGATTATTCCTATGCATTGGTTTTCCGGTTTCTCGCTGGATCGCTTTCTAGTCGATATTCGCAATGACTTCCCGGTTGTACGCGAAGGTGTGTCAGAGCTGACCGTCTCGCTGCGCAGTTTGCCGGACCGGCCCACAGTTGTCGTGCTAGAGCCGCAATATCTGATCGATCTGGAATAGGGCTTGCTGGTCGCGCGCATGTTGGGCAAGGAAGGCGAATGGATTTGAACCCCGCAGATGCCAAGCTTGCTGACGCCATTCGCGCTGAATTGGGCGATGATGTGTTGCGTCCGGTTTCTGAACGTTACCTGGAAGAGCCGCGCAACCGGTTTGCGGGCGAAATTGGATTGTTGGCCCTGCCGCGCAACGTGCAGGACGTGGCGGCGCTGGTACGGCTTGCCTCGGGTGCGCGCGTGCCGGTTGTGCCCTATGGCGGCGGCACGGGCTTGGTAGGTGGGCAGGTCATGACCTCTGGTCCGGCACCTTTGTTGATCTCACTGGAGCGTATGACCGCCATTCGCGCGGTTTATCCAACTGAAAACGTAATGATTGCCGAGGCTGGGGCCGTTCTTGAGGACGTGCAGGCCGCAGCAGAGGCGGCGGACAGGCTGTTTCCCCTGTCTCTGGCCGCGCAGGGATCGTGTCGGATCGGGGGCAACCTCGCGACCAACGCCGGGGGCGTCAATGTGCTGCGATATGGCAATGCGCGTGATCTGTGCCTTGGGCTTGAGGCGGTGTTGCCCAGCGGTGAAATTTGGCATGGCCTGAGCCGGTTGAGAAAAGACAACACGGGCTATGATCTGCGCAATCTGTTGATCGGGTCCGAGGGGACCCTTGGGATTATCACCGCAGCTTCGCTGAAGCTGTTTCCACGTCCGGCTGAGGTTGGAACGGCGATGTTTCAGGTGACCTCGCCCGAGGCCGCGATCGACCTGCTGGCCCTTACGCGCGATTTGGTGGGCGAGACGGTCAGTTCGTTTGAACTGATCCACCGGCAGGGGTTGGATTTCCTGACCGAGGTGTTGCCCGATGTGCGCCAGCCATTCGATACTCCGCCCGATTGGAGCGTACTGATCGAACTTGGATTGGCAGCCGGGCAGACCGCGTCTGAGCGTTTGGAGGCAATTTTCGCCGCTGCAGAGCCTCGGGGCCTTGTCCAAAATGGCGTGATTGCCCAGAGCGAGGCGCAGCGCCGCGCGCTGTGGGCTGTTCGTGAGCGTATCCCTGAGGCCAACCGCCTGATCGGGTCCGTCTCGAGCCATGATATATCTGTCCCGATCTCGACCATCCCCGAATTCATTCGGCAAGGTGCCGAGGTGATCGGCGCGTTGGGTCCGTTCCGTATCAACTGTTTCGGGCACTTGGGCGATGGCAACCTTCACTACAACGTATTCCCGCCAAAGGGTCAGAGCCGCGATGCCTTTGATGGCCACCGCAAAGCGGTGAAGAGCGCGGTTCACGATCTTGTTCACGCGTTTGACGGCTCGGTCAGCGCGGAACACGGGGTGGGACGGTTTAAGGTCGAGGACTTGGAGCGCTATGGCGATCCTGTCAAACTTCAGGCAATGCGAGGGATCAAGGCTACGTTGGACCCAAAAGGGATCATGAATACCGGAGCCATCCTGAAGGCGTAGACACGGCCCGGACGGTTCGGACCGTGTCTGACTGCTTTACGACGCGGGCAGAATGACCTTGTCGATCACATGGATCACGCCGTTCGATGTCTCGATATCGGCCTGAACGACGTTGGCGTCATTAACCATCACGCCCGAATCCAGGTCGATCGTGATATCGCCGCCTTGCACCGTGGCTGCGGTCATGTCATCGGACAGATCGCCCGACATCACTTTGCCCGGCACCACATGGTAGGTCAAAACTGCAACCAGCTGGTCTTTGTTTTCGGGCTTCAACAGATCGGCCACTGTGCCTTCGGGCAGAGCTGCGAAGGCTTCATCCGTCGGGGCGAACACGGTGAACGGACCTTCGCCTTTCAGCGTGTCAACCAGTTCGGCGGCCTGAACGGCGGCGACGAGAGTTTCAAAGCTACCGGCTGAGACGGCGGTATCGACGATGTCTTTGCCATGACCGTCTGCCATTGCGGATGTGCCCAACAGGATCGTTGCGACGCTAGCGACTGCAAGTTTGCGGAACATTTTGTGGTCTCCCAAATTAGAAATGCTTCAAGCAGCATCAATCGGGATACGGCGATCAGCGCATACGGATCACGCGTTTTGCGCAAAGAATTGCCTTGAACAGTCGCGAAACAGCGCTAAGCCAACTCTGTTTCAAATTTCAATACAATAATATGTGAGTTTTTTCGGCTCACAGACCTTCGAATTCACATAGGACATGAACATCCATGCCCATATCCTCAAGCACTTTGCGCCCGCCCAGTTCCGGGAGGTCCACAATAAACGCGCAAGAGATGATCTCGCCCCCCAACCGTTCGATCAGTTTGATGCCAGCGCCAGCGGTGCCGCCAGTTGCCAGCAGGTCATCGACGACTAAGACCTTTTCGCCGGCTTGGATGGCGTCATCGTGGATCTCGACGATCGCCTCGCCATATTCCAACTTGTAGTCTTGGCTGATCGTGGTGCCGGGCAGCTTGCCCTTTTTGCGGATGGGAACAAAACCGACGCTCAACTGGTGTGCAATAGCGCCGCCCAGAATAAAGCCGCGCGCTTCAAGCCCGACGACCTTATCGATCCGCTCGCCCGCATAGGGGTGCAGCATCTGGTCGATGGCCATGCGAAATCCGCGCGGATCGGCAAACAGGGTGGTGACGTCGCGAAACATGATCCCTTCATGAGGGAAATCGACGATGGTTCGGATGTAATCCTTGACCGAGTTGTTTCTGGACATGAGGCACCCCTTTGGCATCAGAACACGCGGGGTGTTTGGCCCATTGGCGTCAACCTTGCAAGGATAGAATGCCGCCTGCGCCTATCTGCGCCGGTTCGGAACGGCCTTTGCTAACCCGTAGTACCGGTACAGCGTGGCGGGCAGCCAAGACAGGTGAGGTTTGCGCCAATTGCGCTGGTCTCTCAAAAGAAATGCTTGAGCCGCATGAAGGTTCATTGCCAAAATCCTTTTTTTGTTGTTAGGTGCCCGATATCTACATCCTATATGCTATGTATATACATTGCATCTCGGAGAGAATCAAGTAGTTTGCGGGATTAAGGCGCGTGGCGAAGAAAGACGGTAAGGGTTCTACCAAGAAAAACAGTCAGTTGGTGTTGCGTCTGGACAAGGACGAACGTGATGCCTTTGTCGAATTGTGCAAAGAGCTGGACACGTCAGCTGCACGCGAAATCCGCCGCTTTATCCGCGGGTTCATGAAAGAAAACGCAGACGACTAGGCGGGCCGCCGCAGAACAGCCGTCGCAACGCCCATTCCGATCAGAGCCAGACCTCCGAACCGTGTCATCGCGTTGATCACGCCAGCGCGCCCGATCATGAGTCGCAGTCGATCGGCCAGAAGCGCGTAAGCCAGCGCGTTCAGCCAGGCGAGGCCCACGAAGGTCGCAATCAGGATCGCGAATTGAGGGCCCAAGGGTTCGGCTGGGCGCAGGAACTGCGGGACGAAGGCGATGAAAAATGCGATTGACTTTGGGTTTAGGGCGGTAACTGCTGCCGCATGTCCGAAAACCCCGCGCGCGGTAGCATCACGCCCTGTTTCAACCGGGTTCAACCCACCCGATGGCGCGCTGCGCAACAGTTTGATGCCCAACCAGACCAGATAGGCGGCCCCGATCCACTTCAACACAGAAAACAACGTGGCAGAGGCCAGAACTAAAGCGCCCAAACCCAGCAGAGACGCTGTCATCGCGACAAGATCACCAACGGCAACCCCGGTGGCCGAGGCAACCGCCACGCTGCGCCCTTTTGATAGCGCATAGCTGAGAACCAGCAGCACGGTCGGTCCGGGGATCAGCAGCAACGCGGTCGATGCGGCCACAAAGGCCAACCAGAGTTCTAAAGACATGGGTCATCCTGTTCCTGTTCGCCTCGCAGCAAGCCCTCACACGGAGCAGGCGTCAAGCGGTTTCAGCCTCGCCCAGAAATTCTAAAGGTCGGATTAAGCCTGATACATCTCTCTTGAATCCCGCGCATCGATGCCCAGACTGATAAGACGGTTGAACGGAGGCCCTTATGGAGCAGACTCAGAAAATGACGCAGGACCACACAGCGCGGCTGAGAAAAGGCGCGTTTGTCCTGATTGCGGTGATCGCGGCGCTCTATGTGTTGGCCGTGGTTTATATGTATGTGAATCAGCGCGATTTGCTGTTCAAACCATCCGGCGTGTTGCCTGAACCCAGCGCGGTCGGTTTGGCGGATGTCGAGGTCCTGTTGCTGCCCATGCCGGATGGCACCGACCTGGCGGTCTGGTCCGCGCCTGCAGTGGCTGAGGGTGCGCCGACCGTTCTGTTTTTCCATGGGCAAAGCGGCAATCTTGGGGACCGCGCCGACCGGCTGCGCGAAATACTGAACAGCGGCTTCGGTCTGCTCGCGCCAAGTTATCGCGGGTTCCCCGGCAGCGATGGCACCCCATCCGAGGCCGCTTTCGTCGCTGACGGTCTGGCCCTCTATGACCAACTAAGTGCGCAGGGCCAACCCGTTGTGCTCCACGGTCAGAGCCTTGGAACCGGCGTCGCAGCGGCTGTTGCCGCGCAGCGCCCCGACGCGGAGCTACTGGTTTTGGAGGCACCGTTTACCGCAACCGTTGATGTCGCGGCCGAGCGCTATCCTTGGCTGCCCGTCTCACTTCTCATGCACGACAAGTTCGCCACCCGCGACATAGTCGGTCAGATCGAGGTGCCGACACTGATCTTCCACGGCACCGAGGACGTCGTGGTCCCGCCGCATCACGCAACAGCGCTTTCCGCCGGAGGCGTGGCGCAGTTGTTCATGATTGACGGTGGCACCCACAATGATCTCTGGACGCATGGCTTGTGGCAGACGGTGCAAGACAATCTACCCCAACGGTAAGGCTACAGAACCCTGCCCGCCACCGCGTCCAATTTTGCCAGAACGGTCAGGTCACGATTTTCCGGGGCCGTCAGGATCGCGTGGTCCAGAGCCCGGTCACACCCATGCGGGCAGGGCGTGCGGATCGGGCCCAGCAAGCCTGGCAGCCCTTTGACCAAAGCCCGGCCTTTTTCGGCGTTCCCAGTCAGGGTTGCGATAATCGAGGTCACGTCGACCTCGCCATGATCGGGGTGCCAGCTGTCATAGTCGGTGACCATCGCGACCGAGGCATAGCAAAGCTCGGCCTCGCGGGCGAGTTTCGCCTCAGGCATATTGGTCATGCCGATCACATCGCAGCCCCACTGTTCGCGGTACATCTTGGACTCGGCCAGGGTCGAAAACTGCGGCCCCTCCATCGCCAGATATGTGCCGCCGTGATGCACGGTGATGCCAGCGGCTAATCCGGCCTCTTCGCAGGCATTCGACAGGCGCGGGCAGGTCGGATGCGCCACGCTGACATGGGCCACGCAGCCGGTTCCGAAAAAGCTTTTCTCGCGTGCAAATGTCCGGTCGATGAACTGATCTACAATCACGAAATCACCCGGTGCCATGTGCTCTCGGAACGACCCACAGGCCGAGACCGAGATCACGTCCGTCACCCCCAACCGCTTCAGAGCGTCGATATTGGCGCGATAGGGCACTTCGGTCGGTGAATGGATGTGTCCGCGCCCATGGCGGGGTAGGAAAACCATATCGACACCATCCAACGATCCGGTCAGAACCTGATCTGAGGGCGCCCCCCAAGGCGTATCAACCCGGACCCACTCCGCATTTTCCAGCCCGTCGATGTCGTAAATGCCTGATCCGCCGATGACGGCAATTTTTGTTTGGGTCACGTTGGGTCTCCGCTGCTCGATTCATGCGCGCAAACTCTGCGGGTCACAGGCGAAATTGGCAAGTGGTCTCAGCCATTTGCACCGTTTCGTCGCGAGTTGTGCTGTTAAGCTATGCGGTTGACGCATATCAGGGTCCCGCTGGTCGCGGTATCTCTTGGGTGCTTTGACAGGTAAAAGGCCCTCTTTCGCGCGAACATAAAGACCCACAGGACCGTCCCATGCCCCGAGCCATGCTGGCAAGCTTTGCCAACCGTATTGCCAAGCCCGATCTCCGTTGGGTGCCCGATGAGGGCCTGACCGTGTCGCGCCTGCGGATTGAGCTGCTGTCAGGTCTGACCGTCGCTCTGGCTCTGGTGCCCGAGGCCGTGGCCTTTGCCTTTGTCGCGGGCGTACATCCTCTGGTCGGTCTCTACGCGGCCTTCATGGTCGGCCTGATCACTGCGCTGATCGGAGGTCGCCCCGGCATGATTTCGGGCGCAACGGGCGCGTTGGCGGTCGTGATGGTGGCGCTGGTCGCGCAGCACGGGGTCGAGTACTTGTTCGCAACCGTGGTTTTGATGGGAATTTTGCAGGTGATTGCCGGTGCGATGCATTGGGGGCGTTTCATTCGCCTTGTGCCGCATCCGGTGATGCTGGGGTTTGTGAACGGACTGGCGATTGTTATCTTCCTGGCGCAGATGGGCCAGTTCAAAGTCCCCGGAACCATGGAAAACACCGGCCACGGGATGAGCGGGGGCGAGTGGCTCTCGGGCGTACAGCTCTATACCATGTTGGGCCTCGTCGCGCTGACCATGGCGGTTATTTGGGTCATGCCGCGGATCACGCGTATCATTCCGGCCCCTCTGGCGGGTATTCTGGTCGTTGCAGCGCTGGTGATCGGCTTTGGTCTGGATGTGCCGCGTGTCGGTGATCTGGCCTCGATCGAGGGCGGCTTGCCTGCGTTCCACATCCCGATGGTGCCGCTGAACTTCGAAACGCTTGAGATCATCTTGCCCTACGCGGTCATTCTGGCCGCCATTGGCCTGATTGAGTCCCTGCTGACTCTGAACCTCGTGGGTGAGATCACCAACAAACGCGGCGGAGCCTCGCAGGAATGCATCGCGCAGGGTGTCGCGAACGTCGCCACCGGCTTCTTCGGAGGCATGGGTGGCTGCGCCATGATCGGCCAGTCGATGATCAACGTGAAATCTGGCGGTCGTACCCGGATCGCGGGTATCGCGGCTGCCCTGTTCCTGCTGACCTTCATCCTGTTCGCCTCGCCGCTGATCGAGCAAATCCCGCTGGCTGCGCTGGTTGGCGTAATGTTCATGGTAGTGATCGGGACCTTCGCCTGGAACTCATTTAAGATCATGCGCAAGGTGCCTTTGATGGACGCCTTCGTGATTGTTCTGGTGACTGTCGTTACTGTGATGGAAGACCTTGCGGTTGCGGTTGTCGTCGGCGTGATCGTTTCGGCCCTGGCCTACGCCTGGAACAACGCCAAACGTATCCATGCTGTCACCCGCGACTCTGAGACGGAAAAGGGCGCGAAAGTCTATGAAATTCAGGGGCCGTTGTTCTTTGGCTCGTCAGACGGATTTGTCGAACTGTTCGACGTTCCGAACGATCCCGACGTGGTCATTGTGGATTTCGCCGAAAGCCGCGTGGTCGATCAATCCGCCCTGCAGGCCATCGAAAACGTCGCTGCAAAATACGAGGCTGCGGGCAAACGTGTGATGCTGCGCCATCTTAGCCACGACTGCCACAAGCTGCTGAACAAAGCGGGCCACTTGATGGTCGATAGCGACGATGACCCGGATTACGGCTTGGCTGTGGACTACTCGGTCCGTACCGGCATCCTGGGCGGCCACTGAATCATTTGCGAGGCTCTGCCTCGCGCTCCGAGGTATTCTTTGGCCAGATGAATGAAGGATCCCTCTGCTTCATCTGGCTAGAAATATCTCGGGGGAGTCGCCCGCAGGGCGGTGGGGGCAGCGCCCCCTAAGGACAGGCCTCAATCATCAGGCCTATTCAATGAGAACAACTCGGTGACAACTGCATAGTCTCGGTAGCCAAGCCGCGCCAAAGGCTGGAAGGTTGTCACGTCGAATTTGCCATCCTTCAGGCAATCGTCACGCAGATGGACCCCGGTCACTTCGCCAAAGACAACGCGGTTTGCCTCACCGGGTAGGGTCGTGATCTCGGTCAGCTTGCACTCCAGCGCAGCAGGCGCATCTGCAACGCGTGAGCAAGCGATGGTTTCGCACTCGACCGCCGTCAGGCCGGCATGGGCAAATTCGTCGGTTTCCTTTGGCAGTCCGGCTGAACTGGCGTTCATCGCATCCCGGTGGGCAAAGGCTACGATGTTCACGCAGAATACGCCCGTTGCCTCGATGTTTGCGATGCTGTCCTTGCCGCCGTCCTGGTCGTGCTTGGTTCCGGTTGTGGCAAACATCACCTGTGGCGGGGTGTAGGCAACCCCGTTGAAGAATGAGTAGGGGGCCAGGTTGTTGATCCCATTTGCGTCGCGCGACGAAATCCATCCGATGGGGCGCGGGGTGATGATGGCGTTGAACGGATTGTGCGGCAGGCCGTGGCCGTCTTCGGGGCGATAGAACATATGGTCTCCAAGCGTTTGCCCAAGGCGTAACGAAGTGCTAGGGCGATTGCCAGCTAGGAAAAGAGGGCAGGCGTGCAGCAATTCGCGATCAGGCCGGAAGAGCCGCAGGATTGGTGGGAGGTCGAAGCCCTCTATGATCTGTGCTTTGCGCCGGGGCGCGAGGCGCTTTCCTCTTACCGTTTGCGCGATGATGTACCTCCGGTGGCGGGTTTGTCTTTGGTTGCGCGTGACGGGCAAGGAATACTGGCCGGAGCGATCCGGTTCTGGCCTGTTCATGTTGGCGATCATGACGCCTTGCTATTGGGTCCTGTTGCAGTTCACCCCACGCATCAGGGCGAGGGGCTTGGCGGCTACCTCATCCATTCCGGCGTTGAAACGGGGCGGGAAAAGGGGTGGGACCGGGTCATGCTGGTCGGCGACGCGCCCTATTACGCCCGTTTTGGGTTCACGCCGTTGACGGAGGTTGAGATGCCGCCGCCAACCAACCCAGAGCGTGTTTTGGGCATGGCTCTGAGCCCCGGAAAGTGGGACAATATTACCGGAGCCGTAACCCGCTGGACGCGCTGAGCTATTGAAACACCGCGCCGAAATACCGATCTTTCAAGGAACGGAGGGTTCGGATGCAGGATGTTATACTGATCGACAGTGTCGACGCGGATGCGGAATTGGATCGCTTGGCGAAACACTACCGCTCGGCCGGTGGGGCGGGTGTCAAACTGCTCAACGCTTTGGGCGGGTCGGCGGAATCCCTGCTGGACCAACTGCCCGAACCCCTGCGCGACGGCTTGACCGGAGCGACCGAACAAGCCCTTTGGATGGCGACGCAGGCGGCACAAGGTTCGCGGCAGATCGTGCCCGATCAGGCCCCTTGGGTGAACACTGCCGTGACAACGGCGATGGGCGCTGCGGGCGGATTGGGTGGCCTGTCCACCGCCTTGGTTGAGCTGCCAGCGACCACGGCCATGCTGTTGCGCTCAATCCAGGGCGCGGCAGCGCGCGAAGGCTTTGATCCGGCTGAAGAAAACGTGAAATTCGACTGTGTTCGGGTGTTGGCGGCAGCGGGTCCGTTGTCACACGATGACGGAGCGGATTTGGGGTTCTTTTCCGTGCGACTGACGCTGACAGGCCCCGCGATGAAGAAATTGATTGCAGCTGTGGCTCCGAAGCTATCGGTTGTGTTGGGTCAGAAACTGGCGGCGCAATCCGTACCGGTTCTGGGGGCGCTTGCGGGGGGTGGGACGAATTACATCTACACCCGCTACTACCAGCAGATCGCCCATGTTCACTTTGGTTTGCGCCGGTTGGCGATGGACGCTGATATCTCGCACGATGTTCTGGTTCGCAGGCTCAGTGCGCGTATGTAGCGGTTAAATTTGGTCGCTGCCGCATCATGTGGTATACTAAGTTTAACAAGCCGCGATACAAAAGCTTAATAGAAAACGCGGTATACGGGCACTGATCTGATGCGAAAGTGAGTGTGGCGCGATGAAAGTTTCTCGGGCGTCCAGTCTAGACCTCAATGTGGGGCAGGTTCCGGTCCTGCCTCAGGCAGCCGCGTTGTGCTATCGGCTGTTGCGGGGTCGTCCTGAGGTTCTGTTGATAACCTCCCGCAAAGCGCAGCGCTGGATCATCCCGAAGGGTTGGTTGATTGATGGGTTAAGTGCCTCGGAAACCGCGGCTCAGGAGGCGTGGGAAGAGGCGGGCGTGATTGGCACATGTGTGCCGGTCAAGCTTGGCCAGTTCTCGATGGCCAAAACCTGTGCCAAGCGTGGACCGGTTCTTTGCGCGGTGGATGTCTACCCGCTGCATGTGGATCAGGTTCAGAGTCGTTTTCCTGAGACAGGGCAACGGAAACGCAAATGGTGTACGCTTCAAAAGGCCGCATCGAAAGTCAACTCGCCCGATCTTGCCGATATTTTGCGCAAATTTGCGCCCCGAATACACTAAACTTAATATTGAGAGACTTGATATTGGAGTTTCGGTCGGTATCTATTCGCCAACCGACATTTTGGACGGACCATGATTCAATACGCGTTGAAGTGCAGCAAGGGCCATAGTTTCGACAGCTGGTTCCAATCTGCCGAAGCATACGACAAGCTGGCAGCCTCGGGCATGGTGACATGCGCGGTATGTGGATGTGCGCATGTTGAAAAGGCGATCATGACTCCGCGTGTCCGGCCTGCGCGGGATGCCAAGAAGACGGCGCAAATGCCAAAACCGTCATCGGATGATATCAACGTGACCAGCACCCCTACTGAAGTTGAACGTGTCTTGGCCGAACTACGCCGCAAGGTCGAAGAAAACTCGGACTATGTGGGCCATGACTTCGCCTCGGAGGCGCGCAAGATGCATCTGGGCGAAGCACCCGAGCGCTCGATCTATGGCGAAGTGAAACCGGATGAGGCGAAATCCCTGATCGAAGACGGGGTACCGGTTGCGCCACTTCCCTTTATTCCCAGCAGAAAGACAAACTGACCCATGCATGTCGTGATTACCGGAGCCAATCGGGGAATTGGATGGGCTCTGGCAGAGCGGTATCGCGCGCAGGGTCATGGCGTCATGGGAACTGCGCGTGATGGCAGCGCCGAGGTTCAGTTGGACGTAGCCGATCCGGCGCAGCAGGCGGCGATGGCAGACCAGCTTAAAGGGCAGCCGGTCGACCTGTTGATTTGCAATGCGGGCGTTTATTTGGACAAAGGTCACAGCATTGATGACTACCCCGCCGAGATGTGGGCGCAGAGTTTTGCGGCCAATGTCACTGGCGTTTTCCTGACTGTGCAGTCATTGCTGCCCAATCTGCGCGCGGCTGGCGGACGGATTGCGATCATGTCGTCTCAGATGGCCTCGCACACCCGCGCGCCGGGCGGCAGCTATATCTACCGCGCCTCCAAGGCGGCGGCGTTGAATTTGGGGCGTAATCTGGCGGCCGACTTAAAGGCGGATGGGATTGCAGTGGGCATTTATCACCCCGGTTGGGTGAAGACCGACATGGGTGGCTCAGCGGCGGACATCCATGTGGATCAGGCCGTCGCTGGCCTGATGGAGCGTTTCGATGCGCTGTCGCTGGACAACACAGGTTGTTTCGAAACCTACGACGGGAAGCCTCACGCCTACTGAGTGTTCAGCGCGGCCTTGGGCAGTTCATATACTTCGCCGGGTTCGATGAAAATCACCATGATGTCGCCCCGAACTTCATGGTTGATCGGTGAGGGCGAGCTGCTGGAATCCGGAATGCCATCGGTGAAGTAAATTCTGCGAACATCACCACCGGGCAACATCACGGCCAATGTTGCGGTGCCATCATCACGGCGGCGCAGCTCGGCGTTGCAGCTTTGCAGCGGATCACCGGCTCTGCCGGCGCAGGGAACCGTACCCAGCGCGTTCTGTCCATCGGTGCCAGCCACGCTGGCCTGCTGGGACAGGGCTGGGGATGCGATCACGGCAAGGACGGTTGCGAAACGAAGCATGAATAACCTCTTGGAATTGCTTTGGCGCTAGGCTGACATTGCGTTTTCGGAAAGTAAAGCGGCCCCTTGACGCAATATCTGTTATGCAGCGCCCCTTGCTCTTGGTGTCCCCCTCGCATATGAGGCTCGGGACTTTAAATCCAAGGCGCGGAGACACTTGCCCCCATGCCCGTACTCGTGATGAAATTCGGTGGCACATCGGTTGCCAATCTTGACCGCATCCGCCGCGCGGCAAAGCGCATCGGCGTTGAGGTGGCAAAGGGCTATGACGTCATCGTCATCGTTTCGGCCATGTCCGGCAAAACCAACGAATTGGTGGGGTGGGTGAACGAGACCTCGCCACTGTTCGACGCCCGCGAATACGATGCTGTGGTGTCATCGGGCGAAAACGTCACCGCAGGTCTGATGGCGCTGACGTTGCAGGAGATGGAAATTCCGGCGCGCAGCTGGCAGGGCTGGCAAGTGCCTCTACTGACCAATGGTGCACATTCCTCGGCCCGGATCGAGGAAATTCCGACGGACAACCTGAACCAAAAGTTCGGCGAAGGCATGAGAGTGGCCGTGGTTGCCGGTTTCCAGGGCATCAGCCCCGAAGGCCGGATCACGACTCTGGGCCGTGGTGGCTCGGACACGACCGCTGTGGCCTTTGCTGCCGCGTTCGAGGCTGAGCGCTGCGACATCTACACGGATGTCGATGGCGTCTACACGACCGACCCGCGTATCTGCGAAAAGGCGCGCAAGCTGGACCGGATTTCGTTCGAGGAAATGCTCGAACTGGCGTCACTGGGCGCGAAAGTGCTGCAAACCCGCTCGGTTGAGCTGGCGATGCGCTATAAGGTGAAACTGCGCGTTCTTTCAAGTTTCGAAGAACAATCCGACGAGGCCGGTACGCTGGTCTGCGACGAGGAGGATATCATGGAATCCAATGTTGTGGCCGGTGTGGCCTATTCCCGTGACGAAGCCAAGATGACCGTCGTTTCCGTGGCCGACCGCCCCGGCATCGCCTCGATCATCTTCACCGCGCTCAGCGATGAGGGCGTGAATGTGGATATGATCGTCCAGAACATCTCGGATGAGGGGCGCACGGATATGACCTTCTCGTGCCCAACCGATCAGGTTGCGCGCGCCGAAAAAGCGCTGCTGGCGATCAAGGATGCGGGTGAGCTGAACTATGCCGAGCTGGTGGCCGACGAAGACGTCTGCAAGGTTTCGGTTGTGGGCATCGGCATGCGCTCGCAATCGGGTGTTGCGGCCAAGATGTTCAAGGTTCTCTCGGATGAGGGGATCAACATCAAGGTCATTACAACCTCCGAGATCAAAATTTCCGTCCTTGTCGACAGGAAATACATGGAACTTGCTGTTCAGGCACTGCATGATGCCTTTGAACTGGACAAGGCGGCCTAAGCTCATCGGCCAAAGGTTTCGCCTGACGCACTAATTGGGTTGGGCCATGGCGGACGGTACGGAAACAGAATCCCGCAAGCTGCTGGTTCGGCTGCGCGAGGAAATGGCGAGCGAGGCGGCCGGTCAGGAGCGTCTCGACCGCATCACGCAGTTGATTGCCGATAGCATTCGTTGCGAGGTCTGCTCGATCTACCTGTTCCGTGACGAAGAAACCCTTGAGCTTTGCGCGACCGAGGGCCTATCGCCCGAAGCCGTCCACCAGACACGGATGCGTCTGGGCGAAGGTCTCGTGGGCCGGGTGGCCAAATCCGGCAAGGTTGTGAACACGGCGGATGCGCCCGCGGCCAAAGGCTTCCGGTTCATGCCGGAAACGGGCGAGGAGCGCTTTTCCTCATTCCTCGGGGTGCCGGTACAGCGGCTCGGTCAGAAACTGGGCGTTCTGGTGGTGCAGTCCCGTGACGCGCGTGAATTCTCCGCGGATGAGATCTATGCGCTGGAAGTCGTCGCGATGGTTCTGGCTGAGATGGCCGAACTGGGCGCGTTCGTTGGCGAAGGCGCGGCCCTTTCTCCCTTGCACCAGCAATCGGTGCAATTGACTGGCGGTCCGGCGCAGGAAGGGTCTGCCGAAGGGCATGTCTGGCTGCATGAGCCGCGCGTCGTCGTGACCAACCCGATTGCCGAAGACCCGCACCGTGAAAGCGAGCGGTTGAATGAGGCGGTCGAGGAGCTGCGCGTCGGCGTCGACAAGATGCTCGAAATCTCGCAGAACGGCGACAAAGAGCAGCTGAAAGTTCTGGAAGCCTACCGCATGTTCGCCAATTCCAAGGGCTGGATGCGGCGGATGGAGGAAGACATCGCCCTCGGCCTCAGCGCGGAGGCCGCGGTCGAGAAAGAGCAATCGCAGGCCCGTGCCCGTATGGGGCAGGTGACCGATCCCTATTTGCGGGAACGGCTGGCGGATCTGGATGACCTCAGCAATCGCTTGCTGCGCATCCTGACGGGGCAGGGCAAGACTGACAGCGCCGATCTGCCGCCCGATCCGATCCTCATCGCCCGCAACATCGGCCCCGGAGACCTGTTGGAATATGGCCGGTCCCTGAAGGGGATCGTGCTCGAGGAAGGCTCGGTCGGTAGCCACGCCACGATTGTTGCCCGCGCATTGGCGATCCCCTTGGTCGTGCATGTCGGGCGGATCACGACCGAAGCTCTGAACGGCGACCACATTCTGGTCGATGGGGACAATGGCGTTGTCCATCTGCGTCCCGAAGACTCGGTGGTCAGCGCGTTTCGCGACAAGATCGCGATGCAGGCCAAGGCGCAGGAACGCTATGCCTCGATCCGGGAGACGCCGACGGTTACGCAGGATGGCGCGCGGATCAACATGGCGATGAACGCAGGCCTGATGGCCGATCTGCCCTCGCTCGGGAACTCGGGCGCGGAAGGGGTTGGCTTGTTCCGGACCGAGCTGCAATTCCTGATCCGCAACCAGATGCCGAAACGGTCTGAGCTGGTGACCCAATACCAGCGGGTTCTGGACGCGGCCGGAGAAAAGCGCGTTGTGTTCCGGACCCTCGATATCGGGTCTGACAAGGTTCTGCCCTACATGAAGCACGTGGCGGAACCGAACCCGGCGCTGGGCTGGCGTGCGATCCGCGTTGGTCTGGATAAGCGCGGCGTGATGCGGATGCAGTTGCAGGCCCTGTTGCGCGCCGCCAATGGCCGCCCACTGACCATCATGTTCCCCTTCGTTGCGCAGGCCGAGGAGTTCCGCGAGGCCCGATGGGAGGTCAACAAAACCATCGAGCGTGAAAAGCGTCTTGGCCATATCCTGCCGGAAACGCTCGAAGTGGGGGCGATGCTGGAAACGCCGTCGCTGGCGTTCTCACCGCAAAAGTTCTTTGACGAGGTGGATTTCATCTCGATCGGGGGCAACGACCTGAAACAGTTCTTCTTTGCCGCCGACCGTGAAAACGAGCTGGTGCGCCGTCGATATGACACGTTGAACGTCAGTTTCCTCAGCTTCATCGAACGGATCGTAGAGCGTTGCAACATCTCGGATACGCCGCTGAGTTTCTGTGGTGAGGATGCCGGTCGCCCAGTTGAGGCACTGTGTCTGGCTGCGATGGGTATCCGCACTTTGTCCATGCGTCCGGCTTCGATCGGGCCGGTCAAAAGCCTGTTGCTGAGATCGAACCTGCAGGACGTCCGCAAGATCATCGCGGATGCACGTCATCGTGGTGAGCAATCCGTGCGCCCGGCGGTCATGGAGTGGTTGCGGTCGCAATCGTGACCCATCAGTCGGCCTATTGGGGATTCCGGGCTTGATTTTTATTTCAAGGTTCCGTATCCAGCGGTTGAAATGTTAGCGATAACATTCAGGGCCGTGCCAGCGACCCACATCGCGACTGAGGTTCTGCTTCTTGAGGCAGGAAGCATAAAAGGAAGCTGATAATGGTTTCACGCGTCATCCCGGTAGACCCGTTCGACCTCGTGCTGTTTGGCGCGACGGGCGATCTGGCGCAGCGCAAGATCTTGCCAGGGCTGTATCACCGGTTTGAAATGGGCCAGATGCCGGAGGATGCGCGGATCATCGGGACCGCCCGGTCCGACATGGACAGTGATGGGTTTCGTGACCAGTTGCGCGCGTCGATGGATAAATTCGCGCCGAGTTACGACAAGAAAACTCTGGATCGCTTTCTGACCCATATTAACTATGTGCCGGTGGATGCGCTGGGCGATGCGGGTTGGTCCGATCTGGCTAAAGCCTTGCGCCCGGATGTGGTGCGGGCTTTCTATCTGTCTGTTGGGCCCAGCCTGTTCTCAGGCATTGCACAGCGTCTGAATGATCACGGGCTTGCCACGCCTGACAGCCGGATCGTGGTGGAGAAGCCCTTCGGTCATGATCTGGCCTCGGCTAAGGCTTTGAACGAGGGGCTGCGCGCCTGTTTCGAAGAACACCAAATCTACCGGATCGACCACTATCTGGGTAAGGAAACCGTGCAGAACCTGATGGCGCTGCGCTTTGCCAATTCGCTGTTCGAGCCGCTGTGGAACGCGACCCATGTCGATCACGTGCAGATCACTGTGGCCGAGACTGTCGGGGTCGAAGGGCGCGGTGCTTACTACGACCAATCCGGCGCGATGCGGGATATGATCCAGAACCATCTGGTGCAGCTTCTCTGTCTGACCGCGATGGAGCCGCCTTCGAAATTCGCGCCAAACGCGGTGCGCGATGAAAAGGTCAAGGTGATCGAAGCGCTCGAACCTGTCGAGCCGAAGGATATCGCGCGTGGTCAGTATCGCACAGATAAGGGCGGCGACGGTTATCTCGATCATGTCGGCGATCCCGCCAGCCGTACCGAAAGCTTCATTGCGCTCAAGGCTCATATAGGCAACTGGCGCTGGGCGGGGGTGCCGTTCTACCTACGCACCGGCAAACGCCTGAGGGCGCGCGAGTCAGAGATCGCCGTGTTTTTCCGCGACCCGCCGCATACGATTTTCCCCAATGTGGGGCCTCTGCACGGCAATGTTCTGGTGATCCGTCTGCAGCCGGACGAGGGCATCACTCTGCGCACCACGATAAAGGAACCGGGGCAGGGCGGGTTCCGTCTGTCCGACGTGGCGCTCGACATGAGCTTTGCCGATGCGCTGGGCGATGGCGCGCAATCGCCTGACGCCTATGAACGCCTGATCATGGACGTGATCCGCGGCGATCAAACCCTGTTCATGCGCGGGGATGAGGCCGAGGCCGCCTGGGCCTGGGTTGATCCCATCATTCGCGGTTGGGAAGAGCGTGGCGACAAGCCCGCAAAATACGATCAGGGCAGTTCAGGGCCCGAAGAAGCATTGATGCTGATGCATCGCGATGGACGCCGCTGGCGTCAGATCGGAGGGTAATCATGGTCAATACAGTTATTTCGGACGTCACCAAACGGATCATGGACCGCAGCGCCGACTTGCGTGGCCCGCATCTTGAGCGGATGGAACAGGCCAAATCCAAAGGCCCCGCCCGTGCGCATCTGTCCTGCAGCGGTCAGGCGCATGCTTATGCCGGCGCGGGTGAGGACCAAAACTCGATGGCAACCGGTACGGCTGGGAACCTTGGCATCGTCACCGCCTATAACGACATGCTCTCGGCCCACCAACCGTTCGAGCGGTATCCCGAGCTGATCCGTCAGGCGATCCGCGCGGCAGGCGGTACAGCGCAGGTCGCAGGCGGGGTTCCCGCCATGTGCGACGGCGTGACCCAAGGCGAGGCGGGGATGGAGCTGTCTCTGTTTTCGCGAGATGTGATCGCGCTGGCGACGGGCGTGGCGCTCAGCCACAACACCTATGACGCGGCGGTGTTTCTTGGGGTCTGCGACAAGATCGTGCCCGGCCTGATCATCGGCGCGCAGGCCTTTGGCCATCTTCCGGCCGTCTTCCTGCCGGCTGGTCCGATGACCAGCGGTCTGCCGAATGACGAAAAAGCCAAGGTGCGCCAGCAATTCGCTGCCGGAGAGGTTGGTCGCGACGCCCTGATGAAGGCTGAAATGGCAGCTTACCATGGCCCCGGCACCTGCACCTTCTACGGTACCGCCAACACCAACCAGATGCTGATGGAGTTCATGGGCCTGCACCTGCCGGGCTCAAGTTTCGTCAATCCCAACACGCCTCTGCGCGATGCGTTGACCGAGGAGGGTGCGCGCCGCGCCCTGTCTCTCAGCGCGTTGGGCAATCACTACACGCCGGTTTGTCAGATCCTTGATGAACGCGCCTTCGTCAATGGTATCGTTGGCCTGATGGCCACGGGCGGGTCGACCAACCTGCTGATCCACCTTATCGCCATGGCGCGCGCAGGCGGTATCGTTCTGGATTGGGAGGATTTTTCCGACATCTCCGCAGTGGTCCCTCTGGTCGCGCGGGTCTATCCCAACGGTCTGGCCGATGTGAACCACTTCCACGCCGCCGGGGGCTTGGGCTTTACCATAAGCACGCTGTTGGACGATGGGTTGTTGCACCCCGACACACTGACCGTCGCGGGGCAGGGGCTTCACAACTACACCAAAGAACCCAAGCTGAAAGACGACGAGTTGGTCTGGGAAGACGGCGCAGGCCATAGCCTGAATGAAAAGATCGTGCGCCCAGCAAAGGACCCGTTCCAGCCAACCGGTGGCCTGTCGCGCCTGACCGGAAATCTGGGCACCGGCGTCATGAAGGTCTCGGCTGTGGCACCCGAGCACCAAGTGGTCGAAGCACCTGTCCGTGTGTTCCACGACCAGAATGACGTCAAAGCCGCCTTCAAGGCCGGAGAGTTCACCGATGATGTCATCGTCGTTGTTCGGTTCCAGGGTCCAAAGGCCAACGGCATGCCCGAGCTGCACTCGCTGACGCCGATACTGTCGATCCTTCAGGGCAGAGGCCAAAAGGTCGCTCTGGTCACCGATGGCCGCATGTCTGGTGCGTCGGGCAAGGTTCCCGCCGCCATCCATGTCTGCCCCGAAGCGCTGGACGGTGGTGCCATCGGCTATCTGCAAGACGGTGATCTGCTGCGCGTCGATGCGGTCAAGGGTGAGCTGGAAATCCTCACACCCGGCGTCCTCGACCGCAGCCCAGCGACTGCTGATCTGTCTGCCAACCAGCACGGCGTTGGTCGCGACCTCTTCGGCGCGTTCCGCCAGAATGTCGGGTCCGCCGACACAGGTGCCAGCATTTTCGGAGTTTAACCCATGACCAAAACCCAACGCACCCGCGAGATCTGCGCGCTGGCCCCAATCGTTCCGGTGCTGGTTGTCGATGACGCCGCACACGCCCGCCCCTTGGCCGAGGCGCTGGTCGCAGGCGGTCTTCCCGCGCTAGAAGTCACCTTGCGCACCCCCGCCGCGCTGGACGTGATCCGCGCCATGGCCGCTGTGCCCGGAGGTGTCGTGGGCGCAGGCACGCTGGTCACTCCCGAAGACGTCCGCGCCGCCAAAGAGGCCGGCGCGCAGTTCGGCGTCTCGCCCGGCGCGACCGATGCCCTGATCGCGGCATGCGAGGCCGAAGGCCTGCCCCTTTTACCCGGCGCGGCCACTGCGAGTGAGGCGATGGCCCTGCTGGAAAAGGGCTATGACATGCTGAAATTCTTCCCCGCCGAGGCCTCGGGCGGTGCACCGGCGCTGAAAGCCATAGGGGCGCCCCTGCCTCAGATCACCTTCTGCCCCACAGGGGGAGTATCGCCCTCAAATGCCCGCGACTACCTTTCGCTGTCCAACGTAGTCTGCGCCGGTGGCAGCTGGGTCGCGCCAAAGCAGATGGTTGAAGAGGGCGACTGGTCCGGGATCGAAGCGCTTGCGCGTGAGGCGACCCACCTGACGGATTGACGCCGCAAGGCGAAACGCTAGGGTAGGCCACAAGTTAAGCAGGTTACCCTCATGACAAACCAAACCTCCCTCGTGCAAGGGCGCGAGTATCTGGCCATTCCGGGCCCTTCGGTGATGCCCGACGCGGTGTTGCAGGCCATGCACCGCCCGTCTCCCAACATCTACGATGGCGCGTTGATCGAGATGATGCCCGCGCTGACGCAAGACCTCAAGCGCGTGGCTGGTACCCAGCACGACGTCGCCATTTATATCGCCAACGGCCACGGCACGTGGGAGGCCGCGCTGTCGAATGTGATCGCCCCCGGAGAAACCGTTCTGGCCCCAGCCTCGGGTCGTTTCACCCATGGCTGGGCCGAGATGGCCGAGGGGATCGGTGCCAAGGTCGACCTGATAGACTTCGGCCTGACTTCGCACTGGATTCTTGACCGCATCGCTGAGGAGCTGAATGCCGACAAAGAACACAAAATCAAGGCCGTGCTTGCCGTCCATGTGGATACGTCCACCTCAATCCGAAATGACATTCCGGGTTTACGCGCTTTGCTTGATGACTTGAACCACCCCGCACTCCTGATGGCCGACTGTATCGCCTCGATGGGATGCGACCGGTTTGAGATGGACGCATGGGGAGTCGATGTCACCGTGACAGCCTGCCAGAAGGGCCTGATGACCCCGGCGGGCACCGGCTTTGTCTTCTTCAACGAAAAAGCGCAGGCGAAACGTGCTTCAATGCCGCGCGTTTCGCAATATTGGGATTGGCAACCGCGCGCAAACCCAGAGCTTTTCTATCAGTATTTCAATGGCACCGCGCCCACCCATCACCTCTACGGCCTGCGCGCCGCGCTGGACCTGATCCATGGCGAGGGTCTCGAAAACGTCTGGTCCCGCCATGAGCGCCTCGCCAAAGCCATCTGGGCCGCCTGCGATGTCTGGGCGCAAGGCGGAGCGCTTCATTTCAACGTCGCCGACCCAACCCATCGCAGCCATGCGGTCACCGCCCTACGCCTGACCGAGGGGCGCGGCACGCCGCTGCGCAACTACACCGAAAACCAGCTTGGTCTGACGCTGGGCATCGGCTTGGGAATGGAGGATTGGGATGGCTGTTTCCGCCTCGGTCATATGGGGCACGTCAACGCGCAGATGATCATGGCGATGCTGGGTGGCATGGAAACCGCCATGGCGGCACTTGATATCCCCCGCGGCCAAGGCGCGCTGGAAGCCGCCGCCGCGACACTGGCCACATAGCGCCGATCCGCCCCTTCATCTGGCCAAAATATCCTCGGGGGGACTCGCGCCTTGGCGCGATGGGGGCAGACAGCCCCCTAGACCGCCCGAGCTTGCGCCAAGGCCAAAGGCAAGGCCGCTTCAAAAGCCGCCATCTCTGCCTCTCCACCACAACTCACCCGGATACAGCGGTTCTGCGGGGCCGCAAATGGCATTCGCACAAACACTCCCTGTTCGACGAGAGAGTCCAGAACGGCCTTCGCAAACACCCCGTCACGCCCGCAGTCAATCGCAACGAAATTCGTGGCCGAAGGCAACGGGATCAAACCGTTGGCCTGCGCAATGCGTTCGATACGATCCCGAGCCTCAGTGATCCGGGCCTGCACTTCTGACAGCCAGTCGCCATCCTCAAGTGCCGCCAGCGCGCCGGCTTGCGCAGCCCGGTTCATGCCGAAATGGTTGCGTACCTTGTTGAACGCCGCAATCAATTCGGGGGCACTGATGGCATAGCCCACCCGCGCGCCTGCCATCCCGTACACCTTGGAGAACGTCCGCATCCGGATCACACGGGGATCATCGGCGACAACAGGCGCAGCAGTGCCGTCAGGCGCACATTCGACATAGGCCTCGTCCAGAACCAGCAGGCATCCTGAGGGCAGAGCCTCCATCGCGACCACGATATCGGCGCCCGAACGCCAGCTTCCCATCGGATTGTCGGGGTTTGCCAGATAGACCAGCTTGGCATCCACCTCTGCGGCCTTGGCAAACAAAGCGGCAGGGTCTTCGTGATCGTCGCGATAGGGAACCTTGTGCAAAACGCCTCCAAAGCCCGCCACATGGTAGTTGAATGTGGGATAGGCCCCGTCTGAAGTCACCACCGCGTCGCCCGGCCCGATCAATAGTCGCACCAAGTAGCCCAACAGCCCGTCAATGCCTTCGCCCACCACGATATTCTCGGGGGTAACTCTGTGATGCGCAGCCAACGCATGGCGCAGATCGTGATTCTCGGGATCACCATACATCCAGATCTCACTGGCGGCCCGTTGCATCGCTTCAATTGCTCGAGGCGAGGGGCCAAACACGCTTTCATTCGCACCAAGCCGTGCCTTGAAGGGGGCACCGCGTTGGCGCTCCTGCGTTTCCGGCCCCACAAACGGGACGGTTGCGGGCAGGGATTGGGCGAGCGATGTGTAGCGAGGTTTGGTCATAGGCGCAGATAAGCCCACCGTGCGGCTTGCTGCAAGCCCGAGCCTCGACATGCCTCAACGTCGCGGTGGAACTGCACTCACATTCGGGGCAGTCTTATCAAGACTGCAAAACAAGGAGGTCCGGAATGGCGCGCGTATCTGTCGAGTACAAGGATCACATCGCTCATGTCACGCTGACGCGCGGTGACAAGATGAATGCTCTGGACGAGGCGATGATCAAGGCGCTGCTGGCCGCCGGGCAAGAGGTTGCCGCCTCGGACGCCCGCGCTGTTGTCCTGTCGGGTGAAGGCAAAAGCTTCTGCGCCGGTCTCGACATGGCGAGTTTCGCGAAAATGGCCCATATGGACCCGACCGAATGGCTGATGACCCGCAGCCATGAAGACGCCAATGAGATGCAGGAACTGGCGCTGATCTGGCGGCGCATCCCCGTTCCTGTCATCTGCGCGATCCAAGGCGCGGCCTATGGGGGCGGCCTGCAGATCGCCCTGGGCGCGGATATCCGCATCGCTCACCCCGAGGCGAAGCTAGCGGTGATGGAGATGAAATGGGGTATCATTCCCGATATGGGGGGCATGGTTTTGCTTCCGAAATTGGTCCGCTCGGATGTTTTGCGGCTGCTGACCTATACCGCGCGTCCCATTGGGGCTGCACAGGCGGCCGAGTGGGGCCTGGTCACCAAGCTGTCCGATGATCCACAGACCGAAGCACTTGCATTGGCTGAAAACATCGCCTCGCAAAGCCCCTCAGCCATCCGCGCCGCTAAGCGCCTCATAGACTTTGCCGAAACCAATCCGCGCGCCGATGTGTTGCTGGCCGAGTCCTCGGAACAGGTGGATCTGATTGGAAAGCCTGACCAGATGGAGGTTGTGATGGCACAGATGCAGGGCCGAAAGCCCGAGTTCAAGTGATCACCGCATGAAGGCACGCCGCGCGTCTCGGGCCATGTAGTAGCGCATTTCCAGATCGGCGATCTTAGACATCGTGGCTTTGCGGGCCTCGGGATCGGTCAGTCCGGCATATTCCTTTCGGGCCTCGTCCAACTGTTTTTTGATGTCGAACTCCTCGGGCAGTACCCCGGCCTGCGCCATGATCCGATGACCGGCCGCAATGGCGGGATCGCTTTGCGCTTCGCCAGAGCGATCAGGCAGAGGCGCACCTTCGCCCTCAAGACCCTGTAATTGACCCTCGGCCTGAGCCTTCTTTATCTGGCGTTCCACCAGTTTTCCAAGTGATCCGAACATGGGCGCAGGATAACTTTTTCAGGCGTGGGGAGAAAGGGATCATCGCAGTTTGGTGGTCAAGATGTAGGCGACGCCCCCAGCCATCAAGCCCCAGACCGCAGCGCCCAGACCGAACACCGTGATCCCTGAAGCCGTGATAGCGAAGGTCAGGATTGCGGCTTCGCGCTCGGCGGGTATTTCGAGTGCTGCGAAGGTGGCGTTGGCCATCACTCCGATCAGGGCTACGCCGGTCAGCGTGCCCATCAGCAGCGGGTCGGCATGGGCGGCAAATCCGGTGATTGCCACGGCGAAGATACCGAAGACGCAGTAGAACACGCCTGCCATGATTGCTGACCAATAGCGCAAACTACGGTCCGGGTGGCTGTCTTCGTTTGAACACATCGCGGCGGTGATGGCCGCCAGACAGGTGGCGGGGGCTCCAAATGGGGCCGACAAAATGCTTGCCCCGCCGACGGAGGAGAACAGCGTGCCAGGTGCGGGTGTGTAGCCAAAGCTGCGCATCACGGCGATGCCGGGGATGTTTTGGGTTGCCATGGTGACGACGAATAGTGGCAGGCCGATGCCGATGGCTGACGCAAGCGAGAATGAGGGCATCGTCAAGACGGGCGCGGCAAGATAAGCCTCGGGCCGGACGGAAGCACCATCGGCGCTGAACACTACCACGAGAGCTGCGGCTACGACGGCTGCGGGAACGGCAAACAGCCGGTTGAGGCGTCCGGCGATGAACCATGTCAGGATCACGGGCAGTGCCTGCCAAGGTAGCTCAACAGCTGCTTTGAACGGGACAATGCAAAGGGGCAACAGAACACCGCCCAACATCGCCTGTGCCAGAGTGGTCGGGATCGCAGCGGCCAGACGCCCCAAGGGTTTCCAAAGTCCGGCCAGAATCGTTAATGCTCCTGCGCAGAGGAAGGCTCCGATTGCGCCTGAAAAGCCTGCGACAGGGGTGGCTGAAACCGCCAGCAGCGCCGCTCCGGGGGTGGACCAGGCCACGCTGATTGGTTGCTGGTAGCGCAGGCTGAGAACAATCGCGGCCAGCCCCATGGCAATTGCAGCACTCATCAGTCCCGAGGCTGCTTGGGCGGCTGATGCGCCCATTGCAGCCAGCCCTTGCAGCACGATGGGAAATGAGCTGAAGAACCCGACAATGGCGACTACCAGTCCGGTTGAGACGGTCTGCATCGGAGGGAAAGGTCGTGCCATAGGGGCCTCGGAGGGTTGTTGTTCCGAAGTGCTAACAAGCGCAGGCTGGCGCGAACAAGGGGAAAGCTCTGAGGACAAAGAAAAACCTCACCACCGGCTCGGGTGATGAGGTCGGGATTTCCCTATTTGGAACGAAAAGGAGATCAGGCGAGTTCGGCCAGACGAGCGAGAGCTTCGTTCAGCTTGGCCTCTTCTTCTTCGCGCGCAGCGAGGTTTGCTTTGGCTTCCTCAACCACCTCCTCCGGGGCCGAGGCCACGAATTTGGGGTTGTTCAGACGCCCCCGCAGACCGCCGAGTTCCTTGGCCAGTTTGCCTTTGGCTTTTTCTAACCGTTCCTTCTCGGCGCCGATGTCGATGATGTCGGCCAGCGGCAGGCCGAAGCTCGCGCCCGGGGCGGCAATCGAGATGGTGCCTTTGGGCAGCTCGTCGGCCTTGGTCAGATTGTCAATCCGCGCCAGGCGCTTTATCAACGCTTCATTACGGTCCCATGCGGCTTGGCCGTGATCGTCAATCTCGGTCACTAGCATCGGCACATAGAGGCCAGCAGGAACCCGCATTTGCGCACGGGCGGAGCGGGTGTTTTCGATCACCGAGATCACCCAGTTCATTTCGCGATCCGCGTCGGCGTCGATCAGGTCGGCAGCGGCGTAGGTCGGCCAGTCGGCGTGGACAACCATCTTGGGCCGCGTGCCAGTCAGCGCCCAAAGCTCTTCGGTGATGAAGGGCATGATCGGGTGCAGCAGAACCATGCACTGATCCAAAACCCAGCGCATGGTGGCGCGGGTCTCGGCCTGTGCCTTGGTGTCGTCGCCTTGCAGCAGTGGTTTTGACAGCTCCACATACCAATCGCAGACTTTGCCCCAGACAAAGGCATAAAGCCCATTCGCGGCATCGCTGAAACGATAGCTTTCTAGCGCAGCGTCGACCTCTTCCCGCACGCGGGCAGTTTCACCGATGATCCAGCGGTTCACGGCCGCCTTGGGCTTCAGGTCGGCCACGTCCAGTTGTGGGACGGCGTCGGTGAAGACCTCGTTCATCTCGGCAAAGCGGACGGCGTTCCACAGTTTTGTGCCGAAGTTCCGGTAACCGGTGATGCGCTCGCGGGACAGTTTCAGCACACCGCCAATCGCCGCCATCGATGCGTTGGTAAAGCGCAGCGCATCCGCACCGAATTCGTCCACGATCTCCAGTGGGTCGATCACGTTGCCGGTGGTCTTGGACATCTTCTTGCCCTTCTCGTCACGGACGAGCTGGTGCAGGTAGACGGTGTGGAACGGGATTTGATCGACCACGGCCAGTTGCATCATCATCATCCGGGCGACCCAGAAGAACAGAATGTCGAAACCGGTAACCAGAACGTCCGTCGGGAAGTAGCGCTCCAGTTCTTCGGTCTGTTCAGGCCAGCCCAGCGTGCCGATGGGCCAAAGGCCGGAGGAAAACCAAGTGTCGAGTACGTCCGGATCGCGCCAAACCGGGTAGACCAGCTTGGTCGGGTCTTGATCGACCGCGTATTGAGCAAGGCTTTCAGCGAACTGATGGATCGCTTCCTGCTTGTCGGCGACTTCGACAACCGTCGCATGGCTCAGCGGGCTGGGGATGTTTGCGTTGTCATCGAGGAATTTCTCGGTGACAGCTTCAAGGCTCGCAGCGCATTCCATGACATTGCCACGATGCAGCATGCCACCTTCGTTCAGCAAACGGCCCAATTCGACCAGATCAAGGTCACCGTCGTTTTCATCGTCATTGAAGTTCTCAGCCGAGAGATCGAGGCCATACCAAACCGGAATCTGATGCCCCCACCACAGCTGGCGCGAAATGCACCAGGGCTCGATGTTTTCCAACCAGTGGTAATAGGTTTTCTCGCCCGACTCGGGAATGATTTTGACCGTGCCGTCCTTTACCGCATCCAGCGCGGGGCCGACAACTTTTGCAGCGTCGACAAACCACTGGTCGGTGAACATCGGCTCGATGACCACTTTGGAGCGGTCGCCAAACGGCTGCATGATCGGTTTGCTCTCGACCAGCGGGACCAGCTTGTCCGCGCCCTCATGATCGGGCTTCAGAGCGGTTGAACCCAGACGCGGATCGTCCGCGCGGGTCATCACGGCTAGACCGTCGGCGGTGATCTCCTCAACGACCTTCGCGCGCGCCTCGAACCGATCTAGGCCGCGCAGGTGGTCAGGGATCAGGTTGATCGCGTCGATCTCGTTCTCGGTGAAATCCTTACCACGCGCGTATTCCTGCGCCTTGTCCGCTTCTTCCGCGTAAGGCGCACCATCGGCCCGCATCGCGCCTTTGGTGTCCATCAGGCGGTACATCGGAATGCCGCCGCGCTTGGCAACCATGTTGTCGTTGAAGTCATGCGCGCCGGTGATTTTCACCGCGCCCGAGCCGAAATCGGGGTCCGGATACTCATCGGTGATTATCGGAATCTGACGGCGATGCTCTTTCGGACCAACCGGGATTTCGCAGAGCTTGCCCACGATGGGCGCATACCGCTCATCCGAGGGATGAACCGCGACCGCGCCGTCGCCCAGCATGGTCTCAGGTCGGGTCGTGGCGATCGAGATATAGTCGCGCTCTTCCTCAAGCACGATATTCCCGTCCTCGTCTTTCTCGACATAGGTGTAGGTCTCGCCCCCGGCCAGCGGGTATTTGAAGTGCCACATGTGGCCCGCGACTTCGATATTCTCGACTTCGAGGTCCGAGATCGCAGTTTCGAAATGCGGGTCCCAGTTGACCAGACGCTTACCGCGATAGATCAGGCCCTTTTCGTACATGTCGACGAAAACCTTGATCACGGCATCGTGGAAATTGGCCGAGTTCTCATGCCCTGTGCGCGGATCACCTGCCGCTCCGGCCATTGTAAAGGCGTTGCGCGACCAGTCGCAGGAGGAGCCGAGACGCTTCAGCTGCTCGATGATCGTGCCGCCGTATTCGCCCTTCCATTCCCAGACTTTCTCAAGGAACTTTTCGCGGCCCAGCTCGCGCCGACCCGGCTGCTGCGTGGCGGCTAGCATCTTTTCGACCTGCATCTGCGTGGCGATGCCTGCGTGGTCTTGACCGGGCTGCCATAGGGTGTCGAAGCCACGCATCCGGTGCCAGCGGATCAGGATGTCCTGCAGCGTGTTGTTGAACGCGTGGCCCACGTGCAAAGCACCTGTCACGTTGGGCGGCGGGATCATAATGGTAAAGCTCTCGTCACGCGACTTATTCGCGCCTGCCTTGAAGGCTCCGGCCTGTTCCCAGGCCTCGTAGATGCGGGCCTCGGCCTCGGCCGCGTTGAATGTCTTTTCCATCGCCATGGGGTGCGTCCTGCGTCATCAATCTTGGTTAGTGCGTGCAATAGCGAAAGGATGGCAAAAGGGGAAGGCTTTGCGCTCAAATCCACAAGGCATTCGGCCCGCCGGGATAGTGAACGACGCCACATACAGGCACTGGGTCGTTCAGCTACACTTGCAACGTGCTGTCACGAGATGGGGCGACCCGATAAGATGCGGCTTCACTGCTCGTTTCGTGATCTGTCGTCAGACGGTTTCGGGAATTTTGCAATGCGTTTGAGCTTTCGTAATATATTCAGACATATGGTGGCTGTAACGATGAGGTCACGCATGCCGCACGCCTTAGTCATGATGATGCCCAATTGCCCGCTTAGGCTTGCAGCTATGCTTCAACGTCTCACGGTTTCGTTGGATCTCTTGTCCGGCATGCGGATGATACCCATCCTTGAGTGTACCTCGCCTCTACCGGCGCGTGGGCAAGTAATGGGTCGGCGGTTGAACCGAGGCGTGATATGGGCGCATAGGCCTCAGCTGCAGATGCCCCTTGAAGGTCAGGGAGGCGCAATGCTGAGGCGCGCGCGCTCCCTCGAAGAGTACAGGAGTGGCTGAGATATGATTCTGTCACGGTTAAGCAGAAAGGTTCTTGGATGGCTCGGGCGGCCCTTACGCTCTGTGCATTCCGCCGAAGCGCTGCACCGTGAGCCGATCAGCCATGTTGTCATTCTGGACGGAACAATGTCGACGCTGGAACCCGGCCTCGAAACCCATGCCGGGCAGACGTTTCGCCTGTGTCAGGAAATGGGGCCTCAGGTTTCAGTATTTTATGAGGCTGGAGTGCAGTGGGAAAGCTGGAAGTCTTCGCTCGATGTGATGATGGGGCGGGGGATCAATCGGCAGATCCGTCGGGCCTATGGCTATCTGGCCTCGCGCTACAAACCCGGAGACCGGATTTACTTTATAGGGTATTCGCGTGGGGCCTACGGTGTTCGTAGCCTTGCGGGTGTGATCGACATGATCGGCCTGCTGAAGGCGGAACACGCGACCGAGCGGAACATCAAGCAGGCCTACCGCCACTATGAATGCAATCCCAGCGGCACAGCCGCCCGCGATTTCCGCCGCAAATTTTGCCATGAGGATGTGGCGATCGAGATGGTCGGAGTATGGGACACGGTCAAAGCGCTGGGTCTGCGCCTGCCGCTGCTGTGGCGCTGGGCCGAGGAAAAGCACGCCTTCCACAATCATCAACTGGGCCGCGCGATCCGCCACGGATATCACGCGATGGCCCTGAATGAGACCCGCGAGGTCTATGAACCTGTCCTGTGGAGATGCACACCAGAGTTCAAAGGCCATGTTGAACAGGTCTGGTTCCGGGGCACCCATGGCGATGTGGGTGGTCAGTTGAACGGCTATGAAGAAGCACGCGCCCTCAGCAACATCTCTCTCATCTGGATGCTGGACAAGGCCGAGCGGCATGGGCTGCCGCTGCCGGAGGGATGGCGCGCTCGTTTTCCGACCAATGCTCAGGGGGCGTCGGTTGGAACGTGGCGCGGGTGGGGCAAGATTTTTCTTCTGCGCAAAAGACGGATAGTGGGCAAGGACCAGTCCGAACACCTCCACGCCTCGGTCGCGCCCGAGGATGTGCCTGGGTGGCAACCTGAACCAGACCTACCATCCCATCCGGCGCAGTAAAATGCCGATCATGTGCCCGCGGCTCCAAGATCACTGACACTTCAATGTCAGGTTCGAACCCTTTCTAGCTAATGCCACAATGCACGAAGGTTCGGTGTTCGACTCGGAAAGTAGACATGATGAGACTAACCTTGGTTTGCCCAAGGTTTGTAGCACAAGACTTTCCGACCGTTTTGACGATAAACATCACTTCGTCGTTTAGGTTGGACGCGGATGGCAGGGAATAGAGAAGCTGTCGTTACCCTACGCTACAAATATGGTACGAAGGTAGACAGACAAAAGTTATGGAGCAAGCAAGGTGTTTGCAGGATCGGTCTTGGGTTTCGTCTTTTCGATCTGCGCATTTTGTGAAATCGGGTACGGCCATCTTGTGGCGGAAGTTGAAAGAACACAGTCAACGCCGTTTTTAGATGACGTAATAATTTCTCAATTCTCTACTTCGAACGGCTACAAGCCCCAGGTGCCCAATTTATCCGGGAAATGGTATGCGACCCTTCGATGTAGTTTTGGGTCTGGTCGTTATATCTACTATTTTGAGCAAACGCGAAACGGTAGGCTTTCCGGTAAATCACGGGGTGTGAGCTTCGGCGTTAAAAACATAACGGGCTTTTTGGTAACCGGAAGCTTTTCCGCCACAAGTTTCGAGTTTTTTGAGCAAGTCAGCGAAGGTTATTTCTTAGAGGTGTCAGGTTCGACCCGGTTGGCGGGAGGGTACATTTTCGCCACTTACAAGAACACGAGGACTGACAATGAATGTAGTTTGCGAATGAAGAAGATGAGAGATCAAAGACTCATAGAACACTGATGCATGCCTACAATAGCTGTGTAATTCTAGCTGCGATCAGCCGACCTCTGCAGGCTGGGCCTGTTAAATCGACGCAACCATTTGCACCGCCGCAACGAACAGCAACTTCGTCCGCACATCCGACGTCCCGGTCTAAAACACCCTCGCAAAGAGCTGCGAGGGTGTTTTTCTCGTAAGCGCCCGTTACGCCTAGCGTTGTTTTGGCTTCGCAACACTTCCGAAAAGAGGCTCGGAGAAACCGCGCGCCCTTCCCTCATTCCAGAATAGAAATATGGTTCTGGCGTTCCCAATCACCGACGGCGGTCGCGGCGCGAGCTCATAGGTTGGAAGGCCACGCCCACATGCGCCTCGCAATAGGGCTTGCCTGCTTCAACCGGCAGGCCGCAGAACCAAAAATCCTCGGTTGCGGGGTCGCCTACGGGCCATTTGCAGGTCTTTTCGGTCAGCTCCATCAGCGTCAGCTTCTTGGCTTTCTTCTCAACCTCGTTGACCTTGGCCAGCGCCTCGGGGCTGATCTCATTCGCCGAAGGCTGCGGCGGCAGAGGTTGACCCGCGGGGATAATCTGGCGGCGGGCGGGAACCGCAGGTTTCGCCTCGGCTGCCGGGGCAGGGGCGGGACGCGCGGGTTCGGTCTTGGGGGCGGGCTTTGGTTTCGCCTCGGCCTTGGGCGCGGGTGCCGGTTTTTCCTTGGGCTCGGCCTTGGCGGGCGTTGCACCGGTTGCGCGGTTGGACAGGCCCAGACGGTGGACCTTGCCGATCACCGCGTTGCGGGTCACGCCGCCCAGCTCCTTGGCGATCTGGCTGGCCGACTGGCCCTCGCCCCACATTTTCTTCAGCAGTTCTACGCGCTCGTCAGTCCAGGACATCGGTTGCCTTTCAAAAGCGGAAAGCGGCCCCGGATTCGGGCCGCCTTGGGAATTCGTCTCAGCGCCCTATTCTAATCACTGCGGGCCGAGTTACAAGCGGTCTTCGAATCAGTTAAGAGGCACTCATGCAGAATCTTATGGATCAGGACGCGCGCCGGTTTGGCGCGGTCAATTGGATGGGCCTCTACACGCTGGCCAAACGCGAAACCCTGCGCTTTATGGCGGTGTGGACCCAGACCCTGCTGGCCCCGCTGGTGACGGCTGGATTGTTCCTGTTGATCTTCACCATTGCCATCGGTCCAAGCCGGCCTGACGTTATGGGTGTGCCGTTTCTGATCTTTCTGGCGCCCGGTATCATGATGATGACGGTGATCCAGAATGCTTTCGCCAATACCTCGTCCTCGATGGTGATCTCGAAAGTTCAGGGGAACATCGTGGATACCCTTATGCCGCCGCTGTCCCCGCTAGAGATCCTGCTTGGCTATTTGGCAGGCGGCATTGCGCGCGGCGTTCTGATCGCTTGTGTCGTGGCCCTCGCGTTTCTGGTGTTTCTGTCGATTGCGCCGCAGAACCTTTTCATCACCCTGATTTTCGTCATCTTGGGCGGGGCCTTCATGGGCGCGCTGGGCCTGTTTGCCGGGATTTTTGCTAATAAATTCGACCAGATGGCGGCGATCACCAACTTCATCGTCACGCCCTTGGCCTTCCTGTCGGGTACCTTCTACTCGGTCGAGGCGCTGCCTCCGATGCTGAACAAACTTAGCCATCTGAATCCGGTTTTCTATCTGATTGACGGTCTGCGCTATGGGATGATCGGAGTGTCCGACGGCTCTCCGTGGCTGGGAATGGCAGTTTGCACCGGGGCGACGCTGTTCGTCGGTGCGGTGACCTGGCAGATGTTACGAACGGGCTACCGGCTCAAGGCCTGACGGTGAATGGTTTCGCGCCAGACCAGAATCAACGCGCCTGTCAGGATTATGGATGAGCCGATGATACTGATCCGATCCGGGATCACGCTAAAGATCGCAAAGTCGTAGAACGCCGCGAAGATCAATGTGGCATAGCTGATGGGCGCAACGAACGAGGCATCGGCGCGGGCCATTCCGTTGACGAAACAGGCCTGCGCGCAGGCCATCAACCCCCCGATTCCGGCCAAAGCTGCCCATTGTGCAGGGGTCGGCGCCTGCCACACGGCAATCACCGCGACCGAGGCGATGGTCAGGCCCAATCCGTTGTTCACCAAAAGAATCTGGATCGGAATCTCGCGGCCCGAGAGTTTTTTGATGAAAATCAGCTCCATCCCGATCACCACGGCCGCCGTCAGGGCCAACAGGGCGGCCGGTTGGAAACTGGCAGGCGTCGGGCGCAAGAGAATCAGTGCCCCGGTTAAAGCCACCGCTGCGGCCAGCCAACGCCAAGGGCCGACACCTTCTTTCAGCAGCGGGATGGCCAGAACCATCGCAAAAACCGGGTTAAGGAAGGAAATCGCCGTGGCGTCCGCGATCGGGATATAAGCGACGGATGCAAACATTAGCGTGATCCCCAGCCATCCGAAACTTGTACGGCCGATATGCAGCCCCCAATGAGGGCGCCTCAGCGCCGGGCGCAGAACAGCTGTGGCGGTCACGATCACCACAAAAGCAAACAGAAACCGCCCGTGGCTGATCTGCATCGGATGCAACGCAGGGCCAAGCGTGTCTGTCCCCAACGCTTTGGCCAGCAATGTTGTCCCTGCCAGCAAGGCGCTGGCGGCAAAGATCAACAGGGCCGCAAGGGGCGGATTCTGAGGTGTAGGCGTCATGGCCAAGCGGTGCGCCACAGGAGTTGAAATAGCAAGCGTGAAATGGCGGCTTCTCATCTCACTATGAAAATTCTGGGCTTTCCAATTATTGGTCTTCCCAGACAGATCGAACCTCGCTATACGAGCCGCCATGATCAAAACCGCACATATCCTGCGCCTCCGACGCCGACGCCTGACCGCGTAACCGGCCCGTTTGATCTATTTGCGCTGTCCAAATCCGCGCATTCTCCACCAAATCAGTTGACGACCATGGCCCCGGTGTATCACTCACAGGGCTTAAGCTATCTTAAAAGGATGATCCGATGATCCCGTCCGTTCTGCCGACCTATAATCGTGCGCCCCTGACTTTCGTGAAGGGCGAAGGCGCCTGGCTGACCGAGTCGGATGGCCGACGTTTTCTGGACCTCGGAGCAGGTATTGCAGTGAACGCGCTGGGTCACGCGCATCCGGCGCTTGTGAACGCGCTGACCGAGCAGGCACACGCGCTGTGGCATGTCTCGAACCTCTACCACATTCCGCAGCAGCAGGCGCTGGCCGATAAGCTGGTCGAGCATACCTTTGCCGACACGGTGTTTTTCACCAACTCGGGCACCGAGTCATGCGAACTGGCCGTGAAAATGGCCCGCAAGTATTTCTATGACAAAGGCCAGCCCGTGAAGGTCGAGATCATCACCTTCGATGGCTCGTTCCACGGCCGGTCTTCGGCTGGTATCGCCGCCGCCGGGTCCGAGAAGATGACCAAAGGCTTCGGCCCCTTGCTGCCCGGCTTCGTGCATCTCACGTTCGGAGATCTCGATGGCGTCACCAACGCGATTACCGAAAAAACAGCGGCAATCATGATCGAGCCGGTGCAAGGCGAGGGCGGCATTCGCCCCGTTCCCGACGCCGAACTCAAGGCCTTGCGTCAGATATGCGACGAACACGGCTTGTTGTTGATCCTTGACGAGGTCCAGTGTGGCGTGGGCCGCACTGGTAAGCTGTTCGCCTATGAATGGGCGGGTATCACGCCGGATATCATGATGGTCGCCAAAGGCATCGGCGGAGGCTTCCCTCTGGGCGCGGTGCTGGCCACGGAAGAGGCCGCCAGCGGCATGACCGCAGGCACTCATGGCTCGACCTACGGGGGGAACCCGCTGGGCTGCGCCGTTGGCTGCGCCGTGATCGACCAAGTTGCCACGCCTGCCTTCCTCGAAGGTGTCAACCGTAAGGCTGGCTTACTGCGCCAGAAACTCGAAGGCCTAGTCGCCGATCACCCCGAGGTTTTCGAAGAGGTGCGCGGCGCCGGACTAATGCTGGGCCTGAAGTGCAAAGCAACCAATATCGACGTCGTCAACGCGGGCTATGATAACGAGGTCATCACGGTTCCCGCTGCCGACAACGTCATTCGCCTGCTGCCGCCACTGACCCTGACCGAAGACGATATCGCCCAGGCGATGATCCGCCTCGACAAGGCTGCAACGCAAATCGAAGCCAACCTCGCCACTGCCTGATCCTTCTTCTGTTCACAAATACCTCGGGGGCAGCGCCCCCGACCGTTGATAGCCAAGAGCAAAACGATATGAACCATTTCCTTGATATCCACAAAACCGGCGCAGCCGACCTGCGCAACATGATTGATCAAGCGGGCGCGATGAAACAGGCCCGCCTTGGACGGCCAAAAGCCGCGCTGGATGATGAACAGCCGCTCAAAGACCATATGGTTGCGCTGATCTTCGAAAAGCCCTCGACCCGGACGCGCGTGTCCTTTGATGTGGGTGTACGTCAGATGGGTGGTCAGACCATGGTCCTGTCCGGCAAGGACATGCAATTGGGGCATGGTGAAACCATCGCGGACACGGCCCGTGTTCTGTCGCGCTATGTGGACATGATCATGATCCGCACCTTTGACGAGACCGTTTTGACCGAGATGGCAGAATACTCGGACGTGCCAGTGATCAACGGCCTGACCGATCGCACCCATCCCTGTCAGATCATGGCCGATATTCTGACCTATGAAGAACATCGCGGCCCGATAGCGGGCAAAAAAGTGGTCTGGACCGGGGACGGCAACAATGTATGCGCCTCGTTCCTACACGCGGCAGGGCAGTTTGGTTTTGACCTGACCTTCACCGGCCCGGCACAATTCGACCCCGAGGAAGAATTCATGGGGTTTGCCCGTCAGAAGGGCTCGCAAATCGTCGTTGAACGTGATCCCTACAAGGCCGTTGAGGGCGCGGATTTAGTGGTTGCCGACACCTGGGTTTCGATGCATGACAGCCAATCCGCGAAAGAGCGTCGACACAACATGCTGCGCCCCTATCAGGTCAATTCGGAGCTGATGTCCCATGCCAAGCTGGACGCGCTGTTCATGCATTGCCTGCCCGCCCACCGCGAGGAAGAGGCGACATCTGAGGTGATGGACGGCCCGAACTCGGTTATCTTTGATGAGGCAGAAAACCGCCTTCACGCCCAGAAAGCAGTGATGCGGTGGTGTCTGGGCGTCTAAGCCCGCCTCCTCACGTCCCAAACACGCAGTTTGGCGAGCGCCCGCCCGCTCGCCAATAGCACCAAAACGCAGAGGGCGGTCTTGGTCATGATCTCCATCGTGCCCTCAATCAGCATGGCATGCACAACGCTTCCAATGATCGTCACAGAAGCCAGCGTCGTATGCGTTAGCCGCCAGACGCGAAACCGCAAGGTCAGGCGTTGACGGTAGATACCCAGAAAAGCCGCGACAAAAGCCGCCCACATGGCGATCACTCCCCACGCGGAAAACGGGGTCGCCGAGACGAAGAGCAACGCATCCACCACATCCGGAGGGCTGGTAATCCAAAGGCCGCCAACATGGATGATGATCGCCACGAACAACGCAATCCCAACCCACCTATGCGCGCGACGGCTGGTCATCGGGGCAAGCCCTGGCAAAATTCTGGCCGCCAGTAGTGGTTGCAACAATAGTAACCCAAGGCTCAGGACCCCGGCAAACCCTGCCAGGATGTAGATGGGGTCACGCCAAGCGAGATAAGGGCTGGTTGCAGCCGCGATCAACGGAACAAGCAGCGCCGCCCCAATCCCCAGCCAAATCAGAGCGCTGCGGATCACGTGGTTCAGGAAGGTTGCAGCACGAAATGTGCGGCAAGCGTTTTGTCTTTCGCGCTGGACATCACAGGCCGCAAGAACACCGTCTGAAACTCACCGCTGTCATAGGCCAGATGCCCATGCGGTTGCCCGAAGGCAGGCACGATCTGCGGCATCTCCAGTCGAAACTCGCCATTGGCGTCGGTCAAGGTCGCTCCGTGACTGTGAGGATCGCGCTCGTGCCCTTCGGTCGTGTGCGCCCAAATCTGGATGCGTTGACCGGGCAGGGGCGCTCCGTCTCCGGCGCGTCTCACGGTGCCCGTCATCCAGAACCCTCCGCTACCGATCCTGTCGACGATCGGCGCGCCGGGGCGATAGTTGTTGGACCCACCGCGCATCGAAGGGGTCGCAGCGAGCCCGCTGGCATGCGCTCCCCCGGATAAACCCGTCGCGAGGGTGCCAATGCCGGCAACTAGAAGAGACCGGCGGGTTATCTGAAGGCGCGTCATGGAAACTCTCCTGTCATGTGGCCCACATTCTAGCCCGACCTGACTGGCCGGGTTCGCCTATTCCAAAATATAGCACGCTTGTTTGGAAAACCGAGCGCGCGCGGTCCAAGCGTGGACGATTTAATGTTCACGGCTATGTGAGGGTGCATGGCCCACCGAGTTTCAACGAACCAGACGCCGCACCAAATGTGTGCACAGGTGCGCGATACATGTCGTGAACTCTGCGCTACAGTGCATTCAGGAACGTTAGAAAGTTAGCCCGTCCGACCAAAGGAGATCAGGCATGAGCTGGAACCCGACTCACACCCCCGACTGCGTCACGGAAAACCCGGCGCTTGAGACGTTGATCATTCCGCGTGCCCGCGATCTGGGTGGTTTCGAAGTGCGCCGGGCGCTGCCATCGGTCGAACGCCAACTGGTCGGGCCGTTCATCTTCTTCGATCAGATGGGTCCAGCCGAGTTCATCACCGAAGGCGGCATAGATGTCCGCCCGCATCCTCACATCGGGCTTGGGACGGTGACCTATCTGTATCAGGGCGAGTTCGAACATCGAGACAGTCTGGGTACGCACCAAATGATCTACCCCGGCGAGGTCAACTGGATGGTCGCCGGTCGCGGCGTGACCCACTCTGAGCGCACAAGTGCTGAGACACGCGCCCGCGAAAACAGGCTATTTGGGATCCAGACCTGGATCGCCTTGCCCGAAGCGCATGAGGACATGGCGCCGGATTTCGAACATCACAAACAAGGCGCGCTGCCCCATATTCAGGACAAAGGCGTCAGCGCCCGCCTGATCCTCGGCTCGGCTTATGGTGAGACAAGCCCGGTTACTATGCTGTCCGAGACATTCTATCTGGATGTCCAACTGGACCCTGGTGCCTCGTTCCCGCTGCCGGACGACCATGAGGATCGGGGCGTCTATGTCACTGAAGGCTCGGTCGAGATTGCGGGCGATAGGTTTGAGGCCGGTCGCATGATGGTCTTCCGTCCGGGCGACAAGCTCTCGGTCACGGCCGGGCCGATGGGCGCGCGGCTTATGTTGCTCGGCGGCGCGACCCTCAACGAAGAGAGATATATCTGGTGGAATTTTGTGTCCTCGTCGAAGGAAAAGATCGAACACGCAACACGCGAATGGAAGAACGCGGACTGGGCGAACGGAGCTTTCCACCTTCCCCCCGGCGATGATCAGGAGTTCATTCCAATCTCGCCGGAACTGGAGCGCACCAAACCCAGACTGGCCCGCTGAACGCCACGTTACCCCGCTATGGGCTTGCCCCGACACGCCAACCCGGTGATCCTTCCGGCAACGGAGGGAACACCATGAAGATCGTCATTGCAGGTGCGGGTAGTATCGGTTGCTATTGCGGTGCCTTGCTGGCTGATGCCGGGCATACGGTCACTCTGCTTGGCCGCGCTCGAGTCTTGGACCCGATCCGAGAGCAGGGGCTGACGGTCACCGATTTCTCGGGTCTCAACCTTATGGTTCCGGCCACATCGCTTTTGCTAAGTATTGATCCCACCTGTCTGGCCAAAGCCGATCTGATCATCGTCACCGTGAAATCCGGCGCGACCGAAGACATGGCGGCGCTGATCGCTGCGCATGCTTCGCAGTCGGCTCCGGTCCTTTCGTGGCAAAACGGGATGGAGAATGCGCGAACCCTGCGCGCCGCATTGCCCAACCACGATGTCCGCGCAGGGATGGTCCCCTTTAACGTAGTTCCAACCCGCCCAGCCGCCTATCACCGCGCCACATCCGGGGATATCGTCATACAAGCGGGCCCGGGGTCCTTGGCTGAACATCTGACCAGCACCCGACTTCCAATCGCCGAAAGCGGCGAGATAGAGGCCGTTCAGTGGGGCAAGCTCGTCATCAACCTCAACAACGCGCTGAATGCGCTATCTGGCCTTACGCTGGTCGAACAACTGACGGACCACAATTGGCGTCGCCTGATGGCCGATCAGATGGCCGAAGCGCTTGCGGTTCTGAAAGCCGCCGGTCACCCGGTCGCCTCGACCACACCGCTACCCGCGTGGATGACGCCGCATATCCTGCGCCTGCCGACACCTCTGTTCAAGCGCATCGCCTCTAAAATGCTAACCATCGACCCCAGCGCGCGAACCTCGATGGCTTATGACCTGAGCGCCGGCCGCTGTACGGAAATCGACAGCCTGCAAGGCGAAATCATCCGCCTTGGCCAGTCCCTGAACAGACCAACCCCAATCAACAGCCGGGTCGCCGAATTGATCCGTGCAACCCCCACAGAATCCATGCACCCGGCCCAGATCAGACCCTGATCCGCTCTTCATCTGGCTAAAAATATCCCGGAGCGCGAGGCAGAGCCTCGCAAAACCCCAGCTTACCCAAACGCGGTCAGCATCCAGAAAATCACCGCGGACAACACAGCCGCTGCCGGAACGGTCACAACCCAAGCGGCCACAATGGTCATGAAATGCGACCGGCGAACCAGCTTGCGTCGCTGATGCTCTTCCCGCGCCAGTCGCTGCTCGGGAGGGCGTTGGCGGTTGGAGTGTGCCCAGCGTCGGTCGGAATGCCATTCGCGGTAGAAGCCCACGCCAAAAACGGCACCCACAGTGATATGGGTCGAGCTCACCGGCAGGCCCAACCAACTGGCCAGGATAACGGTGATGGCAGCAGACAGCGCGACGCAGAAAGCGCGCATCGGGTTCAGCTTGGTGATCTGACTGCCCACCATTCGGATCAGTTTCGGCCCGAAAAGGAACAGACCGAAAGAAATCCCAAAGGCTCCGATAACCATGACCCATGTGGGAATGGTGACTTTGGCGGCGAAATCTCCGAACTCGGCTGCGTGCACGATAGCGGCCAGAGGGCCGACCGCATTCGCCACGTCATTGGCTCCATGCGCAAAGCTGAGGAAGGTCGCAGAAATCACCAGAGGCAACCCGAACAGGGTTTTCAGCGACCGCGTGCGGTTCTCCAGCCCTTGCGAGCGACGGCGCACCCAAGGCACCGTCACGGCCCATGCCAGCAGACCGGCGGCCAAACCGATCAGAACGGCAGTGTTTAGATCAATCGCAACGATTTTCTTTAGTCCCTTCACCGCCAGATAGGTAGCGAACGCACCGGCCATCAGCCCCACGAGGATGGGCACCCAGCGCTGCGCGGCTGCAATCTTGTCGTCCTGATACTGGATTTTGGCCTTGATCAGCGCCAGAAACACAGCTGCAATCACGCCGCCCAGAACCGGAGAGATCACCCAGCTGGCCGCGATGGCCCCCATGGTGCCCCAGCTGACCGCGCTCAGCCCTGCCGCAGCGACGCCAGCACCCATGACCCCGCCCACGACGGAATGGGTGGTCGAAACAGGCGCGCCCAGCCAAGTCGCAAGATTGACCCACATGGCCGAGGAGATCAGCGCCGCCATCATCGCCCAGATGAACACATTGCTGTTCTGAACTGAGGCCGGATCAATGATCCCCTTGGAGATGGTTGAGACCACATCTCCGCCTGCCAGCAACGCGCCTGCGCTTTCAGCAATGGCAGCAATAGCAATCGCGCCGCCCATGGTCAGGGCATTTGCACCCACGGCTGGGCCCATGTTGTTGGCCACGTCATTGGCGCCGATATTGATTGCCATATAGGCCCCGAACGCAGCCGCTGCGACGACGATCACGCCACCATCCGCCTGCCCGAACAGAACGGCCGCCGTCAGCCCGGCCAGTGCCATGAAGGCCAGAGCGATGCCCGGCGCCAGCAAGGGGCGGGCGACATGCGCATTTGCTGTCTCGACCCGCGAGATGCGATGCAGGTCGCTATCCAGCGCTTTCCAGCGCGGTTTGGAGTTCGTGTTCGACATGGGTGTGATAAGGTCCAAAAAGATTGACGCCGGTCCCTACAGGTTTAGCGACCTGAGGGCAACCATGACGCCACTTGACCTTTAAAGATGCCTTAGCAGGGCCTTGAGTTCGGGCTCATCAACTCGTTCAGCGGCAATCTTCGGCGTCACCCAGCTCCGCTGCCGCTGATCTGCTTCGGGGAAGTCATCCAGCAGTTTCGTCACGCGCAGATGGTAGACGCTGGTCAACACCGCCTCGACCGAGCCGTCTTTGAGGACCTTGTCATAGGTGAAGTGACCCACCGGCTCTTTTTTGGCGTTGGCCTCGCGAACGCCGGCCTCTTCCCAGGCCTCTTGTAGGGCAGTTCCGGCACCGTCCAGTCCGTCGATCGGCCAGCCTTTGGGAATGATCCAGCGCCCGGTATCGCGGCTGGTCACCAAAAGAACCTCGTGGCCTGATTTGGTCTGACGCGTACAGAGGGCGGCCACCTGCACGCGCTTGGGTCGCTGTATCATAGGTCGTCCGACCTCATCCCAGATTCTCTGCAACTGCGCTTTCATTCTTCTGCCGCTCGGAAAACATCTTACCTCAATGTATGTTCAGATAGTCTTCGGAATTGATGAATGCAACGTAACCTCGAAAAAACGGCTTTTCTTAGGGGCTTGGCGGCAATTTTGTCGCAATTTGGGGGGAATTCGGCAAAATTCGGTGCTTGGTGATGCCTCAGCCGAGCCTTCGTTTGGCCCGCAACGTCGGATCGGCCTGCGTTGGATCTTCGGGCCAAGGGTGTTTGGGGTATTGCGCGCGCATGTCCTTGCGGACATCCGCGTAAGAGCCAGCCCAGAACCCCGGCAGGTCGCGGGTGATCTGGATCGGGCGTTGCGCGGGAGACAGCAGGGTGATCTTCAGCGGTGTGCCTCCGACCACCGGATGGCGCGTGATACCGAACAGCTCTTGCAGACGCACCGAGATTTCAGGCGCGTCGCCGCCATAGTCGATGGGAACCTTGCGGCCCAGCGGGGTGACGAAGGATCCCGGAGCACGACGGTCCAGCTCTTGCGTCTGCGCCCAGTCCAAACGGGCCCGCAGCGCGGGCAGCAGGTCAAAGCGCTTCCAGTCCTCTGCACTGCGCACGCCCGAGAGCATCGGCAGCAGCCAATCTTCCACTGTTTCGATCAGCCCTTGGCCCGAGAAGTCGGGCAGGTCGACCCCATCGGCACGCACCAGTTCGACCCGTGCGGCCAGCCGGGCGGCTGCTCCCTCCAACCGCAGCCCCAGATCGCGAGCGCCGTCCAACATGGCACGTGCGATCGCGTCTTCGGGAACGTCTTTCCAGATCCGGTCCTCTAGCGTGATTGCGCCGAGGCGTTCTTGCCGTCGTGCAACGACCCGTCGGTCGCGTTTTGACCAGACGCAGCTGGTCTCCCATCCGATCTGATCTGCAAACAGGGCGCGAATTTCACTTTCGCTGATTTGTACAGCCATGCGCGCCTTTGCCTCGCGCGGATTGCCGTCCGTATCTATAACCACCAAATAGGGCGCGCCAACCAGCGTATCGCCATTGTCCAGAACAACGCCCTTGCCGCCGGACAGCACATAGCGCGGTGCCTCGCCCTTGCGCCTTTGGCCAATGCGGTCTGGGTAGGCCAGTGCCGCCATTGACGCGGGGCTTAGGTTTTCAGCCTCAGATCCGGCCTGTGCCCGCAGCCGTTTGGCCTCGGTCTTGACCCGGTCCAACACGCCCATATTGACCTGCCAGACGCGATTGCGCTGAAACGCACGGGCGTCGCGCAGTGCCTCAAGCCGCAAGGACAGGTCAACCGGAGCGCCATTCAGCGGATCACGTTCCGCCATCAGCGCGGCCAGAGGGGCTGCCTGCGCCCCCGCCGTAACCAGCATATGACCCAAGCGGGGATGTAGGGGCAGGGCAGCCAGCGCTCGCCCATGATCCGTAATCCGCACCTTGCCATCCAGCGCGCCCAGTAGGGTCAACAGCGCCTGCGCCTCAGCCAAAGCGCCCTCGGGCGGTGCTGTCAGAAATGCCAGATCACCGGCGTCGGCCCCCCATAGCGCCAGTTCCAGCGCAAGCCCGGTCAGGTCGGCGGCCTCGATCTCGGCAGGCGGGTATGCGGCCAATGCGCCCTCTTCGCCCTTCGACCACAGCCGATAGCACAGCCCGTCTGAAACCCGGCCCGCCCGGCCTGCGCGCTGGGTCGCTTCAGCCCGTGTCACCCGTTCCGTCACCAGCCGCGACATGCCCGAGCCGGGATCGAACCGCGCCCGCCGTGCCTGTCCCATATCAACTACGACGCGTATATCGGGGATCGTCAGCGAGGTTTCGGCAATAGATGTCGCCAGCACCACCTTCCGTCCGCTCTCAACCGGCGCGATCGCCGCGCGCTGGGCGGCAAAGGGCATGGCCCCAAAGAGAGAGCGCACAACACAATCCTGTGGTAATCGCCCGGACAGGGCGCTTTCTGCGCCGCGAATCTCACCCTCGCCCGGAAGGAACACGAGGATACCGCCGCCCGTGGCGCGGCTGTCCCGCTCGGCCTTCACGACGAGATCAATCAGCGCATCCAGCCTCCGGGCCTGCGCACCCAGTGGTTTCTCCAACCATCGCGTTTCAACCGGATAGCTGCGGCCTTCCGAGGTCACCAGCGGCGCCTCCATCAACCTCCCCAAAGGGTCTGCATCCAGCGTCGCCGACATGGCCAGCAGGATCAGGTCGTCCCGCAGGGCTCCGGTCACCTCAAGACACAGGGCTAGCCCCAGATCGGCGTTCAGCGAGCGTTCGTGGAACTCATCGAAAATAACCGCGCCGACGCCGGGCAGGTCGGGCTCAGATTGCAGCATGCGGGTCAGGATGCCTTCGGTGACCACCTCGATCCGGGTGGATTTCGACACTTTCGCATCGCCCCGGACGCGGTAGCCGACCGTTTGCCCGGCGCGTTCGCCCAGCGTCTCGGCCATCCGTTCGGCTGCGGCGCGGGCGGCCAACCGCCGGGGTTCGAGCATCACGATCCGACCGGCGCACAATCCGGCCTCTAGCATCGCCAGAGGCACCCGCGTCGTCTTGCCCGCCCCCGGCGGGGCCTGCAGCACGGCACGGCCATGGGCTCTCAGGGTCTCCAGGAGTTCCGGAAGGGCGTCATCTATCGGCAAACGGCTCATGCGGCCTTATCGCCAAAGCGAGACCCGACGTCCAGAAGCAGCGCAGTTAATCCCGCAGGGCCTCTGGACAAACCACGCGTCGCACATTCATCTAGGGCGGATTCTAAAGGGACCGGACGGATGGACATAGCTGACTTGGGCGACAGGATATTGCAGGGCGAGCGTCGGGCCTTGGCGCGTGCGATTACCTTGGTTGAAAGCCAGCGCGAAGATCACCGGGCGCAAGCGACCGAGTTGCTGGCCCATCTGGCGCACTCCGGGCGGCAATCCCTTCGGATCGGCCTGTCGGGTACGCCGGGTGTCGGCAAGTCCACCTTCATCGAAAGCTTTGGTATGATGCTGATCGGGCAGGGGCTGCGCGTTGCAGTTCTTGCCGTCGACCCCAGTTCGGCTCGTTCGGGCGGCTCCATTCTGGGCGACAAAACCCGGATGGAGCGTTTGAGCCGCGAGAAAAACGCTTTTATCCGGCCATCTCCCAGCCAGAGCCACCTTGGCGGCGTAGCCCGCCGCACCCGCGAGGCCATCGCCCTGTGCGAGGCAGCGGACTACGACGTCGTCCTGATCGAAACCGTGGGCGTCGGTCAGTCCGAAACCGTGGTTTCGGAGTTGTCGGACCTGTTCCTGCTGCTACTGGCCCCGGCAGGCGGGGATGAGTTGCAAGGCGTGAAGCGCGGTATCATGGAGATGGCCGACATCATCCTGATCAACAAGGCCGACGGAGACCTTAAGGCAACCGCAACCCGCACCTGTGCCGACTACGCCGGTGCCCTGCGCCTGTTGCGCAAGCGGCCTCAGGACCCCGAAGGTTTCCCGAAGGCCATGGCTGTCTCAGCGGTTGAGGAACATGGACTGGACACGGCATGGGCGGAAATCCAGAGCCTGACCGATTGGCGGCGCGAGGCAGGACACTGGCAATCCAACCGCGCCGCACAAGCCCGCTATTGGTTTGATCAAGAGGTGCGGCATTCTCTGCTTGCTCGCCTCGAAACAGCACAGGCCAAGGCGCAGATGGCGCAGCTTGATGCCGAGGTATCCCAAGGTCGCCTCAGCCCTGCTGCAGCCGCCGAGAAAATGCTGGCGAGTCTGGTCTAAAGGTGCTTTCACCTTTTCCAAAATACGCGCGCCGCAGGTGCGGCCCTGCGGGCCGTTCTGTTGCAAGAGGTTTCGGAAAAGAATCCGTCCTCTGTGTCTTGACCCTTCCAGCGATTCCCACTACACGCATCCAACCAGTTTTCGGGCGCGACTTCGGGTTGTGCCCCTTGTGATTTGGCCGCAGGCGTTTTGCCGGGCCTCCAGAAACAAAGGAAGAAACCATGTCGCGCCGTTGCGAACTGACCGGAAAAGGCCCGATGACTGGCAACAATGTCAGCCACGCCAAAAACAGAACTCGTCGTCGTTTTCTGCCGAACCTGAACGACGTTACCCTGCAGTCCGAGACCCTGGGTCGCGGCGTCAAGCTGCGCATCTCGGCAGCTGCCCTGCGCTCGGTCGACCACCGTGGTGGTCTGGACGCGTTCCTAGCGAAAGCCAAGGACGAAGAGCTGTCGGCAAACGCTCTGAAAGTGAAAAAGGAAATCGCCAAGGCACAAGCCGCGGCCTAAGTCCTTACACTTACTAAAATTTCAAAGCCTTGAACCTTAGTGGTTCGGGGCTTTTTTGTTTGGAAACGATTAGTGGGAACTGTGAAGATTTAGGAAACAAAATCCTCTTGAGTGATCTTGTTCACAGACCGGCCCGACCTATTTTTGACATTATTGGTTTATCAACAACGAGTGTTGTCCAATGTCATTTAAGAGTTTTTATTTCTTTCTTTTGCTGAGTAAGCTGGCAAGTAAGACAATTTCCGCATGTTCCCGGATGCAACGCCGGGTGAACCGGTCCCATACCAGCCTCACAAAGGGAACCGTAAAGCGGCGCGGCCTGGAATACTGAAGCGATTTCGGGCGCGACGGTTTGGCGCTTGAAGCCTGTTTGCTCAGCGGCCTATATCGAGGCCGAATGAAACGTTTCGTGCCTCGAATCCTGCCTGTTGTGATGTGCCTGTTGGTTGTTCTGACAGGGCAGGGATTGGCCGTTTCGCGCGGAGTTGACCGCGCCGTAGGCCAGATGGTGCTGTGTACGGGCAGAGGACCCGTTGTCGTCTATATGGATGCGGACGGGCAGCCGACAGCGCCTCCGCACTATTGTCCTGACTATGCTTTGGCTCTGCTGGGAGCGGTTCATCCGTATCCTCCGGTCGTGCCGGATGCTCCGCTGATGGGTGGTGTTCAGCCGCTCAGCCGCGATGAAAGCCTGATCGCGCTGCCGTTGCCGCGGAAACCGGCGCGGGCCCCTCCGGCAACGGTCTGATTTCCCTTCGATACAAATCAGACCAAATGAAATAGGAGAGGCGCGATGTCCCTCAAATCCACTCTGTTCGCAACACTGGCCGGTTGCGTATTGACCGTTCCAGCCCTTGCCGCCGATATCATCGTTGTAGATGACGCATATGCGAGGTCGTCTGGTAAGGCGGCCAAGGCGGGTGCGGCCTTTATGGTGATACAGAACACCAGTGATACCGATGATCGCCTGATCAGCGCGGCTTCGGACGTATCGGCCCGGGTCGAGCTGCACACCCATATGATTGACGATGCGGGCGTGGCCAAGATGGTTCATGTCGAGGAAGGCTTTGTGATTCCAGCGGGTGAGAGCTTTGCACTCAAGCGCGGGGGCGCCCATGTGATGTTCATGGGTCTGAAGGACCCTTTTGAACAAGGCGAGATGCTGCCTGTTACCTTGGTTTTTGAAAATGCAGGTGAGGTCGTGGTTGAGATTCCGGTTGATCTGGAACGCGAGGACAAGCATGGCCATGATAACCACGGGTCGCATTCGAACTAGGTGAACGCCTGTTTTCAGGCCGCGCTGCGGCCGTCATCCATGCGTAAGGCCGGGCAAGTAGCCCGGCCTTTTGCGTCCCTAGGTTAATGTTGGCGTTCTAACGATTGATGGTTTTCATGCCGACCCTGTCGCTGGCGCTGTGCAGGCGGGTAGCGAGCCAGAACATCACGGCTGCAATCGCAAGTGCTGAAAAGGCTATGGCCCATCCCAGTGCGATCAATGCAACGGCTGGCCATATCATCAGGACCAGGCCGATGATCAAAGCTGCGATCCCTGACACACGCATCGAGCCGCGTTGAGGGTCGCGTTCATTCATTTGTTGTGAAGCGGCCAGTGAGCCGATGCCAATGATCAATGCCCAAGCGCCCAGCAAGAAGAAGGCCAGCTTGACGGTGCCTTCCGGCCAAATAAGCAGGACCAGGCCGATAAGAACAGCGCCGATGGCCGCCCCGCCCAATAGCCCGCGACGACCAACCCCGAGCAGGGTCAACCCGCCGTCGATGATCAACAGCGCCCCAACCAGCCGTAGCAACAGCGCGATGCTGCTCGAGGGCCAGAACAGCGCAGCGATACCAACCGCACCCGCCAGCACTCCACGTATCAGGAACGTCCACCACAGGCTTGAGAGTTGCGCGCTCAGCCTGTCTCGCTCTGTCATGCTGTCACCGTCCAATATCTCGCCGGTTTGGGAGTTTTTATCGGTCATTTTTTGGCCTCTTGAAAAAACCTTTTTGAAATATAGCGGGATAGTCCCGCTATGTTGTTCGCTCTAGGTTTGGTTCTCTAGTAAGCGATCAACCCATTTTGGCACAGTTTCGGACGCTTTGCCCAGAAGATGGTCGTCGAAGCCTCCGCCCGTCGGCTCCAGATTGATCTCAATCGTTCGCGCCCCAACTGCTCCAGCTTCGTGGACAAAAGCCGCCGCCGGATAGACTTGGCCTGATGTGCCGATCGCAGCAAAGATCGTGGCGGAGGCAAGGTGATCGAAAATCTCCTCCGTATGATAGGGCATTTCCCCAAACCAGACCACGTCAGGGCGAGCGGTGGGGGCATTGCAGGCCGGGCAGGGCTCGCCCACCTCCATCTCCGGCGGTGCTGTCCAGCGGTGGCCACAGGATGCACAGAGCGCGCCGGATAGTTTCCCGTGCATGTGGATCACATCCTGCGCGCCGCCGGCCTCGTGCAGCCCGTCTACATTCTGCGTGACGATCACAACGTCCCCCGGAAAGTCCCGTTGCAGCTTGGCCAGCGCCTTATGCGCCGCGTTGGGTTCCACCTTGGCGGCCTGCACGCGGCGGGCGTTGTAGAACCCCTGAACCAAGGCGGGGTCGCGGGCGAAACCTTCGGGCGTTGCCACATCCTCGATCCGGTGTTGCGCCCATAGGCCGCCCTCATCGCGAAAGGTGCTGAGGCCGCTTTCGGCGGAAATCCCGGCCCCGGTCAGAATGACGATCTTTTCCATATGCCCCTCACGCGCTACAGATTGGCCCATGACACATCGTATCCTCTTTGTTTGCCTGGGCAATATCTGTCGGTCTCCTGCGGCCGAGGGCACTTTTCGCGCTCGCGCGCCCCACCATGAAATCGACAGCGCCGGGACGGCAGGCTGGCATATCGGCAAGCCGCCTTATGGCCCGATGCAATCCGCAGCGATAGCCCGGGATATCAAGCTGGACGATCTGCGGGCCCGGCAATTCGTGGTTGAGGATTTCGAGCGGTTCGATCTGATTGTTGGGATGGACGCAGAAAACATCGCGAATATCGAGGCCTTGCGCCCATTGGGCAATCAGACCCCGGTGCGTCTATTGACCGATTTCGCGCCACAGACCGGCGCGGATCACGTGCCCGACCCGTACTACACGCGGGATTTTGACGGTGCGCTGGATCTGATCGAGACCGCCGTCGAAGGGCTTGCCGCGCATCTTGAGGGCTAGCTGTCAATCACCTTCAACTGTCCGCTGAGCCAAGGCAGCTTGGCAATGGCCGGGTCGATCATCTGGCTTTGCATCAGCCGTCGCATCATGCCAGAGACTTCTTGCGGGACCTGATCGGACCAGTCGGTGCGGGTGAACAACGAAATCGTGCGTGAAAACGCCCCGAGGGGGCAAGGATGGGCCTGCAGGTCTTCATGGAACCGGGCCGCGCGCATGTATCCCAGCGGTGTGGTGATCGCCCAGCCCAAGCCCCGCGCCACCATCGCCATCAAGGCCAGGTGTGAGCCGATCTCGAACCGCTCTTCGAACTCGATCTGTTGTCGGGCGATATGACCCTCGATCTGGCGGCTGATCAGCTGCTCGCGCGCATATCTCAGGAAAGGGAGTTTCTCGACAGCCTCGGTTCCATTGCTGACGCTGCTCGGCGCGACCAGAATGAAGGGGTCCTGCACCAGAGGGTACTCGACGACCCCCTCCAGCACCTCGCCGCTATGGGCTGAGACGGCCATATGCAGGCGCTGTGCTTCAAGCTCGGAAAACAGATCAAGGCTGGGCAAGGTGATCAGCTTGAATTTCGAGCGCGTCAGGCTGTCGGCCAGAAGGGTCGCAAGCCGCGGTGTCAGGTCGTTGTCGAAATCGTCGATTAAGCCGATGGACAGCGTAGTGAGATGGCCAAGATCCATCACAGTCAGCTCGCTCTGGGCCATTTGCAGCTCGGACAGAACCGCCTGCGCGCGGGTGAGAAAGCTGCGCCCGGCCTGCGTCAGCCGCATCGGCCTGCGCCCGTGGTCCACCAGATCGGTGCCGATGGCCTTTTCCAGATTGCGCAATTGCTGAGAAACCGAGGGCTGGCTGAGCCCCGTGATCTCGGCCGCCTGCGCCACCGATCCTGTCCGGGCCAGCGCCTCAAACACCTCAAGGCCCCGCAGGGTCAGCCCTTTCATCACCATCGCACATACCTTTCGCTGCGCCTTTTGTGGGGCGCAGCGTGCATCAGGTCAAGGAGTGTGACCGGCCTAGCTGCAGATCGCCTGCGCCATCTGGCCAAAGTTCTGATACCGATCCCACAGTGCGTCATCGCGTGCCGTCTGAGACATCTTTAATTGCTGCGCCTGATGGGGGTCTGTGAACCATTTCGAGACGGTCTTCTGATCACTGCGCGTCAACGCTTGATCTGCCACGCGCTGGATACAAGAACACCGCGCCCGCGTCGCTGCCTGACGGTCCGACGCCAAACACGCCCGCTTGATCTGCGATGCGTCCGCAACCGGAGCCACCGCCGTCAGTGACGCCGCACAAAATGCGATTAAGAGGAACTGTTTCATGCTCATGCCTCGTTTTTGCCTGCTTGGAGGGATCTTGCGCCCCTCTCAATCTGCGCGGAAGTATGAATCAAACGGGGCTTGGGATCAATACGTAGGACTTCACAAAGCAAGACCGTGGCTTCACGACGTCTTAGTGGCATTCGCGCGATCTGAATCGGCCCGGTCGTTAGGGGGGTTATATTCTGAAAAAACAAAGCGTCTGGCTCTGTGTCCCGAGGTGCTTTCGCAACAAACATGCTTTCTGACTCAATCCCGTTAGCCTTTAGGATGCTATGTCGATCAAGCAAGATGTGATGATAGCAGACGGCGCGTGCATCGGAGAAGTGGGCAAGGCCAACATCAACAAGGCTGATTGCAGGAACAAATACGTCCGGCGCCCCAAACATTAGCTCAGCCGCAGGGTGCGTGATCAGCAGCCGATGTTGTTGTGAAACGCTGAGCGCAATTGGATTTTGCAATGGGCCGGAGGGGATTTCGACAGCTCTAAAACTCCCGCTCGCGATCACATCTTGTGATCCGACCCAAGTGATTGGCAGGTGCCCGTAATCTTTCGTCCAGACCAAGTCGCCCACCTGAAGCTTCTCAATCGGGGTATCACCCTCTGGGGTCTCTATGAGTGTTCCACGGCAATAGCAGATGGGGCTCACATAATCGGAGGATTCAAAGCTCGGACCCTCTTGCGTGCTAACGACGGTCAGCGGGATACCTGACGGAGGAAACTCGCCCGGGCCGCCGATGAAAGCTATCCCTTCAACTGTACCAAAGGCGGGGGAGGAGTTATTCACATTGAAGGCAACAGCTTGGTAGGTATTGGTTCCATCCGTCAGGGTAATTCCATACTCGGCCTCAACCCGCGTACCACTCGAAAACAGGGTTCCATCAATTGTTTGGTCGCCATCCAAACGCTGATTGCCATCATTGTCTGCAAAGCTCGTGTCTGAACCTGCGTCCGTAATGAAGACTTCTGTAACATCTAGAGAGTCGATCGTGATTGTTCCGCCAATCAGATGGATGCCAGTGCCCTGGGTGAGGCCGTCCAGCCCTTGCGCGACCGAAATCGTTAACTGGCTTTCGTCCAAAACGAAGATAGAATAATCGGCCACCGGACAGCTGCTTTCTGGTTCTTATTCGGATCAGTCGCTTTAAGCATTCTACCCATTGGCTAGAATCCGGTAAATGCTACTGCTCAGAAAGCTGCGAGAATGGCCTTTTTTGCAACGCTTCAGCGCTTGACGAGACCACAAACTCCGGACATATCCCAATCCATGACAGACCTCGCTCATATCCGCAATTTCTCCATCGTCGCGCATATCGACCATGGCAAATCCACCCTTGCTGACCGGCTCATACAAGAGACCGGAACGGTCAAAGATCGCGACATGAAGGAACAGCTGCTTGACAGTATGGATATCGAGCGTGAGCGCGGCATCACCATCAAGGCCAACACGGTCCGCATCGACTATACTGCCGATGATGGCGAGAAATATGTGCTGAACCTGATCGACACCCCCGGCCACGTGGACTTTGCATATGAGGTCAGTCGGTCGATGCGCGCGGTTGAGGGCTCGCTGCTGGTCGTGGACTCGACCCAAGGGGTCGAGGCGCAGACGCTTGCTAACGTGTATCAGGCCATCGACGCCGATCATGAGATCGTGCCGGTGCTGAACAAGATCGACCTGCCCGCGTCGGATTGTGACCGCGTGGCCGAGCAGATCGAGGACGTTATCGGCATCGACGCGACCGACGCCATTCAGGTCTCGGCCAAAACGGGGCAGGGCATCCATGAGACGCTTGAGGCCATCGTGAAGCAACTGCCTGCACCGCAGGGCAATCTGGACGCGCCGCTCAAGGCGATGCTGGTGGATTCGTGGTATGACGCCTATCTTGGCGTTATTGTTCTGGTCCGTATCATGGACGGCACGTTGAAAAAGGGCATGCGGGTCAAGTTCATGTCGAACGGCACCCTGCACCATGTCGACCGCGTCGGTGTCTTCCGGCCTGAGATGGAGATGGTCGACAGCCTCGGCCCCGGTGAAATCGGCTTTCTGACTGCGTCCATCAAACAGGTCCGCGACACCCGCGTCGGTGACACCATCACCAATGACCGCAACGGGACCGAAGTCGCACTGGACGGGTTCAAACCCGCGCAGCCGGTGGTGTTCTGCGGCCTCTTCCCCGTCGACAGTTCCGAATTCGAAGACCTGCGCGATGCGATCGACAAACTGGCCCTGAACGACGCCTCGTTCTCGTTCGAAATGGAAACCTCGGCAGCCCTTGGTTTTGGCTTCCGCTGCGGCTTCCTTGGCCTTCTGCACCTTGAGGTCATCCGCGACCGTATCGAACGCGAATACGATATCGAGCTCATCACCACCGCGCCGTCGGTGATCTATCACGTCTACATGAAAGACGGCGAGATGATCGAGCTGCACAACCCCGCCGACATGCCCGACCCCTCCAAGGTCGACCATATCGAGGAACCGCGCATCAAGGCGACCATTCTGGTGCCCGACGAATATCTCGGCGATGTGCTGAAACTCTGCCAGGACCGCCGCGGTATCCAGCTGGACCTGACCTATGCGGGCACCCGTGCCATGGTTGTCTATGACCTGCCGCTGAACGAGGTCGTCTTTGACTTTTACGACCGCCTAAAATCGGTGACCAAGGGCTATGCCTCGTTCGACTACCAGATGACCGGCTATACCGAGGACAATCTGGTCAAGATGTCGGTGCTGGTGAATGACGAACCGGTCGATGCGCTGTCAACCATGGTTCACCGCGACCGGGCCGAGATGCGGGGCCGGGCGATGTGCGAAAAGCTCAAGGATCTGATCCCGCGCCACATGTTCAAAATCCCGATCCAGGCCGCCATCGGAGGCAAGGTCATCGCCCGCGAGACCCTTTCGGCCCTGCGCAAGGACGTGACCGCGAAGTGCTACGGAGGCGACGCCACGCGGAAACGCAAATTGCTGGACAAGCAGAAGGCGGGGAAGAAGAAGATGCGCCAGTTCGGGAAGGTGGATATCCCGCAGGAGGCGTTTATCTCTGCGTTGAAGATGGATAGCTAACGGCGCGTATTATTGGAAACTCAGTCTTACTAAAATGTTAGAATAAGGATGCCTCTGGAGTTCCTCTTTATTCATTCCGTGGAAAGGCAGCTAAAAAAGTAACGATTTCGGGGTGTTGATTTGCGAGGACGTTGTGATGTATTTGTGTTGCAGCACTTTACTTGCACAGATTTTTTGGCGCGAATTGTGTAGAATGGAAAAATTTTAAGCTGAACAGGCAAGCTTTATGAGACGACCCATTTTTGGACTAACGGCCACCGAGGTGTTCACTCCTAGAAAACACGCGGTTAACAATCAAATGTATGTGCATCGCCCAAATCTAGAAAAACAACTTTTAAATGCTGCGAGAGGCGCGAAGCACTTTTGTGTTTTTGGCGAAAGTGGAAATGGAAAGTCTTGGTTGTACAAACATGTTTTTTCGGCGAACAAAATTGAGTACATAAACTTAAACCTCTCAAAGGCTTTAGTTTTGGGGTCTATTGTTGACGCGATAAAAAGCAAAGTATCCGATCCAGATAGCGGTATTGTTTCCTCAAAGTTGGTTACAAAAGATGCTAGTATTCAGCCGGGCCGTATTGGTGTGAAGGGCACGGTCGCGACGACCAAGCAATACTCAGAAAAAGATCCGATAAAAACTCTGTTTGAGAAAATCAAGGGTACAAGCCGATTTCCTTCAATTGTAGTATTTGACAATTTTGAAATGGTCCTCAAGAAACCAGAACTTATTGAGGAACTCTCAAACTTAATAGTTATGCTTGACGACGATGACTATGGAGATTTCAATGTTCGGTTCTGTTTTGTAGGAGTGCCGTCGGAAATTCGTGATTATCTTGCGCATCAAGATCGGCGTTCAACGATTATGACAAGAATAACCGAAATAGACGAAGTCGCGAGGATGCGACCAGAACAAGCTCGTATGATTTTGGATAACGGCTTCGAAAGACTTTTAAGGTTGAGTTTCTTGGAGCCAGAGCGCCGTGAATTGATTTACGACCGGCTAATACATGTGAGTGATAGAATTGCTACAGAATTACATGCTTTGGGATTGGAAGTTGCTCTAGCCGCTCAAGAAAATGATGGTTACATAGAAGACTTACTAGTTGATGATGCTATCAATAGTTGGCTTTCAAATTCTCATAGTTCTGTGAGGGAGACGATAACTGAAAGGCTCAACTCGGAAGGCAAGGGACGAAGAAGTCAAGTTCTTTTCTGTTTAGGGAAAGTTGACACAGAAGATTTTACGGCAAGTGAAGTCCAAAGCATTTTTTTAAAGGAATTCGGTTACAACGCGAATGGTCGGCCAGTTAGTGTTGGTAGGCTGCTTAATGAGTTAACCAGAGGACCCAACCCTCCGATTTGCAAAACAAAGTCAGGCGAAGCATTTAGATTTACCAACCCTAAATATAGAATGGCTGTAAGGGCCATGTTACGTAAGCAAGGTCAAATAGTTGGATTGCCAAAAAATAAGCTCTGACAAAATTGTCTATAGCGTACTCTCAACAGGTGTCTATTCTGAAACAATTCGATTTTGACCACCTTAACAGCCGCAACCCCACACTCCTGCTTCACTTGACCCTGCGGAACGCTAAGCAGAAGGCGCAGTTTTCAACATCCATGATCCCTATCATCGCCTCGGATCGGCGGGTCTCTATTCCTTGACCATTGTCTCGACGAAGTTCGGTTGGAAGCTCCCCGGTGCGGGTCTTTGCCCTCAATTCTGCAGGCCAACCGTTGCAAACGCTTGAACGCCTTGGGTCTCCGCCTGTTTGCGATTGAGTTCCTCCACCGGACGAAATCCGGGACGCCGCTTATCCACGCGGGTCGACCGTAGTTCTTCCCTTCTCCGTTCAGTTACTTAGCACGTTTCCTCGAACGGATACACACGGACCGATACAAGTGACCTTTGACCCCCAAACCTCTGACCCAGATCAAGGACCGAATTCGATCAACGTGCTAGTGATAGCGCACAGTTGAATACTTGAATGAGGTCGCAATGCTCCCCCTGATGTTGATCGTTCATATCTTCCTCAGCTCTACCCTCGCAGGCACAGCCGTGATTGCTGTTCTGGTGATGGGATACACCGCAGTCCTCCCAATCGTGCTGGCGGCGGTGGTAGGGTTTGTGGCGGCCTTTCCGGCCTCGTATCTGGTGGCGCGCAAGCTGGAGCGGTGACACTCGGCCATCGCCTGTGAGCTACAGGTTCCGTCACGCATATTCCGGAAACAAAAAACCTGCCAAGATCGGATCCTGGCAGGTTTGAATGGTTTCTGCAGTTGGGGAGAGGTTTACTCTCGGTTCCCCAGCAGTTGCAGCAGGAACATGAACATGTTGATGAAGTCCAGGTACAGGCTCAGCGCGCCCATGATGGCGGCTTTGCCCAGCCATTCCTGATCACCGGCATGTGCCATCTGCAGGTAGGTGTTCTTGATCTGCTGCGTGTCATAGGCGGTCAGGCCGGCGAAGATCAGAACGCCGATGACCGAGATCGCGAAGGCCATTGCCGACGAGGCCAGGAAGATGTTGACCACCATCGCGACGATCAGGCCGATAACGCCCATGATCAGGAAGGTGCCCATGCCCGACAGGTCTTTCTTGGTCGTGTAGCCGTAGAGCGACAGACCCGCGAAGGCGATCGAGGTGATCAGGAAGACCTGAATGATCGACTGACCGGTGAAGGCGATGAAGATCCAGCTGATCGACAAGCCCATCACGGCGGCGAACGAGTAGAACACCAGCTGCGCAGCCGCAGCTGACATGCGGTTGATCATGGCGCTGAAGCCGAACACAAAGGCCAGCGGTGCGAACATGATCACCCATTTCAGCGGCGAGACATAGATCGAATGACCCAGCGCGGTCAGGTAGGTGTTCGCGTTCAGCTGCGCCACGGCCGCCGACGGATCGGTGGTGATCGACAGACCCGAGATCGCCCAGGCTGCGAGGAAGGTGATGAACATACCCACGGACATCGTGCCGTAGACTTTGTTCATATGGGCGCGAAGGCCCTCATCAATCTCGGCGGCGCGTGCGCCTGCGGCCGTCCGAATCGTATCGAATTGTGCCATTTACAAAGGTCTCCCTAAACGTATCTGCGTGCGGCCCGTAAGTATTGGCCGCTTTCCTGCTGAATATCGGCAACTGCAGGCTGTGTTTCAAGAGTTTCTGCGGTATTTCCGCCTAAAATACGCAACAAAAACGGCGACCTGCTGCCGCAGATCGCCTATCGCTGAAAAAACATGAGTTTTAAAGGCAGCTTTTCCAGAACTGCGGGGCATCCCAGATGGGACGGCGGGCCTCGGCGTCGGCCTGGGCACGGGTGATGCCGATGTCGTTCAGGGCGCGGGTATCCAGCCGAGCCAGTTGTTGGCGTTGACGTCGTACGGACAGGACGGACCGTATACGCGCAAACAGGGATTGTTTGTGTTGAGGGCAGGGTCGGTTCAGGGCGATCGAGTTCATGGTCTATCCTTTCGTTTTTCAGATGGTTTGAATTGGTCTCATCAACTTCCTTGATTTATATGGCGAGTTAGGGCACATTTTAAAAACGAATATTTTTGATTGGATGCATAAGGATTCGTGAACATGAGAAATCTGGACATCACCACATTGCGATCCTTTGTGGCTGTGGCCGATCAGGGAGGTGTCACGCGGGCGGCAGGGTTTCTGCATCTGACGCAATCAGCCGTCTCCATGCAGCTGAAACGCCTGGAAGAGCTTTTGGACCTAGAGCTTCTGGACAGAAGTGGTCGGACCATCGCGCTGACCGCCTCGGGCGAGCAGTTACTGGCCTATGCCCGTCGCATGATCGCTTTGAATGATGAGGTGATCTCGAAACTCACGGATCAGGCCTTTGAGGGCGAGGTGGTTCTGGGTGTCCCTCATGACATTGTCTACCCGGCGATCCCGCGTGTTCTTCAGCGGTTCAACGCCGATTTCCCGCGTGTGCGGGTGCAGTTGATCTCGTCCTATTCGCTGCAGCTCAAGGATATGTTCAAGCGCGGGGAATGTGACCTGATCCTGACGACCGAGCCTTCCTCATCCGATGGTTCTGAAACCATAGCCGAGCTGCCACTGCGCTGGATCGGGGCGCCCGGTGGCTCGGCCTGGCGCAAGAACCCGGTGCCGATTGCGCTGGGGCGGCGCTGTATGTTCCGCCCGCAGGTTATCGCAGCGCTGGATGCCGCAGGTATCCCGTGGGAGCTTTCCGTCGAAACCGAGAATGACCGCACCATCGAAGCGACCGTCAGCGCTGATCTTGCGATTCACGCAATGCTAGATGGCACCGAGGCTGCACACCTTGAACAGATCGACTCGGGTGGTGTTTTGCCCGAGCTGCCAGCGCATATGATCAACCTCTACGGAGGAGAGCCGGGGCGCGATGCAATCATCGAAGCGTTGGCGCAACTGGTGCGACAGAATTTCCGCATGCTAGGCGGCACGCCCCTTCGGGCGGTGGCGGGCTAGGGCGTAATCACGATTTTGCCGGTGGATTTGCGCTCTTTTAACAGGCGCAGGCCGTGTTCGACCTCGTTCAACGGAAGGGTATGGCTGATATGAGGGGTGATCTTCCCTTCGGCATGCCATTGGAACAACGTCTGAAAACTGTTGCGCACGATGTCAGGGCGGAACCTCAGATAGCCGCCGATATAGAAGCCGATCACCGTCAGGTTCTTGACCAACAGGTGGTTGGCCGGGATTTGTGGAATATCGCCACCAGCAAAGCCGATGGGCAGCAGGCGACCTTCGGGGTTGGTGGCGCGGAAGGCGGCTTTGAATACGTCGCCCCCAATCGCATCATAGACCACATCAGCGCCTCCCAACTCTTTTACGCGGGCGCGAAGGTCTTCTGAGGCGTCGATCAAGTGATCTGCCCCGGCAGCCTGTGCAACTGCCAGCTTTTCAGCGTCGCGCGCCTGGGCGATGACGGTTGCCCCCATCAGTTTGCCGATCTCCACTGCGGTTAGCCCGACGCCACCGGCTGCTCCGGTCACAAGCAGGGTTTCACCCGGCTGCAACTGGGCGCGATAGTCCAGTGCCAGATGGCTGGTCCCGTAGGCGATCTGAATGGCGGCAGCCTCTTCAAAACTGGTATCATCCGGGATGGGGATGGCCCGATCCGCGTCGAACACTCCGTACTCGGCCAACCCGTCCTGGCCCGAGTACACGGCGACACGGTCACCAACCTTCAAGCCAGAGACTGCTGGCCCCAATTCTTCGACAACGCCGGCGATTTCCATGCCTAAAGTAAACGGAGGGTTTGGCGTATCCTGATATGTGCCCTTCTGCATCAGCAAATCGGCGAAATTCAGGCCGCATGCTTTGATGGCGATTCTGACCTGTCCCTCGGCAGGTGTTGGCGTGGGCAATTCGACAATTCGCGCGTCGGCGCCTTTGGATTCAATGCGATATGCAAGCATGATGGTTCATCTCGGTTTTCAGGGAATAGGTCGCAGTATGAGCGAAATTGTCAATGCGTTCAGCTAATTGTGCGCGCTAACGAAGACAGTTTGGTTAGACCGCGCCGCCAAAATCACAGAGATGCACAACCATAAACCAATGTACAGAGATTCCAATTCAACCAACTTGAAAAAAAAGTCAAAAGCGGCAATATTGGACGGCAGTGCTGTATCGGGGGATCGCACATGTCTGGTTGGGGGATGCTTATGGGGACTTCTCTAACTTCTGTTTATGTGAACGGCGCGAAGTCCCGCAACAGATGTGTGTGTAGTAGAGGAGAATACCAATGACTCATCACGTCGATGTCCATGTGGGCAAGCGTGTCCGACATCGCCGCTGGCTGATTGGCATGACCCAACAGCAGTTGGCGCAGCAAGTTGGTATCAAGTTTCAGCAAATTCAGAAATACGAAACCGGCGCGAACCGAATCAGTGCCTCCCGCCTGTGGGACATTGCAGATGCGCTGGACGTACCGGTCAGCTTTTTCTTTGAAGGTCTTGAAGAAGGCCAAAAAGAGAAATCCGACAAGAGCGCGCTTCCTGCTGACCTGATGGGGGACAAGGAAGCCCTGGATCTGGTGCGCTCTTACTACGCGATTCCGGAAAACCAGCGTCGCCGCTTGTTTGAACTGGCACGCGTTCTCAGCGACGTTGCCTGATCACTACGGCTTGACACCGGCCCGTGTTCGCAGCACCTGTGCTGCATGAGCCAGACCGACCTGACCGACCTTGAAGTTGCCGAAGAAATGGCTGACGCCGCGCGCGCAGCCATCCTTCCATATTTCAGGCAGACCAATCTCGAAACTGACAACAAGCTGGCTGGCGGGTATGACCCCGTTACCGTGGCTGATCGAGCGGCGGAGCAAGCCATGCGGGCGGTTCTGGCACAGCGTCGGCCAGATGACGGAATTCTGGGTGAAGAGTTCGGTCAGGTTGAGGGGTCTTCGGGCAGGACCTGGGTGCTTGATCCGATCGACGGCACTCGAGGGTTCGTCAGCGGTACGCCGACCTGGGGCGTTCTGATCGCCCTGTCTACGCAAGATGGTCCGATCATGGGCGTTGTGGATCAGCCCTATATCGGTGAGCGTTTTGTGGGCGGATCAGGCATAGCTCAACTGACTGGGCCTTTGGGCACAACTCCGTTGAAAACGCGTGGCACACAGGTGTTGGAGCAGGCAACCCTGTTCACGACCTTCCCTGAGGTTGGCACGTCAGAGGATCGTGCAGGTTTTCAGGCCGTCGCTGAGTTGGTTCAACTGACCCGCTATGGCATGGACTGCTATGCCTACGCCCTGCTTTCTGCCGGTCAGGCAGATCTGGTGATCGAAGCCGGGTTGAACGCCTATGACATTCAGGCGCCGATTGCAGTGATTGAAGCCGCAGGCGGTATCGTCACCGATTGGCAGGGTGGCTCGGCTCACAATGGCGGAAGGGCATTGGCAGCCGCCAACGCTGAAATTCACGCCGCGGCGTTGGAAATCCTGCGTAGCTATTGAATGTCATTGCCGCATTGGTCGCGCGTGAGTAGACTGTACTGAGCCGGTTCTTGCGCCCGTTTTCCGCTGGCTAATGCACTCCTTGCTTGAGACGGGCAGAAGCAGGAGCGTAAAATGCCCGAAATACTGATCAAAAACGCCGACACCATCCTGACAATGGATGATAATCGCCAAGAGCTGCACGGCGCGGATATCCTGATCCGGGGCGGCCAGATCGTCGAAATTGCCCAGGGTCTGACAACAACCGGAGAGATTCACGATGCCTCGGGCTGCGTCATCACACCTGGGTTGGTGAATACGCATCACCACCTTTACCAAACGCTGACACGGGCGGTTCCGGGCGGGCAGGACGCCTTGCTTTTCGGCTGGCTGCAGACGCTCTACCCGATCTGGGCGCGGTTCGGACCGGATGAGATGTTCACTTCGGCGCAGATCGGGCTGGCCGAATTGGCTCTGTCGGGATGCACGCTCAGTTCCGACCACTTGTACCTCTACCCGAACGGAGCGCGGCTCGAAGACACGATTGCCGCCGCCTCGGAATTGGGGATTCGCTTTCATCCCACGCGCGGGGCGATGAGTATCGGTGAAAGTGACGGAGGCCTGCCGCCCGACAGTCTGGTCGAGCGAGAGAAAGACATTCTCAATGATATGATCCGCGTGGTGGATGCGTTTCACGATCCTTCGGAGGGGTCTATGTGCCGTGTAGGCCTGGCCCCCTGTTCGCCCTTTTCCGTCAGCCGCGACCTGATGCGAGACGCAGCACTGCTGGCGCGCGACAAGGGGGTGATGCTGCATACCCATCTGGCCGAGAATGACGAAGATATCGCCTATTCCGAAGCCCAATTCGGCTGTCGTCCGGGCCAATATGCCGAGGAGCTGGGCTGGACCGGCGCGGATGTCTGGCATGCCCATTGCGTGAAACTGGATGGGGTCGAGATCGATCTGTTCGCAAGGACGGGAACCGGAGTGGCCCATTGCCCCTGCTCGAACTGTCGCCTCGGGTCTGGCATAGCGCCAGTAAGAACCATGAGGGATAAAGGCGTGAAGGTGGGGCTGGGCGCGGACGGGTCGGCCAGCAATGACAACGGCAACCTGATGCTCGAGGCGCGGCAAGCTATGTTGCTGCAACGCGTGGTGAATGGCGCAGACGCCATGTCCGCCCGCGAAGCGCTTGAGATCGCGACACGGGGCGGAGCCGACGTGCTTGGACGGCCCGATTGCGGCCGACTGATGCCGGGTAAACGGGCCGATATTGCCGTCTGGGATACCCGCACAAGCCTCGAAAGCGCGGGCAGTTGGGACCCGGCAGCCTTGCTTCTGGCGGGTCCAATGCAGGTCAAACATCTGTTCGTTGAAGGCCGCCAGATCGTGCGCGACGGTCAGATCACGACGATTGACCTGCCGCGCACCATCGAAACCCAAAAACGTCTGGCCCGCGCACTTGCCCAATAGCGGAATCCGCCCTTCATCTGGCTAAAAATATCCACGCCGGAGGCATGTGCCGAAGGCGCATTCAACGGGCGACCTGCGCCCCTCCGATCCAGACATCAGCAACAGCGCGGTCGTCTCCCATCATGATGGTGGGGAACACGGCCTCCCATAGATCATCCGCGTGGGCCTCGCGCTGGGCGATAGCTGGGGTCGAGGCTAGGTCGATCACCACCAAATCGGCCTCCATCCCCGTGGCAACATTCCCGATGCAGTCGTCCATCCGCAACGTTCGCGCCGACCCGACTGTACCTAGCCAAAGCAATTGCGCCGGGTGCAGGGGGCGACCGCGCAGCTGGCCGATCTCATAAGCGGCGGCCATCGTGCGCAGCATCGAAAAGCTGGACCCGCCACCGGTATCGGTGGCCAGGCCAACGCGGTGACCATCTCGGATCAACCCGTTCATGTCGAATAGGCCCGACCCGATGAAGGTGTTCGAGGTCGGGCAATGCACCAAGCCGGCGTCCACCTCGCGCAGCCGATCCCGCTCACGATCTTCTAGATGGATAACGTGACCATAGAGGCCGTTTTGACCCAGCAGGCCGAATTTTTCGTAGGTATCCAGATAATCGCGCGCATCCGGGAACAGGGACCGGACCCATTCGATCTCATCGGTTTGCTCGCTCAGGTGGGTTTGCATCAAGCAATGTGGGTGTTCCGCCCAGAGCGCGCCCAAAGCCTCAAGCTGTTCGGGCGTCGAGGTGGGCGAGAACCGAGGCGTGATTGCGTAAGACAGACGATCCACGCAGTGCCATTTCTCCAACAGGGCCTGAGACTGGTCATAGGCCGTTTGCGCGGTATCCCGGAGCCCTTCGGGTGCGTTGCGGTCCATGCAGGTTTTGCCTGCAACAACCCGTTGGCCGCGCTGTTGGGCGACCGAGAAAAAGGCATCGACGCTTTCAGGGTGAATCGTGCAGAAACTGCACATGGTCGTTGTTCCATGTGCGGTCGTCAGGTCGAGGTAACGGTTTGCGATCTCGGTGGCGTAGTCGATATCGCCGAACTTCATCTCTTCGGGGAAGGTATAGGTGTTCAGCCAGTCGATCAGCCGCTTGCCCCAGCTCGCGATCATGGCGGTCTGAGGGAAATGCACATGCGGGTCGACAAACCCGGCCATGATCAGATGAGAGCCGTAGTCCGTAATCTCGGCATCCGGATGCGCGGCGCGTAGGCTATCCAGCGCGCCGACTGCCCGCACGCGCCCATCCTCGATCACGACCGCTTCGTCGAGTTTGGAGCAATCTGTTGGCTCTCCCTCAAAAGGGGAGCCGTCAAAACTCAGAACGCGCCCTTTCAAAAGCGTCTTTTGCGCCATTCGCTTTGTTCCTTAGCTGATTGAGCCCGTTCATCAGCATATGCGTGCGAAAGATGAGGGTAAATCGGCGCATTGTCATTGTTTTCCGGTAGCTGCTTCTTCTAATTAGGGGCCAATGGCAGGGCTAAGAACGGGAGCAGCACATGACCACAGGCATTGATGATCCCGTAACCGACTCCGCTGACGAAGACGTCTACGCGCTGGACCGCCGTACCGTTGCGGCGATCCTGTTTGCCGTGGACGTGGATGATCGCGACAAGCTGGTCGAGTTGATGGAGCCGCTTCACGCAGCCGACATCGCCGACCTTCTGGAACAGATCAACCCCTACGACCGTGCGCGCCTGATCCGTCTCTATGACAAAGAGTTCGATGGCGACATCCTGTCGGAACTGGATGAGGCCGTCCGGGAAGAGGTCATTGGTGTCCTGAAACCCGACGTTCTGGCCGAAGCGGTTCGGGACATGGACAGCGATGATGTCGTTGACCTGCTGGAAGATCTGGAAGAGCCGCAACAGGAGACGATCCTGGACGCGCTCGAGGATTCCGAGCGGGTCGCGGCAGAGCAGGCGCTCTCGTATCCCGAAAACTCGGCCGGTCGTTTGATGCAGCGCGAGGTCGTCATGGCGCCCGAGCATTGGACGGTGGGGCAGGCCATTGATTTCATGCGCGCCAATGATGACCTGCCGGAACAGTTCTATCATGTCGTGCTGGTTGATCCGCGCCTGAAGCCCGTGGCGCAGATCACCTTGGGCAAGCTGATGGCGACGCGGCGCGAAGTGCCGCTGCGGGACCTGGCAGAAGAGGAATTCCACATCATCCCCGTCGATCAGGACGAAGAGGATGTGGCCTATGCCTTCAACCAGTATCACCTGATCTCGGCCCCCGTCGTCGATGCGGATGGCCGCCTGGTCGGTGTCATCACCATCGACGACGCCATGGTGGTGCTTGATGAAGAACATGAGGAAGACATTCTGCGCCTGGCGGGGGTTAGCGACGAAAGCTCGATCTCGGACAGTGTCGCCGCGACCAGTCGCCGCCGTTTGCCGTGGCTTGCTGTGAACTTGTGTACTGCGATCTGTGCTTCGTTGGTGATTTCGCAATTCGAGGCCGCGATTGATCAGCTGGTGGCACTTGCGATCCTGATGCCGATTGTCGCCTCGATGGGTGGCAATGCGGGGACGCAGTCGCTGACAGTTGCGGTGCGGGCGTTGGCCACGCGCGACCTGACCCCTTCGAACGTCATGCGCGTGATCCGACGCGAGCTGTTGGTCGGCATGCTGAACGGCCTGTGTTTTGCGATTGTTCTGGGCACGGTGGGGATGCTTTGGTTCGATTCGCCTCTGCTTGGGGTCGTGATCGGGTCTGCTTTGGTCGTGAACATGATCATCGCTGGCTTTGCAGGTACGGTAGTACCGGTCTTGCTGGACCGAATGGGCATTGACCCGGCGCTGGCATCGGGGACGTTTGTGACAACCACAACGGATGTCATGGGCTTCTTCATCTTCTTGGGACTGGCCAGCGTGGTGCTTCTGTGACCGATCTGACTGAAATCAAAGCGATGGCGCGCAAGGCCGCGTTTGTCCGTCGTAAAGCGGCGTTTGACGCGTTTGTGCCGGGTGCTGCGGGTCGTTTGTCCGAGATATTGGCAGGCCACCGGGGCGTGCCCATGTCCGGCTACATGCCAATCCGGACCGAGATCGACCCGCTGCCTGCAATGGCTGAAGCTACAGCCTATGGCCCCGTTGGTGTGCCGGTGATTCAGGCCGCAGGGCAGCCGCTGAAATTTTCGCGTTGGACGCCTGAGGGCGCTTTGAAGGATGGGCCTTTCGGGGCAAAAGTACCCGAGGTCGACGACTACTTCGACCCCGAAATCCTGATTGTTCCGTTGGTGGCTTTTGACGCCAAGGGCGGCCGTCTGGGCTATGGCGGCGGGTTCTACGACCGCACCCTGGAAGGGCTACGCGCCAAACGCCCAACCCTGGCGATCGGCTTTGCCTTCGATGCGCAAGAGGCCGAAGGGCTGCCTTTGGAGCCAACCGATCAGCCGTTGGATATGGTTGTCACGGAAAGCCGTGTTATGACGTTCTAAGGCTCCGTCCTTAGATCGAGTGGTTCTCACGGAAGTATTCCCAAGCGTCTACCTCGCGGCCGCTGGCCAATATGCAAATGCCGGTTTGCCCGTCGGCACCGTCGCGGATTTCATATTTGCCACCGCTTTCCACGCAGAATGTGGCTGCGGGGTTGGCAATCTGCGTGTTGGAATCGCTCGTTCCCGCCTGGTCACAAGCGGCTAGCGCAGTGAGGCCAAGGGCAGACAATAGGATACGCGACATCAAGTTTCTCCGATCTAAAGGGCTTTGACGGTTTATTACGGCAGCATAACCACTTGTGCTTCGCGTTGACCAGACTTACGACCAATGGGATGAGGATACTTTTTCTGGGTGACGTCATGGGCCGCGCGGGACGCACGGCCATCCAACAGCATCTGCCGCGTCTGCGCGACGAATGGCGTTTGGATTTTGTTGTGGTCAATGGCGAAAACGCCTCGAACGGGATGGGGCTGTCCGGGGATCATGCCAAACTGCTGCTTGATGCGGGCGCGGATTGCGTGACGCTGGGCGATCATGCCTTCGACCAGAAAGACATGCTGCAACACATCGAGAAAGAGTCGCGAATCTTGCGCCCGGTGAACTTTGCCAAAGGCGCGCCGGGGCGGGGTCATCGCCTGTTCAACGCACCCGGAGGGCGCAAGGTTCTGGTGGTTCAGGTTCTGGGCCAGGTTTTCATGAAGCGACCCTTTGATGATCCGTTCTCGGCGATCGAGCCGATCCTGAAGTCCCACCCGCGTGGCGGACAGGCCAATGCTATCATCGTGGATATGCATTGCGAGGCGACATCCGAGAAAATGGCGATGGGCCACTATTGTGACAAGCGTGCGAGCCTTGTTGTGGGCACGCATACGCACGTTCCTACGGCGGATTCGCAGATTCTGCCCGGCGGCACGGCCTATCTGACAGATGCGGGGATGTGCGGCGACTATGACTCGGTCATCGGTATGGACAAGGTCGAACCGATGCGCCGGTTCATCACCGGTATGCCTAAGGCGCGCTTTTCCCCGGCCAATGGTGAGGCAACCCTCAGCGGGGTGTTTGTCGAAACCAATGATCAGGATGGCAGCGCAAAATCAGTGCGCATGGTCCGCGTGGGCGGGCGACTAGAGCAGGCCGGGCCGTAAATGCTTGCCCTGATCCTCGCAATGCGGGAAACTGAAAGTCAGGCGCTTGGGCCTAGGGTTCGGACTGAAAACCACGAATGCAATTCCTCTCACTGACAGACACGGGCAGCGCGATACTGGCGCTTTTGGTGGTCGCAGGTATGTTCGTGATGTTCCTTCGCGAGGTCTACCCGACCGAGGTCGTGGCCATTGGTGGCGTCGCATTGATGCTAGTGACCGGCATTCTGCCCTATCAAAGCGCGCTGGCCGTGCTGTCGAACCCCGCGCCTTGGACGATTGCCGCGATGTTCATCATCATGGGAGCCTTGGTGCGGACCGGAGCGCTGGATGCGTTCACCTCAACGGCCCAAAAGCAGGCGCAAGTAAACCCGCGCATAGCGATTGCCTTGCTGATGGGGTTTGTGGTGGTGGCGTCCGCGGTGGTGTCGAACACGCCGGTGGTCGTCGTGATGATCCCGGTTTTTGTTCAGATCGCCCGCACGCTGAACGTACCTGCCTCTAAGCTGCTGATCCCGCTCAGCTATGCGGCCATTCTGGGCGGTACTCTGACCCTGATCGGGACCTCGACCAACTTGCTGGTGGACGGTGTGGCCCGGGCACAGGGCATGCAAGCGTTCACGATTTTCGAAGTCACGCCGCTGGGTATCGTGCTGGTGATCTATGGCATGGTCTACCTGCGCTTCATCGCGCCGCGCCTTTTGCCGGAGCGGGACAGCATGGCCTCGATGCTGAGCGACCGGTCCAAGATGAAGTTCTTTACCGAGGCCGTCATTCCCCCGGAAAGTAACCTGATTGGGCGTGAGGTCACCGGCGTACAGCTATTCAAGCGCCCGGGTGTGCGCCTGATCGACGTTCTGCGCGGAGACGATTCCTTGCGACGTAATCTCAAGGGTGTAACACTAAATGTCGGCGACCGGGTGGTTCTGCGCACGGAAATGACTGAGCTGCTGAGCCTGCAGAGCAACAAGGAGCTCAAGCGGGTTGATCAGCTTTCGGCCGTCGAGACCAAAACGGTCGAAGTTCTGATCACTCCGGGCTGTCGGATGGTGGGGCGAGCGCTGGGCACCATGCGTCTGCGCCGTCGTTATGGTGTCTACGTGCTGGCCGTGCATCGGCGGAACCAGAATATCGGTTTGCAGCTCGATGAGCTTGTCGTGCGGGTGGGGGATACTCTGCTGCTCGAAGGGTCTCCGGCTGACATCCAGAAGCTGGCCGCCGACATGGACATGGTCGATGTCACCCAACCCTCGGCGCGGGCCTTCCGCCGAAGCCATGCGCCAATTGCGATTGGCTCTCTGGTCGGGATCGTGGTTCTGGCGGCGCTGGGCGTTGCGCCGATCCTGCTACTGTCAATCCTTGCGGTTGCTGCCGTTCTTCTGACGCGCTGCATCGACGCGGATGAGGCGTTCTCCTTTGTCGAGGGTCGCCTGCTGGCGCTGATCTTTGCCATGCTGGCCATCGGGGCCGCCTTGGACGCGTCGGGCGCAGTGTCCCTGATTGTCGAAGCGATTGCACCGTCGCTGAGTGTTTTGCCGCCGTTCCTGATCATCTGGGCAGTGTACCTGCTGACCTCGGTTCTGACCGAGCTGGTTTCAAACAACGCGGTCGCCGTGGTTGTCACGCCGATTGCAATTGGTCTGGCGCAAGCCGTTGGGATGGACCCGCGTCCACTTGTGGTTGCTGTCATGGTCGCGGCTTCGGCTTCTTTCGCGACGCCGATCGGGTATCAGACAAACATGATGGTATACGGACCCGGCGGCTATCGGTTCACGGATTTCATGAAGGTGGGTATTCCGCTGAACCTGACCGTTGGGCTGTTGGCATCGCTTCTCATTCCGCTGTTCTGGCCTCTGTAAGATCGGCACTGACCCGCCGTCATTTTGCGGTGCCTCTTGCAAATCTTGGCCGATACACAAAGCTTTATGAATGTGTTTATGACAAGAGGATTGGACCATGCCTGCAAAAGGAACCGCAGTGGCCGCGATCGCCTGCGTAATGATGGCGAGCACTGGCTTTGCCGGAACAGTCGAAGGCTCGGCCAGCTATCGCGAAAGGATCGCCGTTCCGCCCGATGCAACCCTGTTTGTTGAGCTTCAGGATGTCTCGCTTGCCGATGCGCCAGCCGTGACGCTGGCGGCGCAACGCTACGCTCTGTCTGCCGTTCCGGCCTCGTTTCAGCTGAACTATGACGACGCCCTGATCAAGGACGGGCACCGCTATTCTGTAAGGGCGACGATTACTCAAGGGCAAAGGCTGTTGTTCACGACGGACACGGTCTATCCGGTAATCTCTGATGAGGCGGGCAATTCCATCGATCTGATGCTCGTGCAAGTTCAGGCGCAGGGGGCGACGATGCTGGAGAATTCAGAATGGATCGCTGCATCGCTAAACGGTGAGCCCATCGAAACGGAGAGACGGCCCGAGCTGATCTTTGGTCAAGGCGGCGCGTTCTCGGGCACAGGCGGGTGCAACCGTTTCACCGGTCAGGCCGAGATATCAGGCAACCGGATCGAGTTTCCCGACAATATGGCGGCCACCCTCATGGCTTGCCCACCACCCTTGGATGAGATCGAACGCGCCTTCCTGAAAACAATGCAGAGCGTCACCACCTTCGCCGTGCAGGGCGATGCATTGGCCCTTTTGGATGATGCGGGCGAGCCGGTCATCAAACTCGTCCGCAAGCAGTGACGCATCAGGCCACAGCGCGGGATCGCCCAGCGTTGCGGCCTGAGAAGATGCAGCCGCCGAGGAAGGTGCCTTCAAGCGCGTTGTAGCCATGATAGCCTCCGCCGCCGAAACCGGCGACCTCGCCGGCGGCAAAGAGGCCGGGCACCACTTGCCCATCCGCGCCAATCATCTGACTGTCCAGATTGGTCTGCAGCCCGCCAAGTGTCTTGCGGGTGAGCACGTGCAGCTTGACCGCAATCAGCGGGCTGTTTGAGGGATCGAGGAACTTGTGCGGCTTGGCCGTCCGGATCAGCTTGTCACCGCGATAGTTGCGTGCCGCCAGAATCGCCATCATCTGAGCGTCTTTTGAGAACGGATTGTCGACCTGAGAGTCTCGCGCCTCGATCTGCGCCCTCAGATGGGCCTCATCAATCAGACCTCCGCCCAACTGGTTCATGCCGCTGACCAACTCAGTCAGAGTGTTCGCGACGATGAAATCCTCGCCCTTTTCCTTGAAAGCCTCAACAGGGGCTGTGGCTTTGCTGCCCGACAGAATGCGCTGGCGGATCACCTCTTTCCAACTGCCCGAGGTGAAATCGGGGTTCTGTTCTGACCCCGACAGAGCGAATTCCTTTTTGATGATCTTCTGCGTCAGAACGAACCAGCTATACTCGTGTCCTGTTTTCAGAATTTCGCGCAGCGTTCCTAGCGTGTCGAACCCCGGCAGGCAGGGCGGTTGCAGCCGATTACCCTTGGCATCGAACCACATCGAGCTTGGACCGGGCAGAATGCGAATTCCGTGTGCGGGCCAGATCGGATCCCAGTTTCGAACGCCTTCCGTATAGTGCCACATGCGGTCGCCGTTGATCACATGGCCGCCCGCCTTTTCGCTGATCGGGATCATACGTCCGTCCACGTGAAACGGGACGCCTGCAACCATGTCTTGCGGAGGCTCGCCCAGACGGTCGCGGGGCCAGTTCTTTCGAACCATCTCAAAATTCCCGCCGATCCCGCCCGAGGTGACGATGACCGAAGGAGCGTAATATTCGAACTCGCCCAGCTCTTCGCGGTTGGTTTTGGCGCCGCGTTGGGCTGTATCCTCGGCCAGAACTTCGCCCGAGACACCCTTGGCGCAGCCGTTTTGCATGATGATGTGGCTGACCTGATGGCGGAACTTCAGCTGGACCAGCCCGGCGCTGACATGTTCCTTCACGCGGCGGATGAAGTGTTCCAGCACGCCGGGGCCGGTGCCCCAAGTGATGTGAAACCGCGGCACCGAGTTGCCATGCCCGTTCGCATAGGAGCCTCCACGCTCGGCCCAACCGACCACCGGGAACCAGCGCAGACCCATGTCATGCAGCCAAGGACGCATTTCCCCTGCGGCGAACTCGACATAGGTCTCGGCCCATTTCCGGGGCCACAGATCGTCGTCGCGATCAAACTGCGCACTGCCCATCCAGTCGCGTAGCGCAAGATCGTGGCTGTCTTTGATGCCCATCCGGCGCTGCTCGGGCGTGTCGACCATGAACAGGCCGCCGAGGCTCCAGAACGCTTGTCCGCCCAAGAAGCTCTCGGGTTCCTGATCCACAACGATCACCGTCTTGCCCCGGTCACCCAGCTCGGCCGCAGCCGCCAGCCCGGCCAGTCCGCCTCCGACGACGATCGCATCTGCCGTGTTATTGGCCATGTCAGGTCCTTTCAGCGTTTGCGAAACCAAAGGAGGAAGGGGAACACAACGACATACATAGTGACGCCATAAACCGCCGAGGGCAAAGCCAGAGTGCTGAACCCGGTCTCGGTTCCCGTGATCAATGCCGTCAAGGTCAGCCCGAGGGTCGAGTTCTGGATACCGGTGTCAATCGAGATGCTTTTACACTCGGCCCAGGACAGGTTCGCGGCGCGCGAGACACCCAGACCGATCAGAAGCAGCGCGATATTCAGAGACACCAGCCCGGTGCCCATGATGCCAAGGTTCTCAATAAAGAGCTGCCAGTTCCCGGCCACGGCGGCGATGACGATCAGCACGAACAGAGCGCCAGCCAGTTTGGACAACCCGCCCTCGATCCGTTTTGCAAACCCCGTTGCAAACCTGCGAACTGTGATGCCGATGGCGACGGGTAGGGTCGTGATCAGGAACATAGCAATCGCCAGCCCGGTGATCGACACGTCGGGCGCGTCCTCGCCCATGAAATGCGCGATGGTCCAGGCGGCCAGGATCGGCACAGTCAGGATCGACAGGATACTGATCACCGCTGTCAGGCTGACCGAAAGCGCCACATCACCCTTGGCAAATTTCGTCAGGATGTTGCTGGTTACACCACCCGGACAAAAGCTGAGGAGCATGAAACCGACCGCAATCTCTGGCGGCAGACCTAGCAGTTTGACGGTCACAAACGCCGCGATTGGCAGCAGCACAACCTGACATAGCGCACCGATTGCAAACGGGTATTTGCGGGTCAGGACGCGCCGGAAATCGGCGATCTCAAGCCCGATACCCAAAGACAGCATGATGATGGCGAGCGAAACAGGCAGGCCGACATTGATTAGAAAATCCAAGAACAACTCCTCCCAAAGTCGTTTGAATGCAGACTAAGCGAGGGGGAAACCGTCAGGCAACCGCGTCGTTAGGTCATCTATAGCGTTCGACGAACCGGCGCAGGATTTCGCCCGGCTGTGTGACGTCTGCTGCGTTGCAGATATCGATCAGGCGCTGGGCGTCCTCGGGCGGGAAATAGCCGTGGTGTTTGTAGATGTTGATGCGCTGCTCAAAGTCTTTGGCGTCAGCTTCCGGATGGAACTGAGTCGCATAGACGTTCTGCCGCCAGCGGATCATCTGAATCGGGCATGGGTCTGAGGCGACAAGATGCACGCATCCATCCGGCAGGGTCTGGACGGCCTCCTTGTGGCCAACGAAGGCGTCGAACTTGGGCGAAAGGCCCGCAGTCAAGGGATCAGCGGCGCCGTCATCTGTCAGACGGCATGCCGAAGGGCCAACCGGTTCGCCGAACTTGGCCTTGCTGACGTCGCCACCCAAATGCGCGGCCAGAACGCCTAACCCGTAGCAGCAACCCATGAAGGGATGATCCTGCGCGGTGATCTGCGGCATCAACCCCATGACCGCGTTTTCGATCTTTGTGTCCAACTCGGATTTCGTTGCTGGATCGTCGCTGACGCAACCCGGACCTCCGCCGACGATGACACCCGCGTAGTCGGTGACATTCAAGCCTTTGGGCAGGTCTTCGCAATCCAGCCGGATGCGGTGGGTTTGCTCGGGCGTCAGGCCGGTTTTGTCGAGGATCGAGGCATATTCGGCATCCGATGCATCAGCTTCAGGGCGCAATTGTAGGATCAGGAAGCGTTTCATAGTGGGGCTTTACCTGTCAAAGCGGCCAGAAGACAAGGATCGCGGGGATTGAGACCGCGATGATCAGGATTTCAAGCGGCAGACCCATGCGCCAATAGTCACCGAACCGATAGCCTCCGGGCCCCAGAACCAGCGTGTTGTTCTTGTGCCCGATCGGCGTGAGGAACGCGGCCGAGGCGGCAACGGCCACTGTCATCAGGAACGGATCGGGAGAGACCTCGAGCGTGCGGGCCATCTGGATGCCCACGGGGGCGGCGACAATGGCCGTGGCCGTGTTGTTCAGTACGTCCGACAGCGTCATCGTCACAACCATCAGAACGGTGAGGATGGCCCAGGCGGGCAGGCCATTTGTCAGCTGGATCAGGGCATTGGCGATCAATTCGGTGCCGCCTGAGGTCTCCAGCGCGCTGCCCAAAGGGATCATCGAGCCGAGCAGCACCACAACAGGCCATTCGATGTGATTATAGATGTCACTGATCGGCATGATTTTGGTCAGAACGTAGGCCACGACAACAAAACCCAGCGCGATGGGCAGGTAGATCAACCCTATGCTGGCCGCCAAAACCGCAGTGGCGAACAGGCCGATGGCGAGCCAGGCTTTTTCGTTGGCCGTCACGTTCAGGCCCCGCTGCGCCAGTGGCAGACAACCCAGCCATTCCGTCACGTCGGCACCCCGGTCGCGGGGGCAGAGCAGAAGCAGGATATCGCCGGCCTCGACCTCGGTCTTACGGACTTGTTCGGTGATGCGGCGACCCTGGCGCGAGATGCCCATAAGAACCGTGCTTTGCCGCCAAGCCAGACCCAGTCCCTGTGCGGTACGGCCGGTGATACGCGCGCTTTCCGTGGCAACCACTTCGATCACCTCAAGCCCGTCGCCTTCTGCAGTCAGCATCTCTTGCCGGCGAGTGTCCGAGAAATCCAGCTTTAGCGCTGCGCGGAATTCATCCAGCGCTTCGGGCCGCGCTTCCAGTACCAGCGCGTCGCCCTCTTTCAGAGTGGCGTGGGCAGATCGGCCATAGCGCCGTTTGCCGTCGCGGATCAGGCCAATGATTGCCACGTCGGATTTCTCGGCATCTTCGTACAGCTCGCTGACACGCTTGCCGATATGGGGCGACTCGGAGGGCAGGGTGAGTTCGGCGATGTATTCGGCCAGTGCCTCGGAGGCTTCTTCCTGCGCGCCTCGGTTTGGGATCAGCCGCCAGCCAATCAGCGACACGAACGCCAAGCCGGCGATGGCCGCGATCCCTCCGACGGGGGCAAAGTCGAACATCTTGAACGGCTCGCCCAAGGTCTCGGCCCGGATCGAGGCGATGATGATGTTTGGCGGTGTCCCGATCAGGGTCGCCATGCCACCCAGGATCGTCGCAAAGCTGAGCGGCATGAGCGTCAGCCCCACCGCGCGCCCCGCTTTGCGCGCGGTCTGTATGTCGACCGGCATCAGGAGGGCTAGTGCAGCGACGTTGTTCATAAACGCCGACAGAACCGCGCCGATTCCGCCCATCAGTGCGATATGGGCGCCAAGTCCACGCGAGGCATCCACAAGAGTGCGCGTGATCAGGAATACAGCCCCGGATCGGACCAGCCCAGCCGAAACTACCAGCACCAAGGCAACGATGATTGTTGCAGGATGCCCGAACCCGGCAAAGGCGTTGTCGACTGGCACAACACCCAGCGTGACCCCGATCATCAGGGCGTTGAAGGCCACAAGGTCATACCGGAAACGGCCCCAAAGGAGCATTCCAAAGACTGTAATGAAAAGCGCAAACAGAATGATTTGATCGGTCGTCATGCGGCCACCTTACCCTCAGATGGGCGTCTCGCAAGCCGCTCTCTTGATCCTTTGCCCCGCAAACGTCTATATGAGCGCCGAATACGCTAACATGATGACGAGGACGCACCATGGCAGGCCACTCCAAATGGGCCAATATCCAGCACCGCAAGGGACGTCAGGACGCCGCGCGGTCCAAACTGTTTTCCAAACTGTCGAAAGAGATCACCGTGGCCGCCAAGATGGGCGACCCCGATCCCGACAAGAACCCGCGCCTGCGTCTGGCGGTGAAAGAGGCCAAGTCAAACTCGGTCCCGAAGGACGTGATCGACCGCGCGATCAAGAAATCGGTTGCAGGAGAAGGCGACGAGTACGAAGAAATCCGGTACGAGGGTTACGGCCCCAACGGTGTGGCCGTGATCGTCGAGACCATGACGGATAACCGCAACCGGACGGCCTCGACCGTGCGCTCGACCTTTTCCAAGAACGGTGGAAACCTGGGCGAAACCGGCTCGGTCGGGTTCATGTTCGACCGCAAGGGTGAAGTGGTCTATCAGGCGGATGCAGGTGATGCGGATACCATCTTTGAAGCCGCGATCGAGGCGGGTGCCGAGGATGTCGAAAGCTCGGAAGATGGTCATATCATCTGGTGCGCCGATACCGATCTGAACGATGTATCGAATGCGCTGGAAGAGGCGTTGGGCGAGTCCGAATCCACCAAGCTGGTCTGGAAACCCACCACGACCACTGAGCTGGGTCTGGAAGACATGCAGAAGCTGATGAAGCTGGTCGATGCGCTGGAAGATGACGACGACGTTCAGCGCGTGACAACCAATTTCGAAGCGACCGATGAGGTTATGGCGCAGCTCTGATCGCACTCGACAACTGGCACCTGAAAGCCCGGCCGGTTTGGTCGGGCTTTTTTGCGTCGGAAGTGTTGCTTGGCTGATCAGGCTCAAGCGATTACTCTTTGAAATGTGGGCGAGAAAACAAAAAGGCTGGCTTTGACGCCAGAGTGATATATGGCGCGTGACCCGTCAGATCTGGCAAAACGCAATGTCCCGGTCCTGGCCGGGCAGAGCATTCTGTCTCAGGTCGCGTGGACCTTAGGCAGCCCGTCGGTGGTTTTGCCGTTTCTGGCGGTCTCGTTCGAGTTGCCGATGTTCATCGCCGGGGCGTTGGTCTCGGTTCGCATGGTCGGCAGCATGATCGCGGATTTCTTTCTGGCCCGTTCGATTGCCGCGCGGCCCGAGAAGAAACGCGGGATTGCGATGACCGAAATCGCAATTGGAACCTGCCTTTTGGTCGCCATGGGGGTAGCCGCCACAGGCATCGTGCCGCTGATCGCCATTGCCTTCATCGCAGTCTTTTTCCTGATCGGGCTTATCGATGAGGTGCAGAACCTCATGTTAACCGATCTACTGGGCGATCATGTGCATTCGAAATCCCGAATGATGATGCAATATTTGCAACTGGGGGCCGGAGGGCTGGGTGCCATAGGGTTGGCGCTTTTGTTGCATGAGTTGACCAAGGACAATCCGCCATTTTCGCGCCACTCGGTCGTCATCGCGGTGTCCGCCACGTTCTTTCTACTATCTGCCCTGTCGATCCTTGCGATGTTTGAGATCCGCAAGACCAACAGTTCAGAATCCAATGAAGCCAAACACTTGGGCCTGTCTTTGAAAGCCAATATCAAGTCCATCTTCAGCATGTTCGAACATGCTTGGTTTCGCCGCTACCTGGTCATGCGCATGCCGCTTGTCGTGGTGTCCTTGTCCGTGCCGTTTTTCGCTCTGATTGCGGCCGAGGCGCATCATAGCTCGGCCAAGGGACTGACCGCGATGATTGTGTCTTCGGCGTCTGGCTATCTTGTCTCGGCCCCGCTTTGGCAGCTGTTGAACATGAAATCCCATCGTACCGTCATGGTCGCAGGGACTTTGATGGTGGCGATCACTGGGATCGTCCTTTTGGCGTTTCACTATCTGGGTATCGACCACGAAGTGCACCTGCATGCGATTGCCCTGTTCATCGCAACGGTTGCCGTCACGGGGATCAGCAGCGCGCGCAAGCTCTACTTTTTGGACGTCGCCCCGAAAGAGCAGCGGGTTCAGGCCTCTGCCGCGATCAAAAGCATCGCACGCCTGACCGCCGTTGCCATGTCAGCCGCTTTGGCAGCGGTCGCGCATATGCATGAGGTTTCGCTGGCGGTTGCGTTTATCGTCCTGTGCAGTCTGGTCGCAGCCGCCGCCTGTTATCTGGTCGTCTTACCCAAGCCTGCGACACCTGATCTGCAGGGCGGCTAACGTCGTTAGAGTTCCAATCAGAAGAACGACGAAATCTCGTCCAGAGGTTTCTTCATCTTGGCAACGGAGGGGACAGTCGCGGCCTCTGATGGGTGGCCAACAGCGATGATCATCGTCGGCTTTTCCGATGCGGGGCGCCCCAGCGCGTCATTCAGGAATTTCATCGGGTTCGGCGTGTGCGTTAGTGTAGAAAGCCCGGCGTGATGCAGGGCAGCCAACAGAAAGCCCGTTGCGATATTGACGCTTTCCGGGACGTAGTAGTTTTTGTACCGCGTGCCATCCTCGAACTCACCCCAGCGCTGGGCGAATACCACGATCAGCCAGGGGGCAATGGTCAGGTGTTCTTTGACCGCGTTGGTCCCGATGGGCTCTAACGCTTTGATCCATTCATCCCCTGCGCCGCCAGCATAGAAACGACGTTCTTCTTCTTCGGCTTCTTCACGGATGCGCTGTTTCAAAGCCGGTTCAGCGATGGCGGCAAAATGCCATGGCTGGTGGTTGGCCCCGGATGGCGCGGTGCCTGCGGTCCGCAAGCAGGTCTCAATTACTTCGCGATCAACGGGGCGGTCGATGAAATCTCGAACGGTATGGCGCTGTCGCATCTTGTCGTAGAATGCCTGAGCGGCCTGCTGCATCTCGGCATCGTTCATCTCGCTTCGGTCGGGCAAAGGGATCGGATCATAGCTGAGCGCATCGCGTGAGAACATCGTCTTACTCCGGATTTTTGCCCTTTATCTGGTGGTCGGCATCCGGGATCAAGGCCTTTGCAGCGGCCTGCTTTACGGCTTTGGTCAAGGGGGTCAGGGCCGAGGCCAACACGCGACCAACCTGCCAATTGAGGGGCACGTCCAAAGGCGCATCGGGCGCGACTTCGCAAAGCCTGCCGTCCTGCAAAGCGTCGCGCACCAAGGGTTCGGGGTTCATGCCCCAACCCAATCCAGCAATAGCGGCATCGACAAACCCATGGGATGAGGGGACGAAATGCGAAGGCGGCGACAGTCGCTGCCCGGTTTGGGCCGACATCCAGACCCGCTGAAGGCTGTCCTTGCGATTGAATACAAGGCAGGGCGCTTGTGCCAGCGACCGCGCTGTCAATCCCTCACTGAACCAGTGCGTGGTGAACTCCGGGCTTGCCGTCGCGAGATACCGCATCGCGCCAAGGGCATGGGTATCACATCCGGTGACCGGTTGCCCTCCCACGGTGATTGCGGCGCTAACCTCGCCCCGGCGCAGCCAGTCTGCCGAATGCTCCTGATCGTCGATCACCAGATCGAACAACAGGTCCGGCACCTGCGTCATCACATCGATGAACCACGCAGCAAGAACATCTGCCGGAAGGGCGATGCGCACCCGTGCCGGACCGGGGCCGCTCCCCAAGGTCAATTCGCGTGCAAGTTGGGACTCCAGCAGTCCGATATCCTCGGCATGTTTGGCAATCCGCAGCCCGGCAGGCGTGGCGGTGCAGGGGGAGCCGCGATTGATCAGGCTGGTGCCGATGCGATCCTCCAACGCTTTGATCCGCTGGGATATCGCCGAGGGCGTGACGGACAGCTCAGAGGCCGCCGCGTCAAAGCTCCCGTGCCGCAGAATCGCGGCCAGCGCGTTCAGGTGATGTGGATCGATCAGCATTAATCAGACTTAATCTTGTTCAGTATCTTTAATTTGATAGGCCGAGGCGAAGCCGCTAGTCAAACCTTCAAACGACAGGAGGTTTCATGTCCGCTCCCCTCATCGCTGGCTTTGTCCTTAGCTTCAGTCTGATTCTGGCCATTGGTGCGCAGAATGCGTTCATCCTACGGCAGGGTCTGCGGCGCGAGCACGTGTTTGTCTTGTGCCTTACCTGCGCTGTTTCGGACGCGATCCTGATTGCCGCCGGGATCGCCGGGTTTGGCACGTTGGCACAGGCCGCGCCTTGGTTTGAGACGGCGATGCGCTATGGCGGCGCCGCGTTTCTGACATGGTACGGGCTGCGCAGCCTGTGGTCGGCCTGGCAGGGTGGCGCGGCGATGGAACTGGGGGAGAGCCAACGCACAAGTCTGAGATCGGCGATGCTGACTGTGCTGGCCTTCACCTGGCTGAATCCGCACGTTTATCTGGATACTGTGGTGCTGATCGGCTCGATCTCGGCCCAGTATGAGGACCGGTTCAGCTTTGCCATCGGGGCTGTGACCTCAAGCTTTGTTTTCTTCTTCGCGCTGGGCTACGGGGCCAGGATACTATCGCCGTTTTTCGCACGCCCACGCGCATGGCAGGTGCTGGACGCTTTGATCGGGATTGTAATGCTGGGAATTGCGTGGAAGTTACTTGTCATGTGAAGGGTTGTTCTGCGGGTGAATTCGGTGTTCAACCGGGACCATGACAACAGCTTCCGCCCCTTCGCGCCCCGTAGTGGGAATGTTCTGGATGTTCGCTGCGGGTCTGGCCTTTGTGGTGATGACGGCGCTGGTGAAATCACTCGGCTCGACCATGGACCCGATTCAGGCCGCGTTTTTGCGCTACGTTCTTGGGTTGGTGTTTCTGTTGCCTGCCTTGCGGTCGATCCTGGCAACACGGTTGAGCAAGCGCGATCTCTCTCTGTTTGGGCTAAGAGGGGTCATCCACGGGGTGGCGGTCATGCTGTGGTTCTACGCGATGACTCGCATTCCTTTGGCCGAAGTGACGGCCATGAACTACATGACCCCGGTCTATGTCACACTTGGCGCGGCCCTGTTTCTGGGTGAGAAGCTGGCCTTTCGCCGGTTGGCCGCCATTCTGGTCGCCCTAATCGGCGTACTGATCATTCTGCGCCCCGGATTTCGCGAGGTGTCCAGTGGGCATCTCGCCATGCTGGGAACGGCGCTAACGCTAGGTGGGTCCTACCTGCTCGCCAAACTGTTGGTGCGGGATATCCCGCCCTCGGTCGTGGTGGCCCATCTGTCGATCTGGGTGACGCTGGCTTTGATCCCCTTTGCAATTGCAGTCTGGTCGCCGCCTACTCTGCGGGACATCGGGGTACTGTTTCTGGTCGCAAGCTTTGCAACGGCAGGGCACTATTTCATGACGCTAGCGCTGCAGGCCGCGCCGGTTGCGGTGACCCAGCCGGTCACCTTCCTGCAGCTTATCTGGGCGACGACTGTCGGAGCCTTGGTGTTCCACGAAAGCGTTGACATCTGGGTCGTGGCTGGCGGTACGCTGATCCTGACCGCCGTCAGCTTCATTTCCTGGCGCGAAGCGGTGCTGAACAAACGCGATGTGACACCATCGGCTTTTGCACCCAAAGCATGAAAACATGCGTCCGAAAACGAGATTGATTGACGAGTCAATAAAAAGCGCCTAGCGTCGTCGGGAAATCCTGTTGCCCAGGGGGACGCGATGCCAAAAGTCGGAATGGAGCCTATACGCCGTGATGCGATCGTTCGTGCGACGATTGCCGAATTGGGCGTACAGAAATCTCTGGATGTGACCGTCAGCCAGATCGCCAAACGCGCGGGCATGTCCAGCGCGCTGGCGCACCATTATTTTGGCGGTAAGGATCAGATCTTTCTGGCCGCCATGCGGCAAATCCTGACGGATTTCGGCAAGGAAGCCCGGACCGAGCTGGCCGCCGCAGCCCCTGACCAACGGGCGCAAGCCATCATCCGCGCCTGTTTCGCCCATTCATGCTTCACCCCGGACGTGATTGCCGCGTGGATGACATTCTATGTCCTCGCGCAGACAAACGATGATGCTCTGCGGCTGTGGAAGGTCTATCAGGCGCGCATCCGCTCGAACCTGATCCATGCGCTGCGCCCCCAAATTGCCGAACCGATCAACGCGGCCGAGACCATGATTGCCTTGATCGACGGGCTGTATATCCACTCGGCGCTGAGCGCCCCGGAAGAACCTCAGCTGGCTGCCAATCACGCCTTGCGCGTCCTGAATACACTGCTCGAGGGCGAAAAATGACAAAACCAAACATTCTGATCCTGATGGTGGATCAGCTGAACGGCACCTTGTTTCCCGACGGTCCGGCCGACTGGTTGCATGCGCCGAACCTGAAGAAACTGGCCGAACGCTCCACCCGTTTTGCCAATGCCTATACGGCCTCGCCGCTTTGCGCACCGGGACGGGCGAGCTTCATGTCGGGCCAGTTGCCCTCACGCACGGGGGTTTACGACAACGCGGCCGAGTTCCGCAGCGACATCCCGACCTATGCCCACCATCTGCGCCGCGCGGGGTACTACACCTGTCTGTCGGGCAAGATGCATTTTGTTGGTCCCGACCAGTTGCACGGGTTCGAAGACCGCCTGACCACCGATATCTACCCCGCTGACTTTGGCTGGACTCCGGATTACCGCAAACCGGGTGAGCGGATCGACTGGTGGTATCACAACATGGGGTCCGTCACCGGCGCGGGTGTTGCTGAAATCTCGAACCAGATGGAATATGACGACGAGGTTGCCTACCACGCCAAGGCCAAGCTCTATGATCTGGCGCGCGGTAAGGACGACCGTCCGTGGGCTATGACCGTCAGCTTCACGCATCCTCATGACCCCTATGTCGCGCGCCGCAAATACTGGGATCTTTATGAGGATTGCGAACATCTGCTGCCCGAGATCGCTGATCTTGGCTATGACAATCAGGACCCGCATTCCAAGCGTATTTTCGACGCCAACGACTGGCGCAGCTTCGACATCACAGAAGAAGATATCCGCAAGTCCCGCCGCGCGTATTTCGCCAATATCTCGTACCTGGACGACAAGATCGGCGAGATCCTCGAAGTGCTGGAGACGACACGCCAAGAGGCGATCATCATGTTTGTCTCGGACCATGGCGACATGCTGGGCGAACGCGGGTTGTGGTTCAAGATGACGTTCTTCGAGGGCTCCTCGCGCGTGCCACTGATGATCTCCGCCCCGGATTTACCTGCGGGCCTGATCGAAACACCTGTGTCGACCATCGACGTGACCCCGACTCTGGGCTCTTTGGCCGGTGTTGATATGGCCGAGATTGCCCCATGGACGGATGGCGAGGACCTCGTGCCTCTGGCCAAAGGGCAGGAGCGGACAGCCCCCGTGGCGATGGAATACGCGGCCGAGGCCTCCTATGCGCCGCTGGTCTCGTTGCGCTATGGCAAGTGGAAATACAATCGTTGCGCGCTGGACCCCGATCAGCTGTTTGATCTTGAGGTCGACCCGCATGAACAGAACAACCTCGCCGATGACCCCGCGCATGCCGGAACCCTGCAAACCTTAGGCGCCAAGTCCGAGGCGCGCTGGGACCTGGACCGGTTTGATGCGGATGTCCGCGCCAGCCAGGCGCGCCGCTGGGTTGTCTACGAGGCGCTGCGGCAAGGTGGGTATTACCCGTGGGACTACCAGCCCCTGCAAAAGGCATCCGAGCGCTACATGCGCAACCACATGGACCTGAATATCGTCGAGGAAAGCCAGCGGTTCCCGCGCGGCGAGTGACCTCTTCTTCTTTTTGAAAATACGCCCGCCGGAGGCAGAGCAGGTTTCGAAACCTCTCACGGCGGATCTATGGAGACGTGAAATGGAAGCAGATTTTGTCATTGTGGGTGCTGGCTCTGCCGGCTGTGCGATGGCCTATCGCCTGAGTGAGGCCGGGGCCTCGGTTCTGGTGATCGAACATGGGGGCACGGATGCCGGGCCATTTATTCAGATGCCCGCGGCGCTGAGTTACCCGATGAACATGTCGCTTTATGACTGGGGATTCAGCTCGGAACCCGAACCCAACATGAACAACCGCCGGATGGCCTGTCCGCGTGGCAAGGTGATCGGTGGGTCTTCCTCGATCAATGGGATGGTTTATGTGCGCGGCCACGCGCGGGATTTTGACACTTGGGCGGATATGGGGGCGGATGGCTGGTCCTATGCGGATGTGCTGCCTTACTACAAACGCATGGAAAACTGGCATGATGGCGGCCATGGCGGTGACCCGGAATGGCGGGGCAAGGATGGTCCACTGCATGTGTCACGCGGTCCGCGCAAAAACCCGTTGTTCCAAGCCTTCGTCGATGCTGGTCAGCAAGCGGGCTATGAAGTCACGGGCGACTATAACGGCGAAAAGCAGGAAGGCTTCGGCCCGATGGAACAGACCGTCTGGAAAGGACGGCGCTGGTCGGCTGCAAATGCTTATCTGCGACCTGCTCTGAAACGTCCCAACTGCGACCTCGTCAAGGGTTTGGCATCGCGCGTTGTGATGGAAGAGGGTCGCGCAGTTGGTGTCGAACTGGTGCGTGGCGGCAAGAAAGAGGTCATTCGTGCCCGGCGTGAGGTTATTCTGGCTGCCTCGTCGATCAATTCGCCCAAACTGCTGATGCTCTCGGGTATCGGGTCGGCGTCGCATCTGGCAGAGCACGGCATTGACGTGATCGCCGACCGCCCTGGCGTGGGTGCGAACTTGCAGGACCATCTGGAGTTGTATATCCAGCAAGCCTCGTTGCAGCCGATCACGCTGTATAAGCACTGGAACCTGTTCAGCAAAGGTCTGATTGGTGCGCAGTGGCTGTTCACCAAAACTGGTCTTGGAGCGTCGAACCAGTTTGAGAGCGCAGCCTTCATCCGGTCGAACCCAGGTGTTGAATACCCCGACATCCAGTACCACTTCCTGCCGATTGCAGTGCGCTATGACGGTCAGGCCGCGGCAGAAGGGCATGGGTTCCAGGCGCATGTGGGGCCGATGCGGTCTCCGTCGCGTGGGGCTGTGACTTTGCGGTCGAACAAGGCTGAAGACGCGCCGGTGATCCGGTTCAACTACATGAGCCATGAAAAAGACTGGCAAGACTTCCGCAAGTGTATCCGCCTCACCCGTGAGATCTTTGGTCAGGACGCCTTCAAACCCTATGCGGGCAAAGAGATTCAGCCTGGCGCCTCAGTGCAGACGGATGAGGAACTGAATGCCTTCATCGCAGAGCACGCCGAAAGCGCCTATCACCCATGTGGCACCTGCCGGATGGGGCGCGCGGATGACAAGAACGCCGTGGTCGACCCCGAAGGTCGCGTCATCGGCGTAGATGGTTTGCGCGTGGCTGACAGCTCAATCTTCCCGCAGATCACCAATGGCAACCTCAACGCGCCGTCGATCATGGTGGGTGAGAAGATGTCAGATCACATACTGGGCAAGGATGCGCTGCCCAAAGCAAATGACCGCCCGTGGATTCACCCGCAATGGGAGGTCGCACAGCGCTGATTTGATCCGCGTCAAAGTGGGGTGGGGCGACATCCGATAAACCTGAATCGCAACGACATTTATTCAGGAGCGAACAGGAATGTCCCACACCCCGCATGAACTGGCCGAAGAGTTTCCGGACAAAGTTGAGGTGATGAGCCAGCTCAAGCAGACGGACGCTCATTTTGCGCGGCTGGCTGAAGAGTATCACGAAATCAACCGCCGCGTTCACCGCGCCGAAACCAATATCGAGCCGGTGGAAGAACTGGCCGAGGGCGAGATGCGAAAGAAACGCGCCGCGCTTAAAGATGAAATCTGGGCGATCGTGTCCAAGGCTTAACGCCAACAGCGGGGGCTCTGCCCCCGCACCCCCGGTATATTTTGGCCAGATGAAGATCAAGTGACCTCATAGGGCAGTGTGCCTCGGGTATGAGTGTCGATGGCCAAGCGCCGTTCCAGTGGCGGAACCGAGCGTTGGTGGCAATTTGCGCGCTCACAGATGCGGCAGGAAATACCGATCGGTTCATAGGCGCTGGCGTTGTTGATATCCAGATTGTCGGCGTAAACTAGTGCTTCGGCATGGCGGGTTTCGCAGCCCAATGCGATCGCATAGCGGCGCACCGGCGCACCGAATGAGCCGCCGGGCTTTGAAACATCCCTTGCTAGCGAAATATAGCGGACGCCATCGGGTGTTTCCGCCAGTTGCCGTAGGAAATGCCCCGGTGTTTCAAAGGCGCGGTGGACGTTCCACAACGGGCAGGCGCCGCCAAAGCGAGCAAATTGCAGCCGAGTGGCCGAGTGGCGCTTGGTAATCGTTCCGGCCTGATCCACGCGGACGAAGAAGAACGGAATGCCTTTTGCGCCTGGGCGCTGCAACGTGGACAAGCGGTGCGCGACCTGCTCGATTGAAGCGCCAAACCGGTTGCTCAGCATCTCCAGATCATGACGATCCTCTTGCGCGGCGGCCAGAAACGCGCTGTAGGGCATCAGGGACGCGCCGGCGAAGTAGTTGGCAAGGCCGATTTTGGCGATTGCGCGGGCCTCTTCGCTCTGGAATTTGGCGAAATCGAGCGTGGCCTCTAGCAGCTTGTCCTGGCTTATCAGAGCAACCTGAAGCAGTAACTGAAAGACCTGCGTTTGCGGCGCGGCGCGTGAGGACAGGCGCAGGGTTCTGCTTTCTTTGTCGTAGCTACGCAACGGGTTGATGTCTGAGAAGATCACTTGAATCCCGCGTTCTTCCAGGCTTTGCAGCGCGGCCTGACGGATGCCGCCCGGGCCGTCGGCGCGTTTGGCAAACAGTTCGGCGGCGCGGTCAACCGCGTCGATGTAGTTGTCGCAATAGTGGAAGAAGTCGCGAACTTCCTCCCATGGGCTGGCTTGGGTGCGGGAGTCTTCGCGGCCTAGCGCTTCGTCTAGTGAGGCGAGGCGTTCGTGGGTTTGGCGATAGCTTCGGTGCAACTCGATAAAGGCACGGGCAAGAGCTGGGGCGTTTGAGGCGGTTAGGCGCAGATCAGCTAGTGGGGGGATATCGTCGGCAAAGACCGGATCGGCCAGCGCCTCACGCATATCTGAGACCAGTCGCTCACTGTCGCCCGTGCTCAGCTCGGTCACGTCCATGCCGAACTCCTGCGCCAACGCCAGAACAACGGTGGTCGAGATCGGCCGGTTGTTGTTTTCCATCTGGTTCAGGTAGGGCAGGGAAACACCCAGTTTTGTGGCAAATTCCTTCTGGGTCAGCGTCAAGCGCGTGCGCATTTCGCGCAGTTTGGCGCCGGCATAGAGTTTTTGGGTGGCCATGGGCGTGCCTTTGCAACTTTTCTATTCCGGCACGTTAACTTTGCAAATCCTCTTGGGCAAGGCGTCTTAGAGGCCCAATTGCCGTTCGCGCCAAATGACCGAGCAGATCGCTGCGATGGCAAGGATCGCCGTGACCAGCATGAGCCAGAGCAGGGGCATTGCGCCTGTTTCGACGGTCAGTAGCGCCCCTGCCAGTGCGCTCAGGCCTGCTCCTCCGCCCAGCATGATTGCGCCGCTGAGGCCCGAGGCGGTGGCGGCCAGATGTGGTCGAACAGACAGGGCACCGGATGTTGCGTTTGGGATCGTCATCCCATTGCCCAATCCGACGAACGTCATGAAGCCGAAAAAGCTGAGCGCTGTTCCGAAGCCTGTCAGGAACAAAGCGGCAGACAGGGCGACGCCGGCGGCGTTCAGCCAGGTTCCCCAAAGTACCATGCGGTTGATGCCGAACCTTACCGAATACCGCCCGCTGAAGAAGTTGCCCAGAAAATAGCCCAATGCAGGCGCGCCAAAATAAATCCCGACTTCGGCGGCGCTCATCCCGAAGACTTCGGTTCCGATGAAGGGCGCTCCGCCCAGATAGGCAAAGAACGCGCCCGACGAGCAGGCCGAGGACAGCGAATAGCCCCAGAACCGAGGAGACATCAGCAGCTCGGGGTATTCCCGAAATTGCTGTAGCAGGGTTTTGCCGCTTTTGGCTGAAGTTTCCCCGAAATCGACATAGGTCAGGGCAAGGGTTAGGGCGCCCAAAGCGAAGGGCAGCCAGAAATTCGCTTTCCAGCCAAAGCTCTCTTCCAGCAACCCGCCTATGGCTGGGCCGATCATTGGTACAACGGCCATCCCCATGGTGACATAGCCGATCATTGAAGCCGCCTGATCCTGATCATACATGTCCCGAACCGCGGCCCGGCTCAGCACCATCCCGACCACAACGACCGCCTGACACATGCGAAAAAGTAGGAACACCTCGGCCGTCGGTGCGTAGATGCAGCCAAGTGTCGCCAGCAGAAAGAGTGCGAGTCCCCAAAGCAAAACCGGGCGTCGTCCCGCCTTGTCTGCAATTGGTCCGATGATGATCTGCAGGACCGCGTTTACCAGCAGGTAAAGGGCGATCGACAGTTGCATGACCTTGTAATGCGTGTCGAAATGCAGGGCCATGTTCGGCAGGCTTGGCAGGAATAGATTCATGCTCAGCGCCGATAGTCCCGAGAGAAGAACCAAAGTGCCGATTGTGGGTGGTGTGCGATAAGCCGACGACGTTCTGAACTGCATGGTTCGCTTGTATAGCTGTTGAGTAGGCAAAGGCCAGACGCTTGATGCTGTTGGTAAAAATTCGCAAATTTACAGTTTGAGCAAACGAGATTTTCAAAACTTTGCAAATTTGCCGAAAATATCTTTGGCTGAAGGGTTGCTCACTGTAGGGTCCGGTCAGATTTCACAGGGGACTATCGCCATGAAAGACATCCTTTCCGAGCTTGAAGAACGCCGCAACGCGGCCCGTCTGGGTGGTGGGCAAAAACGGATCGACGCGCAGCATGGGCGGGGCAAGCTGACCGCGCGCGAGCGAATCGAGCTGCTGCTGGACGAAGGCAGTTTTGAAGAATTCGACATGTTCGTCAGCCATCGTTGCACCGAATTCGGGATGGAAAAACAAAAGCCTGCCGGGGATGGTGTGGTCACCGGCTGGGGCACGATCAATGGCCGTATGGTCTATGTATTTAGCCAGGATTTCACTGTGTTTGGTGGCTCTCTGTCCGAGACCCATGCGCAGAAGATCTGCAAGATCATGGATATGGCCGTTCAGAACGGCGCGCCGATCATTGGGATCAACGACTCGGGTGGTGCGCGAATCCAGGAAGGCGTTGCCTCGCTTGCCGGATATGCCGAAGTGTTCCAACGCAACATCACCGCGTCCGGCGTGGTACCTCAGATCAGCGTGATCATGGGCCCCTGTGCGGGTGGCGCGGTATACAGCCCGGCGATGACGGACTTTATCTTCATGGTGAAGGACTCGTCCTACATGTTCGTCACCGGCCCAGACGTGGTGAAGACCGTCACGAATGAGGTCGTTACAGCTGAGGAACTGGGTGGGGCTTCAACGCATACCAAAAAGTCGTCGGTCGCGGATGGCGCTTTTGAAAACGATGTCGAAGCTTTGGCCGAGGTGCGCCGGCTGGTCGACTTCCTGCCGCTCAACAACCAGGAAAAACCTCCGGTTCGGCCTTTCTTTGACGATCCCAACCGTGTCGAAACCTCATTGGATACTCTGGTTCCGGACAATCCGAACACACCGTATGACATGAAGGAACTGATCACGAAGATCGCGGATGAAGGCGATTTTTACGAGATTCAGGAAGACTTCGCCAAGAACATCGTCACTGGCTTCATCCGTCTGGAAGGGCAGACTGTCGGTGTCGTGGCCAACCAGCCCATGGTTCTGGCTGGGTGTCTGGATATCGACAGCTCACGCAAAGCGGCGCGTTTCGTGCGCTTCTGCGACTGTTTCGAGATCCCGATTCTGACGCTGGTGGACGTGCCCGGCTTCTTGCCTGGGACGCAGCAAGAATATAGCGGCGTGATCAAGCATGGTGCCAAGCTGCTTTATGCGTACGGTGAGGCGACCGTACCGAAAGTGACCGTGATTACCCGTAAGGCCTATGGTGGTGCTTATGTTGTGATGGCCTCGAAACATCTGCGTGGCGATTTCAACTATGCGTGGCCCACGGCCGAGATCGCGGTGATGGGTGCGAAAGGCGCGACCGAGATCATTCACCGCGCTGACCTCGGCGACGCTGAGAAGACGGCGCAGCATGTTGCCGACTACGAAGACCGTTTCGCCAACCCATTTGTGGCGGCTGAACGCGGCTTTGTGGATGAGGTGATCATGCCGCAATCAACACGCCGTCGTGTATCACGGGCTTTTGCCAGCTTGCGCGGCAAGCAGTTGAAAAACCCGTGGAAAAAGCACGACAACATTCCTCTCTGAGAGTGCGGGGTGGGACGACCCACCCCAATCCGCCGAAAATTGCGGTACTCCTCCGCAATTTGCCCGAAATCAAGGCAGAATTGACAACGAGCGAAAAATCGTCGAATGATCCGGTCCATCAGACATAGAACCGCGCGGGCACATAGCACTGCGCGCGCGATCCCGGAAGGAGGAGCCTGCCATCGGCGGGTCCGGGGTCGCGCCTTGGGTCTGATGTTCAGCATCCTGTCTCTGCCAAACATTTCAGTGGCCGAAACCTCTCTGCCCGTGCCTTCAGGCCAACCCGTGCATCTGAGCGACGTTCTGTTGGACAACAATCCTGGTGAGCTGTGGGTGCGGTTCCGGTTCATCGCCCCGAAGATCGGCGCGACGGTTGGGCGGATCGGCTATGACGTGGCCTCGAACGATATGGAGCATCTGTGCCAGACGCTGGCGGTTGCCTATGTCGCCCAACATGATTTGGACCCGGCCCTGGTGGTGATTTCACTGTCCGACCGTCCGATCCAATTCGGCGATGCCGCCCCAGATGCAACTCAGTTTTTCGAAGCCTACCGGCTGGAGCAGTCCCGGTGTATCTGGGAGGGGCTCTGACCATGATCTGTCGTCATGAATTCAGGGTGCTTCAGACAACGGATGCGGCTTTGGAGGTGCGCGCTATGACTTTTACCCCTTACGGGTGCGAATTGTTGTTCCCGATTACAGCAGTCAACGAGGTGCCAGGATGTTGAAACATCGGGGCTTTCCGGGCCGTCTGCCGGGTACGGATTTTCAATTCACCATCCGCCGTGCCAACCCAAAGGGCGTGACGCCGATCACCCGGCGAGAGCGGTTCCGTGACCGCAAACCAGCGGACCGTCGTGCGGATGTCGCCTTTATGGAGGCGCTTTGGCAGAACTTCGGGGATCAGCCCTTTGAGCGCGGCAATCTGGATGCAGGACGTTTGAGCTGGCTATTTGAGCGTGAGGTCGTGCCAGCCGAAGACCCGTTCGACCCGGCTAGCTACGACGCGTTGTTGGTAATTGATCTGGACGCGGCACGTGCGTCTTTTCCCGAAATCTTCGGAGCGGGCTGAGCAGTGATCCACCCTGTGCCTCATATCCTTGCCCGCATGGGCAAAACCCTGCCCGAAGACGGGCAGGGCGGGTATGTGGCGTCAGAAGTTCAGTTGCGCGGCGACCTGAACGCGGCTACCGTCGAAGGTGTCACCGGTCGTGGCATCGTTGCGCTCCCCATATATGTACTCGGCGCTCAGCGTCAGGCTGTCGGTGGCCTCGTAGAAGGCGTTGACGTGGATAGTTTCCAACTCGGTGAAGTTGAGGGATCCGCTGCCGTCCGAGAAGCTGTTGGTCGCAAGATCATAGTCTTCCCGACCATAGGCGATGCCGACATTCCATTTCTCACCCAGATCCTGACGGAGCTCGATCGTGTAGCCGTCAACGTCATTGGCCTCACCGTTGACGATGGCATTGCCAAGGCCGATCAGGTAGGGGCCGATCGCCTGACCAGTCACGTAGTTGACTTGGAACAGACCACCCTCCCATGGGCGAACCGATCCCGACAAGGTCACGCCCCACTGGTCCACTTCGGTGGCGCCATCGCTGGTTTCGGCTTTACCGTAGAGGCCCGATATGCGCGCGACGTATGTACCGTCGTTGTATTCAGCTGCCGCGGTCAAAACCGGGTCGTTCGAGTTCGAGCCGCTGACGTTTTCCTCGAGCGAAACGCTGAAATCAGTGTTCGTGCCGAAGCTGTTGGTATAGCGGATTTGCGGCTGACGGGCGAAGGCGATGCCAACCGGGCCGTTGAATTCAACCGACGTAGGGTAGGTGTCCAGCGGCTGGAAGTTTGTCCAGTACTGACCGATCAGCCAATTGTCACCAATGGTGATGTTGGCATGACGCAGACGCAGTTCGGCCGTGCCGTTGGAGGCAAACAGGTCCAGCTCCAACTGACCGCCGATGTCACCCAGGGCACTGGGCGTGCTGGTGCGCAGGCCGATGCGCGACTGGCGTACGGTGCTGCCGAAGGTTCCGCTGGTTGCGGTCGAAGGCTCGCCGATGACGTTCACGAACGCGGTGTCGCCCTGGTCGAAGTCGAAATCATAAAAGAAGTCGGCTTTGATGTAGCCGTAAAGGTCCAGGCTGGTGTTCCCAAGGCGGAAATCGCCATTCGCCGGACCGGCGCTGGAAGCCTCGAGCGCTTCGACCCGAGCCCGCAGAGCATCAAGCTCGGCTTGGGTTTGAGCGTCCTGAGCAAAGGCAAGCGTGCTGGTCACACTAAACGCAGTGGCAGCAAGCAGGATTGCCTTTTTTCTCTTTGTAAACATGTGGGTGTTTCCTTGTTTGCGAGTGTGCGTGGCCAAAGTTCCACGCGCCCAGCGATCAGGGAAATCACGAAAGAGGGACGGAAAACGCGTCTTTGCTCAAGTATTTGTGCTGAAAACAAGCTCGTGATTCACAGCAGAGTGAACAGATCGGTTAACCCACGGCATGTGCGCAAAAATAATCTGCGAACAGGTGTGAATGCCCGTGATGTTGCAGGCGCAGAAATCAAGGTAGCGGCAGAGAAATGTAACGAAACTGTGACGGTTTGGGCGGCTTCAACCTGGCAAAACCATACAAGTCTTGTCGGCATGAATTTGCGCGGAGTTTCGCCTGTTGGGCAGATTCTGGCCGGAATCTTAGGCGGAAACAATAACTTGTTTGCAGGCAGGATTGTGCAGTGCATCTTGATCCAGCCGTGCGACACTACTTTGCCTGCGTCGCACATGCACCTACTATTCCGTACCCCTTCCTTGCGCGGGCAGGCTTGTGTTCCCCACATCGTCCTGTCCGCGTTTTTCTTTGCACAAAAAACTGGCCTGAATGGGCATAAACCTGCGCAAAATGCGGATTTTATTCCGTTGTTATTGAATAACGGTGCTGAGTTCCGGCATCTGCCTCTAAGAGCAATACAAAAAACTACGAGGCAGACATTATGCGTATCTCAAAAGTGTTCCTTGCACTGGCAACCTGTGCGGGCCTCTCGGCCTGCGGCGATACTCTCGGCGAACAGGCCATCCTGGGCGGCGGCGCGGGCGCTGTCGGGGCAGCCGTTCTCAGTGCCGATCCGTTGGTTGGTGCGGCCGTCGGGGCCGCAGGTAACGTGCTGTACTGCAAGACGCAGAACACCTGTAACTAACGCGAATTTTCGGGGCGCAAGCCGCCCCGTCCGTCGTCACGCATTGCGCCGACGTGGGGATGCTCTCCCTGCGGCGGCTTTTTGCGTTTCCAGAACACCAAGCCAAAGGACGTTCCATGTTCAATAAGATCCTGATCGCCAACCGGGGCGAGATTGCCTGCCGGGTTATCAAGACCGCCCGCAAAATGGGTATCGGCACCGTTGCCATCTATTCGGACGCGGACAAGAACGCTCTGCACGTGTCGATGGCGGATGAGGCTGTCCATATCGGCCCGCCGCCTGCCAACCAGTCCTATATCGTGATCGACAAGGTCATGGACGCCATCCGCCAGAGCGGCGCACAGGCTGTCCACCCCGGCTATGGCTTCCTGTCGGAGAACGCCAAATTCGCCGAGGCGCTGGACGCCGAAGGCGTGGCCTTTGTCGGCCCCCCGGTCGGTGCGATTGAAAGCATGGGGGACAAGATCACCTCGAAAAAGATCGCGCAGGAGGCCGGTGTTTCCACCGTTCCCGGCTATATGGGCCTGATCGAAGATGCCGATGAGGCGGTCAAGATCTCGAACGACATCGGCTACCCGGTGATGATCAAAGCCAGCGCCGGGGGCGGTGGCAAGGGCATGCGGATCGCCTGGAATGACGAAGAGGCCCGCGAGGGGTTCCAGTCCTCGAAGAACGAGGCTGCGAACTCGTTTGGCGATGACCGGATCTTTATCGAGAAATTTGTGACCCAACCACGCCACATCGAAATCCAGGTTCTGTGTGACAGCCATGGCAACGGAATCTATCTGGGCGAACGCGAATGCTCGATCCAGCGCCGGAACCAGAAAGTGGTGGAAGAGGCCCCGTCGCCCTTCCTGGATCCCGAGACCCGCAAAGCCATGGGCGAACAGGCCGTCGCACTGGCCAAGGCCGTGGGCTATTCCAGCGCGGGTACCGTGGAATTCATCGTCGATGGCGAAAAGAACTTCTACTTCCTTGAGATGAACACCCGTCTTCAGGTGGAACACCCGGTGACCGAACTGATCACCGGTGTTGATCTGGTGGAACAGATGATCCGCGTGGCAAATGGCGAAAAGCTGACCATCACGCAGGATGACGTGACGCTGACGGGCTGGGCGATCGAGAACCGCCTCTATGCCGAAGATCCCTATCGCAACTTCCTGCCCTCGATCGGTCGTCTGACCCGCTATCGCCCGCCGCAGGAAACCGCTGCCGGTCCGATGCTGGTCAATGGTAAATGGCAAGGCGACGCACCCGAGGGTGAGGCTGCCGTGCGCAATGATACTGGCGTCTATGAGGGCGGTGAGATCAGCATGTATTACGACCCGATGATCGCCAAGCTTTGCACATGGGCTCCGACCCGCGAAGCCGCGATTGAGGCGATGCGCGTGGCGCTGGACAGTTTCGAGGTTGAAGGGATTGGCCACAACTTGCCGTTCCTGTCGGCTGTAATGGATCACCCGAAATTCGTCAGCGGTGACATGACCACCGCGTTTATCGCCGAAGAATACCCGGACGGGTTCGAAGGCGTGACCCTGCCCGAAGAAGACCTGCGTCGGATCGCGGCCTCATGTGCGGCAATGCACCGGGTGGCAGAGATTCGCCGTACCCGTGTCTCGGGCCGGATGGACAACCACGAGCGCAAGGTCGGCAAGCGCTGGGTCGTTTCGCTGGAGGGCCACGAGCTGGCCGTTCAGGTAAACGCCGACAAGGAAGGCGCGACCGTCAAATTCGAAGACGGCTCGACCGTTCGCGTTGCATCCGAGTGGACACCGGGCGATCAGCTGGCAGTGCTGGATGTGGATGGAAGCCCTCTGGTTCTGAAGGTAGGTAAGGTTTCGGGCGGGTTCCGCATTCGCAACCGGGGCGCGGACCTGAAGGTCCATGTGCGCCGTCCGCGTCAGGCTGAGTTGGCCAAGCTGATGCCGGAGAAACTCCCGCCGGACACGTCGAAAATGCTGCTCTGCCCGATGCCGGGTCTGGTCGTGAAGATCGATGTGGAAGTCGGTCAGGAGGTCCAGGAAGGTCAGGCGCTATGCACCATTGAGGCGATGAAGATGGAAAACATCCTGCGCGCCGAGAAGAAGGGCACTGTTGCCAAGATCAACGCAGGCCCGGGCGATAGCCTCGCCGTAGACGAAGTGATCATCGAGTTCGAATGATCATGACCGCGCTTTTGACAAACCCTCAGGTCTCACCGGCGTTCTGCGCCGGTGGTTTGAGGCGTGGCAAAAGCCTTCAGCCGCCCTCGCGCCGTTCGCGGATTTCGCGTTCGCGCAAGGGGGTTTTGTCGATCGAGCGGCCGATCTCGCGCACGCTCCACGGGGAGGGTTTGCGCAGTTTAACCACGCCGTCCTTGTCGACAAAAACCATCTGGAACCCGCGCGGGCGCAGCTTGGACCGGATCGCGGATCGTGCGGACGGATCGGTATCCGTTAACACCACGACATCCCGATCCCGCATCGCGTCCTCACCTTCCAGCAACATGTCGATCTGCTGCTGGAACCGGGGATCTGCGGGTGTGTCGGCGAAGACGACAATGGGCCGGTGGGTCCACATGAAATCGCTCAACTCACTGTCGCCAACAGGGCGAACATATTCATCATCAGCAGGTGCTGTTCCGTCGGCGGCCATGGCAGCCAGCGGGATAAGTGCCGAGAAAACAAGGGCAAGCGTTTTGTTCATGGGGCCTCCTGTCCCGTTGAATATAGCCTCTGCGCGCGCGAATGCGACCGGCGATTTGCACAAGACGCTCAATTTGTCGCGCGCGGGCCATGCCCGGCATCTGCTGAACCACGATACGCACGGATTGCAGGCTGCTGCAGGCCGAACTGACAAGAGGACACCTCGATGACCGACAAGAACGACTGGCGCGCGCTGGCCGAGAAAGAATTGCGCGGACGGCCACTGGACGATCTGACCAAGGAAACGCTGGAAGGCATCAACGTCAAACCGCTTTATACGCAGGACGACACCGCCGATTTGCCGCATATGGGCACTCTGCCAGGGTTTGGCCCGTTCACGCGCGGTGTGAAGGCGACGATGTATGCCGGGCGGCCTTGGACCATCCGCCAATATGCCGGGTTCTCGACCGCCGAGGAATCGAACGCTTTCTACCGGCGGAATCTGGCTGCGGGTCAGCAGGGTGTCTCGGTCGCCTTCGATCTGGCGACGCACCGCGGTTATGACAGTGACCACCCGCGCGTTGTCGGCGATGTCGGTAAGGCCGGTGTGGCCATCGACTCGGTCGAGGATATGAAGATTCTGTTCGACGGTATCCCGCTCGACAAAGTCTCGGTCTCGATGACCATGAACGGCGCGGTGATCCCGGTTCTGGCCAGCTTCATCGTGGCGGGCGAAGAGCAGGGGCACGACAAATCGGTCCTGTCCGGCACCATTCAGAATGACATTCTGAAAGAGTTCATGGTGCGGAATACCTACATCTACCCGCCTGAGCCGTCGATGAAGATCATCTCGGACATTATCGAGTACACCTCGAACGAGATGCCCAAGTTCAACTCGATCTCGATCTCGGGCTATCACATGCAAGAGGCCGGCGCGAACCTTGTGCAGGAGCTGGCCTATACCATCGCAGACGGACGCGAATATGTGCGGGCTGCGCTGGATGCGGGCATGGATGTCGATAAATTCGCAGGCCGTTTGTCGTTCTTTTTTGCCATCGGCATGAATTTCTTCATGGAGATTGCGAAACTGCGCGCCGCACGGACCCTGTGGCATCGCGTGATGACCGAGTTCGGGGCGAAGTCCGAACGCTCCAAGATGCTGCGGACCCACTGCCAAACTTCGGGCGTGTCGCTGCAGGAGCAGGACCCTTATAACAATGTGATCCGCACCGCCTATGAGGCGATGAGCGCGGTTCTGGGCGGCACCCAGTCGCTGCACACCAACGCTCTGGACGAGGCGATTGCCCTGCCCACCGATTTCTCGGCCCGCATCGCGCGGAATACACAGTTGGTCTTGCAGGAAGAGACTGGCGTGACCGATGTGGTCGATCCGCTGGCTGGTTCCTATTACGTGGAAAGCCTGACCAATGATCTGATCGAGAAAGCCTGGGCCCTGATGGAAGAGGTCGAGGAAATGGGCGGCATGACCAAAGCCGTCGCCTCGGGCATGCCCAAGCTGCGGATCGAGGAAAGCGCCGCGCGTCGTCAGGCGATGATCGACCGGGGCGATGAGGTGATCGTTGGGGTCAATAAATACCGTAAGGAACAGGAAGACCCGATCGACATTCTGGACGTCGACAACGTGGCCGTGCGCGAATCTCAGGTCGCGCGGTTGGAAGAGATCCGCGCCACCCGCGACGAGGCCGCTTGTCAGGCCGCGTTGGACGCGCTGACCAAGGCCGCACAAGAAGGCGGAAACCTGCTGGCTGCTGCGGTTGAGGCCGCCCGCGCCCGCGCATCGGTAGGAGAGATCAGTATGGCAATGGAGAAAGAGTTCGGTCGCCACCGCGCCGAGGTGAAGACCCTGGCGGGCGTTTATGGCGCTGCGTACGAGGGTGACGAGGGCTTTGCTGCAATCCAAAAGTCCATCGAAGATTTTGCCGAGGTCGAGGGACGTCGCCCCCGTCTGTTGGTGGTCAAGATGGGGCAGGATGGTCATGATCGGGGTGCCAAGGTAATCGCAACCGCCTTTGCCGATATCGGGTTTGACGTGGACGTTGGCCCTCTGTTCCAGACCCCGGCCGAGGCCGCGCAGGACGCCGTCGACAATGACGTGCATGTGGTGGGTATCTCGTCTCAGGCGGCAGGCCACAAGACGCTTGCACCGCAGCTTGTTGAGGAACTCAAGAAAGCTGGGGCTGAGGACATCATCGTAATTTGCGGTGGGGTGATCCCTCAGCAGGATTATCAGTTCTTGTATGATAATGGGGTCAAAGCGATCTTTGGGCCGGGGACAAATATTCCCGATGCCGCACAGGACATCTTGCGCCTGATCCGCGACGCGCGGGACTGAGGCGGGGCAGGGGGCTGTCTGCCCCCTCTTTGCCTGACGGCAAATTCACCCCCGAAGGAATTTTCAAACAGAAGAAGGGCGCGGGTTTGGCTTGCGCCCTATTGTTCTTTGCGTAGGGTGTCATCGTGGAGGGCGCGATGGAGTTGGATCATATTGCGGTGGCGGGCGCCACGTTGGAAGAGGCCACGGCGCATGTGGAAGATGCGCTGGGTGTTCCTCTTCAGGCCGGTGGCAAGCATGAGGCATTTGGCACGCATAATCGGTTGCTTGGCCTGAAGGACGGGCTGTATCTGGAGGCGATTGCCATCGATCCGGATGCGCCTCGTCCCGACAGGACGCGTTGGTTCGATCTGGACCGGTTCGAGGGTGCGCCACGTCTGACCAACTGGATTTGCCGCGTACCCGATATCGAGGCCTCCCTGTCCGTGTTTCCCGATGGTGTGGGGTCGCCGATTGATTTGGCCCGGGGGGCTTTGCGGTGGCGGATGGCGGTTCCGCCAAATGGGCGTTTGCCTTTTGACAACTTGTTTCCGGCGCTGATCCAGTGGCAGGGGGATCTTCATCCCGCGCGTATGTTGGAGGATCACGGGTGTCGCCTGAAACGTCTGGTTGTCTACCACCCGGATGCGCTGCGCTTGGCAGAACAACTGGGTCCGCTTGATCCGGTTGTTTTTGACACGGGACCAGCGTCCATGCAGGCCGAGATCGAAACGCCTCATGGGGTACGTATTCTGCGATGAGGGTCAGTCAGGCCCAACCAGCGGATGCAGCAGAGATCGCTTTGATCACCAACGCGATTATTCGCGACACTTTGGTGACCTTCACTACCGATGAACGCAGCGCAGAGTCGATTGCCAGAGATATCCAGGCGCGCGGAGCGGCGTTTCTCGTGGCTGAGGATCAAGGGCGGGTCATTGGTTTCGCAACCTATGCCCCGTTCCGATCCGGGCCGGGCTATGCCAAGTGCCGTGAGCATTCGATTCAACTGGCAGACAAAGCGCGGGGCCGTGGCGTCGGGCGCGCCCTTATGGAGCAGTTGCAGCAAGTGGCCCGCAGCGAAGGGGTGCATGTTCTGGTCGCTGGGATTTCTTCGGCCAACTCGGGGGCGATCGCCTTTCATTCGGCGCTGGGGTTTTCTGAGGTGGGGCTCATGCCCGAGGTTGGGCACAAATGGGGTCAGTATCTGGACCTTGTGCTGATGCAGAAAATTCTTTCGCCCGAATGATCTATCGCACCTGACAGTCCAGCAATGGGACGCTAGTGTACGCCCATGTCGATCTGGACCCGCATATCCGACGCGCTGAGCGCTCTTGCCCAAGGTGAGAGCCTGACGGCTGTTTTCGAAAAGCTACGCTCGCCGCCTGAACGCTCGGTCGCGTTTACAATTGCCGTGATCGCGCTGGGGGCCAAGATGGCCAAGGCCGATGGGCAGGTGACGCGGGATGAGGTGACGGCCTTCCGCGACGTGTTCCAGATTGCGCGCGACGATGAAGAGGGCGCGGCCCGTGTCTTCAACATGGCTCGCACCGATGTGGCAGGCTATCAGGACTATGCCCGGAAGATCGCGCGGATGTTTTCGGAGGACAGCACCACCCTGTGCGATCTTATGGAGGGGCTGTTCCATATCGCCATGGCCGACGGGTTCTATCACCCGAACGAAAATGAATTTCTGGAAGAGGTCAGCCGCATTTTCGGACAGACGGATGCTCAATTTCTGGCCCTGCGCGCGCGGTTTGTGCCGGATGCGCCGAACGACCCTTATGTGGTTCTCGGCGTCTCGCGCGACATGTCGATCGCTGAGATCAGGAAGGTCTGGCGCAAGCTGGTGCGCGAAACCCATCCCGACGCGATGATGTCGCGTGGCGTCCCGGAGGAGGCGATCCGCCTGGCCGAGAAGAAGATGATCGACATCAACCGTGCCTGGGACGAGATCAACGGCGCGACGGTTTAGGCGATGCGTCTGGCGACCTACAATATCGAATGGTTTGCCAACCTGTTTGATCGCAACGACAGATTGATCGTCGACGACAGCTGGTCGGGTCGGCATGACGTGACCAAGGCCCAGCAGGTCGAGGCGATCGCCAAGATCCTTACTGCGATTGACGCGGATGCGGTTTTGGTCGTCGAAGCGCCGAATACGGGCAAACGGCAGAACACGGTGCGCGCATTGCAGGCGTTTGCCGAGGTTTTTGAACTTCGCACCTCGCAGGCGATCATGGGATTTACCAATGATACGCATCAGGAACTGGCGCTTCTCTACGATCCAGACGTTCTGTCGGTTCACCATGACCCAAGGGCGGCAGATGACGCCCCGCGCTTTGACACGGAGTTTCGCATAGATCTGGACGTGGATGCGACACAGGACGTGGTACAGTTCTCCAAGCCGCCAATGGAGCTGTCGGTCCAGACCAAAGCGGGCTTTGAGTTTCGCCTGATCGGCGCGCATCTGAAATCCAAAGCACCGCATGGGGCGGGATCACGGGATGAGGCAATCCGCATCTCGATCGCCAACCGCCGCAAGCAGTTGGCACAGGCGATCTGGTTGTCCCGTCGGGTCGCGCATCATTTGGCTAAGGATGATCCAGTGATCCTGTTGGGTGACTTAAATGACGGCCCCGGTCTGGATGAGTTTGAACATCTCTTTGGGCGCTCCTCGGTCGAGATTCTGTTGCAGGCGGGTCTCTTTGATCCCCATGCGGCTGCGGCATATGGGCCGCGTCCCGGATCTGTGCCTGCGACGGCGCGGTTTGCGCGACCCGAGAACGGCACGTTCCTTGAGGCGTTGCTGGACTATATCATGATCAGCTCGGACTTGCAGTCCAGGCGGCCCGTGTGGCGAATCTGGCATCCGTTTCGGGATGCGGCCTGCTGGTCCAAACCTGACCTGCGCGAGGCACTTTTGACCGCGTCGGATCACTTTCCGGTCACGTTGGATTTTGAGCTGTGACCTTTCAACCGGGCGCGGAAAGGCTTACATTCAACATATGAAACATATTCTGATGATCGGCGCGATGGCAGCCGCTTTTGCGCTGCCTGCAGCGGCCGAGGAAGAAGATGCCCCAACGCTGATGGAGCAGGGGGCCGAGTTGTTTTTCGAGGGCCTGCGCCGCGAGATGGAGCCGGCTTTGGATGAATTGCTTGGCCTTGCAGATCAATTTGGCCCCGCGATGCGATCTTTCATGCAGGAGATGGGACCCGCGCTGGCAGAGCTCGCCGCCGAGGTAAAGGATTGGAGCGTCTACGAGATGCCCGAAATCCTACCCAATGGCGACATCATCATCCGCAAGAAGCAGACCGAAGATGTGCCTGAAACACCAGAAGCTTTGCCAGAGGCCCTGGACGGCGCCACGGACATTTAAAGTTTTTCGAGTTTTCGTTGAAGCGCCCTGTATCGATTTTCGCGTTCGACCGAAGGGAGAGGCAGCGAAAAAGCGATCCAACATAAATTCGAAACGCCATAGGGCAGCTCAGCCCTTGATGACCACACGCACTTCGGATTTCAGAGCATTTGCAAGTGAATTCAGGCGGGACTCGGCCACTTCGTTGAACAGGGGCTGCACGGATTCGGGCAGCACGAGATCAAGCTCACGCTTTTTGGGATAAAAGCGTAGCTTGCCAACATGTGCGTCGCTGTCCATGCACAACATGGCCCCGAACCGCATCGCTTTACCCAGAATCTCGGCTTGTTTTTGGTCTTTTTCATCCAGCAACTCATAGAGTGGCGCAAATCGGTTGCCCTCGCGCTTGTTGCGATAGCGATGTTGCAACGCAAGGCCGATGAATACGCGTTCGGAGTGTTTCAGTCCTCCGAGATTGGCGCGGGTGACATAGTCGAAACAGACCTCGGCCCGGTAGTCGGGATGCGCGCGCCAACTAACATCGTGCAACAGGCAGGCGGCCTTGATCAGACGGACCTGCGTCGCAGGTGCGGATTTGAACAGAGGCATCACAAAATCGAACAGCGTGCGGCCCATACCGGGCAGGCGGGCGTCTTTCGCTTCGGAAAAACGACTGGCCTCGATCAGAGGGTCGCGGTCGCGCTGTTCCTGCGACATCTGCTCATACAGCAGGCCTTCGCGGATGCCATAGCTTGAGATCGCGATATCTTTGGGTTTGAACGTGCGGATCAGCCGCGCAAGCACGTCCATCGCATAAGGGATCAGCGCCATGCGCGAGCTTGAGACCCCGGCCTGACTGCGCAATTTGTCATGATCATTCGCGTCGATGAATTTGATCGTTTCGCGCACTTGTTTGGTCGTCATGCGGTATTCGTGTAGGACGTTCAGCGGATAGCCCCGCCGCAGCATGTCCAGCCGTGCAAAAGCTCGCCAGCTGCCTCCGACCAGAAAAAGCCGGTCGCGCTGCTGGCCCATCTGGCTGTGCAGTTCTTCCATGGTGGATTTGATAAGGGCCTTGCGCGCACGACGCCCGCCCTTGATATCGCGCAGCTTCAGCGGACCAAGGGCCGAGGTCACGCGGCGGCCCACATCGCCGCCTCCGATCTCTGCCAACTCCATGGACGAGCCGCCTATGTCGCAGATCAGGCCGTAGGCACCGGGCCAGCCCAGCATAACGCCCTGGGCTGACAGGCGCGCCTCTTCCTGACCGTCGATCACAGCCACGTGCAGCCCGGTTTTTGCTTTCACGTCCTGACAGAAATCGGGCCCGTCTTTCGCCTCACGCACGGCGGCGGTGGCTACGACATGCAGCCCCGGCAGACCGAGGTCCTCTGCGATCCGCTGAAAGCGCTGCAGGGCGGCCATCGCCCTCTCACGCCCGCGTGGATTCAGGTGGCCCGTCTCGGACAGTCCCGCGCCCAGCTCGCACATGACCTTTTCGTTGTAGAAATAGGCAGGCGACCGCGCCGCGCCATCAAAGACCACCATTCGGACCGAGTTCGATCCGACATCGACCACGCCCACACGTGACAGCGCCCTTGTGCCGGGGTCGTCGAACAGAGGTCTTCCGAAAGGCCCCCAATCAGGAATGTCGGTTTCGACGGTCTGGTCCATGTCTTACCCAGAAATTTCGCTGTCAGAATGCGCAATTGGCGCGCTTGGGTCAATCATTCGTATCGCCTTCGTCCGTGTCCATTTTCAAGACGCGGATCGCCAGAGCACGCGTAATATCCCGTTTCTCGGACAGCGCGAAATCGTCCAGCTGTGCGACCACGTCGGCGGCGGTCTCAAAGCGTCGATCCATGTGCTTGACCAGATAGGCAATCACCTCGGGGCCGGGGTTCAGCTGCCGGTCTACAAACAGTTTTGCAAGCACCGCGCAGAGCAGCGCATCGTCCGGTGGATCGAGTGTGACGTGATGCGCGCCCTCGACCCGGCTTTGCAGATCCGCCAGCGGCAATTGCCAGAATTTCGGCGCCAGACGACCCGTCATCAGCAGGGCGTGGCCCTCGGCCAGAACGAGGTTGTGCAGGTGAAACAGCACTTTCTGCTGCTCGATATCACCTGCGATCATCGGAACGTCTTCAACCGCAATCGGGCTGCGCGCCAGATCGGGCACGTCCTCGTACCGAAGTGCCTCGGCTTTGATTATGCGCCCGCCGGTTTCAGCCGCCCAGACATGGGCCAGGTGGGTCTTACCTGCTCCTGCCGGACCGCTCAGCACTAGTTTGTTGCCGGGCCATGAGGTGGCCGAAATCATCGCAACCGCAAGCGCGTTCGCCGGGGAGACAAAGAAATCCTCTCGCCCCAGCGCGGTTTTGGCGGGCAAATCGAAGCTTAATTGTCGGGCCATTTACGCGTTGTCCTGATCCTGGCTTTCGAGGCCGGTATAAAGGCGGCTATCCAGATAAACCGACGTGCCGAACCGCGCCAGCACACCCAGCGCTGCGGCAACCGGAACGGCGACCAGCATTCCTACAAAGCCGAAAAGTGCGCCAAAGACCGACAAGGCCAGCAACAGCCAGACCGGATGCAAGCCGACCGAGTCGCCGACCAGCTTGGGCGTAAGGAAGTTGCCCTCGGTCACTTGTCCCAATGCAAAGATGCCTGCGACCAGCCCGATATGCGCCCAATCCCCCCAGAACTGGAACAGCGCCAGCCCGATGGCCAAAGTACCGCCGATCAGCGCGCCCAGATAGGGGATGAAAGTCACCAGCCCAGCAATGAAGCCGACGATCAAGCCAAATTGCAGCCCGACCAGCATCAGGGCGACCGCATAGTAAGTGCCAAGGATAAGACAGACAGTGCCCATGCCCCGCACGAAAGAGGCCAGCACATTGTCAATCTCACCCGCGAGACGTTTGATCGTGGGGGCGTGGTCGCGGGGCAGCAGCTCTCCGATCCGGGCGACCATACGGTCCCAATCCAGCAGCAGGTAGACCGAGACGACAGGCACGATGACAAGCAGCACCACCACGTTGATTGCCGAGCCAAGCGAGGCCACAACGGATTCCAGCACATCCCCAGTCTTGGATTTTAGCGTTTCACCCAGCCCGACAAGGAACTGGTGCGAGCTGGATTCGCGGTCTAGAATCGACGGGAATTGCTTCTCGATGAAGGCGCGCAGCTCTTGGAACAGGCTGGGCACTATGTCGACCAGGTCGATCAACTGTGTGACCAGAGCTGGCACAACCATCAGAATCGCAAGCACAAATCCAAGGACGCCGACCACGGTGATGATCCCGGTGGCAGCCATCCGCGACAGCCCCAGCTTTTCCAGCCGATCGGCGACGGGGTCGAGGAAATAGGCGATTGCGCCGCCGATCACGAAGGGCAAAAGCACATCGCCCAAGGCCCACAGGATCACGACAAAGACAACCGTGGCGATGCCCCAGTATCTCAGCTGATCCTTAACCGGCAAAGCCATGGCGCATCCCTTTGTTGCACAGCGTTGCCATGTTCTTGGCCCATGACGCGCGGCGATGCAAGCGGTTCATGGGCCTTGGTTTCTGCGGGTCAGTCGGTCAGCGTGCCCAGTTCCGGAGTATCCCCTGTCGCGGTCTCATCCGGCCAGTTGGTGCGCCAGATTTCAGCGGACCAATGGCCGCAATGCACGGCGGGGCGGTCAAAGCCGGGCAGGGCGGGTAACAGAGGCTCGACAACCACATCGTGGCGCGGAACGGCGAAATAGGGGAATGAGTAGCGCTCGCGCCCCGATCGATTGACCACACGGTGCGGCGTGGATTTCAGTCGGCCGCCCGACCACAGTTCCAGCATGTCGCCGATATTGACGACGAAGCCACCGGGCGGGCAGTCGGGTGTGATCCAGTCACCGGTGCGGGTTTGCACCTCCAGCCCTCCGACGGGATCTGGTGCGATGATGGTCAGCGCGTCGGTGTCCTTGTGCGGGTGGATACCATAGCCGCCCTCATCCGGCTCCTGCGGAGGGTAGTGCAGAAGGGTCATGTTGGTCATCGGGTCTCGAAACGCGTCGCGCAATTGGCGTTCCGGCAACTCCAGCCCGGTTTCGAGCGCTGCGAGCAGAAGGTCTGCCACGTCATCCAGCATCGACCAGTAGGTCAGGATGACATCGCGCGCCCCCGGCACTTCGACCGGCCAGATGTTTGGGCCATACAGCCCGCAATCTTCACGGATTGCAGCCTCGGCGTCGACTTCGTGATGCAGCTTGTAGCCTTCATATTTGTCGGCTTTGCCCGAGCCGTCATTGGGCGTGAAGAACCCCATCGGGATAAACCCGCGATAGTTCTCGCGGGTGATGGCTTGTTGCCATTTAGAGGCCTCTTCGACCGAAAAAATCGCGCGCGCCATGTCGCGCACCTTATCAACAGTAGCCTCGGGAACGCCAGTGCCCGTGATCGATAGGAAACCGATCTCAGTGCAGGCTTCCATGATCTGCTGCACGGTTTGGTCCCGGTCGGGATGCGTGGCGTCGCGAAGTGGGTTGAGGTCGATTGTCGGAATGTAGTCCATCAGTGAATCCTGACGCCTTGACGGTCCAGTTCAGCGTGAACAGGGGTAAGGTTCATGCTGTGCAGCTCCTGGTTGCTTTTCAGTGACAAGGCTGCCGCGATGCCGGCCCCTTGTCCCATGACCGCGCAGCACGCCATGTTGCGCGTTGCCGCATGGGCCACTTTGTCGGCCCCGTGTGAGCGTCCGGCAACCAAAAGCCCCTTGATCCCTTTGGGAAGCATCGAGCGATAGGGCACTTGCATATAGCGGCCGGTGGTCGGCAGGATCAGGATGCCGTAGCCGTCGATGAACTCGGGATAGATGCCAATCGTATCCTCAAACCGGCCCTGATGGCGCGCGTCATTTTCGGTCATATTGTAGACTGCGTCGATCTTTCGAGTGTCGCGGATGCCGATGGTCATCCCGAAATTCCGCAGCCGAGCGTTTTCGCAACCGGGCATGAAGCGACGCAGCGCCTCGATGGCGAGCATGGATTGACGCCGGCCTTCGATCTCACCCTTTGTGAGGCTGTCGGGGTCGGTGCCGTCGATTTCAGCCAGATGGATGAGGTTCATATAGGTCAGCTCACCCGTGTCGTGCATCGCGCCCCAGGTGCCTGCGATGGTGTTCAGATGAGGCGGGATCAACCCCTCATCAATTGCCTGCTGGAAAGGCTTGTGAACGAAGGGAGAGAACATGTCGTCCTCTTTGCCCGAAGTTTCGATGTTCCATTCGCCACCACCGCCCCAGTCTTTATAGGTCTGGGGGTCGGCCTTGACGCCTTCCATAAAGGCGCGTTTGTCTACACCGGCGAGATGGAACATGACCGAAGCGGCCATCATATCCTCTCTCGCGGTTTTGTGTGTGGGGGCACCGGCGCGATGGGCGACATCTGCGTCGCCGGTCGCGTCGATCACGACCTTGGCCAGAACCGCCTCGCGCCCGGCTTTGGATTCGGTGATGATGCCGGTGATCCGGTCACCCTCCATGATGGGGGCGACGAACTGACGGTGCAGCATCGGATGCACACCCGCTTCTTCGACCAACTTGTCGGCCACCAGCTTGAACCCTTCGCTGTCCAGCTCATAGCTGAGCGACTGACTTTCCGGCACTGCGGCGCCCATGTCTTTGGCGCGGGTCTCGAACTCCATGCCGATACCACCAGCCTCGACCGTTTGTTCGTGGCGATACCAGGCGAATCCTTCGACCCCCACGGCGGTAATATTGCCGCCCATGCAGCCGAAACGATCGACCAGCGACACTTCGGCCCCGGCGCGCGCGGTGGCCAAGGCGGCGGCTAGCCCTGCGGGGCCGGAGCCGACGACCAGAACATCTGTCTGGTGAACAACAGGGATTTGACGGGCGGGTTCCGAGATTGTCTGCATCGGTGCCTCATGATTTTACATTTCCGTCACACTTTATGTTCCTGATTGGCGGGTCAATAAAAAATGCGACGGACCTGAGGTCGCAAAATCACCAATGGCCGATTGCCCCCGGCGGGGGTTTGGCATAATCACCTTGAAAAGCTCAAATCCACCTTTGAAGGTCACCCAATGCGCCTTAGCCGTTACTTTCTGCCCGTTCTCAAGGAAAACCCCTCCGAGGCCCAGATCGTCAGCCACCGGCTGATGCTGCGCGCCGGGATGATCAAGCAGGCTGCTGCCGGGATCTATTCCTGGCTGCCGTTGGGCTTCAAAGTCCTGCGCAAGCTTGAAAACATTGTACATGAGGAACAGGCGCGGGCAGGCCATATCGCGATCCAGATGCCAATCCTGCAATCGGCGGACCTGTGGCGCGAGTCCGGCCGCTATGATGACTACGGCCAAGAGATGCTGCGGATGCAGGACCGCCATGGTCGCGACATGCTGTATACGCCGACGGCTGAGGAGCTGGTGACCGACATCTTCCGTGGCCATGTCAGCAGCTACAAGGACCTGCCGCTGACCCTCTATCAAATCCAGTGGAAATTCCGCGATGAAATCCGCCCGCGTTTCGGCGTGATGCGGGGGCGCGAATTCTACATGAAGGATGGCTACAATTTCGACCTGACCAAGGAAGACGCGCTGCACGCATATAACCGCCATCTGGTGAGCTACCTGCGCACTTACGAACGCATGGGCCTGCAGGCGATCCCGATGCGTGCGGATTCTGGCCCGATTGGTGGCGATGACACCCACGAATTCCTCGTACTGGCCGAAACCGGCGAGTCCGAGGTCTTCTATGACAGCGCGGTCACCGACCTGACCTTCGGCGACCGTCAGATCGATTACGATGACCGCGCGCAATGTCAGGCGATCTTGGAGGAGTTCACCTCAAAATACGCGCGCACGGACGAAACCCACGATGAGGCGCTGTTCAACCAGATCCCTGAAGAGCGCCGCCGCGTGGCGCGCGGGATCGAAGTGGGTCAGATCTTCTACTTCGGCACCAAGTATTCGGAAGCCATGGGCGCGACCGTTCAAGGCCCCGATGGCAAGCCAGTTCCGGTTCACATGGGCAGCCATGGTATCGGCGTCAGCCGCCTGATCGGCGCGATCATCGAGGCCAGCCATGACGACAAGGGCATTATCTGGCCCGAGGGCGTGACGCCGTTCCACTGTGGCATCGTCAATCTGAAACAGGGCGATGAAGAGGCGGATGCGGCCTGTGACAAGCTCTATGGTGCTCTGACCGCTCTGGGTCTTGAGCCCCTCTACGACGACCGCAACGAGCGGGCAGGGGGCAAGTTCGCCACCATGGACCTGATCGGCTTGCCATGGCGTATCACTGTCGGACCGCGCGGCCTGAAAAACGGTGTGGTCGAACTGACCTGCCGCCGCACAGGTGAAAGCGAAGAACTGAGCCCCGAAGCCGCCGTCACCAAAATTGCCGGGATTTATGAGCAGATCGCCTGATCCGCTCATCTCGGTCATCACCGCGACCTACAACCTGCTGTCCCAAGGACGGCAGGACAGTTTCAAAGGCGTTGTCGATTGCATGCAGCGCCAAAATTGCGCGCGAGCCGAGCATATAATTCAAGACGGCGCCTCAACCGACGGCACCGTCGCTCTGTTGCACGAGTTGACCGAAGGGATGCCGCGCACGAGTGTGATCAGTGAACCGGATGGCGGTTTGTATGACGCGATGAACAAGGGCGCGCAGGCAGCAAAGGGTGAATACCTTTTGTTCCTGAACTCAGACGACTCGCTGGCCTCGGATGATATTCTCAACCAAGCCGCAGATCGGCTGGAGGCGACCAAGCCTGATTTCCTATATGGCTCAACGCTGCGCCGTTATGAGGATGGCGGTGAGACGATGGAAAAGCGCATGTCGCTGAAAGCTATCCTGCAGCGCATGCCGTTCTGCCATAACTCGGTCTTCATTCGTCGTGATGTGTTTCAGGCGCTGGGCGGGCACGATAGCCAGTTCCGTATTGCTGCCGACTATGACCTGATGCTGCGCCTGATTGGATCGGACTATCAGGGTGAGCGTATGGATGATCCGATCTCACTGTTCTGGGATCGTGGCGCGACCAGTGATCAGGACGCGACCGGCAAGGATTACGCTCGGGTCTGGATGAACTACTATGCGGGGTTCAAATCCGCGAAAGCCCTCAGTCTGGATGATTTCGCCGGGTTCTATCGACGCGGACACATGCCTGCTCGTCTGATCTGGGAACTGTTACGGCGACCCGACACACCCGAGCCGATCAAGACCGCCGCGCGCCAGAGTCTGGCAAAATCCCTGCGCCGATCCGTTCAGTTTTGGCGCAGCTACTAAGCCCGTACCACAGGACGCGCGGTCAGAATGTCGCCGTCTGCATCGTTCCCGCGGGCCACAACGATCGGACGCCCCATGCGGCGTACAAGTTCCCGAAGCTCAAAGCCCAGAAACCGGATCCCGCAGATGCGTGCGCCGGTGTCGCGATCAGTGACGCACAGGCGCCCTTCGCGAAAGGCAAGACGATAGCCCTTGTCCCTTAGGACCTCGGCCAAATTGTTCCAGCTAACTGCGCTTGCAAAGATCGGACGGATCGCTGCACGAAGCAGTGCTGCAGTCTCACAATCCAAATCTGATGAAGGTTTGTGGGCCAAAATCGGGCCCGTCCCAAGTGTTGTATTTTGAATATTCATGAGCGACCCCCGCTCTTTCAAATGTGTTCCCCCAAAGTCAGGGTGACAAAGTTTCTGATATTAAGCAAAAAGCGAAATAAAATTGCTCAATTGTTGTGGCATTTTGAGTTCAGTGCCTCACGCAATGCCGATATTGACTTCATAGCTGAAACAATAGCGGCCTGTCTGTGAAGGTCGTCACAACCTCTGGTGTAACCAATTGGCGGGCAAGACTACTTTTACCCTGCCAAAGGACCGGTAAGTGATTCGTTTCGATCTGGAGGCAGTGCAATTTGACCTCGGCAGATTTGCTGATAGACGAGGGCACGCCCCAGAGAAAGGCCGCAGGTTCGTGCTGAGTTTCGCCTCTATTGTCTATTCCAAGGATTATCCGCTGCTCAGGCTTCAGGCGATGTCTATGGCCAGGTTTGTTGCGCCGGATCAGCTGGCCTCGATCCATGTTATTCTGAACGATATAGATGAGGCCGGGCTAGCAGCGAAGATCGAACCGATCCTGCAACACTATGGCCCGCTGCGTCCTAAAGTGCGGATTCTGAAGGGCGAAGAGGTGTTGCTGGGCGAGGGGCACACTGCCAAGCGGCCGCTGAAAGATCGTATCCTCATCGAAGACCGCTATCGCCTGCCGCTGATCCGCAAAGGCGGATGGAGGGGCAACAATGGCTACCGAATGCAGCAGGTGCTGAAACTGGGCGCGGCGCGGGTGGCAGAGGCCGAGAACATCGTCATTCTCGACACCAAGAACCTGTTCCTGCGGTCGTTCGAAGAAGGCGAGTTTTTCTCCCCCCAAGGACCAGCTCGCATTCAGTTCATGCCAGTTCACAGCGACTATCACCGCAATTGGTTGCTCCAGAGCCTTGAGGCTTTGGGTGTTGAACAAACGCTATCGGACGATCTGCGCACCACGACGTTTTCCACGCCTTTCCCGGTGCGCCGGACGCTGATCCTTTCGCTGCTTGATGAGATCAATACACGCTACGGCTCGGTTCAGGCGCTTTTCGCGTCTAAACGGCGGCCATCGGAGTTCATGTTGATGAACGCCTTCTGTCTGAAGTCACCTCATGGCTATGCGCCCTGGTTCGAACCCGCTGACCCTGCGCATATTGGGATGTGGCCGACTTATTCCACGGATGAACTGGCTAAGCTGGTCGCGCGGCTGCAGGACGACAGATCGCTGACCCTGGGGCTGCACAACAGGGCGGTTGCAAACTTGCCAGAGGATTTGCGCGGGCAAGTCTATGCGGCCCTTGAAACGCGTGGCATATGCGATCGCCAGGTGACCGAAGAGGTTCTGCAGCAAACTTCCGCGCTTTCGAGCTGAGCCATAAGGACAAGCGGCTTGACCCTCGGGCGAAATGCCGAGAGGGTCGCGCCAAACCAGAAAACAACCCGGAGCAGGCATGGCCAAAACACCCCCGCCTTTCGCCCCTTTTGAATGGAAGATCGCCTGGCGCTACCTACGCGCGCGTCGGGCCGAGGGTGGCGTCAGCGTGATGACCTGGATCTCGCTGATCGGGATCACGCTGGCTGTTTTTGCCCTGATTGCGACCCTAGCGGTGCGCTCGGGGTTCCGGGCGGAATTCGTTGGCACCATTCTGGGGGCCAACGCGCATGTGACGGTCTATTCCTCGGGTGAGATCGACGCGCAGGGGCGGGTTGACCGGACCATTGCGGATTTTGAGGATCGTACGGCGCGTCTGGCGCAGGTTCCCAGCGTTGAGCGGGTCGCCCCCTTGGTCAAAGGGCAGGTGCTGATCACCAACCGCGACCGCAGCAGTGGGGTTCAGGTGTTCGGGATGCGACCGGACGATCTGCGCGACTTGCCGGGGATTGCGGAAAGCGAGGAAGCGGTTGGCGATCTGTCCGAGTTTCAGACGGGCAAAGACGTCATCGCCATCGGCTCCGGCGTAGCACGCAGCATTGGCGCCACGGTTGGCGACACCGTCAAACTGACTTCGCCCAACGGGGTCAAAACCGCCTTTGGAACATCGCCACGGGTGAATGCATATCGAGTGATCTATGTGTTCTCGGCCGGGCGTTACGATATCGACCGCACGCGGGTCTATATGCCGTTCTCGCAGGCGCAGAGTTTCTTCAACCGTGAGGGCGTCGCCGACGAGATCGAGGTCATGGTCGAACGCCCCGAAAACCTCAATCCAATCCTAATTCCGATCCTTGAGGCCGCAGGTGAGCGCAGCCAAATCTGGACGTGGCAGGATGCCTCGGGCGGGTTCTTGAGGGCACTGGAGGTTGAGGACAACGTGATGTTCATCATCCTGTCGATCCTTGTCCTCATTGCGGCAATGAACATCGTCTCGGGCCTGATTATGTTGGTTAAAAACAAAGGCCGAGACATCGGTATCCTGCGCACCATTGGTCTCAGCGAGGGCTCGGTCCTGCGGGTGTTTTTCATCTGCGGCGCCTTCACGGGCATCATAGGAACGGTCATGGGTGTGATCCTGGGTTGCCTGTTTGCGCTCTATATCGACCCGATCTTCTCGTTTGTGAACTACGCCATGGGCGGCGGTGTCTGGGATCCGTCGATCCGAGGGATCTACGCCTTGCCCGCCGAGCTTCACCTCAGCGATGTTCTGAAGGCGATTGGCTTGTCTCTGGGCCTGTCTTTTCTTGTCACCTATTTCCCCGCCCGCCGCGCCGCGCGGCTGAACCCGGTTGAGGCGCTGCGCTATGAATGATGCGAGCTTGCGGCTGAACGGCCTGACGAAAACCTACCTGCAGGGAACCCCCGGTGAGGTGCAGGTTTTGCGCGGGATTGATCTGGAGTTGCAGGCAGGGGAGGCCGTCGCGCTTGTTGCGCCGTCGGGTGCAGGCAAGTCGACCCTGTTGCATATCGCCGGGCTGCTGGACACGCCGGACAGCGGAAGCGTTGAGATTGCGGGGCAAAACCTCGCTGGCAAAGGCGACCGCACGCGCACCTCTGTGCGACGTCAGGATGTTGGGTTCGTCTATCAGTTCCACCACCTGCTGCCCGAATTCACAGCGCTGGAGAACGTCACCCTGCCACAACTCGCCAACGGTGTGTCCGAGCGGGACGCGCAGGGCAGGGCGATGTCTCTGTTGGACCGCGTCGGAGTCGCCCAACGCGCCGATCACCGACCGGCGGCGCTGTCCGGGGGTGAACAGCAGAGGGTCGCGTTCTGTCGCGCTCTGGCCAACGCGCCGCGCGTTTTGCTGGCGGATGAGCCGACGGGCAACCTTGATCCGGATACGTCGGATCAGGTGTTTGAGGCTCTGATGACCCTGGTTCGCGACCAGGGCCTTTCCGCTCTGATCGCCACGCACAATCTGGACTTGGCCGCACGGATGGACCGCGTCGTCAGGCTGGAAGGCGGAGTGCTCAAGCCAGTTGAGTGATCGCAACTCCGATTGCCATCACCGCAATCCCACCCGCGCGCATCAGGGTAAGTGGCGTGACCTGTGCGCCGAACAAGCCGAAATGGTCGATGGCGGCCGTGCTGATCAATTGTCCCAATAGGACAAAGAACACGGCATTGCCGACGCCGAAATGCGGCGCGACATGGGTGATCGACAGGACGTAGAAAGCAATCAGAACACCCGCCAGCAACAGGTGTTTTGGGGCCTGCGCCACTTTTGACAACGCCTCAAAACCGGGAAAGACCACCATCACCAGCGCGGAAGACCCGAAGGCGATGGCAAACAGGATCACAGCCGCTGTTGTCGGCGAGCCGATAAGCTTGCCGAGCGCCGCGTTCAAAGCTGCCAGGATAGGGACTCCGATCCCGGCGGCCAACATGATGGCTGCGTAGTGTGTCATGGCCCGAACCCTCTTTACCCGTATTCGTTGATCTGGATCATTGCGCCAAGCCGCGCAGCGGGCAAGCCTGTTGAGAGCAAATGTGGTAGGAGGATGCGATGATCACAAAGCTTTGTTTTGCAACGGCGTCAGCTCTGATTGCCATGTCTGTCCCCCTATGGGCGCAGGATGCAGAGAAAGGCGCTGAGCTTTACCAGCACTATTGCGCCACCTGTCACGGGATTGATGCAACCGGCCATGGGCCGATGGCGGGTGTGCTGGTCATTCAGCCAACCAACCTGAAGACACTGGCAAACGCGGACGGTGCCTTCCCAACGGCCCGTGTGGTGGCGCGGATTGACGGGCGTGATCCGTTGGTGAGCCACGGCAGTCCAATGCCAGTTTATGGCCCGTATTTCGAAGGGCAGGACACCGCGATCAAAACGCCCGATGGGCAACCTATTCTGACCAGCCAGCCCATCGTGGATCTGGTGGAGTATCTGAAAACCCTGCAGGACAGCTAAGCCTTAGCTGCAGATGCCTTCGATCTTTGCCTCGCTCCAAGGGATTGCGATGTCCCGCTCACGGCCGGTCTGTGGCAGCGGGGACAGATCGAAGTGCTCCCCCAGCATATCGTGCAACCTTTTGGTGCGCTGCGCCTGAGGGTCCAGTGCACGACAGCAGACATATTCCTCGACAATCGCGCCCTGCTGTTCAAACCCGTAGGACAGGAAATCGGGCGAGGTTTCCAGATCGAACAGATACGGATCCTTGCGCCCGCCATGTTCTGCTGCGGCCCGCAGCGGGTGATAGCCTGTGGTCTCGCGATTCTGCCATTGCCAGATATGGGTCAGTTCGTGCGCCAGCAGCATGGCGGCGATCAGGTTCATCTCTTCGGGGTAGTCGGACATATAGTCCTCAAGATACCAATCGCGCGCGAAATAGACCTTGTTGAACAGGGCAACGGCGGCCGGTTTTCCGGTGACTACCCCTGCCTCGACAGGGGGCAGGATGCGTTCCCGGCAGGCCTCACGCGGGCGCGCTTCGCGGAAATAGGTGACTGGCACGACGGGAGCCCCTTTTACCAGCCGGACGCTATCCAGATCCAAGGTCGTGCCTTGCACCGCGCTTGCAAAGCCACGCTCCTGCTCGGTCAGGGGACGCCCGCAGGAGGACAGAAGCAAAAGGAGCATAAACAGAATGCGCAAAGCCATGAGGTCAACCCTAGTGCGTCACTTGCGTTGCGCAAGGCGATTTCACGTAGACGTGGCCGCGCTGTAGCCGGTACTTGATCTGGCACAAGACCAAATCGGCACGATACCGCTACACGGGTCGAAACATCTATCGGAGAGTCCATGTCCAGTTGGGTGCCATTCATATCGGCTTTGACTGCGTTTTTCCTCAGCCACGCCATTCCCGCGCGGGCTCCGGTGCGGGCCAGATTGATCACGGTTCTGGGGCAAAAGGGGTATCTTCTGGCGTATTCGCTTTTGTCCCTAGTTGTCCTTGCATGGCTGATCGTGGCCGCGGCGAACGCGCCCTATGTCGAGGTGATCCCTCCGTGGCCGGTGCTGCGCTGGGCGCCGTTGGCCGTGATGCCGGTTGTATGCTGGCTCGCGGTGGCCGGACTGACCACCAGTAATCCGTTTTCCTTTGGTGGGCTGGGAAAGGCGGGTTTTGATCCGGACCGCCCCGGTATTTTGCGCACCACCCGCCATCCGCTTTTGGCGGCGCTGATGCTGTGGGCCGGGGCGCATCTTCTGGCGAATGGCAGTTTGTCTCATGTGATCCTGTTTGGCATGTTCGCCGGTTTTGCCGCGCTGGGCATGACGTTGATCGATCGCCGCACAGCTCGGTCATTGCGGGCGGATTGGCCGAGGCTGTCGCGCAATACGGCGCGGTTTTCGCTGCGCGCGCCCTCACCGTGGCCGCCCCTTCACGTGTGGCTTGCGTCGCTTGCCGTCTTTGCGTTTCTGATCAGTTTGCACGGTGCTGTGATCGGCGTCTCGCCACTTCCCTGACACAAGGAGTGGTCGACCAGTGTGTCCCGTGCTATCTGCTATGCCGAAGTCTGACTTACGAGGTCCAAAAATGCATCTGGCCTATGTTACCACCACTGATCGCGGCGCGACTGACCGCTTGTTAAGCGCAGTGGCCGCACACCTGCTGGCGCGTGGTGCCAAACTGGCGGGGGTCGTGCAGACCAACACGGAATGCACCGATAGCAGCAAATGCGATATGGATGTGCAGGTTCTGCCCGATGGCGAGACCATCCGTATCTCGCAATCCTTAGGCGAGCACTCGCGCGGCTGCCGTCTGGACCCTGCAGCGCTCGAGCAGGCTGTAGGACAGGTCATGGCAACGCTTGCCAATGACCCGCAGCTGATGATCATCAACAAGTTCGGCAAGCATGAGGCCGACGGGCGCGGTTTCCGCCCCGTCATTGCTGAGGCGCTGGCGCAGGACATCCCCGTTTTGCTGGGCGTCAACGGGTTGAATGATGAGAAGTTTCAGGCCTTCTCGGGCGGGGCGGCAGAACAGCTGACGCCGGATATTGAGGCGATTGTCAGCTGGTTCGAAAAGGTCTCAGCCCAGCGGGCGGATGCCGCATAAGGGCAGCCTCACGTAGCGTAATGCGCTGATATCCTGACTTGTTTGGCCGAGCATCGGCTGCAATCCTCTCTCTGGGAGGATTTTAGGCATGTGGGCAAACTGGGCCGGGAACGAAACCGCCACCGCTCCGATTGCGCGCCCTTTGGGGTTAGAACAGCTGCGGGCGATGGTGGCGGAACCTGCAAACCTGCGGGTCGTCGGGGCAGGGCATTCCTTTACCCCAATCGTAGGCGGGGCCGAGCGGATATTGGATCTGTCACAGTTGCATTTGCCTACGGTTGGACCTGTCGAAGATGGGCAGGTCTGGGCCAATGCCAATGCGCGTCTGCGTGATCTTTCGCCCGCCTTAGCTGAACAGGGTGTGGCGTTCCGCAATCTGGGCGACATCAACACGCAATCTCTGGCCGGGGCTGCATCCACGGCTACTCATGGCACTGGACGCACTTTGCCCTGCCTGGCGGCCGAGATTGCAGATGCCAAGTTCATTGGGGCGACTGGTGACATACTGACCACTTCGCAAATCCCGCTGGAGATGGCGCAGGTGACGCTGGGTCTATTGGGCATTCTGACCGAGGCGCGGATCAATGTCGTGCCGAAATACAATCTGCGCCGTCGGGTCACGCTGACCGATCTGCCGGATGTCTTGGCCAACATGCATCAGAATTGGGCCGAGAACCGGAATTTTGAGTTCTTCTACATCCCCTTCACCGGCAAAGCGGTCGAGCTGCGCCACGCCGTCACCGATGCCCCCGAAAGCAAGGCCCCTCGCGATCTGGATATGCTGGCGGTCAAGGTGCTGAAGCTCGCCCGAAACGCTGGGCGCTTCAGTCCCGGTCTGCGCAAGCTGCTGCTGAACCTGCTCACGTTGGCCCATTCGGATGAGGATTACGTCGGCGAAAGTTGGCGGGTGCTGTGCAGCGACAGACATATTCGGTTCAAGGAGATGGAGTATCATCTGCCAGTTGACGTTGCCGGTGATATTTTGGCCGAGGTCTTTCTCCGACTAGAGCGTGACCACAAGGACATCTATTTTCCGATCGAAGTGCGCCAGACGGCGGGTGACACGGCCTGCCTGTCGCCTTTTCAGGGCGGCCCACGGATCTCGATCGCGCTGCACACGGATGCGGGTGAAGATCACAGCCGCTATTTCAACGCTCTGGAACCGTTATTTCTCGAGGCTGGAGGGCGCCCGCATTGGGGCAAGATGCACAGTCTTTCCTACAAAGACTTGTCCGGCCTGTTTCCGGATTTCGACCGGTTCTGCGCCCTGCGTGAGGAATTGGACCCACAGGGCAAATTCATGACGCCCGCCTTGGCTCGGTTGTTCCGGCCATGAGCGATCCCTACCTCACCAGGTTGTCCGAGGCTTTGCGCACCCACGGGGTCGATCAGCCTGTCGTCGCAATAGACCTGGATCGGGTCGAGGCAAATTGCCGGGCAGCACAGGCCGCAGCTGACCCCGGACTGGACCGGCGCTTGGTCGCAAAATCTCTGCCTTGCCTGCCGTTGCTGGATCATATCCGCGGGCTGATCCCCAGCTCAGGCTTGATGAGCTTCTCCGAACCGATGCTAATGGAGCTACTGCAAGCGGAAAAAGATACGGACCATCTGATCGGAAAACCGCTGCCCGTTACTTCTGCGACGCGTGTGTTGCAGACCAGCCCGGACGCCACAGATCGGGTGCAATGGCTGATCGACACCCCAGAACGCCTGCGCGAGTATCTGGCTTTGGCGGAAACAAGCCAAACGGCCCTGCGTTTGTCGCTTGAGGTGGATATCGGCCTGCACCGTGGCGGGTTGAAAGTGGATCAGGTTGCCGAACTCGCACGGGTTATCTCTGCGCATCCAAACGCGCGCTTAAGCGGGCTTATGGGGTATGAGGCGCATCTGGCGAAGCTGCCCGGTCTCCTGAAGTCACGGGCAACGAAGGCCAGCGCCAAAGCGTTTGAACATGCCGTGGCTGCACTGCCTGAAGGCGCGGTTTATTGCCTGAACACCGGCGGCAGCCTGACCTTTCATAGCTATCACACACCCGGGCCAGCCACCGAGGTTGCGTTTGGCTCGATCCTCGTGAAGCCATCCGATTTCGACCACGCGACCACCACTGGCTTTCAACCGGCTGCGTTTCTGGCCACCCCTGTCCTCAAGTCCATGCCTTCAAACCCTCTGCCGGGTTTGGAGTTCCTGCCCCAGCGCAAAACTCATATCGCGATCTTCGGAGGACATTTTCTCGGCCAATCCGTACACCCCGGCGGGTTCACCTATTCCTCGGTCTTTGGGCGGTCCAGCAATCAGGAGGTTTGGACCGGCCGCTCTAGCCATGCCGTCAAACCCGGTGACATCGCGTTGATCCGCCCGAGCCAGAGCGAGGCTGTTCTGAACCAGTTCGGAACGGTTTTAGCGGTGCGAGAAGGGCAGGTGATCGCGGAATGGCCATGCTTGCCGAATTGACTCCGATAGCACAGCGATACTTGCGCGATTTTTCAGCCGTTTTTCACCGCGAAGCGCATTGAATTCGCAAAGCTATGGGCGTAGTTCTCAACGCGTGCCGACCTCGGGTCGACACAGGTTGCCCGCGTGGTGGAATGGTAGACACAAGAGACTTAAAATCTCTGGGCCGGAAGGCCGTGCCGGTTCGAGTCCGGCCGCGGGTACCACACACAGCTCCTTAGACCGGATAGTCGAGCCTTGTGATCAGCTGCCAGATATCTCGGTTCAGGGTGGATAGATCTTCGACAACCTGTTCGATCTCGCGCAGGGCTTCACCGTCCAGAGTATCCGTGCGACCCATTTTGATGTCTGTTTTCCGGTCCGCAATGCGCATCAGAATGGTCTTGGGGTTGCCGCTTTCTGGATCGAAAGAATAGATGCAATGATTGAACCGGTTGCGAATGCCGGACAGTTTTCCAAGCCGTTTTGTGTGCTCCAGGATCGGGTCTCGAATGCCCTCGGGGCGGCCATCCATTTTCGCGAGCCGCTCAACCAGATCAATCCGGGCGCGGGTCGTGTTCAGGGTCAGAAATATGATTACGGCAGAGTCTTTGCTGGTTCCCGCCAGACCCGCAATAAGGTGGATCAGCAGGCTTTCGGTGTTGGTCCACATATAGTTTAACCGCCCCACCAGCAGTATCAGCCGGTCAAACCGCTCTTCCACGAGATCAGCCAACACGGGGGCTTTGCGCATCAAAAGGCGCAACCTCGAAATAGAAATGAGCGGCGGCGGTCCGGTTGCTGACCCCGATTTTGCCGACCACATTGTGCATATGCAGTTTGACGGTGTGTTCCGTGATCCCCAACCCGGCAGCGATGACCTTGTTGCTCTGGCCTTGAGACACCAGCCTGAGGACCTCTTTTTCCCGTTTTGTCAGCCTGTCGAAGAGTTCAACCTGTTGTGTGTCGGCGGGCTTGGGCGTTACAGATGATGCCGGTGCCTTGCAGGGGTTCGCTTGGGGGCCCGCGATACAATCCGCGAGGAAGCTGGGCAGGTGAAGCTGCTCATGCATCAGCAGCCTCAAGATTGATCGCCACACGTCAGGGGCGACGTTCATAGGCAGAAAGCCGATCTCGCCGTACCGGCCTCGATCCCAGCGTTCAAACAGATGCCGTGCTGCGGCGTCCTTGCGATAAGAAAACGCGAGGCATCCAAACGGAACCTGTGACGCGTATTTACTTGGCCGTTCCAGCAGATCCTCCAGCATGACCTGATCTACGACGAGAACGCGGCTATCCTTTGCTTTGGTAGATGTTAGGTCGTCCAGTGAATCGAAACGAGATGCACGAACGTCAAACTCGTTCTGGACGCTTCTGAGGGTTTGATTGGAGAGAAAAAGCTCTCGACCAATGAAGTGAATTGAAAGGTCTTCGGTCTTGATATTCTGGTAGGCGTAGTCACGCTCAGACGAGTCAATCATTACTGTCCCCCCACTAAAAAACCGAACTGCAATTCGCAGTTTTTCGCACAAGTAATTCGGGCAGTTCGAAAGCCGAAATAGTCTTAAAAATATAGACTTATTGTAGATGAAATGTAGGGGGTCAGCAACCGGATATTCGGATTTGATACTTGGTCCTAGAACCATTGATTAGGGTTGTGTTCCGGTGATTTCGGGTAAGTAGAGGGAATTCAACGGCTTCTTTCGTCTAAGCCCAATTGGTAGGGTTTTAGGTCGGATTTTTTAGCGAAAACTCCGACCACTCCCGCAATATCCCCGGATTTCAACAGGCTAGACGTTCTAGAGCTTTTCGATAGCTTGGCAGCTTTGTCAAAGGCTGCGACGCTTCCTCTACTTCAGATTGCGAAGGTTTTTCCTTTAACGCCCGCTTTTCGCGCATTTTCGCGAATCTCTTTTCAGCGGGGACGTCGGCTTAGCCGGGAAAGGAGGTGCAGAAAGCTCGGAACCAACAGACCGCAGGGTTATGCGTTCAGGCATACCGTGCGGATTTTTGTTTCAACCGCACGAGTAACCACCTTTGAGATGAATGGTGGTCAGGTGCGCCAATAGAGTGGAAAGCAATATGTCTGACCGTAGAATTCTATCCCCAGTCACAACCGTCGAAGAAATTGATGTTGAAGACATGGACCCGGTCGTTGAAGACCCGGGTGTTGAAGATCCTGAATTGGAGATGGCTGAAAACGCCCAACAGCAGCAACAGCAACAACAACAGTCTGTCGACAACACAAACGGCGGTGACGACAGCAACACCAATGGTGGCAACGACAGTAACACCAATGGTGGAAACGACAGCAACACGAACGGTGGCAATGACAGCAACACCAATGGTGGCAATGACAGCAATACCGTTCGCGACAATGGCAACAGCACCAATGACAATGTGAACCGGGTCGATATCGACTTTGGTGAAGGCGAGTGGATTCCGCGCGACGATGACAAGGTCGACGTAGACATCGGCGACGATGCCTCGACCGGTGACGTGATCACGGCCGGAGACGACGTGAACTATGATCCCGGTGACGATCTGAATCTGGATATTTCGTTGAACGGCGAAGGCAATGACATGGCCTCGTTCAACAACCAGTATGCCAGCCTGACGGACAATGACACGCTGAACGGTGCGACCGTGTCCAACTCCGGTACCTTCGAACAGAATGGTGATGCCAATGGCGGCACCGCGACTGCAGAAGAGGGTATCGACACATCGTCCGATGGTGGAGCGTCTGGCAGCGGTGGCACCAGCCATGGCGGTGATGCGTGGGGTGATACCCATGGCAGCACTTCGATGGCCCTCGGTGGCCACTCCGGAGATGCGAACGGCGCGGCAACCGGTGGAGCGGGCGCAAGCTCGGGCGAAGCGAATAACGGCAGCATCGGTCTAGGCCTATCCGGGGCGCAGTCGGATGGTGACGGTACCGGCGCCGCTGGCGGCAACGCCAACAGCACCTCGAACGCGACGAACTCCGGAACGTCCAGTGCAAGCAGCTCTGGCGATGGTGGAGAAGGCGGCGCGGCTGGATCTCTGGGTCTTGGTGTTGGTCTTGGTCTGTCCGGCTCGAACGCGAGCGGTAACGCGGATGGCGGCGACAATACATCCGGTTCGATGGGAACTGGCCTTGGTCTGGCGGGCACTGATGCGTCTGCACAAGGCTCGAACGCTGGCGACGGCAATGCCCAATCCAGCGGTAGCGCCGACAACACAAGCTCTGGCAGCAACCAGGCCAACGGCGCGACCGCTGGCAGCAACAATGCTGCTGGGATCGCGGGTGCTGGCGCTATGGGGGCCAATGACGCAGATGGCGGCAATGGTCCGGGCGGTAGCGGCTCTGGCGGTACTGGGACCGGTGGCAATGGTCCGGGTGGTGACGGAACTGGCGGTAACGGGCCGGGCGGATCTGGCACTGGTGGCGACGGACCGGGCGGTTCGGGTACTGGTGGTAACGGACCGGGCGGCACAGGTTCCGGCGGTAATGGTCCGGGTGGTGCTGGCCCAGGTGGCACAGGCTCTGGCGGAGCCTCTGGAACAGCCGAGGGCGCACTGTCTGCGCTGAACCAGCAGAATCTTGGTCTTGGTCTGAATCTGGCCGATCCTGATCCGACAACGGGCGGTGGCGGCACAGCCGGAGATGCAACTGGAACCGGTGGCGCCGGATCTGGCGGAGCAGGCTCTGGCGGCAATGGCCCCGGTGGCGCAGGCTCTGGCGGTAACGGTCCGGGCGGTACAGGTGCCGGCGGCAATGGTCCTGGCGGTGCGGGTTCGGGCGGTAATGGTCCGGGCGGTGCAGGCACCGGTGGCATGGGTTCAGGCGGGAATGGTCCCGGCGGTGCAGGTGCCGGTGGCGCAGGCGGCGGCCGCGTTGACACAAGCTCGGACGCGCAAGGCGTTGGCGACCAGTCTGCGACAGGTCCTGACATCTCGCAAAGCCCGGGTGACGTGACAGGTGCAACCAACAACCTGCAAACCCCGGACGGATCGGGCGGCGGCGGCGGCAGCAATGCGACCGATGGCACGGCCGAAGCAACCGGAACTGGTGAATCGACTGCCGAAGGTACTGGCGGTGCAGGTGGCATGACCTCGCCGACGTCGAGCTCGGCCGGTAGTGGTGCTGGATCTGCGGATGCGACCAACACAGCAGGCGATGGTGGTGACAACGAAGTGTTTGCAGAAGCTGACACCGATGGAACCGCTGACAGTCTGGCCGAAGCGATTGCCGGATATGGCGGAGCAGGGTCGGCTGACAATGATGCGACCTCGACCGGAACCGGCAGCGCGACAGGTTCGGCCATGTCCGGTGACGGCGGCTATGGTGGAGCGGCCACAGCGGCCGGCGGCACCAGCGGCGCGGTCATGGGAAGCTCGACCGGCGGCATGACAAATGGTGCAACCAATACCGGTGGCGAGGCCTCGGGCGCCAATTCTGGCGCAGGTGGTGCAGGCGGAAACGCCGGTACTTGGGGCTCCGACAACGGTGGCGATGGCATCGTGAACGGCGAATCCTATGCCTCGGCTGCGGCTGTTGTCGATACGGCGGCGTTCAACCAGTCGATCGTCATGGGCGCAAACGTCCTTGGTAACTCGGTCGATACGACCATGGTGGGCGGCTCGATGACGTCGTCCTACGCCAGCGACGATACCGAGGTCTAAGACCCGTTTCGGGCTCTGCCATATTCAGAGCCCGAGCTTTCTTCAAAACCGCCGGGGGCGCGCCACGTGGCCCCGGCTTAGCAAACCCAAAGCGGAAATTTTCGGCCGTAGCGGGTGACAAGGAACCTTAATATGTCCCTCGACAGTATTACTGAAACGATTGCACATTTTGTTGGAACTTTTGAGCTGACAATCGAACAAGGACGATTGAGAGACCAGTATGAAGAGTTCACCGCGCTGCGGCGGAAAGTCGAACTTGAAGATCTGTCAGACCCCACAAGAATTGAGGTCAAGGCCACGTTGAAGGCCGATCCGGGTAACTATGCCCCGATCCCTTTCAAATTCAACACACCTCCGGCCGAGTTGCCGCCACCACCCCCGGCAAACGGCCCGAACTATGAGACAAACATTTTCCTCGACCCACCAGAGGGTCCTTCTGAGGCGGTACGCGAGGCGGCATTGGGTCCGTCGGAAGCACCGCCCTTGATGCTGTTCCAGTTTCAGAACGAACTGATTGGATCAGCAGTCACCTACACGTTCCAGACACTGTTCCTGCGCGACAATGACGTCGTCGGAGAAGGGGAGTTCCGCGATGTCGACGCTCTGATCAGTGCAGGGCAGGACATGCTCGAGACCGCCCTGACATTCCATGCGGTGGCGGCGCCGTCCTTTGCGTTGGCCGACTATGCTTCGCTTGAACTGCTCTCTGAGATTGCCGAGCAGATTGTGAACCCGATGAACTCCGAGATCGAAGGTGTCACGGTTCACCAATTCCACGGCGAAGACGCCGTTGGTGTGATCATAAACGGCGAAAAGGTTGAAGAGGCTTTGGAATGGGACGACCTGCTTCCGGCCTATCACCAACCAGATGAGGAAACCGAAACGCCGGATATGCTGCCCACAGAATGGGATCGCTCGGAAGATGAAGAATTTGCCGACGGCCATATGGTCATCGCGGGCGGAAATCTTGCGGTCAACGAAGTGGCGGCAACGATTGCCTGGATTGATGCGCCCTACATAGCCGTAGGCGGCAAGGCGATGGATTTGACTGTGATCAGCCAGGTCGCTGTGATTTCCGATTGGGACCAGATCGAACAAGGCGGGAGCAGCGGAACCAAGGTGGTGCAGTCAGCCTCGGTCGGCGTTGAGGCGAAAGCCGCCTATTGGCTGAACCAGGCTGAGGGGGCCGAAGGACAACCCGCCTTTGCCTCGGTCGATTGGATCAGTGGCGATCTGGTCGTTGCGAATTTCATCAAGCAAGAGATCGACGCCACGGATATCGACCACATCCAGGTCGAAATCTCGGCCAGCACGACGCTTTATGCGATGGGCGACAATCAGATGGTCAATGTCACCGATATTGTCCAGCTGGGCAGCTACTATGATGTGATCATGATCGGCGGCAACATGATATCCGTCGATATGCTTTTCCAGACCAACGTGTTAATGGATGACGATATCGTATCGGGCGGCTTGATCTCGGCGCAGGGTGATGAAAACCTTGTCATGAACGAGGCCTCCGTTTCGAAAACGGGCGAGGACAGCCACAAGGTGCTGCACCAGGATATGGCCAATGCCATGGCGCTGGGTGAAGCAGACATGGACGCGCTTGAAGACGCATTGCTTAACGATCCCATGTTCGCTGGGATGGAGCAGATACGTGCCCTGAAAATTGAGGGCGATCTGCTACAGGTCAACATCATGGAACAGGTTACCATGCTGCTGGATCAGGACGATGTGCACGTGTCTGGGCCCAAGGCGGCCGAGACGGAAATCATCGCGGGCAGCAATGCCCTGTTGAATGCGGCAAATGTTGCCAAGGCTGGGATCGACTCGGTGGTGATGGCGGCTGAGGAAACCTATTCCGATCTGCTCCTGCATCAGGCCAGCCTGTATGATATGCCAGATCAGGAGGGCGTCTCTGAGCTGACAAATGATGCCATCGCCGTGTTGATGGAAGAGGCCAATAGCGAGCTGGCCAAGATCCACGAAACCGTCGCCAAACAAACAGCCCCGACCGAGATGGCGGGCGCTGACGACGGCCTGCAGTCCATGCTGGCCTGATTTCCTGTAATTTTAGCGAGTGACCGGAAGGTTAGTTTATGTCGATTGTGTTTTCGTCGCGCCGCTCCATCTGTTCCAGCCCTTTGGATCGAAATGGCGGCGTTGCTGTGTCCGAGGCGCCGCGTACCGAAAAGGGATCGAATGCGCCGCAAGAACCCAAAGATTCAGCCCTGCTTCTGCTACATGATGCGCTGCGCGTCGATACGCCTGAAGCCTTGAAACACAAGGAGAAAGTAGCAGCTGAAAACTGTACTGCAGAACCGAAGAACACTCACCGCGCCGATTCTCCCCTTCGGCGCGAACAGCCGCAACCTTCGCAAGATACGACTCCTGAAGGTGGCGGCGCTGGGGTGGCCGAAGCCGAGGCCTCTGATCCTGTTGACACCAACATACCCAAAGCGCGTAAGACCCCCTCTGCGCGCACAGATGGTGGGGATCGCATAGGCACTACGATTGAGGCCAAGGCAAACGAGCCGTTGCCGCCGACCAAATCTGGCGGTGGTGACGGCAATGGGCCACCCCACACCTTTCACAAGCGAACCCCGCCCGAGGATTTCCGGCGCACGTTGCGGGTCTCGATGCGCGCGATCTACCGCAATCTGGTGTTCGTTCTGGTGCTGACCTGCGCCACCAATATTCTGATCCTCGCCATTCCTATCTACCTGTTTCAGATCAGCGACCGAGTCCTGACCAGCCGATCATTGGATACGCTGATCATGCTGACCACGATCGTTGCCGGAGCGGTGATTTTTCAGGCGGCCTTTGATGCGGTCCGTCGGTTCATGCTGATGCGCACGGCGGTCGAAGTGGCCGCGCGGCTGGGCGCCCCTGTGCTGAGTGCTGCGGCCCATGCCTCATTGCACGGCAACGGTCGCGAGTATCAGACCCTTGGGGATCTGCAGCAGGTGCGCGGGTTTTTGGTCTCGGGCACGCTGATCTCATTTCTGGATGTGCCTTTTGCGCCGCTTTTCATTCTGATGATCTTTCTGGTGCATCCGCAGCTTGGCATGATCGTTGTCGTAACGGCCCTGCTGTTGATGACGATTGCCCTGATCAACCAGAAAACGACCGCGAAACCGTTTGCGGAGGCGAACAAAGCCCAGTCCATGGCGAACCAGCATCTGGATTCGATGTCGCGCAACAGCCAGATCATCAACGCGCTGGCGATGATCCCCGAGGCAGTTCGGATCTGGGGCCGCGATACCGCGCAATCTCTGACATGGCAGGTGCGCGCGCAGGATCGCAACGTGATCTTCGCTGCTATTTCGCGGGCCGTGCGTCTGCTGACCCAGATCGCCATCTTGGGGTGGGGGGCGTTTCTGGCCCTGCAAGGTGAGATCACCGGCGGCATGGTCATCGCAGCCTCGATCATCGCCGGGCGTGCCTTTGCGCCCATCGAAGGCTCGATTGAAGGTTGGAACGGCTTCCTGTTGACCCGGGGGGCCTATGGCCGGATCAACGCGCTTTTGTCCAATTCCGCGCTTCAGTTCGAAAAACTGCGCCTGCCGCGTCCCGAGGGACGGCTCGATGTTGAACGCCTTCTCTATGTGCCGGGCGGGACCAAACGCGTCGTGCTGAACGGGATCACCTTCGCGCTCAATCCCGGTGAGACGCTGGCGATCATCGGTAATTCCGGCGCGGGCAAGACGACGCTGGGCAAGACGCTTGTGGGGTCGATCCTGCCGACTTCGGGCAGCGTGCGACTGGACCTAATGGACATCCGCAACTGGGACCCGCGCCAGTTTGGCGAAAGCATCGGCTACCTGCCGCAGGACGTTCAGCTGTTCCCCGGCACCATCAAAGACAATATCGGTCGGATGCGAGAAGACGCGACCGACGAACAAATCCACGATGCTGCCGTTCTGGCCGATGTCCACAACATGATCGCAACCCTGCCGCAGGGCTATGAAACCGTTGTCGCCGCTGATGGATCGCCCCTGTCAGGTGGGCAGAAACAACGCATTGCTCTGGCGCGCGCCTTCTTTGGCAACCCACGTCTGGTGGTGTTGGATGAGCCGAACTCGAACCTTGACGTGGCGGGGGATCAGGCCCTGGCGCGGGCGATAGCGCAGGCCAAGGACAGCAAGATCACAGTCGTTGTGATTACGCAAAAGCCGACACTTCTGAATGTGGTGGACAAGATCATGCTGCTGACCGACGGGCGCGTCGCCTTGTTCGGCCAGCGTGAACAGGTGCTGCAGCAACTGAATGCGCCACGAAAACAACCCGGCATTGAAGGCCAGCAGGGGGGCTGATCATGAACGATATCGTACCCGTCAACACGTCTCCGTCCGAGCCGACCGTCTGGTATGCCGAGGTTCCACGCTCGATCAACCGCCTGATCGTGGTGGGGTTCGTGATGCTGGTCGTGTGTTTCGGCGGCTTCGGCGTCTGGGCCTTCAGCGCGCCACTGGCGGCGGCCGTCATCGCGCAGGGCAGTTTTGTTGCCACCGGTCGGAACAAGATCGTTCAGCACCTTGAGGGGGGGATTATCGAGGATATCAAGGTCTCGGAAGGTGAGGCCGTGCAAGCCGGTCAGGTACTGATGACGCTGGACCAGACCTCGGCTGAGGCCAATGAGAGAGAGCTGTTTATCCGCAAGATCCGCCTGCAAGCCATGACCGAACGGTTGCTGGCAGAATATGGCGAGCGCGAAAAGCTCAACTTCTCCCCCGACCTGATCGAGGCATCAAATGATGTTGAGGTGATGACGATCCTCGATGGCCAACGGCTCAGCTTTGATGTCTCGCGCAAAACGCTGTTGAACGATGTCGCGCTTTTGGCGCGCAACATGGAGGCTTTAAGGATCCGCGCCAGCGGGTTTGAGGCACAGTTGAAAAGCATGCAGAGACGCTCGGAAATCCTGCAAGAGGAATTCGAGACCAAGGAAGCCTTGTTCGAAAAAGGATTGGTGCGCAAAGGCGATCTCAATACGATCCGCCGCGTTCAGGCCGAGGCCGATGGCCAGCAAGCCCGCCTGCAGGCCGAAGCCGCTGAGATCAACCAGATGCTGTTGAAATACGAAGAACAGATATCACGCACCCGTTCAGCCTATCGCGAGGCTGCGCTGGATGAGTTGGGTGTGATCGAAGCCGACCTTGAAAGTGTGCGCGAGAAATCCCGACAGGCCCGCAGCGTTCTGGCTCGCGCGGTCGTGCGTGCGCCCGTCACCGGAACCGTCGTGCGCCTGCACTACCACACGCCCGGTGGGGTGATCGAAACCGGCGAACCCATCGCCGAGATCCTGCCCGCAGACGCCCCGCTGATAATCGAGGCCCAGATTCCCCGCACCGAGATTGACAGCGTTGTTACCGGGCAGGACGCGACGGTGCGCCTGATCGCGCTCAATCAGCGCACAACCCCGGTTCTGAGCGGTCAGGTCTTCTATGTCTCAGCCGACGCGCTGGTCGAGGACTCCCAGGGCGTCCCGCAAGAGGTCTATTTGGCGCGCATCTCTCTAACACCTGAAGAGCTAAAACGTGTCAGGGGGTTTGTACCCACTCCGGGCATGCCGGCCGAGATCATGATCCAGACCGAAGAACGCACTTTTGCCGCCTATATCGCCAAACCAGTCTCAGACAGCATGTCTCGGGCATTTCGCGAGCAATAGTTTGATTTGGCTACACCAACCCGTCGTCGCATGCTAATCCTCGCATGTGTAGGCAAAATGGGGGGCGGTGTAAATGCCACTAACAGTGAAGGACATGATGGAGGCGGCCAATGCGGTGGTCGCGCGCATCGAAGTGGATCAGGCCAAGGCGCTGATCGAGGGCGGAGCGCTTCTGCTGGATGTCCGCGACATGGTCGAGCTTCAGCAGTCGGGTCGCGCAACCGGCGCGCATCACATCCCACGCGGCATGCTTGAGTTCCGTGCCGATGACACGCTGAAATCCCATGACCCCGAGCTGCGCAAAGACCGGGCTGTGATCCTCTACTGCGCTGCCGGAGGGCGCGCGGCGCTGGCAGGGAAGCTCCTTAGGGATATGGGCTATGACGAGGTCTATAACCTTGGCGGCCTGGCGGATTGGGTCAATGGCGGCGGCGACACCGAGTCCGCCTGAAGGCGCAGGTTATGCGTTCAGGAACGCCCGGACGGCGGCCTCAAATTCACGGGGCTTTTCGGCATGCAGCCAATGCCCGGCCCCGGGGATTTTGGCAAAACGCGCGGCGGGAAACAGAGTTTTGATCTTGTCGCGGTGTTCGGGCAGAACATAATCGGAATTGGCCCCGGCCAGAAACAGCGCTGGGCCGTCCCACTGGGCGTCCACCTCAGGGAACCCCATGATCTTGGGCATCTCGGACGCTAGGGCATCAAGGTTCAAAAGCCAGCGTTTCCCCTCGATATCCAGCGATTGGGTAAAGAAGCTCTGCAACGCCGGATCAACCCCTTGCTCTGCCAGCTGCTCCGCCGCGTCCGACCGGCGCGTAACCCGCGAGAAATCGACTGCGCGCATCGCCTCGATGAACTGGATCTGGCTATGGCTGTAGGTCACCGGCGCAATATCAGCGACCACCAGTTTGCGGACCAGACCTCCATGCTGCAAAGCCAGCATCATGGCCGCCTTGCCCCCCATCGAATGCCCCACCACATCGGCTGATCGACCAAGGCTATCGATCACTTCCGCCAGATCGGACGCGAGATCGGGATAGTCGTGCTGGTCGCTCCACAGGCTCTGCGAGTGGTTGCGCATGTCGACGGCAATCACCTGCCGCTCGTCGGAAAGACGCCGCGCGATGACGCCCCAGTTGCGAGCCGAGCCATAGAGCCCGTGCGCAATCAACAGAGGAGGGGTGTCCGTCGGGTCGCCATGGATGATCGTATTCAGCATAGTCTTGTGATACGCGCGACGGCACCGAACAACCAGCCCCATTGTCGCCCCAGTGCAGGGCGGTTAAGTTGTCCCGTCAGGAGGCGCAGATGACGCAGGAAACAGATATCCAGACCCAGATCGCGCAGACCATTCAGTTGCTGCGCAAGAAACTGGGGGTCAAGGACAAGACGCTGATCGCCTCGGTGCGCCGCGCCAAGCGGCGTTTGCCACGCAAAGTCTACAAGCAGGCCATGGTGTTGGCGCAAGCCGAACCGATGGCTGAACATCCGAAACTGCGTCTGGTCCTGGACGGGCCGAAGCTTGAGAAAGCCTCGGATGAGGTGCAGAACCATCTGAATGCCATCAATTTGGCGGACCGTCGATTGGGATGGTTTCTGAGCTTTCTTGGCTCAGTCGGGTTGGGCCTGATCGCTTTGGCGGCAGTGACGATGATTGTGTTGCGCTGGCGCGGGTTCATCTGACCCAAACGTTGTTGCAACGAAAAACGGCGCCATTTCTGGCGCCGTTTTCTTTTTCGGTTTCCGGTAAGAATTACAGGTTCGGATAGATAGGGAAGCGGGCGCAGAGGTCGGCGACTTCTGCTTTGACCTTGGCCTCGACCTCGGCGTTGCCGTCTTCGCCATTGGCGGCGAGACCGTCGACCACTTCGATGATCCAATCCGCGATCTGGCGGAACTCGACCTCGCCAAAGCCGCGTGTGGTTCCGGCGGGCGAGCCCAGACGGATGCCCGAAGTGATGGTCGGCTTCTCCGGGTCAAACGG
>NZ_JBQFSY010000007.1:0-317982 GCF_056538305.1 Ruegeria sp. BG9
TCAAAGACAAATGATCCCGCAAAAAACCAGACAATAACGTCCGACCCTCAACTTCACCGCTCACAGACATGCCATTCACAGTCAGCGATATCTTCATCACATTTTCCTCCCTTAAATCCGTAGCTCAACCGCCCAAAACGCGCTTGAGCCAGCCTTTCTTTTCGGTTGCCTCTTCCGTCTGTTGTTCGGGTTCAGCTGCCGCTTCGCTAGCGGGGGCCTCTGGCTCGACCTCTACCGCGCTTTGGAAATTCTGAAAGAACTGGTCCGCCATTTTCTTGGCGAACCCGTCCACGACGCGACCACCCAGTTGGGCCAGCTTACCGCCCACGCGCGCATCCACGTTGTAGGTCAGCAAGGTGCCTTCGGGAACGTCAGACAGCGTGACATCTGCTGCGCCCTTGGCAAAACCGGCAGCGCCACCCTTGCCTTCGCCCGACAATTTCAGGCTTTCGCCGGAAATCATGTCGGACAGGGTCACTTTCCCTTTGAAAGTGGCTTTGACGGGGCCGACTTTCTGCACCACGGTGGCGTCGAACCCGTCCTCGGCGGTGCCGGTCATCTCCTGGCAGCCAGGGACGCATTCGCGCAAAACATCTGCCGACAGCAGGGCATTCCAAACCTCGGACCGTGGCGCGGCTATTGTGCGGCTGTCATGTAACTCCATGTCACTCCTCCAGAGTTTTTTCCAACCTAGGGCGTCGGGGCCACAAAGCATATGCGACCTTGGGCGTAGTCAGCGCAGTTCGGGAGGGGTGTGCGTCAGTCCGTAATCCGCGAAGATTTTGGCGATGCGGCCATCCTGAAGCGCCGCATAGATCGCGTCATCGACCGCATAGCTGAGGCCGCGATAGGCAAAATGCACGGCTACGCCGCTGGTCCAAGTGCTGACGGCAAAGCCGGGCAGCGGAGGGGTGTGGATATCCAGATCCGGGGTCAGCCCGGCCTCTAGCTGGGCGCGGGGGCCCATTGCGGCCATCGTTTCACCTGCGGCCAGGGCGTCCATCGCTTGATCTGCGGTTGGGAACCGGCTGACATTCTGCGACAGTTGCCCACCGGGAAAAGACGACAAGTAGAAATCGGCAATCGAATCGTTTTCAACCGCGACGGTGTCAAAGCGGAAATAGGCCGGAACCGGAGGGTCTTCGGGATAGGCATCGCGGCGAAAGGCGATGGCGATTTCCTCGTCATGATACTGGCCGGTGAACACCACCTGTTCGACGCGGCAGGCAAATTCGCTATCGTAGGGAATGTGCAGCATGACATTGGCCACGCGCCCGTTGATCAGCGGGCCCTTCCAAATCCAGTTTCGCAGATCGGCCTCAAGGTTTTCTCCCGCTGCGACCAGATTGAATCGGGGCTCGACCCCCAGATCCTGTGCGATCAGCCTGCCGATTTCGATGTCCACGCCCTGTATCTTGCCGTCCTTCTCAAAGGACCAGGGCGCGAAATCTTCGTAGGCTGCGAACTCGATGTAGCCGCGCTCCACAATGGTATCGAGGTCAGCGCCCACGATGTCGCGGCTGGCATTCTGGGGTTTGGGTTGGGGCACATGGTCTTCACACCTGGCCAGAGCCGACCCGGCGGACAGGGCGGCGACCAACAGGGAGAAAATGAAATGGCGTCCGATCATGTGCCCCAGTCTGCCGTTCTATTGCGCGGCAGACAATCCGATAGTCAGCTGCTCCGCCGCTTGTGCGAAATCCGGGGCCTCGCCCGAGATCAGCACCGCAGCCCGCAGCGCCACCGAGTCGGCCACAGGCGCGCCCGAGCCGGTTTCGATTGTGCCTGCGATCTCGGTCAGTTCGGATTGCAGGGCGGTTGTGTCTCCATCCGCGCCCTCTGCCATAGCAGCCAGCTCGTCGCGGATTTCCTTCAACCGGTCTGAGTGATCGTCCAACGCGCCGTCATCGGGGCGGGTTTCGATATAGGTGCGGATGGCCCAGGCGGCTTTTTGGCCCAACAGATCACCAAAGGCGGGCATCTTGGTGATACCGTTCTGTGTATAGCCCTCGCGGAAGCGTTCGATGTACCATTCATCGCCGTATTCTTCGGCCTCGAGGTAGCGCAGGTCGGGGGCCAGGCCGCCCGATACGACGCCCAGACCGTGGCAGCGTGCGCAGTTCTGGTTGTAGCCGGAATCGCCGATTTCGATTGCAGCCTGCCAGACCTCTTCGCCCTGATCGCGATAGGGGTTCTCGATCAGCCATTCCTCGCTCACGTCGGGCAGGGCATCCGTATTTACCGGCTGGGGCGCGACATCTCCATGTGCCAGGGCCATTCCCGCTGTCACCGTAGCCGCAAGCGCCGCGCTGTAAAAACCAAGACGCATCTCATCCTCCTATTGAAGCTTTCCCCGGTCATAGCGCAGGCAAATTCATCGCGACATTCGACCTTGGTTGCAGATGGGCAAAATCTGCGACTAAGGTCGAATGGTTTTCCCATTTTCGACCGGCTTTTACTTTTAGGGCCGGGGAGGAGGCGCAGAATGTTCAGATTTTCTTTTGTTCTTGCAGCCTTGGCGCTGAAGGCTGGCGCTGCGCAGGCCGAGGTCGCGATTTCAGTGACCTATCTGAAGCAAGAGGTCGAGCGTCCTCCGGTGCTGTCAAACCTCGACCCGATTCCTGAAGACCTGGGCATGGCAGGGGCTGAGCTGGGTCTGGCCGACAATCTGACGACGGCGAAGTTCCTGGGTCACAAATATGATCTGACAGTGACCACGGTGCCCGAAGGTGGGGACTGGGTGCAAGCCGCGCGGCAGGCCTTGGCCAATGGTCCCTTTGTCATTCTGGACGCGCCTGCGCAAGCGCAGCTTGAGGTCGCCGATCTGCCCGAAGCGGCGGGTGCAGTGCTGTTTAACGCCTCGGCCCCCGATGTATCGCTGCGCGAGGCCGAGTGCCGCGCCAACCTGCTGCACACCTTGCCATCGGACGTGATGCGCACAGACGCTCTGGCGCAATTCCTCGTCAAACGCCGGTGGGACGAAATCGTGCTGATCGCGGGCGAGCATCCAGGGGATCAGGCCTTTGCCGAGGCGCTGAAACGGTCTCTGCAAAAGTTCCGGCTGGAGCTGCAAGCGGAAAAGACATGGGTGTTCGGTGCTGATCTGCGGCGCAACGCAGCGCAAGAGGTGCCGCTGTTTACGCAGGACTTCGGCGACTATGACGTGCTGCTAGTCGCCGATGAGCTGGACGATTTCGGCCGCTACATCCCCTATAACACATGGGAGCCGCGCCCCGTTGCCGGGTCCGAAGGGTTGCAGCCCGTCACTTGGTCGCGCGTGGTCGAACAATGGGGCGCTGTGCAGATGCAGAACCGCTTTGCCGATCAGGCAGGGCGGGCGATGCGCCCCAAGGATTACGCCGCATGGGCGGCCTACCGGGCCTTGGGCGAGGCGGTGACGCGTACTCAATCAGATGATCCAGCGGTTCTGCGCGACTATATCCTGTCGGATGATTTCGAACTGGCGGGCTTCAAAGGCCGCGCGATGAATTTCCGTGCCTGGAACGGCCAGTTGCGGCAACCCATCCCTCTGGTCACGGATCGCGCCGTGGTGGCGATGGCTCCGCTCGAGGGGTTTTTGCATCAACGCACCGAACTGGACACGCTGGGCATTGATGAAGCCGAAAGCCAGTGTCAGGCATTTAAGGAGTAACAGCGATGAGACTAGCAGCACTTCTGGCAGCGACCGCGCTCTGCGCTCCGGCCATTGCGGATGAAATCTGGATCAGCAATGAAAAGGACGACACGCTCAGCGTGATCGACATCGAAACGCTTGAGGTGATCCGCACCATTGAGACCGGCGAGCGCCCACGCGGGATCACGTTTTCCAAGGACTACTCAGTTCTGTATATCTGCGCGTCCGACAGTGACTCGGTTCAGGTAATGGACCCCGAAACGGGCGAGATTCTCCATGACCTGCCCTCGGGCGAGGACCCCGAACAGTTTGTGCTGCACCCAAATGACAAGCATCTCTACATCGCCAACGAGGATGACGCGATCACCACGGTGGTGGATACGGAATCGCGCACGGTGATTGCGCAGATCGACGTGGGGATCGAACCCGAAGGGATGGCCGTGTCGCCCGATGGCAAGATTGCCATCACCACGTCCGAAACCACCAATATGGCCCATTGGATCGACACCGAGACACAAGAGCTGTTCGCCAATACTCTGGTCGATTCCCGCCCGCGCCATGCCGAGTTCTTGAAGGACGGGACCGAGCTGTGGGTCAGCTCAGAAATCGGCGGCACCATCACCGTGTTCGACGTGGAAACCCAGACCGAAAAGGCCAAGATCGAGTTCGAGGTCGAAGGCGTCCACCCCGACCGGGTGCAACCCGTGGGTTTTGAGCTGTCCAACGGCGATGAGACAGCCTTTGTTGCGCTGGGACCGTCGAACCATGTGGCGGCCGTGAATGCCGAAACCTATGAGGTTGAAGACTACATCCTCGTGGGTCGCCGCGTCTGGCACATGGATTTCAACGCCGACAAGTCGCTGCTGTTTACCACCAATGGCGTGTCTGGCGATGTGACCGTGATTGATGTGGCCAAGCGCGAACCGATCAAGACGATCAAGGTTGGGCGTTTCCCCTGGGGCGCGGCCTTCCGTCCGACCAACTGACACGATTGAGGAGACTTAAGAGATGAAGCGACTGATATGCGCGGCCGCGATGTTGGCTATAGCTTTGCCCGCTGCGGCTTTGGCCGACGATGATGATGACGACGGCTTTGGTCTGGCCGGTATCCTGTCGGCCAAGAACAAGGAAGACCTGCCTCCGATCATTCTCTCCGCCGGTGTCCCCTTGGCCGAGGCCCCGTGGGAGCTGAAATCCGGCACCTATTATGAGTTCGAAATTCAGGGCGACGGCAGTCAGGAACTGGCTCTGGTCGGGCCTGAGTTCTTCCGCGCGATCTGGGTGGATGAGATCGTTGTCGAAGGGTTGGAAATCAGACCTCTGGGTGTCGATTCCGTTGAGTTTGACGAGGCGGGCGAGATGGAAATAGGCTTTGTCGCGATCAAGCCGGGCAGCTACTATCTGAAAGTACCGGGCAGCACCGGCGAAACGCAGCGGCTGGAGATTACCATTAAGTGACAGGGCTTTCGGTCCGCAATGTCAGCTACGCCTATGGCGACAAACGCGCCCTTGATGACGTGAGCTTTCACGTCCCGCAGGGCGCGTTTTGCGCGTTGCTGGGGCCTAATGGCGCGGGGAAATCGACGCTGTTTTCCTTGTTGACCCGCCTGTTCACCACCGCGCAGGGGGTGATTGAGGTGGCGGGGTTCGATATCTCGAAACAGCCCCGCCAGGCCTTGGCGCAGATCGGGGTCGTGTTTCAGCAGCCGACGCTGGATCTGGACCTCACGGTTCATCGCAACCTCAGCTACTTCGCCGCTTTGCATGGCCTGTCAGGTCGCACAGCCGAGAGCCGCATCGCCGCCGCTTTGGAACGTCTGGATATGGCCGAGCGCGCAGGCGAACGCACCCGCGATCTGAATGGCGGCCATCGCAGACGGCTGGAGATCGCGCGTTGCCTGATCCATGCGCCCTCGGTCCTGTTGCTGGACGAACCGACAGTGGGGCTGGACGCAGCAGCCCGCAGCGCCATCACCCAACATGTGCATGATCTGTCGGCACAGGATGGGCTGACCGTGTTGTGGGCCACCCATCTGACCGATGAGATCCTCGCCGACGATCAACTCGCCATCCTGCATCGGGGGAAGATGGTGACACAAGGCACCTGCCGCGACATCACCGGCGACAAACCCCTGCCACAGGTGTTCCTGTCGATGACCGGAGCCTCGGTATGACCGGCGCGCTGATCGCCCTGCGCGCGATCCTGATCCGCGAGGCGCTGCGCTTTGTCCGACAGCGCAGCCGGTTCATCGCCGCTTTGGTACGCCCACTGGTCTGGCTGATCGTCTTCGCCGCCGGGTTCCGCGCGGCCTTGGGCCTGTCAATCACGCCGCCCTATCAGACCTATATCACCTATGAGATCTACATAGTGCCGGGCCTGTGCGGCATGATCATGCTGTTCAATGGAATGCAAAGCTCCCTCAGCCTTGTTTATGACCGTGAGATGGGATCGATGCGGTTGCTTCTGACCAGCCCTCTGCCGCGATGGTGGCTGTTGTTCTGCCGCCTGCTGGCCAGCACCACGATCTCGATTCTGCAGGTCTATGCCTTTCTGGCGGTTGCCGCGATCTACGGGATTGATATGCCTTGGTACGGATATCTGTGCGTCTTTCCCGCACTGATCATTGCCGGGCTGATGCTCGGCGCTCTCGGTTTGGCTTTGTCCTCGGCCATCAAGCAGCTTGAGAATTTTGCCGGGGTGATGAATTTTGTCATCTTTCCAATGTTCTTCCTGTCCTCGGCGCTTTACCCGCTTTGGAAGATGGCTGAAAGCTCGGCCCTGTTGCGTGATATCTGCGCGCTCAACCCCTTTACCCACGCCGTTGAGCTGATCCGCTTTGCGCTCTATGGTCAGTTCAACGGCCCGGCTCTTGGCTGGACTATCCTTGCCGGACTGGCCTTTCTGGGCCTCGCGCTGTGGGGCTACGACCCGGCCCGCGGCATAAAACGCCCCGGTCGCTGAGCCGTCTACGACCATGGCAGAGGTGAAATGTGCCCCCCGATGCGCTAGAATACCTTTCAAACGGAGGGTTCTTTCATGATCCGTATCGCATTTGCACTACTGTTTCTGGGCACAGCCGCCTCGGCCCAGACGGTCGAGGATGAGTACGGCACGCTCAACCCGCAGGACACGGGCTTTGGCCGCGTCATGAGCAATATTGACAATGGCGTCACCGATATGACGACCTGTGCGACCGGCTACTACATCACCAAATCCGGCCGTCACGAGATGGCGCGCAAGCTGTTCGAAAGTTGCGCCAATGCCGGGTATACCGGCGCGATGACATGGATGGGGCAGCTAGACAATAACGGGTTGGGCGGAGACTACGATCCTGATGCCGCCGCCGCCTGGGACAAACGCGCCGCTGATCTGGGCGATCCGGTGGGCAAGTTCAACTACGGCCTCAACCTGATACGCGGCCACGGGGTGGCGCAAGACCCCGAGCTAGGCCGCGCCTATGTGGATGAAGCCGCAAGCGACGGCCTGAAGATCGCCAAACGTCTACAAGAGTCTGGCTATGATCCGAACGAGGTCACGCCGGACGCAGATGAGTGGAAATACGCGCCACTATTCTGAGCTGGGTGCGCTGGAGTAGCCGAACACTGGAAAAGGCACGGGCGCCCGATGGTGCAAGGTTGCCCAAATCGCAACCAACCTCTGATCAGTCTATCACGACCTTAGGCAGCCAGTGACTATCGGGATCGGCCTCGTGGATGTCTGCCTCGGATACGGGCCTCATATCTCCGTCTTCGGGTGGGGCCGATAGGATGCCCATATCCATTTCGTGCAACTGTCCGATCAGGCGGTCGCCATCGCGTTGCAGGCGGTAGTAGACCCCGTTCCACATATCAATGCCGTATTCGGTGGCGCCCTTGTGGATAAACAGCAGGTCGTATTCCAGATCGGTCAGATTGCCGTCCGAGACCTCGCGCCTTAGAGCATAAGGGTAGGGGACATGGCACCAGTGTTTGTCCGCCCCCTCAAGACAGCGAAACGGGCGCATGGACAGGAAATGGTCTGCGAAGGGGCCCGCGCTCAGGTCGATTTGATAGGCTGTGGCGTCGCCCTTGGGTTCGAAAGTCACGTTTCCGATCAACAGCTTGTTGCCTTCTCCATCGACCAGAGAAATGGCCTTCTGCCTCGACAGAGGATCGGCCAGCGCAGGCTGCGCGTAGATCAAAACCGCAGGGATAAACCAAGTGAAAAGCCGCCGCATCATCGCCTCGCGCATCAAAAAAGATGGCTCAACCTAGTTGAAATCGGGTGATAGCGCCCTACGACCAATGTGCAATTCCAACACCGGTGCCTGCCTGCGAATAATACTCTCGCCAACAATCCCGACGCGTCGGAGATTCGGCGTGGAGGAAAGACATAAGTCTAGGGAGGATACCGATGAACCGGTTTATCATGGCCGCAGCTGCGAGCATTGTCGCAACCGGCGCAGCCTATGCAGAAGTTACCGAAGACGATCTGGCCAATGACCAAACGATCACAACTCAGGTTGTGACCAATGGTATGGGGCGGCATTTACAGCGCTACAGCCCGCTGGACATGCTGAACAAGGACAACGTCAAGAACCTGCTTCCGGCCTGGGCCTTCAGTCTTGGCGGAGAAAAGCAGCGCGGGCAGGAAACCCAGCCGCTGATCTATGACGGGATGATGTATATCACCGGGTCGTATTCACGCCTCTATGCAATTGATCTGGAGACCGGCAAAGAGGTCTGGCAATACGATGCCCGCCTGCCCGAAGGCATTCTGCCCTGCTGTGACGTGGTCAACCGAGGAGCCGCCATCTATGGCGACAAGGTCATTTTCGGCACGCTGGACGCACGGATCGTGGCGCTGAACAAGGACACGGGCGATGTGGTCTGGCGTGACAAGATTGCTGACTACAAGGCGGGATATTCCTATACGGCTGCCCCGCTGATCGTTGATGGCCTTGTCATTACCGGCAACTCGGGCGGTGAGTTTGGCATCGTTGGCGCGGTTCAGGCCCGGGACGTCAATACCGGCGATCTGGTCTGGGAACGCCCCGTGATCGAAGGGCACATGGGCACGCTGAATGGCGAAGAAAGCACCATGACCGGAGAGCTGAACGCAACCTGGCCCGGTGACATGTGGAAAACCGGCGGCGGCGCGACCTGGTTGGGCGGCTCTTACGACGCTGACACCGATACGCTGGTCTTCGGCGCAGGCAATCCGGCCCCGTGGAACAGCTGGCTGCGCAATGCGGGCACCCCCACCGAAGGCAACAAGGGCGACAACCTCTATGCCGCCAGCCGCATCGGGATCGATCCCAAAACCGGCGAGATCAAGTGGCATTTTCAAACCACCCCGCGTGAAGGCTGGGACTATGACGGTGTGAACGAAGTGGTTGCCTATACCGACCGCGAGGGCAACCAGCGCTACGCCACTGCCGACCGGAACGGGTACTTCTATGTTCTGAACCGTGAGGATGGTGGGTTCGTCTCGGCGACACCTTTCGTCAAGGACATCACATGGGCCGACGGAATTGATGAGACCGGACGTCCGATCTTTGTCGAAAATAATCGCCCCGGTGATCCAGCCGCTGCGGCTGATGGCAACAAGGGTGAGGTCATCTTTGCCTCGCCGTCGTTCCTAGGTGGCAAGAACTGGATGCCAATGTCGTTCTCGCAGAATACCGGTAATTTCTACGTGCCTTCGAACGAATGGGGCATGGATATCTGGAATGAGCCGATCACCTACAAAAAAGGTGCCGCCTATCTGGGCGCGGGCTTTACCATCAAGCCGAACTACGAAGATCACATCGGCTCGCTCAAGGCCATCGACCCCGATACCGGCGAGTGGAAGTGGGAATTTAAGAACGACGCTCCGCTGTGGTCGGGTGTGATGACCACGGCTGGTGGCCTGGTGTTCTTCGGCACCCCCGAGGGCGAATTCATCGCGCTCGATGACGAAACCGGTGAGAAACTGTGGTCGTTCCAGACCGGTTCCGGCATCGTCGGTCAACCTGTGACCTGGGAACAGGATGGCGAGCAATATGTCTCGATCATCTCCGGCTGGGGCGGTGCGGTTCCGCTGTGGGGCGGCGAAGTGGCCAAGAAGGTCAACTACCTGAACCAGGGCGGTACCTTGTGGACCTTCCGCCTGCCGAAAGAGCTGGCCTCGGCGAACTGAGGCGGGTTCTGAACCTAAAGAGCGCGCGCTCGGTATCCGGGCGCGCGTTTTCTTTGGTCTACGACCTTCCGCCAGTAGGCGTATGCTGACGGTGTTGCTAGACTCAGAGCAAAGAGAGTTTCATTGCAAAGGCGACCTTGATGCTTGCAGAACCCGCCAGACAGACTGACTTTGAGAACGTTCTGATTGTCGACGATCACCCGCTGTTCTGCGACGCCTTGTCGATGACCCTGCGCAGCGTGGCCGAGATCGGCGAAATTCACACCGCAGACCGTTTGGAAAACGCTATGGAGCTGGTGGCCAAGGGGCTGAAGCCGGATGCGGTGATGCTGGACCTTAACCTGCCGGATGTGGATGGCCTGGATGGTCTGGTGCGCTTGAAATCCGCGGCGCATGCGCCGGTGATTGTTGTGTCCTCGTTGACTGACAACCGTGTGATCAGCCAGGTGATCAAGGCAGGAGCATCGGGATATGTGCCCAAGCATAGCCAGCGCGATGTGTTCCGCACCGCGTTCGAGACGGTGCATGCGGGGGGAATCTTTGTCCCCGATGGCTGCGTTCTGATCGAAGATGAGGAAGAGGATGAACATAGCGATGCGGTCAATCGGCTTGCCGCGTTGACCAATCAACAGGGCCGCATTCTGCAACTGATCTGCGAGGGTAAGTTGAACAAGCAGATCGCCTATGACCTGTCGATCGCCGAAACAACGGTTAAGGCGCATGTCACTGCAATCATGCGGAAACTTGGCGTTCAAAGCCGCACTCAGGCGGTTCTGATTGCCAAGAAAGCATCCTTTGCCAGCGTATTGCAAGAATAGGGTCAGATACTCTAACCTCTCAGCAATCGTCGGGCTTTAGGGAGGAGTCGCGATGAACCAAGCATTCGGATGGGCCAGCGCCCAGTCCGTCAGGCCAGGCATCGTAAAGACGGCATTTGCGGAATGCAGCGCCGACAGTGCAGTTAGGGAACTGTCCAAGTCGCTGGGGGATGACCCCATGGCGCTGATAATTCTGTTTGTCAGCCCCAATGCCGATGCCGCGGCGGTGATCGCCGAGGCTGAACAGGAATTTGCGCCCACGATGGTGGTCGGATGCACCACAGCCGGAGAGCTTGCCGAAGGTGGCTATAGCGAGGATCAGATCGTCGCGCTTGCCTTGCCGCGCTCACATTTTGAAACGCGCACCATTCTTTTGCCGGATTTGGATGATTTCTGCGCGCAAGACATCATTGCCGAAATGATCCATAACCGAACCGCAATGACGCGCGGCTTTCCCGCTTGGGAAAACGAATTCACCTTCTTGATGATCGACGGGCTGTCCACGAAAGAAGACGAGCTGACATCCGAGCTGGCGATGGGGCTGGGGCCGGTGCCTTTGTTCGGTGGATCGGCAGGCGACGGGACCGAGTTCGGCCACACCTATGTTCTTCATGGATCACAGGCGTTGGAGAACGCGGCCATATTGGTGCAGGTGCGAACCTCTTGCCCGATCAAGGTGTTCAAGACAGATCATCTTGTTCCGGCCGCGCAGCGTATGGTCGTGACCAAAGCCGACCCCGCCAACCGCATCGTTCAGGAAATCAACGCGGAACCCGCAGCGCGGGAATATGCGCGCATCCTTGGCAAAGACCCGGAACAGCTGACCCCTTTTACCTTCGCGGCCCATCCGGTCGTCGTTCAGATCGGAGGTCAGCATCATGTTCGGGCCATTCAGCAGGTCGCGGGCAATGGTGATCTGGTGTTCTTTTCAGCCATTGATGAGGGTCTGGTTCTGACCCTGGCGGAACCGCGCGACATGACGGTGCATCTGCAGGAAGAGATCGCATCTCTGAACGAAAAGCAAAAACCCGATACGATCCTGGCCTGCGACTGTATCCTGCGGCGGCTCGAGGCGCAGGAGAAACAGAAGACGCACGAAATCTCGCGCATTCTGTCGGACAATCATGTTGTCGGATTCTCGACCTATGGTGAGCAGTTCAACTCGATCCACGTCAATCAGACGATGACCGGGGTGGCGATCTACCCGCCCAAGGACGACTAGCGGATGATCGAGCATCTGACCGACCCGCTGGATCCGATCGAACGCCAGAATGAAAAACTGCTGAGGATCGTCGAGGCGCTAATGCGCCGGGTCGAGGAATCTACTGATGCCTCGGGTGCTGCTTATGCGCAATTCCAGCGCGCGGCCGTGTTGGAACAAGAGATTCGCACCCGCACGGATGATCTGGAGCGTGCTCTGGACCTTCTGAACGCATCCAACGCGCAATTGGCCAAGGCCAATGAGGAAACCGAAGCTGCTCGGGCCAATTTGGCGAATGCGATCGAGGCGGTGCAGGATGGCTTTGCCCTGTTTGGGCGTGATGAAAAACTGGTGCTGTGCAACAGCCGCTTCGGGTTACATATGTCCGATATCCAGGGTCGGCTGAAGCCAGGTCTGCGTTTTACCGAATATGTCGAGCTCGTGAGCCGGTCAAGCTCTCTGTTGCTGCCGGAAGGAGTTGCACCTGTGGACTGGGCCGAGCTTCGGCTCACGCGTCATGCGGACGACCATGTGGTGTTCAATGTGGGATTGAGCGGAAATCGCTGGATGCAGGTCTCGGAACATCGCACAAAGGACGCGGGCACAGTTATCCTGCAGACGGATGTGACCGATATCATGCGGGTCGAGCGGCTGGAGCGCGACCGCATCTTGGACGATAAATCGCGCCTGATCCGCGCCACGCTGGAACACATCGACCAGGGTGTCTGTATCTTCGACAACAAGCACCGATTGATTGGCTGGAACAACCGAGCAAGTGAGTTGCTGGCGATCCCGGTCGGGCAATTCCAGATGGGCACGCAGTTTGAAACGCTCTATGACCGGCTCGGTTCGAATATGAGCTTCCAACCGGGGATGAGCTGGGGTGATTTGTCCGACTGGACCAAGCGGCACACCTCCCGGCGTCCCTTGCGGTTTCTGCTGCATCGGGGGCGGTCGAAAATCCTGTCTGTCTTTGCGCAGGAAATGCCCGACAAGGGCTATGTGATTTCATTTACCGATGTGACGGCGGAACGAAAATCGGCGCAGGCATTGCAGGACGCCAAGGAACTTCTGGAAAAACGCGTTGAAGCGCGCACCGTTGAACTGGCCGACGCGCTGGGCGAGGCGGAACGGGCCAATGCGTCAAAGTCCCGCTTTGTTGCCGCTGCAAGTCATGATCTGTTGCAACCTTTGTCAGCCGCCAAGCTTTATGTGGCCTCGCTGAAAAACGGGTTGGATCAGTCGGAAACGCATGATGTGGCCACAAAGGCGGAAAGTGCGCTCAACAGCGTGGAACATATCCTTGAAGCACTACTGGATATTTCGAAGCTGGATTCCGGTAGCGCGACGGTCCACCTCTCGACCGTGTCGGTTGGTGATATGTTCAAGCAGATGGAGGACGCTTTCCGCCCGGTTGCACAGGCCAAAGGATTGGAATTACGGGTGGTGCCGACCAGCGCGCTTGTGGCCAGTGATGCCAGCTACTTGCGGCGCATCCTTCAGAACCTCTTGTCCAACGCAATCCGCTATACCGACACCGGCAGGGTTCTGGTTGGGGTGAAGCGTCGTAAAACCCGCGTGTCGATTGAGGTGCTGGATACCGGAATAGGCATCGCCGCCGATCAACGCGACATGGTTTTTCAGGAATTCAAGCGGGTGCAATCCGACGCGAGCGCCGCCGAAGGCATGGGCCTTGGTCTCGCCATCGTCGAGCGCGCCTGCGGGTTGCTCAACCACCCGATTCATCTGCGCTCCGAGTTGGGAAAAGGCACGGTGTTCTCCGTCGAAATCCCTGTGGTACTGGACCAAGGGCAGTTCAGCGAAGGCCGCCCCGCGGCTGCCGACAGGAAAACTGGTCAACTGGCCGACATGATCGTTTTGCTGATTGAAAATGACGCAAATCTCAGAAATGCACTGACTCTGACGCTCGAGTCCTGGGGTGTTCACGTGCTGGAATGTGGCAGTGAGGATCAGGCCGTGGACCTGCTGCGCGAGATCGGTATCACACCCGATGCGATAGTAGCGGACTACCAGCTGGATAACGGAAAAACCGGGACTGAGGCAGTGCGTCGGATCAAAGCGGAATTCAGCGATGTGCCCGCCTGCATCATCTCGGCCAACCGGTCGCCTGAAACGGCTGAAGAGTGCCAGTCGAACGGGCTAGAGTTAATCCACAAGCCAATTGACGCCAAAGAGCTTAGACATCAATTGGTCAGCTTGATTTCGCGTTAGTCTTTGCACGGGGCTGCGCGCGGACCGTGGCCGCTGGATCCTGGCGTTGATATTGCTCAAGATCGACCCGAGCTGAACGAATGGCAGTTGGGTCGCCGAATATTGAGCCGGTTCGATCATGGGGTGTGATGCCTTGTGTGGAGTGAATTGGCGTTCGCTGAGATCGGGTATTCTGGCGCGATACTCATTTGGTAATTATCGGTTAATAAAGCATCAAATAAGGTAAGATCTATTGATTGCTCTTGCGTGTCTCAGTACGGTGCGCGCCATGACCCAGACAAGGAAAACAATCGGCACGACCTGCTATCGCTATCTTGGCAATGAAGGGCTGGAAACCGCCCAGTTCGATGATGAAACTTTCCTGCGGGTGTCGCCCGAGGCGGTCAGCAGATTGACCTCAACCGCCTTTGCTGATGTCTCGCATCTGTTGCGCCCCAGTCATCTTGCCCAGTTGCGCGAGATTCTCGATGACACGGATGCCTCGGCTAACGATCACTACGTGGCACTGGAGTTGCTGAAGAACGCCGTGATCTCGGCCGAGCGAGAATTCCCGAGCTGTCAGGACACCGGAACGGCGATCATTCACGGTAAGAAGGGCCAGAACGTTCTGGTCCAGGGCGATCTGCACGCGGCGGTCGAGCAGGGGGTCAAGGACACTTGGGAAACGCGCAACTTGCGCTTTTCGCAAATGGCCCCTCTCAGTATGTACCGCGAACAGAACACCGGCACCAACCTGCCTGCGCAGATCGACATCGAGGCGCTCAGCGGGGATGCTCTGGAGTTCCTGTTCATGGCCAAAGGGGGTGGCTCGGCCAACAAGACTTTTTTGTTCCAGGAAACAAGGCGATTGCTGGAACCCGAGCGGATACTTGCATTCTTTGATGAGAAGATACGGACCTTGGGTACAACGGCCTGCCCGCCATACCATCTAGCCATTGTCATTGGGGGGCTGTCGGCCGAACACTGTCTGAAAATGGTCAAAAAAGCCTCGGCCAAGGAATTGGATGACCTTCCTACGACTGGCAGCCCCGATGGGCGTGCCTTTCGCGATCTGGAGCTTGAGGCGCAGATATTGGAGTTGACCCGCAACATGTCGCTGGGCGCTCAGTTTGGCGGGAAATACTTCTGTCATGACGTGCGCGTCATTCGCCTGCCGCGTCACGGAGGAAGCCTGCCGGTTGGCATGGGTGTCAGCTGTTCGGCGGATCGCCAGATCAAGGGGCGGATCGACCGGGATGGGATCTGGGTCGAGCAGTTGGAACATGACCCGGCTCGGTTCCTGCCTGCGCAGGATGTCGCGGCGCAATCCGCAACCCGGATCAACCTGGACCAGCCGATGGATGATATCTGTGCTGAATTGTCCAAGCTGTCCGTCTCCAGCCCGGTTTTGCTGTCCGGCACCATGATTGTCGCGCGCGATCTGGTGCATGCCGAATTGGCCCGGATGATCCGAAAGGGTCAGGAGCTGCCGGACTACATCCGCGATCACCCGGTCTACTACGCGGGCCCGGCCAAGACGCCCGAAGGGTATACCTCAGGCTCGTTCGGGCCAACCACAGCCGCGCGGATGGACCCCTATGTGCCGGAACTGCAGGCGCTGGGCGCGTCCCGCGTGATGATCGCCAAGGGCAATCGTGCGCCCTCGGTCGTGCGAAGCTGCAAGGAGCATGGTGGGTTCTTCCTGGGCTCGGTCGGTGGGGCGGCGGCAGTTTTGGGCAAGGACGTCATCAAGAACATCGAAACGCTGGATTTTCCCAACTTCGGGATGGAGGCCGTCTTTCGCATAAAAGTCGTGGATTTCCCGGCGTTTGTGATTATTGACGATAAGGGAGGAGACTTCTTTACCCGCAAACCCGCCTTCTAGCGCACAGGAGCCGCAATGCCGCCGACCTCGGACAAGATTACCCTGCGCCAGTTGCAGATATTTCTGGTGGCGATCGAGACGCGCAGCTTTGTGCGCGCGGCTGAGCGCCTGTCGCTGTCCCCGCCTGCGGTGTCGATGCAGATGAGCCGGTTGAGCGAGGAATTCGGCGCGCCGCTGTTCGAGAAATCCGGCCGTTCGGTGATCCCGACTGAGGTTGCCACCGCTTTGGTGCCGTACGCTGAGCGCATGACCGAAACGCTGGCCGAGGCGGTAGATGTTGTGCAGATCATGCAGGGCAAGCTGGACCACCGGGTTCGGGTGGCCATGGTGACCACTGCGCGAAATTTCGGCCCACATCTGCTAGCGCAATTTCAGCAGGAACACCCGGAATGCGATCTGCATTTCAAAATCGCCAACCGGCGCAGTGTGATCGAGATGCTGGATACAGATCAAATCGACCTTGCGCTCATGGGACGCCCGCCGCGCCGGATAGAGACAACGGCACATCAATTCGCCAAACACCCCTATGTGTTGATCGGCCATCCGGATCATCCGCTGGTGCGCTCCAGCCGCATCCGACGTTCGGACTTACCGCACCATCAGTTCATCGTCCGCGAGCGGGGGTCGGGCACGCGAATGGTGCACGAGTTCTTTTTCTCGGACTCGGGCCTGCCGCAGCCCAAGGCGCAGGAAATGGACAGCAATGCCAACATCAAACAGGCGGTCATGGCGAATATGGGGCTGGCCTTCATCTCGGCGCACACGATCGCGCTGGAGGCGATGGCCGGAAAACTGAAGATCCTAAACGTCGAAGGCATGCCCGAATATCGTGATTGGTTCGTTCTGCATATGCGCAACAAACCGCTGCGTCCGGCGGCGCGGTCCTTTCGGGATTTCGTGGATCAGAAAGGCCCGGCCTTCATGGAGGATTTCTTCAAAGACGCCGGGATTGCAACATAGATTGCGCCCGCGCAACGATGGGCGGGTCGATCATTTTGCCATCCAGCATGACGGCGCCCAGCCCCTGCTGAGTGGCCCGATCAAACGCCTCGACCACGCGGGTTGCCTGTTCGATCTCGGAGGCGCTGGGCGTGAAAAAAGCGTTGACGATTTCGACCTGACGCGGATGGATGCACAGGACAGCGTCAAAACCAATTTTGCGCCCAAGGTCGACGCAGCTGCGGAAACTGTCCATATCGTGGATCTCGGCAATGCTGCCCGGTAGGCCGATGGCCTTCAGGCCACCCGCTTTGGCCGCATGGATCAAAGACTGCGCCGGGCCTTTCAACGCCTCGACTGAGGGCGCATGGCCGCAATCGGTCGAGAAGTCCTCAGTCCCGAATGCAAGTGCGGTCAGCCGGGGGGTCGCTTTCACGATACGCGCGGCGTTCATCAGCCCTTGGGCTGTTTCGATCAAGGCAATCAGTTTGATATGACCCTCGGGAAGTTTGGCCTGTCGCTCCAGCATCGACAGATAGTCAGCCACCAGACGCAGGTGATCCGCCCCGATGACCTTGGGCAGCATGATTGCGTCAACGCTAGGCAGGATGGCAGCCTCAAGATCGCGGACGCATTCGCCCAGATCGGCATTGACCCGTATCACAACCGACACATCACGGGCGGTCAGCACAGAGACCGCCTCTGCCAACCCGTCCCGTGCGGCCTGTTTGCGGTCGCGCGGGACGCTGTCCTCAAGGTCCAGCAGGATCGCATCCGCGCCCCGTTCATGCGCGCGGGCGACTAGCTCAGGCCGGTGCGCCGGAGTGAACAGGTAGGACCGGATCATGCGGCAGCGGTCTCGGCGAATTCGGACCGAATGGTATCGGTATGTTCGCCAAGTGCGGGCACACGACCAAAGCGCGGTTTTTCCGGATCAAAGCTGTGGCGCACGGGGGCCGCGACCAGATGCGCCTCGTCCCCGTTTTCCAGCGTGACCGGCGTACGGCGCAGCTGCGGGTGTTCGGCAAAGGTGCTGACCGAGTTCACGGCCCCATAGGCGATGGCTGCCGCGAACAGCTTGCCTTCCAGCTCAGACCGACTGTGACCGGCAAAGAACTCAGCGACGATGGCATCCAGTTCGGCGCGGTTGGCGACCCGTTGGGCGGCGTCGCAGAACCGGGGATCGGTTGCCAGATCGGGCTGTCCGATGACATCGGCGCAGAGGCGTTTCCACTCGCGTTCGTTCTGGATCGAGATCGCCAGAACCTCATCATCTTTGGTGGTGAACCCGCCATAGGGCGCGATGGAGGGGTGATGCAGGCCAACTGGCTGCGGCGCTTTACCCGCATAAACCGTATGCATCAAAGGCACGGTCATCCAATCGGCGGCCGTGTCGAACAGGGACAGCTTCACCGCGCTGCCTTTGCCGCTGATGCTGCGCGCGATCAGAGCCTTTTGGATACCGATGATCGCGTTCATGCTGGCGCCAATATCGCAGACCGAAACGCCAATCCGACCAGGATGTCCGGGCGCTCCGTTGACAGAGACCAGCCCGCTTTCGCATTGCACCAGAAAGTCATAGGCCTTCATGTCGCTGTACCGCCCATCCTCGCCATATCCGCTGATATCGCAGGTGATCAGGCGCGGGTTGCGTTTGCGCAGGACACCCTCGCCAAACCCGGTGCGGGCAATGGCGCCGGGGGCGAGGTTCTGGATGAACACATCCGCCTTGTCAAGAACGCGGTGCAGCAGGGCGGCATCGTCGGGGTTTTTGATATCCAGACACAGGCTTTCCTTGCCGTGATTGGCCCAGACGAAATAGGACGCCGAGCCTTTCACCGCGCCATCGTATTTGCGGGCGAAATCGCCAGTATCGCGCTCGATCTTGATGACGCGCGCGCCGCCCTGGGCAAAGTGGCACGACGCGAGGGGGGCAGCGACGGCCTGTTCCAAAGATACGACCAGCAGGCCTTCATAGGGTTTGAGTTGGGTATCAGTCATGCGGCAGCTCGTGTGTTCAAAAGCGCAAGGGTGCGGTGCATTTCGTTGGCGACGATGGTCATGCCTTCGTCAAAGCCCATGCCGGGTTTGACCAGCACACGGTCGGGTCTGGTGGCCATGGCGGCGTGCAGACAGGCGCGGGCCGAGATATCGGTCTCGTTACAGGTGCCGCCCTGATACGCCGCGACACCATTGGCTTTGCAGTAGAGCACCGCGTCGACCGTATTGTGCAACGATCCCAGATCGGGGGTCTTGATCTGGACCATGTCACAGCAATCGGCATCGACGAAATCGACCACGTCCTGATAGGTGTTGCACCATTCGTCGGCCACGATTTTCACGTTGCTGCCAAGCGCCCGAAGCGAGGCCCGGATGTCGCGTAGCAAGGTGATCTGCCCGTCTTTTGACCCGGCGTCCGCAGGCCCTTCGATATACAGATCAAACGGGGCAGCGCGTTGTTCCAGCGTTGCCAGATAGTTGGCGATCTTCACCGCGTCATTGTCAAAGATCATGCCCACCGTACCGTAGACGTCGATATGCAGTACCGGATGATAGCTCTCATCCGTGCGCAGAGCTTGAATGCGACGCGACAGCCATGTGACGTATTCGGCCAGTTTCCCGCCCGTCTGGCCCAGTTTCTGAGGGATGTTGTTGATCAGGCCGTGGGGCAGGGCGTCCACCTGTTTCAACACCATCTTGTCCACGGCCTCATAGCGGTTGTCGCCGCTCTGCCCGAACAGGCGTAGAGGGGCAGCGATGGGTTCAAGCCCCCATTCGTCGCAGATGACCTCGAACTTCATCTTGCCCGAGGCAATCGAGGCCGCAGACAACAGCGCCTGCGACAGGCCATAGCGCACGGCAGTGTGCAGAGGCTGGCCGTCGACGACAAGCTTGTCGAAGAATTCCGCGCTATCGTGAAAGCTGCGCACGTCATGCCCGATCAGCTGCGGCGTCAGATGTTCCTGTAGGAACGGAATGACGGAGGAGGCCAGAAACAGCGGATCGCGCCCGGCCGCACCGGAATATTGCACGGCCGCGCAGTCGCCCTCGGCGATCTGGCCGTTTTCCAGCTCCAGCAGGATCGAGACACTTTCCCCATATTGCCGGACGCGGGCGAAGCCGTCGGTCAGGGCCCGCCCGCAATAGACAAACCCGTCCTGCTTGGCCCCCTGTTTGATCGCTGCCTGATCGTCGAAATAGTACGAGGCCAGCCCCGGCGCGAAAACAACGTTCTTGATCTTCATGACACTCTCTGTGTGCTAAGCGGCAACCGAAGGCCGCCCGATGAGTTTGCTGGCCGAGATGGCGCGGACGTCGTCGACCACCATGTCAAAGGACACCTCGCGCCCCTCGGAGCGGGCACGTTCCGCGATGCGGTCCTGGTGAAAGGCCATGACGTCCTTGGGCAGCGGTACATTTCCGGTCTCGAAGATCCGCAGCGCGCCGTGGTTGTCTCGTACCGGTGTCAGCTTGCCCGCGTTCCCGATGGCGGGGGCGAAGGGGATATCCATGACGCCGGATTCAAAGGCCAGAACGGCACCGCGCGCGATGTCGCCTTTGCCCAGTTTCATGACGGCGCGCATGACGGCGTGAACCTCGGCCTCGATTACCTCGACCTCGGTCAGGATTTCGTTGCCGTCATTGCGGTTCTGATCCGCGATCATGTTGACCATCTGACGGGTCGCCTTGAGCCCGGCCTGGTTCGCCTCAAGCGAGGGGATGCCGCTGGCCTCATGCGGGGTCTTCACGATGATCTTGGTGGCCCGCGCCTGTTTCGCGGCCAGCGCACCCAGACAGATCACGGCCGTTGCCTTGGCCTCATCCTCGGGGAAGCCGCCCATCCACTGATGGAACACAGTGGTCAGTTGGTAATCGTCATAGCCCGCGTTCTGGAAATAGTGATGCCCCAGCCGCCGAAGCGAGCGCAGCGCGGCGACGTCCTGCACCAGATTGCCCGCCTGACCGTAGCCCAGCGTGATACAGCGCACGCCTTGTTCTAGTGCCAGAAGGCCTTCGATGATCGCAACCACATGCGACACGAATGGCGGCACCAGCGTCCCGGTCAAGGGGCCGAAGGGTTCTCGGTTTATACGGATGCCATGTTCTTCGAACCGGCCCACCAGACGGTCGCAATATTGCCAATGGCGGATCGACTGTTCCAGCGGAATGTTCTTTGCGTATGGGATGTTATAGGAAATCCCGCCGCCCTCGTAAGACGAAAAACCTGAACTGAGTGTCACTTCAGCCAGCAGGCGTGCATCCGGTGTGCCGTGCCGGACCTGAATGGGTTTTGAGACGGCCTCGACCAACCGCGTGCAGCCTTCAACACCATGGTTGACCGCCGGGAACCCGTTCAGCAGCGAGGTGCCCGCCGCGCGGGAGCGGTCGATGCCATCCTGCGCCTCGTCATATCGGTTGTGACGGGTATAGGCGTCGATGGTGGTGGGCAGCACATCGCAATAGGGGGCCAGCCCCTCCATCAGCGCGGTGTGTTCGCGCAACAGCGCAACGCCCGCACGGGGTTGCAGCAGAGTCTTGCCGGTTTCATCCGCATCCGCCAAGGCCGCCGAGAACCGCTTTTCCGAGGGCAGCGCGTGCTGACGAGCAAGGCCTGCGTCAAAATCCACCTCGGCTCCGGTGTGCCAGGATTGCAGAACGCCCTCACGCTCGGCGTCAAAAACGGAGTCAGGCAGCTTGGAATTCGTGATTTCTGGCGCGCCGGTCATGTCACCATCTGCCTTTGCTAGAGTGCGGCCCAGTCGGCGAACCCGGTTGCGAAAGCGCCCGAGTTGTGGCCGAGGTTTGGAAGGCGGTTCATGTCGATGTCGTCTTTCAGCAGCGCCACGACCTCGTCGATATTGGCGGAGGCCGGGAAGACGCGGTCATAGCCCATCTCTTTGAAGTGGGTGACGACGGTTGCGAAATCCTGTTTGCCGATCACGAGGTTGCCACCGACATAGAGCAGGATGTTGCCGATCCCTGCAGCCTGGCACCGGTCGCGGAGGCCCTGGCAGTCGATCTCACCGTGCCCGTAGATGGATGAGACAAGGATCGCATCGGCTTTTTCAGCTAGGGCCGCGGCGACGAATTCAGCTTGGCTGACCATGACACCCAGGTTCACGACCTCGATCCCGGCCCGGGTCAGCAGGCTGTCGAGGATCTTGTTGCCTACGGCATGGCAATCTGCGCCGATCACTCCCAAAACGACTTTATGCGTGGTGCTGGCGTCGAACATGTCTCGCTCCTCCTGTGTCGCGCTTTGGGGTGTCGTAGCCGTGATTCTCAAAACGGTAAAGAATGATGATGAAAAATAAAAAACAGATAAGGGTAAGTTACTAATGTGCATCCGGCCGCTATTGGAGCTTGAAACGTCAAAACGGCGACACTCTGATGGCATCTGTCGCATCTGAGATAGCTTCTGTCCGAAATCGACACTGAAAACGTGGGCGACCTGGGTGCATATAGTAAGCTGCAACGAATAGGAGCCTACATGCGATTCTCGGCGCTGCGACTTTTCAAAGAGGCCGTGACCGGCCACAAGGGCTGGGGCCCGCAATGGCGCGACCCAGAGCCTGCGGATGCTTATGACTATGTGATCGTGGGCGGTGGCGGCCACGGACTGGCCACAGCCTACTACCTTGCCAAGGAATTCGGTGCCGCGCGTATTGCAGTATTGGAAAAAGGCTGGATCGGCGGCGGTAATGTGGGTCGGAACACGACGATCATCCGCTCGAACTACCTACTGGACGGGAATGAGCCGTTCTACGAGTTCTCGCTGAAGCTGTGGGAAAACCTCGAACAGGACTTTAACTATAACGCCATGGTCAGCCAGCGCGGTATTTTGAACCTGGTCCACACGGATGCACAGCGGGATGCGGCGCGGCGGCGGGGCAATGCGATGATCCTGAACGGATCAGATGCCGAGTTGCTGGATACCGCAGGCGTCCGTGCCATGTACCCGTTCCTGAATTTCGATGACGCCCGGTTCCCGATCAAGGGTGGTCTGCTACACCGTCGCGGCGGCACGGTGCGCCACGACGCGGTGGCGTGGGGATACGCACGCGGCGCGGATATGCGCGGTGTGGATATCATTCAGAATTGTGAAGTGACGGGTTTCCGCATTGATAACGGTAAGGTTCTGGGGGTCGATACCACCCGCGGCTTCATTGGGGCGAAAAAGGTCGGTGTCTCTGTTGCGGGCAGTTCCAGCCGCGTGATGGAGAAGGCGGGGATGCGCCTGCCGATCGAAAGCCACGTGTTGCAGGCTTTCGTCTCCGAGGGTCTGAAGCCTTTCATCGACGGCGTTATCACCTATGGGGCAGGGCACTTCTATTGCAGCCAGTCCGACAAGGGCGGTCTGGTCTTCGGTGGCGACATCGACATGTACAACACCTACGCCCAACGCGGGAACCTGCCGGTGGTCGAGGACGTGATCGAAAGCGGCATGGCGCTTATCCCTGCACTGGGACGCGCGCGCCTGCTACGCAGTTGGGGCGGGATCATGGATATGTCGATGGATGGCTCTCCGTTTATCGACAAGACGCATATCGACGGGCTCTATTTCAATGGCGGATGGTGTTACGGCGGGTTCAAGGCAACGCCGGCCTCTGGCTATTGCTTTGCGCATCTTTTGAAAACCGACCGTCCGCATGAAACCGCGACTGCCTACCGGCTGGACCGGTTCATGACCGGTCACATGATCGACGAAAAAGGGCAGGGCGCCCAGCCGAACCTGCACTGAGGACTATCGCTATGATCAACAAGTTTGCACGCGATCTGATCGAGAACTGGCATCTTGGCTTTGTGGCCACAGCGGATGCCGAAGGAAACCCGAATGTCTCGCCCAAGGGCGCGTTTGTGGCCCACAATGACACCACGATCAGCTTTGCCGAAATGCGGTCTCCGGACACTCTGGCCAATATTGCGGCGCGTCCGCAGATCGAGGTCAACTTCATCGACATCCTGACCCGTCGGGGCGTCCTGATCCAGGGTGAGGCTAGCTATGTACCGCGCGACGATGCGCGCTACCCGTCGCTGCGCCCAGCCTATACCAACCGCTGGCCAGAGCTTGAGCAGATGTTTTCGGGTTTCGTGGTCATCAAGGTAACGGCGTGCAAGCCTCTGGCCACGCCCGCTTATGACATGGGCGTCACCAGCGAAGAGCTGCGCGCCAAGTGGATGCAGCGCGTTCGCGACATCAATATCATTCACAAAGGGTCGGAGGTCGAAGCATGCTGATCAATCACCCCCTGCTTGGCCCGCGCGACGCGCAGGAGTTCACTTATCTGGGCGATGCCTCGCTGATCAATCGCCCTGATTGGCAGGCCGAGGACGCGGCGCAAGCGTTTCACGACTACCTCTACCTGCGTGACAACCCGGCGGGCGAGCATCGCGAGCTTTGGTATCACGAACAGGGCGACCGGTCGTGGCTGGTGGTCACGCGCAACACGCTGACCCATGAAATCCTGAAGGTCGAACTGGCCCGTGACGTGGCCAAAGCGGCAGGGAAGGCTTCACAATGACTCAGAGCAATCGACTGAATGGCGGGCTGATCAACCGGGACGCCAGCCTCAGCTTCACCTTCGACGGCAAATCTTATCAGGGCTATGAGGGCGACACGCTGGCTTCGGCCTTGCTGGCCAATGGCGTGCGCCTGATGGGCCGGTCGTTCAAATACCACCGCCCGCGTGGCCCGCTAACTGCGGGCAGCGAAGAGCCGAACGCTCTGGTCGAGCTACGCTCAGGTGGGCGGCAGGAGCCGAACACCCGCGCCACCGTGGCCGAGCTGTATGAGGGCCTGAGTGCCAATTCCCAAAACCGCTGGCCGTCGCTGGAACGCGATTTCATAGCGATCAACGATCGGTTCTCGAACTTCCTGACCGCTGGCTTTTACTACAAGACGTTTATGTGGCCCAAGGCGTTCTGGGAAAAGCTGTATGAACCGATCATCCGCAAGGCCGCCGGTCTGGGTAGCCTGACGGGTGAGGATGATCCCGACCTTTATGACAAGGGCTTCCTGCATTGCGATCTGCTGATCATCGGCGCGGGTCCGACCGGTCTCGCGGCGGCGCTGACCGCAGGACGTGCGGGTGCTCAGGTCATTCTGACGGATGAAGATTTCCGCATGGGCGGGCGTCTGATTGCAGAGACCGGCGCTTTGGCCGATATCTCCGGCGCGGACTGGGTCGCGCAGGCTCTGGCCGAGCTGGCGTCGATGAATAACGTGCGGGTCATGCCGCGTACAACCGTCTTCGGGGCCTATGACCATGGGATCTATGGCGCGGTCGAACGCAACGCGGATCACCTGATCGCGCCCGCGGCTGACAAACCCCGCCAAACCCTTTGGCGCATCTACTCCAAGCGCGCGCTGATCGCGACCGGGGCCATAGAACGCCCCATCGCGTTTGAAAACAACGACCGGCCCGGTATCCTGCTGGCCGGAGCGGTTCGGTCCTACGCCAACCGCTGGGCCGCGACGCCTGCGCAATCGGTTGTGGTTTTTGCCAACAATGACGACGCGCACCAGACAGCACGCGATCTGATGGCGCAGGGTATTAAGGTCCCGGCCATTGTTGATACACGCGCGGATGCTGCGGATGTGGAGGGCACCGAGGTTCTGAAAGGGGCCGAGATCATCAATACCTCGGGTCGCTTGGGTCTGACCTCGGTGCTGATGCGCACCGAGAAAGGCTATACAACGGATCTCTACTGCGAGGCGTTGGCGATGTCCGGCGGCTGGAACCCCAACCTGGGCCTGACCTGCCATCAGCGCGGTCGCCCGGTCTGGAATGCGGATATCCATGCCTTTGTTCCGGGGGACGGCCTGCCCGTCGGCCAGATCGTAGCAGGTGCGGCCAAGGGTGAGATGACCACCGAAGCGGCTCTGCAAGGCGGCGCGGCGGCGGCGGTCTCCGCTCTGAGCGATCTGGGCATCACGGCATCACCCGCCGATTTGCCTGCAGCTGCCGATGCTCCGGTCTCGATCAGCCCGTTCTGGCATGTCAAAGGCGCAAAACGCGCATGGCTGGACTACCAGAACGACGTGACCGTCAAGGACGTCAAGCTGGCCCACCAAGAGAACTTTACCTCGGTCGAGCATCTTAAGCGCTATACCACGCTGGGTATGGCGACCGATCAGGGCAAGACCTCGAACGTGGGTGCCTTGGCGGTGATGGCGGAACTAACGGGCAAGTCCATTCAGGACACCGGCACAACCATTTTCCGCCCACCTTATACTCCGGTGGCGATGGGTGCGTTCGGTGGCCGTGCGGTGGGCAAGGATTTCCACCCGACCCGCCTGACGCCCAGCCACAAATGGGCCGAGGAACAGGGCGCCGTGTTTGTCGAGGTCGGCAATTGGCTGCGTGCCCAATGGTTCCCGCGCAAGGGCGAAACCCATTGGCGGCAATCGGTGGATCGCGAGGTGCTGCAGACCCGAAACTCGGTCGGCGTGTGCGATGTGACGACACTGGGCAAGATCGATGTGCAGGGCGCGGATGCAGCGGCGTTCCTGAACATGGTCTACTCCAACGCGTTCGCGAAACTGCCCGTGGGCAAGGTGCGCTATGGCCTGATGCTGCGCGAGGATGGCATCGCCTACGACGACGGCACCGCCGCGCGGTTTGCCGAGGACCATTTCGTCGTGACCACCACCACCGCCAACGCGGTTCTGGTCTATCGTAATATGGAATTCGTCCGCCAATGCCTGTGCCCGGGTATGGACGTGCAGTTGATCTCGACTACCGAGGCCTGGGCGCAATATGCTGTGGCCGGTCCCAACAGCCGCAAACTGCTGCAAAAGATCGTGGACCCCGAGTTTGACATCTCGAACGAGGCGTTCCCCTTCATGGGCTGCGCTGAGATCACCGTGTGCGGCGGCCTGCGCGCGCGACTGTTCCGGATCTCGTTCTCGGGCGAGCTGGCCTATGAAATCGCGGTGCCCACACGCTATGGCGACGGGCTGATGCGCGCGCTTATGGAGGCGGGTGAAGAGTTCGACGTGGTGCCCTACGGCACTGAGGCTTTGGGCGTCATGCGGATCGAAAAGGGTCATGCGACAGGCAATGAGCTGAACGGGACGACTACGGCTCTGAACCTTGGCATGGCGCGTATGGTCAGCACCAAGAAGGACTGTATCGGCAACACGCTCAGCCGTCGGGAAGGGCTGAATGCCCCGGACGCGCTGGCTCTGGTCGGTCTCAAACCGGTGGACGCTAAGGACAGCGTACCTGCGGGCGGGCATCTGATGAACGCCACTGGCCCGGTCGATGCGGCCCATGATCAGGGCTATGTCACGTCGGCCGCCTATTCGCCGATCCTGGAAAGCTCGATCGGGCTCGGATTTGTCAAAGGTGGCTCTGACCGGATGGGTGAAAAACTGCGTCTGGTGAACCCGCTGGAAGGCCAGGAAGTCATGGTCGAGATTGTCAGCGCTCATTTCGTGGACCCGGAAGGGGAGAAGCTTCGTGCATAAACTGAAACCCATCACCCCGCTGGGCGGCGACACGCCGCGTGTCGATACGGTCGGTTCGATCACGATCACCGAGGTCGTGGATCAGGCGCTGGCGTCGGTCGCGGCCCGCAACGATCAGGCCGGTGCCGTGCAAAAGGCGCTGGCCGACAAGATCGGTCTGAGCGTGCCCGAGGTGGGCCAATCCGCTCAGGCCGCACCCTATGCTGCGCTCTGGATGGGGCCGGAGCAATGGATGGTCATGGCCCCGCATGACAGTCACGAATTGCTGGCCGCCGAGTTGAAGCAGATCGTCGGTGACACCGCATCGGTTTCCGAGCAAACGGATGGCTGGTGCCGGTTCGACGTGCAGGGCGCGGCTCTGTGCGATCTGTTCGAACGGCTCAGCAACGCGCCGGTCCGCACGATGGGGTCGGGCGCGGCGATCCGAACCACGGCGGAGCACCTGGGCGTCTTCCTTTGGCGTCTGGCGGAGGATCATATGGCCGTTCTTGGCCCACGCTCTTCGGCGGCGTCGCTGCATCACGGCCTGTGGGCCGCAGCGAAATCCATCGCCTAAACCTTAGCCCGAGGGCAGCACATCGTCGCTGCCCACCCGCATCGAGTTCTTGGCACGCCGGTCGCTGATCGGCGTGACCCCAAACGTCTCACGATAGTGACGCATGAATGCGCTGGGCGTGGCGTAGCCGACCATATAGGCGACCTCGGCAATCGGGTCGTTTGTGTACAGCACCAATTGCCGCGCCTGGTTCATCCGCATCCGCCGATAATAGGTCAAAGGGCTGTGCCCGGTCGCCTTTTTGAAACTCCGCTCCAGTGACCGCGCCGAAAGGCCCACGGCATCGGCGACTTCGCTGATCTGGATGGGGTTTTCGATATGTTCGGCAAAGTGCTGAATAGCCTTTGCGACTTGCTTGGGCAAAAGATCCTGACTTTGCGCGGTTGAGATTGCGGGCACCTTTTGCGTAACGGTCCCGCTGCGAATGAACGGGTGCTGGAACCAACAGGCGACCTCGGCCATGACATCACCGCCAAGCCGTTTTTCGATTAGGGCCAGCATGTGATCGAACACGGCAGAGGCGCCCGAGATTGTGCTAAAGGCCCCTTCTTCGCAGATCACTGTCCCATGGATCGGGATTTCGGGAAATTCAGCCTGAAAAGCGGCCTCGTAGCACCAATGCACCGACAAAGGGTTGTCGCGGGTCAGCCGGGTCCGGGCTAGAGGGAAGACGCCGCCGCTGATTGCGCCGATACGGGTCTTGTTCCGCATCAGACGCTGAAGCGCTGCATTCGCCTTGGAGGGGTTGTCGAAAACGCTGTTCGGGCTTGAGGCGAACAGCAGATGCGTCAGGGATTGGGCGTTTGCCAACGTGCTGTCGGGGAAAAAGGTGACCCCGGCCGAGGATTGGATCGGTTGGTCTTGCTCAGCAATGACATGCCAGCTGAACGCCTCCTGCCCCGAGATCTCATTCGCCGCGCGCAGCGGTTCGATACAGGATGTCAGGCATGCCATCGGGAACCCTGGAAAGATCAGGATGCCCAGCGAAATTTTCTCGACCTGATCTTTCATGAGCGTTGCTCTTTCACTAGGTCCTCGACGGTTTCGAGGATGTCATTTTCCAGTCTCCGGGCAGCGGGCGACAGCGCAGAATCAGCCTTGCGTATCAGGTGAATTTGCCGTTTAGCGGTCTTATCCGCCAGAGGGCGAAACACCAGATCGGATTGTCCGGCAGAAATTGCCGCCATCTCGGGCAGGAGTGTGACCCCGATCCCGGCTCGGACCATGCCCAGAATAGAGGTGATGTTATGTGCCGAAAACCGAGAGCCCGCGTGCAGTTTTTCCGCCTCGGGCCCGGGGATGCTTTCGGACAGGCTGTTAGCGATCAACTGCTCATTCTCAAGCGCGCGCCATTCGATTGCGCCAGTGTCACTGGCCAGCGGGTGGTCCGGTCTCAGCAGCACGCCGAACCAGTCGGTCAGCAAAAGCTGACTGTGCAGACCTGACCCGTTCCCGCGCAGTGTCGCGATGCCGATATCAATGCGCCCCCGCGACAGCTCGTGCAGGACGGACTTGGAATCCATGTCGCGCAGCTCCACCCTCACTTTCTCGTAAGCCTTGGTATTTCTGGAAAAAACGCGTGGTATGATCGTGCCTGCCACCGATGGAACCGTCGCAATTCTGACATGTCCCATACTGGCATCGGCAAAGTTTTCGATGGCCCGAACCGTGTTGTCGAAATGCTGCAATTCCAGCTGCGATTGCTCGAAAACGAACTCACCCAACGCGGTCAGTTTGTTTTTGCGGTCCGTCTCAAACAGCGGCTCGCCTAGATGTGTCTCAAACTGCTTGAGCATCATCGACACCGCCGACGGAGTGCGTTTCAGGACAATGGCCGCGTCCGTCAGGTTGCCGGTGCGGGCCACCGCGACAAAGCCGCGAAGCATTTCGATCTTGAGTGTCATATTGGAGGCTTCAATCTTTCTGAAGTAAACTTCAATAATTTTAGTTTGATTGATTGTCGGAAAAGAGTCCATACCCGCTCAGCAAATTCTCTATGGGGCAAACGGCTATGGCTGACATTCAAAAGAACCTGATTGCTGGTGAGTGGGTCACCGGTGAAGGTGAGATCGAAAATCGCAACCCATCGGACCTGAGCGATCTGGTCGGTATGTTTGCACAGGCCAGCGCGGATCAGCTTGAGGCAACATTGGATCAGGCGCGTGCTGCTCAGCGGGAATGGGCCGCCTATGGGCTGGAGCGCAAGCAGGCCGTTCTGAACGCGATCGGCAATGAGCTGATGGCCCGCGCCGAGGAACTGGGCACGCTGCTGAGCCGCGAAGAAGGCAAGCCGCTGGCCGAAGGCAAAGGCGAAGTGTTCCGCGCCGGTCAATTCTTTACCTACTACGCCGCCGAATGCCTGCGTCAAATCGGTGAGAACGCGGATTCCGTGCGCCCCGATATCGAGGTGGACGTTCGCCGCGAAGCCGTTGGCGTTGTTGCCATCATCAGCCCGTGGAACTTCCCCACCGCGACGGCCTCGTGGAAGATCGCTCCGGCGCTGTGCTATGGCAACGCGGTTGTCTGGAAGCCCGCCAACATCACCCCGGCCTCGGCAGTGGCACTGACGGAGATCATCAACCGCCAGGACATCCCCAAGGGTCTGTTCAGCTTGGTCATGGGTTCGGGCCGCTCCATCGGTCAACGTCTGGTGGAAAGCCCCAAGGTCAACGCGATTTCCTTCACCGGGTCGGTTCCGGTCGGTAAAGGTATCGCCGCTGCCGCCATCCAAAACCTGACCAAAGTTCAGATGGAAATGGGATCGAAGAACGCTCTGGCCGTTATGGACGATGCTGATCTGGATCTGGCGGTGACGCTGGCGTTGGGCGGTGCGTTCGGTGGCACCGGTCAGAAATGCACGGCGTCGTCGCGCCTCGTGGTCCACTCTGCCATTCATGACGCCTTTGTCGAAAAGCTCGTTGCGGGTGCGCAGGCGATGAAAGTGGGCCACGCGCTGGAAGAGGGCGTTCAGATGGGTCCCGTCGTCAGCCAGCAGCAATTGAGCGAAAACCTGGCCTTTGTCGATCTGGGCAAATCCGAGGGCGCAGAACTGGCATGTGGCGGCGCGCGTCTCGAGATGCCGCATGACGGGTACTACATGTCGCCCGGCGTGTTCCTGAACACCACCAACGACATGGCGATAAACCGCGAGGAAATGTTCGCCCCGCTCACCAGCGTCATCAAGGTTGGCAGCTATGATGAAGCGCTGAGCGTCGTCAACGACACCAGTTTTGGCCTCACATCGGGCATCGTGACCAAGTCGCTTGCCCACGCCACCCATTTCCGCCGCAATGCGCGCACCGGTGTTGTCACCGTGAACCTGCCCACCGCCGGCACCGACTATCACGTGCCTTTCGGTGGCCGTGGCGACAGCTCCTACGGCCCGCGCGAGCAGGGCAAGGCCGCGGCCGAATTCTACACCACGGTCAAAACCGCATATATCAGCGCAGGTCCCGTCTGATGCTGATCGATTGCCTGCAATATGTGAACTGGTCGGAAAAGGTCTTCCGCCAGTTGCGCGAGGGGGGCGTGGATGCGATCCACGTCACCATCGCCTATCATGAGAACTTTCGCGAAACGGTGTTGAATTTCGAACAGTGGAACCGCTGGTTCGAACAGTATCCGGACCTGATCATGAAAGGGCAGTGGGCCAGCGACATCGACACGGCGCGGGAAACCGGCCGGACAGCAGTGTTCTTCGGGTTCCAGAACCCAAGCCCGATAGAAGACGATATCGGCCTGATCGAGATCCTGCACACGCTGGGCGCGCGTTTCATGCAGCTGACCTACAACAACCAGTCGCTGCTGGCGACCGGCTGTTATGAGGCCGAGGATTCCGGCATCACCCGCATGGGCAAACAGGTCATCAAAGAGATGAACCGCGTGGGCCTTGTTGTCGACATGAGCCACTCGGCCGACCGCTCGACCATCGAAGCGGCTGAGATATCGGAACGTCCCATCGCCATCACCCACGCGAACCCCTATGACTGGTCGCCCGCCCTGCGCAACAAGCGCGACGCGGTGATCCGTGCAGTGACGGAAAACGGCGGCATGCTGGGTTTCTCGGTTTACCCGCACCACCTGAAAGACAAGTCCGAGTGCACGCTGGAAAGCTTTTGCGAGATGATCGCGCGCACGGCCGAAGAATACGGTGCGCAGCATCTGGGGATCGGCACCGACCTGTGTCAGGACCAGCCCGACAGTATCGTGGAATGGATGCGCGTCGGTCGCTGGACCAAGGAAATCGACTACGGCGAAGGCTCAGCGTCGGCCCCCGGTTTCCCGCCCATGCCGGGTTGGTTCAATGACAACCGTGACTTCGGCAACATCCGGGCAGGCCTACGTGCCACCGGCATGAATGACGATGAGGTTGACGGGATCATGGGAGGCAACTGGTACCGCTTCTTTGACGAGAACTTCAAACCGCTCACCTGATGCAGGTCAGCTAAACGACGAAGCTATGGCCGTATTCCAAAAAGAAACGGTCTGACTACTATTAACGGAGGAGAGATGTCTGAGGCATCTTTGAACACTGCCCCTGTACAGGAAAGCCGGGTGAACAAACCACTTTTCCTGATCTCTGGCGGTTTTATCGCGCTGTTCTGTGTCGCGGCCCTTGTCGATCTGAACGCCCTTTCGGGTGCTGTGGATTGGGGATTCAATGTCGCGGCCACCTATTTTGGCCTTTACTGGCAGGTGCTTCTGCTCGCCACCTTCCTGATCGGCCTGCTGCTGTGCGTTCTGCCCGGCGGGCGTGCCATCATGGGCGGCCTGGCTGCGCCCGAGTTCACCACCTTCCAGTGGGGCTCGATGGTCATGTGCACGCTGCTGGCCGGTGGCGGCGTGTTCTGGGCGGCAGGTGAGCCGATTGCCCATTTCCTGTACCCCGCGCCGCTTTACGGTGGTGAAGGGGCAACGGCCGAGGCCGTGAACCCGGCCATCGCCCAGAGCTTCATGCATTGGGGTTTCCTCGCATGGGCCATTCTCGGTTCGCTGACCACGGTTATGCTGATGCACTACCATTATGAAAAGGGTCTGCCGCTGGCGCCGCGCACGCTGCTCTACCCGGTGTTCGGCGACAAGGCGATCAACGGGCCGATTGGCCTGATTGCGGATGCGTCCTCGATCATCGCTGTGGTTGCGGGTACGGTTGGTCCGATCGGCTTCCTGGGTCTGCAGGTGAGCTATGGTCTGGCCGATCTGTTCGGCTTTTCGGATACGTTTGCCCTGCAGGCGACCGTGATTGCCGGGCTGGCTGCGATCTACACGATCTCGGCCATGACGGGTCTGTCGCGTGGTATTCAGGTTCTGTCCAAGGTCAACGTGATACTGGCGGCTTTCCTGTTGTTGTTCGTGCTGATCGCAGGACCAACCGGGTTCATCTTTGGCTCGTTCTTCTCGGGCTTTGGCACTTACGTGGGCAACTTCTTCCAGATGGCACTCTATCGGGGTGAGGCCGGTCTGTTCGGCGAACCCGGCTGGCTGGGCTGGTGGACCGTGTTCTTCTGGGGTTGGTTCATGGGCTATGGCCCGCTGATGGCAATGTTCATTGCGCGAGTGTCGCGCGGTCGTTCGATCCGCTCGATCATCATCATGCTGTCGATCATCGCGCCGATCGTGACCAACTTCTGGTTCACCATCATCGGGGGCACCGGCATCTCGATGGAACTTGAGAACCCCGGCACAATCGCCACCGCGTTCGAAGGCTTCAACCTGCCTGCCGCCTTGCTGGCGATCACCAACAACCTGCCGATGGGCTTCGTGATCTCGATCCTGTTCCTGATCCTAACCACGATTTTTGTGGCTACCACTGGCGACTCGATGAGCTATGTCATCTCTGCGACAATGAGCAACGAGAACAACCCACCCGCAGCGCTGCGCGTGTTCTGGGGCATCGCGATGGGGCTTATGGCCATCATCCTGATCTCAGTTGGATCGGGCGGTGTGTCCAAGCTACAGAGCTTTATTGTGGTGACCGCTGTTCCGGTGTCTCTGATCTTGCTACCGTCGCTGTGGGATGCGCTGCGCATCACGCTGGTGAAGGGCAAAGAGAGCTAAACGATCCAAGCCGGGCCGGACCATCCGGCCCGCCAAAACGCCTGAAGGTTTCAAGAGAAGACCAGATATTAGCACCTGAGGAGGCACAACCGAATGACTGACGTTCCCCGTCGTGATCCGAACATGGTGATGCGCCTTGCCCGTCTTGGCTCCATGCATCAGTCGCGCCTTTCGTTCATGCGTATCCTGACGCGACGACTGGCTCGGGAAAACTGGCGGTTTGAAAAAACTGCGTTCGAAATTGACGGCACAGGAGTTGGCCATGCCGTCTATACCGCACATGGGCCCGAGCGGTCCTATTCCCTTATCGCCTATGCCCATGATCTGCCGCCCGAAAAACGCTCGGACCGGGTGATCGCCGAGGCCTGGGATGCCACCTTCACCCTGTTTGACGGTGTGCCCTCCGAAGCCGATATCGAGCGTCTTTCGCACAATATTCCCGTTCAGGAAGCTGGGCGCGTCACCGGTTCTGAACTGTCGGTGTCCCGCGCTAACCGCTCGGTGCGTTTGTGGGAGCATGTGGTGAGCGAATTGGCCGAAGGCCGCCAGCCCTCGACCGATAAGATTGATGCGGTGGGTTACCTGATGCGGACCACTGCGGTTTACGGGTCCGGCAAGTTGGGCGCTGCGGATCGCGAAATGATTGCCGACCGTCCGGAATTCCGTGCTCCGTTCCAGGTTGAGATGCTGTCGGTCTACCTTACCCGCTGGTTCGTGACTGATCTTGTGCAATACATGGCTGATACCCGCGCTGCAGCCAACGGCGCGCAGGCCGCGAAGCTGGATGCTGGGATTGCCCGCTCGATGGGGATTGGGAACTCGACCGGTCTAGGAATGGCGCCGTTTTTGCTGAACCATCCGGTGCTGTTTAACAACTGGATGGCCGCGCGCGAAGGCGCAATTCAGGTCGTGCGTGGGGTAGAGAAGGCCGGCGATGCGGAAATTACGGTGTTCCGTGATGTGCTGCTGCGCAATATGCAGATCGTCGAGACCTGGCAGTCCGAACACCCGATCCAGATCGAGAAACTCGCCGCCCTGCGCGCCGATATCGCCAAGCTTCAGGACTATCTCTCAAGTGCGGATCTTGGCGCGGATCACCCATGGGATGCGCTTTATTCTTGGGCCGAGCAGTCACTGACCCTTGAGGGTCAAGAATGGATCGCCTCGCTGATGCTGGAACCCTACGGCGAATTGGTCGATGCCTTTGCCGAAGGTATGGCGGCAGACAACACCGCCACGTTCCGCATCGCCGGAGCGATGAAGATCGGTGATCTGCGGGCGCTGCTCAAGGATATCTACGGCTGGGCTATTGAGACCGATTGGGCCACCCCCGCCAGCAAGGCGCGCGCCTGGTATGTCTCGGAAGAAAAACTGGAGCCGCGTCTGGGTGAACGTTTCGAGGAACCGATCGAGGAATACGAGCAGCCCTTGGCCCCCGGCCGGGACGCCGCGCAGCTGTTTCAGGCGCTGGCCCATTGGTCGGATGATGCTCAGGTCGCCGATTTCCTGCTGCGCCACCCCGAACACCGCCACGTGCTACGCCGTGTTCAGATCGTGGGGCGCGCGCCCTATGCCGAGATTCGCGACAACACGATCTCGGACCGGGTGCTGCCTATCGACATGCTGCGCTGCAAGCTGTCCTTCTTCGGGGCGACCAAGTTCGATCCCCGCTCGGATCGCTGGGTGCGCATCTGCATGTATGGCAACGCGCCCCTGCCGCATGAACTGACATCTGAAAACGCCGATTTCTGGGTCTTCCCGGAACTTGAAGGGGCCGCTGCATGAGCCACTCTCTGAACGAAATCGAGGCTATGAGCAAACGCGCCGCGCGCGGCGCGGGCTTGTCCTGGGGGCTGGCGGAAGAGGCCGCCAAGGGAACGCGCTGGCTGTCGGCCTTCGGATTCTCGGGCGCCGAATTGCTGGCTGATCTGTTGGAGATGAACGACTGCATCCCGTCGATCGACGTCTCTCCCGTCTCGCTGAGCGCCGAGATCTGGCACGCGCCCACGCGCCGGATGAGCCCACTGATCGCCGGGGCCTCACTCAGCGACTGCGCAGTGCGTTTGATGGATCGCGGCTCAATCACAATGGAGAATGTCAGCCTGCCCTTGCTGGCCGTTCCCTTCATGGGAGGGGCTGCGCTGCGTTTGGGTGTACCGGTCGCGGCTGAATGGCAGGGCGCGCGTCTGGCAACGGATGGGCGGCAGATCTGCGTGCAGGCCACGCCCGAGGCGCTTGAGGCCCGCCACGCGGACAAGATGGTCTTCAGCGCGCCTGCTGAGATGACAGGACGCCGCGAGCCACTCCTGCGCGCCGAGGTGTCCGATGCAGACTGGAACAGGCTTGGCGCCTTTGCCCACCGCACATTCGCACCCGCGACCGAGGAAAGCCGCCTGCGCGGTGCTGGCGCGGGCCTCAGCGACAACGACTGAAACTTCGCCCCTTGCGACAAGGGGCACATACTTACGAACGGAAAAGAAGAATGACCGCCACCGAAACCCTGACTCTGGCCGAGATCGAAGATCTGGCCTTCCGCGCCCTTGTCAAAGCCGGAACATCCGAGGAAAACGCCCGTCCTCTGGCCGTTGCGACAGCGATGACCGAAGCGGATGGCGTCGCCTCGCACGGGTTGGCCTATATCCCGATCTATGCGCAGCATGTGGAATGCGGGAAGGTTGACGGGGCCGCCAAGCCCGTAGTTGCCCAGCCACGACCGGCCGTTGTCACCGTGGATGCGGCCACAGGGTTCGCCCACAGCGCGATTGATCTGGGGTTCGAAAAGCTGATCCCGCTGGCGCGCGAGCAGGGTGTTGCGGTACTGGCCATCAACAACTCGTACAACTGCGGCGTTCTGGGTGTGCATACACAGCGTTTGGCGCAAGCGGGCCTGATGGGGATTGGGTTCACCAATGCGCCGGCCTCGATCGCGCCGTCAGGTGGGACAAAGCCGGTTATCGGCACCAACCCGTTTTCAATCTCGGCCCCCGATGCGGATGGAAACGCGGCGCTTCTGATCGACCAGTCCGCCAGCACCATCGCCAAAAGCGAAGTCATGAAACATGCCCGCGAAGGCAAGCCCGTGCCGGAAGGCTGGGTTTTGGACGTGGACGGCCAGCCCACCACAGACCCTGAGGCTGGTCTGAAAGGCTCCATGGTGCCGTCGGGCGGCTACAAAGGCGTGGGTATCGCCCTGACGGTCGAGCTGATGGCCGCCGCGATGACCGGCGCGACGCTGGGTTCGGTTGCCAGCCCGTTCTCGGGGACCGCAGGTGGCCCGCCGAAAACCGGTCAGTTCTTCATCGCGATTGATCCGCAGGCGACCTCGGGCGGGGCATTCCATGAGAAGCTGGGTCAGCTGATTGCCTCGTTCCGTGATCAGGATGGCGCACGACTGCCGGGCGATGGCCGCCGCACCTGCCGCGAACGGGCAGCAACCGAAGGTGTTGCGGTGAACGCTGCACTGCTGGAAAAAGTGCGCGCGCTTCTGTGAGGTGACATCGCATCAGAAGTAGGCTTAAGGTGCCAATCCTTGAGGGACTGGAAGACGTCATCGCTCACCGAGAAATGGAATTCGATCCGAGCGTGCTGTGAAAGAAGCATGCTCGAAGATCAACTGTTTACGTCATTGGTCCAGAAAGCCCCCTGTCAAAGGTCTTTCAACAGACGAAGGGCATCGTAAATCGCCGCGTGCGTGTTACGCGCGGCGACGGCGTCTCCGATACGGAACAGCTGGAAACGGCCCGCTGGGTTCGCAACAAGGTTTTGCGGCTGGCCGTTGATCAACGCGTCATGATCGACCTGTCCCAGATTTGAAGACAGGGGCTTGAGGTCGAAATACAGGTCGGCATTCGGCAATGTGCCATAGTTCAGAATGATCTGATCATAGGGCCTGTCTTGCAATTTTGCGCTGTAGTCTGATCCGATCTCGGCGATCAGTCGGTTCCCGTCCCGTCGGACGCCCTTGAGGCGGCGCGCCACGGTCAGAGTCACGTCCTTGTCTAGCAGGTTGGTCAGATACGGCGTGAGGTTCAGCCCCATCACATCGGGGGCAAAGCTGCGGTCAGGGGTCATGATTTCGACCTGCGCTGTGTCTGCGGCAATCTCGGCGGCTTGCAGCCCGGCGTGATCGCCAGCCTCATCAAAGATCAACACATCGCCACAGGCTTTTACGTCACCCGACAGAATGTCCCACGAGGTGATGACATGTGGCAGATCCTCCATCCGTTCATACAGCCGCATCTGAGGCAGCCCGCCAGTGGCCACGATGACCAGGTCCGGGTTCAGGGCGGTGACGTCCTCGGCCTCGGCCCAGGTGTTGAAATGAAAACGCACATCCCGTGCGGCGCATTGGGCCATACGCCAGTCGATGATCCCAATCATCTCGCGCCGCCTTTGGGACTGTGCGGTCAGACGTATCTGCCCACCGGGGTCCGAGGCGGCCTCGAACACCGTCACGTCATGACCACGGGCGGAAGCAACCCGCGCGGCCTCGAGCCCGCCGGGGCCGGTGCCGATGACCACAACCTTGCGCGGGGTCTTAGCCACGGGGATCAGATGCGGCATCGTCAGCTCGCGCCCGGTTGCGGCGTTGTGGATACACAGCGCCTCGCCGCCTTCGTAAATACGATCGAGGCAGTATGTGGCCCCGACGCAGGGCCGGATATCATCCTCGCGCCCCTCGACGATCTTTTGCACCAGATGCGGGTCGGCCATATGGGCGCGCGTCATGCCGACCATGTCCAGACGCCCCTCGGCCACGGCATGGCGGGCGGTGGCAACATCCGGTATGCGGGCGGCGTGGAAGGTGGGCAGGCCGATCTCGGCCCGCATCCGGCCCGCGAAAGCCAGATGCGGCGCAGCGGGCGACCCCTGCAACGGGATCACCTTTGACAGCGCGGCATCACTGTCGATCCGCCCGCGCGTCACGTTGAGGAAATCGACCAGCCCCTCATCCCTGAGAAGACGCGCGATGCGGAACCCTTCTTCCTCACTCACGCCGCCGGGGGTGGTTTCGTCCATCGAGAAGCGAACACCCAGAAGGAAGTCTTCACCCACCTTGTCGCGCATGCGGGCCAGAACCTCACGTGCGAAACGGGTGCGGCTTTCCAGCGTTTGTGGGCCATACGGCCCCTCAAGTTCGTTCGTCAGCGGGGACCAGAACTGGTCGGGCAGGTGACCGTAGCACTCGATTTCCAGTCCATCCATGCCGCCTGCCTTCATGCGTTCGGCCGCATCGGCATAGTCCTGAATGACCCGCGCGATGTCCCAATCCTCCATGAGTTTGGGATTGTAGCGATGCGCGGTTTCGTGATGATGCGTCGGTGCGACCGAGGGCAGCCAATCCCCTTTGCTCCAACCGGTACGGCGGCCCAGATGGGTCAGCTGGATCATCACTGCGCAGCCGTGATCGTGCAGCTCGTCCGTGAGGTTTTTGATCCAAGGCACCACCTCGTCACGATAAGCCAAAACGTTGTTGAACGCCGGAGGGCTGTCTTTGGACACACAGGCCGATCCGGCCGTCATCGCCAGCGCAACACCGGCCTTGGCGCGTTCCGCATGATAGGCGCGGTAGCGATCCTTGGGCATACCGTCTTCGGGATAGGCGGGTTCATGACTGGTGGTCATGATCCGATTGCGTAAGGTGAGGTGCTTTAACTGGTATGGCTGCAGAAGTGGATCGTTGCTCATTGCGATGCTCCCACGGAAAAGCTGGCGTATGCAGAGAAAAAGGCCCGGTATGATCCTGAACAGGTTGTGGATGCGAAGAAGGGGCTGAAGGCTACTCCTTCGCCGTATCGTCTGCGTTGAGGTTCAGAGCCGCCATACCGCTGCTGCCCAGATCAACGGCTGCAAATGGGCCACCGTGATGGATGTTGGCGGGATCAAGGGGGTCAAGCGGGCCGTCCTTGGCAAAGATCTCATCGGCGAATTGCTCGGCATTGTCCTTGGGCCGGAAACCCAGATGCCGAGCCTTGGAGTTGTCGACGGGCGCGCGGTCATTGTCGGACACGCCATAGACGATGCTGAATCCGGTGACCGGGGTCTTGATCGCCTGTTCCACCATATGGACCAGATCATCATAGCTGAGCCACGTTCCAATCGCGCGACTGTTCGTGACCTGCGCGCAGGACAGGATGCGCAAGCAGACGGCCTCGAGCCCGCGCTTGTCCCAGTAAAGCGAGGCGAGGTCTTCGGCGAAGCATTTGGCAAGCCCATAGAACGTGTCTGGTCTGTGTGGAACGTCGATGCCGATGAAATCGGTCTTTTTGTGCATGCCAACCGCATGGATTGACGAGGCGTAGACTACGCGCCTCAGATTATTGCGATGGGCGGCCTCCCACACGATATAGGCGCCGTAGAAGTTTGGGCCCCAAAGCACATCCATCGGGGCCTCATCCGCGATGGCGCCGAAATGAACCACCATATCCGCGCCTTCCAGCAGCGCTACCATGGCCTCAAGATCGGCAAGATCGGCCTTCACGTAGCGTTCGTTCGGCGCGAGGTTGGGCACGCTGTCGGCAATGTCCGAGGAAACCAGCTCGTCGCATAGTTTCGACAGCGGCCCGCGCAAATATGATCCAAGCCGCCCCGCTGCGCCGGTGAGGACTAGTTTCTTCATGGGCGAACTCCTTTCAGATTGGCAACGGCATCGGCGATGCGGTTCAGGGCCGTGTTCAGAACGTCTTCGGACGCAGCAGTCGAAATGCGGAAAAAGGGCGACAGCTCATAGGCGCTGCCGGGAACAGCCGCCACACCGGCTGCGCTGAGAAGATAGGTGGTTACATCTGCGTCTGAGGTCAGGGTTGCACCGTCGGGCGTCGTGGCCCCGATCAGGCCCTCACAGCCGATCAGAGAGTAGAACGCTCCGCCCGGCGGGTCGAGCGTCAGGCCGGGAATGTCGCGGATACGCGTGACTACAAGGTCTCGACGGGCCTCGAACGCGGCACAGAAGCGGTGCACTTCATCCTGCGGTCCGTTCAAAGCAGCCGCCGCTGCGGCCTGCGCGATAGAGCAAGCGCCCGATGAAATCTGACTTTGCACCTTGGTCATTGCAGCGATCAGGTCTTTCGGGCCTGCGCCATAGCCGATGCGCCACCCGGTCATCGCATAGGCCTTGGAGACCCCGTTCACTGTCAGCGTCCGATCTTTCAGCGTCGGACACAGGGCTGCGAAAGACCGGAAGACGCGCTTGTCGAACAGGATGTGTTCGTAGATCTCATCGGACAGGATCAGGATGCGGTCGTGTTGTTCCAGAACCGCGCCGAGGGCTGCAATCTCAGCGTCCGAATAGACTGCGCCCGAGGGGTTCGAGGGTTGGTTCAGCAACAGCCAGCGTGTCTTGGGTGTGATCGCGGCCGCCAGCCTGTCAGGGGTCAGGCGAAATCCGTCCTCAGCCGGGCATTCGATGGTCACAGGCGTACCGCCAAGGATCAGCACGATGTCCTTGTACTGCCCAAAGTAAGGCGCGCAGAGGAGAACTTCGTCGCCCGGCTCGAGCGTGGCCATGAAAGCGTTGAACAGCACCTGCTTGGCCCCGTTCGACACGATGATTTCATCGGGTGCATAGGTCAGATCATTTTCACGCTGCAGCTTGTCGACAACGGCCTTCCGCATGGTCAGGGTGCCGTTGGTGGGCGGGTATTTCGTCTCACCCGCAAGAGCCGCCTGATGCGCGGCTTCCTTGATGTGGTCGGGTGTGTCGAAGTCGGGCTCTCCGAGGCCCAGATCAATGACATCCTCACCCCGCGCACGAGCCTCCTTCGCGGCCTGGCTGACCCAGGCCGAGGCCGAGGGTTTCACGGGTGCAAGGCGCGAGGCGGCAAAGCTCATTTCAGGAGATCTTTCGTCTGGGCCAGAGCCGTATCCGCTGCACGCGCCAGAAGGCCGGTATCAATGGCATTCGCAACGAAGGTGAACCCTTCGTTTAAAAGCTCGGCCGCAAAGGCTGGTTCTGTGACCAGGGTGCCGACGGGCACTCCGCGCGCGATCAGTTTCTGCGCGGCTTTTCTGATCTCAGACCAGACCTCGGGATGCATAGTATTGCCAACATGACCCAGATCGGCGGCAATATCCGCCGGGCCGAAGAAGATGCCGCTGACACCATCGACAGTGCCGATGGCCTCGGCTTGATCCAAGGCGGCGCGGGATTCCACTTGTAGCAGAACTGTCAGCTCGTCTTCGCAGCGCGTCACATAGTCCTTGATCCGCCCAAAACCCGTTGCGCGGCTTGCGCCTGCCATCCCACGAACCCCGCGCGGGGGGTAGCGCGTGGCCGCGACCGCGCGTTCGGCTTCTTCCACCGATTGGATCATCGGAAACAGAAGCCCCGGCGCGCCGAGGTCAAGCAGACGCTTGACCACAACCGCATCATTCCACTCGACGCGAACAAGTGCTGTGGTCTGATACGCCTCGAAGGCTTGCAGCTGAGACAACACGCTGTGATAGTCGTTCGCGCTGTGCTCCATGTCGATCAGCGCCCAGTCGTAGCCTGCAGTGGCTATGACTTCGGCTGCATTGTTACTGCACAGGCTGACCCACACACCAACTTGTTTGTCGCCATTTGCGATCGCATGGGTGAAGCGGTTGGGTATTAGCTCCATCAGATCACTGCCTTTTCGATGATTGGTTGTCCGGCCGGGATACGTTCGTAGTTGAAGGGCGTCATGTCGAGCGCGCGGTATTCGCCATAGGTCAGCCACTCGGCCGTGCCACGCCCCATCGCAGGAGACTGCTGCAGACCGTGGCCCGAGAACCCGTTTAGGAAGATGAAGTTCGACAGCTCGGTATGCGGGCCCATGATTGCGTTGTGATCGAAGGTGTTCATCGCATAATGCCCGGCCCATTCGCTTTGCAGCTTGATCGCTTCGAATTGCGGGATACGGGTGGCGAGGACGGGCCAGACGTGGTTTTCCCAGAAGGCGTGATCCATGTTGAAATCATCGAAATCCACCGCCGGGTCGATGTCGGTATGCCCGCCGCATTGATAGGTGCCACCTCCGACCTCGCGTACATGAACGCCCGAAGGGTCAATGGTCAGCGGCAAGTCGCGGTCTAGCGGCCGTTCGGCCTTGAAAATCCAGGAATAGCGTTTGCGCGGTTCGACCGGCACGTCAATCCCAGCCATCTGCGCTGTTCTGGCCGCCCGAGGGCCGGACGCATTGACCAACTGTCCGCACGCAATGACTTCGCCCGAAGCGAGCGTGACGCTTTCGACCTTGGTGCCTGCGGCGTTTCGCGTGATCTCGACGACTTCGTTCTGGACCCATTCGACGCCACGCTCGCGGCTTTGTCGCCGCCACCAGTGGTCGAGGGCCGCACCGTCGAAATAGCCTTCGTCAACCAGATTGATCGAGCCCAGAAGGATATCATCGACATTGTAGAATGGGTAGGCGGCCTTGATCTCATCCGCGTTCATCAGCTGCGTTGCCGCCCCTGCCGCCAACTGCACCTTCTGGTTCTCGCGCAGCACGTTGGCAAAGCCTTCGGTGTCGGCCAGATACATGTAGCCAAAGGAATGGATCGAAAGCTCGGGCACTCGGTCGTCTCCACCCATATAGCCGCGTAGGTTTTTCACGAAGTCGGCGGCAAACTGGCTGATCCACACGTTCAGCTCGGCCGAGAATTGCTGCCGGATACAGGAATTCGTATGCCCGGTCGAACATGAGGCAAAGGTCATGTCGCGTTCGATCACCAGAACCGAGCCATTGAAATCGGCATTGTCCGACAGGAACCAAGCGGTCGAGGCCCCCATGATCGCACCGCCTATGATCACCACATCATAGCTTTTCCGGGCCGGGCTTTGGTTGCTCATTCGTATTCTCCTTTTGCGACGGCACGATGGATCTGAGAGATCTCGGATGCCGTCAAGCCATAGTCGCGTGATGCTGTTTCGTCTGAAATATAGCCGAGCGCCAGATCACGCTTCACCATCTGTTTTGACCGTTCCGACGGGTCACCGTAGCCAGCACCGCCGGGGAACGCCATCACGACTTTGCGCCCGTGTGGTACAAACTGTTTACCTTTGACCCGCATGTCGGACCCGTCGTCCTGGGCAATGGTGGTGGGCGCGCCATTTCCCCCGCCACGGCGACCGCGCGCGGGGTATTGGCTGCGGTCGAACATGGCCTGAATGTCGAACTCGTACCCCTCTTGCGCGCCGACCTCCATATACTGTCCCAGCCCGCCGCGCGTTTTCCCAGCACCGCCGCTGTCGGGCCGCAGTTCCTTGCGCCAGATGATGACCGGACCGGCGTGTTCGGTGGCCTCAATCGGCATGGTCATGACGCCCGAGGGGAAGGCGGTGGCGTTCATCCCGTCGTGTTCCGGCCTTGCGCCCGACCCACCCGAGTTGAAGGTCAGCACCTCGGATCGGCGGGCCCCTTCAGGGGCCGGAGCATCGGTGCGGGGGCGAAGACTGACCTGAAAGTTGCACAAACATCCCGCGCCTTCGGCGGGGACAAGGCCGGGAACGATCTTGTCGAACGCGTCATAGACCGCATCGGGCACGAAATGGCCCACGATATGGCGCAGTGCGACCGGAGCCGGATGAAGCGCATTCACAATGGTGTTCGCGGGCGCGGTGACTTCAAACGGTGCCAATGATGCCGCGTTATTGGGGATCTCGGGCGCAATTGCGACCTTGAGCGCGTAACAGGCATAGGCTTTGGTATAGACCAGCGGGCAGTTGATCCCTTTCTTGTCCACCCCCGAGGTTCCGGAGAAATCGGTCACGATCCTTTCGCCTTCGACGCTAATCCTGACCTTTAACGTGATCGGAGTATCAAAACCGTCCATCGTCATTTCACCCTCAGCGGTTTTCTGAGGCAGGGCGGCGATACGCTCCAGTGTCGCTCGGCGGGAATTGTCGAGGATGAATGCGGCGATCCCATCGAGGGTTTCGAGGTCGAACTCCTCCATCATGTCGATCAGGCGGCGATGGCCGATTTCGTTGCAGGTGGTCAGAGCATAGATGTCTCCGATCAGCTGATCCGGCTCGCGCACATTGCCGCGAATGAGGCGCACCAGCGTTTCATCCACATTGCCGCGGTCAGCGAATTTCATGATAGGGATATACAGCCCTTCCTCATAGACGCTTTGCGCATCGGCCCCAAAGCCGCGCCCGCCGATATCCACGATATGCGCGGTACAGGCGAAGAAGCCGACCAGCGCGCCCTTGTGAAAGGACGGGGTGACCATGGTGATGTCATGTAGGTGGCCTGTGCCCTCCCACGGGTCATTGGTGATGTAGACGTCGCCGTCATGCATGTTCTGTCGGCCAATTCGGCGAATGAAATGCGCGACCGCATCTGCCATCGCGTTCACATGACCCGGCGTACCGGTCACGGCTTGTGCCAGCATGTTCCCATGTGTGTCGTAGACCCCCGCCGACAGATCCCCGGCCTCGCGGACCGAGGTTGAGAACGCCGTCCGAACCAACGCCTGCGCCTGTTCCTCGACAACCGAGATCAGACGGTTCCACATGACCTGATAGGTGACTTTGGACTGCTCTTTGCTCATCACGCGGCTCCTTTTGTCACAACGTCGATACAGCCATCGGGCTGGCGGATCGCGTCCCGGCTGGCGGGGATGACGATGGTCGTTTCATCCTCGGTCACGATTGCAGGTCCCTGCGCGCGCTGCCCGGTCTGCATGCTAGCGCGGTCGATGGTATCGGCGTCCAGGTAACGGCCGGATGCAGCGTCAAAGACCTGTCGTGCGCCTTCGGATATGGCCAGGCCGGTTGCGTCCGAGACGGCAATCGGCGCGACATCTTCGGGTGGGGTGCTGGCGTTGACGGACCAGACGGTGATTTCGATATCCATGCCCGCGACCGGGCGGCCAAAAAGCTTGGTATAGCCTTCCTCGAACCGGGTCTGATAGATGGCGGCGTCGGGGTTCATCGCCTGTTCTTCGGTCAGTTCGATCGGGATTTCCCAGCCCTGACCGGAATAGCGCATATAGGCTTTGAAATCGGTCCGGATCGGGCTGACCGCATCGCATGTCCGCACGAAACCCGTTGTTTCGTCCCTCAGGTCGGACAAAAGCTGTCTGATCCGTCCCGCGTCGAAATCGCTGAGCTTCATATAGACCGAGCGATTGGCCTCGAAGCTGAAAGGCGCGCGCAGGAAACCGATGGCCGAGCCGACCCCGGCCCCCGGCGGAACCAGCAGGCGTTCGACCCCAAGCTTTTCACAAAGACGCCCGGCGTGCAGAGGGGCCGCGCCCCCAAAGGCGATCATAGTGTACTCGCTCAGGTCTTCGCCATTCTCGACGGCGTGAACGCGTGCGGCGTTGGCCATGTTTTCGTCCACCACCTCGGCCACGCCAAAGGCGGCCTCAATCGGGTCCATGTCCAGCGTACTGCCAATGTGGTTGGCCAGCGCAGATTTGGAGTTGTCAGGGTGCAAAACGATCGAGCCACCGGCGAAGTTGTTCGGGTCCAGCTTACCGAGAACCAGATCAGCGTCCGTCACACCGGGGCGCGTGCCACCGCGCCCGTAGCAGGCTGGGCCTGGCTCGGATCCGGCGCTTTCCGGACCCACGCGGATCTGGCGCATCCCGTCCACATGAGCCAGGCTGCCGCCGCCCGCGCCGATCTCTACCATGTCGATCACCGGGATCGAAATCGGCATGCCCGAGCCTTTCTTGAACCGATAGGTCCGCGCGACCTCAAACACGCGGCTGGTTTTGGGCGTCTGGTTTTTGATCAGGCAGATCTTGGCCGTGGTGCCGCCCATGTCAAAGCTCAGCACTTTGTCCAACCCGTAGCGCGCAGCGATATGGGCCGCGAAAACCGCGCCACCTGCAGGGCCGCTTTCGACCAGCCGCACCGGGAAATCGGCCGCATTCTGGATTGAGATGATGCCGCCACCCGAATGCATCAGGAAGATCCGGCATTTAACGCCTTGCGTGCGCAATTGATCCTCGAGCCGGCCTAGGTATGAGGCCATCAACGGCTTGATATAGGCATTTGCGACGACCGTGTTGAACCGCTCATACTCACGCATCTGAGGCGAAACCTCGGACGAGATTGAGACCGAAACGTCCGGCAGTTTCTCGGCCAAAACCTCGCGCACCAAATGCTCATGCGTTGGGTTGAGGTAGGAGTGGATTAACCCCACCGCCACCGATTCAAACCCGGCTTGCGCAATCCGATCCACAACGGCTTCGACATCGGCGCGGGTCAGATCAACCAGAACTTCGCCACGGGCATCGACGCGGCCGGGAACGGTAAAGCGCATGTGGCGTGGCAGCAGCGGGTCAGGCAGTTTGAGGTTCAGATCATACTGCTCGAACCGGCTTTCGGTGCGCATTTCGATCACGTCGCGGAACCCTTCCGTCGTAATCAGCGCCGTTTTCGCCCCACGGCGTTCGATCAGCGCGTTGGTCGCCAGCGTGGTGCCGTGGATGATCTGGTCAATCTGGCCCGGGGTGACCCCGGCCTTGGCACAGACCTGCTGCATCCCGTCGATGATCGCGTCTTCCGGCGCGGCATAGGTTGTCAGCACTTTTGTTGAAAATGTCTGTCCATCCTTTTCCAGAACGACATCGGTAAAGGTGCCGCCGATATCAACGCCCAGTCGGATAGAGTGTGAAGCCATGCCCGTGCCCGCTTGAAAGAGTACCTGTCAAACGCGACTAAAACCCAGCTCGGGACGAAAAATCAAATTGCTTAAATTTCTACTCCTGATCGAATTTTTTTATCGTGCGTGTGGCCTGAGCTGAGCAGCGATTTCCGCCGCGTGTTCCACGAAACGAGCGGCCCGCGTTGGATCGTAGCGGGCGAAAAACCGCAGCGGCTCGGCTGTCCAGTCGGATTGAAGTTCCAACAGGGCGCCCGTGTCGATCTCGCGTTGGACCAGAGGGCGCGGCAGCAACGCGATCCCAAGGCCTTCCGATACCATCGGAACGCAAGCGGACAAAGCGTTTGAATGCACGATTTTTTGCGCGTCCAGCCCGCGGTCCTGCGCCATCGCGTGCAGGCTGTGCCCTGCAAGGGTGTGGCGAGCATGGGTCAGAACGGAGAATGCGAAAAACCGGTCTACGTTGCGCCCTTCGGGTAAGCCTGAGGCGAGTGTCGTATTGGCCACCCACACATAGTCTTCGCCGGTCAGTTCCCTTGTCCCGTCCAGTTCCGTTTTGAATGGCCCGTTCTGCACCGCAAGATCAAGCTGCCCCTCCAGCAGCTTTTCATCAATCGTGCTGGACAGGTCTACCACAAGCTCGACGCTCAGATTGGGATAGTGCTGTTTTAGGCACCGCAGAAAATCTTGCAGCCATGTGCAGGCGACCAATTCGGTGACGCCAAGACGCAACCGCTCCTGAATCAGATCTTGTCGGTCGGCCTCTTCCAGCAAGGCTTCGGTTGCGCGGAGAACCGTTCTGGTTTTCTCCAACAGCGACTCTCCTTTCGCTGTCAGACGTACGGAGCCTGCATCGCGATACAATAGCTTTGTGCCCAACGCATCTTCCAGCGTGGCGATACGTGAAGAGATATTGGGCTGCGTCGTGGCAAGCGCGTTGGCCGCGGCGCGGAAGGTTCCCATATCGACCACGAAGGTAAAGGCTTCGAGCTGTTTGAGGGTGATTTGGTTCTTTATCATTCAAGCTTTTGAGCATCAGGGAAACTGATCGTCAATCGTTCAGGGCAAGAACCCGTCCGTTCCGTCCGTATGATGTCTGGTCGGTGGAGAATTGGTTTGCGTGCGGTGGCGAATAGAGCGATCAACGGGGCGACTCGACCACTTGCCGGAAAACAGGAGGCAAACATGAGGCTTGGCTATCTTGGGTTTGGAACCATTGCGCGGGCCTGCGCCGAAGGTTTGGTCAGCGATGGGCATGACATTGTTGTCAGCGAAAGAAGCCGGGCCAACTCATCCGAGCTGTCGGCTCGCTTCGACAATGTGACCGTGGCTAACAATCAGGGTGTATTGGATGCCAGTGACGTGGTCTTTGTCGGATCCACCGCCGAACAGGCCGAGGCGATGCTGTCCGCGCTGCGGTTTCGCGAAGGCCAGCGGGTTGTCTCGTTCATGGTCGGTATCTCGCCGCAACAGATTCAGGCCCTCGTTGCACCGGCCTCGTTCGAGACGCTGATGATCCCGTTCCCGTCCATTGCCTCGGGCGGGTCTCCGGTTCTGGTCTTTCCCGCGTCACCAACTGTTGAGGCGCTCTATGGTGCTTCGAACACCGTTATCACCATGAAGTCGGAGAGTGATTTCAACGAGTTTCTGGCCGCTCAGGCCCTGCTATCGGTTGTAGCGAAATCGCTGGCTGTCGGGATTGACTGGCTGGGCCGCAAAACCGGCAGCGCCCATGAAGCCGAGAAATTCCTGCGTCTGTTGATCGGAGGGTCGATCATGGCCGCGCCGATGGAGACCGAGAACGCGATGGCCGATCTGGTCGAATCCCTAAACACGCCGGGCGGGCTGAACCAGCAGTTGCGAGAGTACATGGCCGATCGCAACACCTATGACGATCTGGTCCAAGGGATCGAGGTTCTGTCGGCCCGCCTGTCCGAGGGCTGATTGTCCTGACTGTAAGTGCGCGCGACGACATCATGTCGCTGATGGGGGATGAGTTTACCCGTTGGGATCGCCGCGACGACCGCTATGTTTAGCCTTCGCGGTTTGACATTGGCCCTTTGGTCTGGTGATACCCCTCATCGGATCAGACGCTTTTGTCGACCGAAACTGAAAAGGGTAACCAGGTGCGCGCCAAATCTACGTTCGTGACCCCGCTTCCAACCCAATGGGTCGGGCCGATTCTGTTCAGGGGGAATCTGGTGTCCGGTGAGGTCAGCGTCCCACTGGCAACTTTTGAAACGCCCTTATGGCCCTCCACCGCGCGCGGCGCGGGTGTTTCGCGGCATGCAGGCGGCATTCAGGTCACCCTTGTTGATGAGCGGATGACACGATCCATCGCTGTGCGGGCGCAGGATGCGGCCTCGGCGCATCAAGGCTGGGAGCGGATCGAGGCGCAGACCGACAAAGTGGCCGAGATCATCTCCTCGACCAGCCGCTTTTCCCGCCTGATCAAGCTGAATCGCCAGATCGCCGGGAATCTGCTGTATATTCGGATCGAGTGTTCCACCGGGGATGCCTCGGGTCACAATATGGTAACCAAGGCGGCCGAGGCGGTGTTGAACTGGGTCTTGGATGACCAGCCGCAATTGGCCTACGCGTCGATCTCGGGCAACCTGTGTACCGACAAGAAGGCATCCGCTGTGAACGGGCTTTTGGGGCGGGGCAAATACGTCATTGCTGAAGTGGAAATTCCGGGTCGACTGCTGCGGCGCATGCTGCGTACTACGCCCGAGCAGATGGTAGCGCTCAATCTCGAAAAGAACCTGATTGGCGGAAATCTCGCGGGGTCTCTGCGCAGCGCCAATGCCCATTTCGCAAACATTCTGTTGGCCTTCTATCTGGCCACCGGTCAGGACGCCGCGAATATCATCGAGGGCAGCCAAGGTATCGTTCATTGCGAGGCGCGCGGCGAAGATCTGTATTTCTCATGCACCTTGCCGAACCTGATCGTCGGTTCGGTCGGGGCAGGCAAAGGCAATGAACAGGTCGAAGAAAACCTGCGCCTGATGGGCTGCAAAGAGGAACGCGAGGCGGGTGAAAACGCCCGTCGCCTGGCTGGCATCTGTGCCGGGGCGGTGTTGTGCGGTGAGCTGTCCTTGATGGCTGCACAAACCAATCCCGGAGAGTTGGTGCGCACCCATATGGAACTGGAACGATGAACAAGCCCAAACCTGCCGACCGCAGCGTGGCCGGGCGCAAGCTGGATCATCTGCGCGCCGTTCTGGAGGACCCCGATGTCGAACGTCGGCGCAGCGGGTTTGACGCGATTTCTCTGACGCATCGCGCCCTGCCTGAGCTGGATCTGGATGCGGTCGACACCAGCACCCGGTTTCTGGGCAAGCCGCTCAGCTTTCCGCTGCTGATTTCGTCGATGACGGGCGGAACCGGGGACGAGATCGCCATGATCAATCGCAACCTTGCTGAGGCGGCCGAGGCGACCGGGGTGGCGATGTCCGTGGGCTCGCAACGTGTATTGTTCGCCGATCCTGCCTCAAGGGGCAGTTTTCAGCTGCGCGATGCCGCGCCGAGCATACCGTTGATCGGTAATATCGGTGCTGTGCAGTTGAACGCAGGACTAGATGCAGGCCACTGTCTTCAGGCCGTTCAGGCGCTTGAAGCCGACGGGTTGTATCTGCACCTCAACCCGCTGCAAGAGGCCGTGCAAGTCGAAGGGGACCGCGACTTTTCCAACCTCGCTGGCAAGATCGCTGATCTGGCGTCGAACATGCCGGTGCCTGTGCTGATCAAAGAGGTCGGCGCCGGGCTGTCCGGCCTTGATGTTGAGCTGGCCTATGCCGCCGGTATTCGCCATTTCGACGTGGCCGGCCGCGGCGGCACGTCCTGGAGCCGGATCGAATATCACCGCCGCGCAGACGAGCAAGACGATCTGGGGCTGGTTTTTCAGGATTGGGGCCTGACGACGGTCGAGAGTCTGCTTGAAACTCGGGACGTCTTGGTCAAAAAGACCGACCCAACAACACTCATCGCCAGCGGCGGTTTACGAGACGGTGTGGACATGGCCAAATCTATCATTCTGGGCGCAGATCTGTGCGGAATGGCCGCTCCGTTTTTGGCCGCAGCGCAGGAATCGAGCGCGCAGGTCATCCGCCAAATTGAAAAGTTACGTCGCGAATTTCAGACCGCGATGTTTCTTTTGGGCTGCGCCGATGTATCTCAGCTGAAGGCAAATGTCTCACTGATCCGATCAAGGTCAAAGTTTTGGTAATCTCTACTGGTATCAGCGCGATGAGCTTTTTTACGCCTCATCGCTATATTTCGCTGGACACTCTGGCCCAGCATCACGGCATCGACCCTGCTAAGTTCTCACGCGGGATCGGGCAGGAAAAGATCGCCATGCCGGGCCATGACGAAGACGTTGTGACCATGGCCGCCGAGGCTGCGAAGCCGATCATTGATGAATTCGGAGCAGACGGGATCGACACAATCTTGTTTGCGACGGAAACAGGGATCGACCAATCCAAATCTGCAGGCATCTATGTGCAGCGGCTTCTGGGGCTGCCTTCGAACCTGCGCAATGTTGAGCTGAAGCAAGCCTGTTATTCTGCCACCGCTGCCCTGCAAATGGCCTGTGCCCATGTGGCACGCAAGCCGGATCGCAAAGTGCTTGTGATCGCCTCTGATATTGCACGCTATGATCTGGACAGCTCGGGCGAGGCGACGCAAGGGGCCTCGGCTGTTGCGATGCTGGTCACGGCTGATCCGAATCTGTTGGAGATTGGCACTGTCTCGGGCCTGTTTACCGAAGACATCATGGATTTCTGGCGCCCCAACCACCGGCGCACACCCTTGGTTGACGGTAAGTACTCGGCGCTGCGCTATCTTGGGGCGCTGGTAGAGTCCTGGCGGGATTATCAGGCAAATGGCGGCTTGCCCTACGATGGGTTTACGCAGTTCTGCTATCACCTGCCATTCTCGCGTATGGGCGAGAAGGCGCATCTGCGTCTGGCGAAAGAGGCAAAAGCCGAGGCTGATATGCAGGCCGCTTTACCGGGGATGATCTACAATCGTCAGGTCGGGAACAGCTATACTGCCTCGATGTACCTCGCGATCCTGTCAACGCTGGAGAACAGCGAAAGCGATCTGGCGGGCAAGTCATGGGGACTGTTTTCCTACGGGTCCGGCGCGACCGGTGAGTTCTTTGATGCCAAGGTGGTCGAAGGCTACCGCGATCATCTTTTTGCATCCCGCCACCGGGAAATCCTGGAGGACCGGACCGCCGTCTCGTATGATGAATACGTTGCACTCTGGCACGCGAGGAATGGCGAGGACGGGACAGATACGCCCATGCCCGATGAGGCAAAAGGGCGCTACAGACTGGCAAGCATTGACGACAACAAGCGCATCTACGTTGACCGGACCGCATGATAAAGTCTGGGCCCACGCGCCCGGAAAGCTGATCCTGTCCGGAGAGCATTCGGTTCTGTACGGCATGCCCGCGCTTGCAATGGCCGTGGCCCGCTACACCGAGGTGTCGTTTCAGCCGCTGGGCTTGGGTGAAGGCCTGAAGACCGCGTTCGAGAACCTGTCTTCAGGCGAATACTACCCTCTGAAACTGTTGTCTCAGTTCAAAGCGTCACTGGATCAGCGCTTTGATCAATTCACGCGCGGCGAGTTGGATGTCCACAAGATCCTCACGCGTCCGGATGATCTGGCGGTCTATACTCTGGCCTCTCTGTTGCATGACAGCCTCGCAGCGCCCGGGTCCGTGATCCCCGGCATTGGTGCGATGAACAGCAAACTGGTGCCCGGGCAGCTGGCCAGTCGGTCAGAGCTGCCGATTGGCGCGGGTATGGGGTCGTCTGCCGCAATCGTCGCGGCAACAACGGTGTTGTTTGAAAACCTGCTGGAGTGGCCCAAAACGCTTGAGGAAAGGTATGAGCGGGTCCGGTTTTGCGAGCGTCTCAAGCACGGGCGCGCGGGGCCGGTTGATGCCGCCGCAGTTGTCCGAGGCGGCCTTGTGCGTGCAGGCGAAACAGGTATCGCGGCACCGGAGTTACCTTCGGATCATGGCTTGTTGGCGGGGAACGGTTGGTACTGGGTCCTGCACGGAAGGCCCGAAAGCAGCACAGGTGAATGTGTCAGCGCGGTCAAGGCCGAGCACGCGCAGAACGAAGCCCTTTGGCAACGTTTTGGTGACTGTACGACCGCGTTTTTGACCGCGATCGCGTCGGGAAATGACCCAGATGATGCGATTTCGGAAAATCAGCGACTACTAGAGACTATCGGCGTCGTGCCGGACCTGTGCCAAGCGTTCATAAGACAGATCGAAGGCATTGGCGGCGCGGCCAAAATCTGCGGCGCGGGGTCTGTACGAGGTGATTTTGGCGGGGTGGTTCTGGTACATTTGGAAGACCATGACAAAATGGCCCATTTCATGTCGGGCTATCCTCAGATGCAATGGTCCGCGTTGCGTCTGGCCTCGACGGGAGCAGAAATGGGCAAGGCCCCTGACCACAGCTCAGACGGGGCCAGTTCATGATACGGGCCAGCGCACCGGGATCGGTCATGATTACCGGAGAACATGCGGTCGTTTATGGCTCCAGAGCCATTGTGGCCGCCATTGAACAAAGACTGACGGTGACGCTGCGACCACGTACAGATCAACTGGTGCGTCTGTCCTCCGAGATTGCCGAAACGCAAATGGTCGATTTGGATCAGGTGCGGGCAGAAGGGTCGTACAAGTTTGTCCTCGCCGCAATCGCCATGCACAGGGATGCGATTGACGTCGGGATGGATATCTCGATCTCGTCGGAGATTGACCCGACGCTTGGGCTGGGGTCATCTGCGGCCGTGACCATTGCCGCTCTGGGGGCCGTTCTGACTGCGACGGGTCAGCCGCTGAACGGTATTCACGCCAAGGCCTATCAGATCATTCAGGATATTCAGGGTCGTGGCAGTGGTGCCGATTTGGCCGCCAGCTTGCAGGGCGGTATGCTGGCTTACCGCGCTCCCCCAAATCCAGAGATGGTGGCACTGCCTCACCCTCCGACGATCAGCCTGCGATACTGCGGCTACAAGACCCCCACCTCGGTTGTGTTGCAAAAGGTTGCGGAACGGATGATCGGAAGAGAGGCCGAGTTCGAGGAACTTTATGCGGTTATGGGCGGCTTAGCTGATCACGCAATCAGCGCCGCGAAGGACCGCGATTGGGAGGCGTTCGCAGACGCCCTCACAAGCTATCAAACCCGGTTGGAGGCTTTGGGTGTGAGCGACGAAACCTTGAACCGGATCATCACATCGGCCCGGCAGGCCGAAGGTGTCATGGCGGCAAAGATTTCGGGCTCCGGCTTAGGCGATTGCGTTCTGGCCCTGGGAGCGCCGCCTGACGTGTTCACTCCTGTGACACTGGCCAGCGAAGGACTGATAATACATGACTGACTGCGTTCAGACCCTCATTGACCAAGCGATGCGAGACGCGGGCGAGATACGAAGCTTCAGCGCCTTTGCCCCAAGCAATATCGCGCTGTCGAAATATTGGGGCAAACGGGATAGAGCCTTGAATCTGCCGCTCAACAGTTCCTTGTCGATCTCTTTGGCGGAATGGGGGTCTCATACAACTGTCGAGCCATCCCAGAGCGGGTCGGATCAGGTCTTGCTGGACGGTCAGCCTTTGCCGCCGACCTCGGAGTTCGCGTGCAAGGCGCTTGCGTTTGCGGATTTGTTTCGCGGCGGCCGCGATGTTCCGCTGATGATCTCGACCAGAAACACAATCCCGACGGCGGCCGGGCTGGCATCTTCCGCCTCGGGCTTTGCTGCGTTGACCCGCGCGCTATGCGGCAGTTTCGGGTTGGACCTGCAAACACAGGACATGAGTCTGATCGCCCGATTGGGCAGTGGTAGCGCAACCCGTTCGCTCTGGCACGGCTTTGTGCGCTGGAACAAGGGCGAGCGCGATGACGGCGGCGATAGCCACGGCGTGCCGCTTGACCTTGTATGGCCGGATTTCCGCATTGCGATCGTCGAGGTGGACACAGGCCCGAAACTGCACTCGTCCCGCGATGGAATGAACCACACGGTCGATACCAGCCCTCTGTTTTCCAGCTGGCCCGAGATGGCCGAGCGGGACTGCAAGACCATCGAGCAAGCGGTCATTGAGAGAGACTTTCAAACCCTGGGCCAAACGGCCGAGGCGAATGCGTTGGCCATGCACGCGACGATGCAAGCCGCGCGTCCCGCGCTGACCTACCTTACAGATCAAAGCTGGGTGATCCTGCATCGTTTGTGGCGGGCTCGCAAAGATGGTCTTGCAGCCTATGCCACGATGGATGCGGGGGCGAATATCAAGCTGGTTTTCCTGAAAGAAGCCGAGGCAGATGTTCTTCAGGCATTTCCTGGCGCCCGCGTGATATGTCCGTTCGAATGGTCAAACGCATAGAAGCCACGACACAAGAATGAGCGGTCGCCGCTGCCTAGGTGTCGCACTTTGGAAGGTGACCGCGCGCGATCTAATGCATAATCACCAAGCGTTTGAGTTTGGAAATGCCCTCAGCTCTTCCTGCCGTTTTGCGGGCGATAGACTTTAACCAAAGGCTTCGCTATCCAACTTGCAGGCTCATCGCCTTGCCGAACAGGCTCAAACACTTGTAGCAAGGGCAGTGGATATGACGGCCAACCCAAACGACAGAGCCTCTATTATGAAACTCACGCAGGATCCTCATTCGATCCGGTCCGGTGACCGGGAAAAGGTTCTGGAAGTGGCCATCGGTCGCGAGGTTCGGGCCTTTCGCAAGCAACAGAACACTACTGTTGCCGAGTTGGCGCAGATTACTGGCCTGTCGATCGGGATGCTGTCCAAGATCGAAAACGGCAACACGTCGCCTTCGCTAACCACGCTGCAACTGCTGGCCGATGCGTTGTCGGTTCCGCTGACCAGCTTTTTTCGCCGTTTTGAAGAACGTCGCGACGCTGTCCACACCAAGGCCGGTGAAGGCGTCGAGTTAGAGCGTGAAGGTACGCGGGCGCATCACCAATACAACCTTCTTGGCCATTTAGGCGCCAATGGTTCGGGTGTAATTGTTGAGCCTTATCTGATCACTCTGACAGCGGAATCGGATGTTTTCCCAACCTTCCAGCATGGCGGGATTGAAACGATCTACATGCTAGAGGGTGAGGTGGACTATCGCCATGGGGAGCAGGTTTATCCGTTGAAACCCGGTGATACTCTGTTCTTCGACGCGGATGCGCCGCATGGACCGGAGCGACTGGTCAGCCTGCCAGCGCGGTACCTGTCGGTGATCAGCTACCCTTTGACAAGCTGATCCGCTTTTTATCAGAGTGCTGAAAATCAATTCGCTAGGCCTACAGCTATGTTGGCCGGGCTATTTTGCCGTGCGTAAACGTGAGCGCCCAGAAATTGGGCAAAATTTGCCTGTTAGGAAAAAACATTTCCTCTAGTTATTGATGATCCCGAGTTTTGTTGCTAGCGTACACGCGCAACGAAACACGCAAGGAGAGCTGTCTGCCATGTGCGGAATTGTCGGACTATTCCTTAAGGATCAGTCACTGTCGCCCAAGCTGGGTGAGATGCTGACGGATATGCTGATCACTATGACCGATCGTGGCCCTGACAGCGCTGGTATCGCGATTTATGGCGATCCAACTCAGGGCACTACGAAAGTCACAGTTCAGTCTGCAAACCCCGAACAGGACTTTGCCAGTCTGGCGGATGAGCTGGGTCAACGGCTGAACACGTCCGTGACCCAGACGATCAACGACACCCATGCAGTACTGGATATCCCAGGCGATCAGTTCGAGGCCGCGCGTGCTGCGCTGGCCGAAATCCGCCCCTCCGTCCGGATCATGAGCCGCGGAGAAAGCCTTGAGATCTACAAGGAGGTCGGTCTGCCCAAAGATGTTGCCGCTCGATTTGAGCTGAGCGGCATGACCGGCACGCATGGGATCGGCCACACGCGAATGGCCACTGAATCAGCGGTGACCACGATGGGTGCGCACCCGTTCAACACTGGGGATGACCAGTGTCTGGTGCATAACGGATCGCTGTCCAATCATAACTCGCTGCGGCGCAAGTTGCGCCGTGAAGGGGTACATATCCAGACTGAGAACGACACCGAGGTGGGCGCCGCTTACCTGACGTGGAAAATGATGAATGGCGCGTCTCTGGGCGAGGCGCTGGAAAGTAGCCTTGAGGATCTGGATGGTTTTTTCACCTTTGTCGTTGGCACCAAGGACGGGTTCGGCGTTGTCCGTGACCCGATAGCCTGCAAACCGGCGGTAATGGCGGAAACCGATCAATATGTGGCCTTCGGCAGCGAAAACCGCGCCCTGGTGAATCTGCCCGGCATCGAAGACGCCCGCGTTTGGGAGCCGGAGCCGGCGACGGTGTATTTCTGGTCCCACACAGACTCTCCTAACAAAAAGGCCGCGTGACATGCAGACCTATGATCTTGAGGCCGACGGCCTGCGCGGGCTGAACGCGTCCTTGCAGGAGCAAAGCAAACAGACCAACCAGACCAGCTGGGAGGTGGTGAACCCCAAGGGCAGCCACGCCATCGCGGTCGGGCTGGACGCACCGATCGAGGTGACCGTGAAAGGTTCGACCGGGTACTACTGTGCAGGCATGAACCAGCAGGCCACTGTGCGGGTCGAAGGCTCGGTTGGGCCGGGCGTGGCCGAGAATATGATGTCGGGTCAGGTCATCGTCGATGGCGATGCCAGCCAGTACGCCGGGGCCACAGGCCACGGCGGGCTGTTAGTAATCAAGGGCAATGCCAGCTCGCGCTGCGGGATCTCGATGAAGGGGATCGACATCGTGGTGCATGGCAATATTGGCCATATGTCGGCCTTCATGGCGCAGGCGGGCAATCTGGTGGTCTGCGGCGATGCGGGCGACGCGCTGGGGGATTCCCTCTACGAGGCGCGTCTGTTCGTACGCGGCTCGGTCAAGAGCCTTGGCGCGGACTGTATCGAGAAAGAGATGCGCCCTGAACATCTTGAGATCCTGAAGGATCTGCTTGACCGCGCAGGCAGCGATGCCAAACCGGAAGAGTTCAAACGCTATGGCTCGGCGCGTCAGCTGTATAACTTCGACGTCGACAACTCGGCCGCTTACTAAGGATGAAGGGTATGAAAGATATGGACGATCAGACCCCGCGCACCGTGCCGATCCAGTCGGCGACCTTTTCCAACCCGATCAACGCCGAGATACGCCGCGCGGCGGCCACCGGCATCTATGACATCCGGGGTGGAGGCGCCAAACGCAAGGTGCCGCATTTCGATGACCTGCTGTTTCTGGGGGCGAGCGTTAGTCGCTACCCGCTGGAAGGCTATCGTGAGCGTTGCGACACCTCGGTGACGCTGGGCACGCGCTTTGCCAAGAATCCGATCCAGCTGGATATCCCGATCACCATCGCTGGCATGAGCTTCGGCGCGCTGTCGGGACCGGCGAAAGAGGCCCTTGGACGCGGCGCTTCAGCGGCCGGCACTTCGACGACAACCGGCGATGGCGGCATGACGCCCGAGGAACGCGGTCATTCCAGCAAACTGGTCTATCAGTATCTGCCCTCGCGCTATGGCATGAACCCCAACGACCTGCGCAAGGCTGACGCGATCGAGATCGTGGTGGGGCAGGGGGCCAAACCCGGCGGAGGCGGCATGCTTCTGGGTCAGAAGATCAGCGACCGCGTGGCCGAAATGCGGACCTTGCCCAAAGGGATCGACCAGCGCTCGGCCTGCCGACATCCGGACTGGACCGGGCCGGATGATCTTGAGATCAAGATCCTCGAACTGCGTGAGATTACCAACTGGCAGGTGCCAATCTACGTCAAGGTCGGCGCGACGCGGCCTTACTATGACACCGCACTGGCGGTAAAAGCCGGAGCCGATGTGGTTGTCATGGACGGCATGCAGGGCGGCACGGCGGCCACGCAGGATGTGTTCATCGAACATGTGGGCATTCCGACGCTGGCCTGTATCCGACCCGCAGTGCAGGCGCTGCAGGATTTGGGGGTGCATCGCGAGGTGCAGCTTGTGATCTCGGGCGGTATCCGCACCGGGGCAGACGTGGCCAAGGCGATGGCGCTTGGCGCGGATGCGGTGGCGATAGGCACGGCGGCTCTAGTTGCCCTTGGCGACAACGACCCGAAATGGGAAGCTGAGTATCAGAAGCTGGGCACCACAACCGGGGCCTATGACGACTGGCATGAAGGGAAGGACCCCGCGGGCATCACCACTCAGGACCCCGAGCTTGCCGCGCGTCTTGACCCGGTTGATGCCGGGCGACGGCTGCGCAACTACCTGAAGGTCATGACGCTTGAGGCGCAGACCATCGCGCGGGCCTGCGGCCACAATCACTTGCACAATCTGGAACCCGAGGACTTGTGTGCCCTGACGATGGAGGCGGCTGCGATGGCAAAAGTGCCCCTGGCAGGCACCGACTGGTATCCGGGCAAGGCCGGGTTCTGATCTGACATTCGGAAGGCGCGGTCCCACGAGGCTGCGCCTTTCTTCTATTGGGATTGATAAACAGGGAAAGGAAGGCCGACCATGACGACAGATCTGGCAGCTTTCGCCAAAGAAAAAGGCGTCAAATATTTCATGATTTCGTTCACCGACCTGTTCGGTGGACAGCGGGCCAAACTGGTTCCCGCACAAGCCATTGCCGACATGCAGGAAGAGGGCGCCGGTTTTGCCGGGTTCGCCACTTGGCTGGATATGACCCCCGCGCATCCCGACATGCTGGCGGTGCCGGACCCGTCCTCGGTGATTCAACTGCCATGGAAGCCCGAAGTCGCTTGGGTTGCCGGTAATTGCGTGATGGAGGGGCAGGATGTGGCCCAGGCCCCACGCAACGTGCTACGCCGCCTGATCGACGAGGCTGCCGATATGGGCCTGCATGTAAAAACCGGCATCGAAGCCGAGTTCTTCCTGCTGACCCCCGATGGCGAGCAGATCAGCGACCCGTTCGATGCCGCGGAAAAACCCTGTTATGACCAGCAGGCTGTAATGCGCCGCTATGACGTGGTGCGCGAGATCTGCGACTACATGTTGGACCTTGGCTGGGGCCCGTATCAGAACGACCACGAGGACGCCAATGGCCAGTTCGAGATGAATTGGGAATTCGATGATGTTCTGAGAACCGCCGACAAGCATTCCTTCTTCAAGTTCATGACCAAGTCCGTGGCCGAGAAGCATGGGCTGCGTGCCACCTTCATGCCCAAACCGGTCGAGGGGCTGACGGGCAATGGCTGCCACGCCCATATCTCGGTCTGGGACGCGCCGGGTGCGGATGCGAAGACCAACGTTTTTGCTGGCGAAGGCGACGGCCCGACCGGAGAGGTTGGTCTTGGCGAGCAGGGCAAATACTTCCTCGGCGGCATCATGAAACATGCCAGCGCGCTGGCGGCGATCACCAACCCGACGGTGAACAGCTACAAACGCATCAACGCACCGCGCACCATGTCAGGGGCCACGTGGGCGCCCAACACTGTGACATGGACAGGCAACAACCGAACTCATATGGTGCGCGTCCCCGGCCCGGGCCGATTCGAACTGCGCTTGCCCGACGGGGCGGCGAACCCGTATCTGCTGCAGGCTGTGATCATCGCCGCCGGTCTGTCGGGCATCCGAAAAAAGGCTGATCCGGGACCGCGCTATGACATCGACATGTATGCCGAAGGTCACACGGTCACTGACGCGCCCAAACTGCCGCTGAACATGCTCGATGGCTTGCGCGAATTCGACAAGGATGCTGAACTTAAAGAGATGATGGGGCAGGAGTTCTCCAGCGCTTTCCTGAAGATGAAGCATCAGGAGTGGAACTCGTTTGTGTCACACTTCTCGAACTGGGAAAAACAGCATACTCTCGATATCTGAGAGCGAAAAAGAGACCGCAGCGAGTGCTGCGGCCTCGGTCTTTTCGGCCATGGCGTAAGTGCGCTGGACCATGCGCCAAACATGCCGATCTGCGTGCCCGGAATTTGGCGGCATCTGAGGACCCAGAATAGATCCCGCGCCTAAAGTTCGACGTCCTGCAAAACCGGGACCGAATGCTTGTCGAGCAATCCTGACAGTTCCGGGCGGCATGATCCACAGTTAGTGCCCGCCTGCAAGAGCCTGCCGATTTCATCGACATCACCGATGTTCTGGGTGCCGATGGCCCGGACGATCGTATTAAGTCCGACCCCAAAACAGGAGCAGACGATCGGCCCGCCATCCTCGACGCCGTTTGCGGATCGTCCGGACAGGAGATGATGAGGTTCGGCATCGGGCAGGGTTGCAAGATACTCCCTCATTAAGGTCACAGGTTCTCGAGATACATAGAGAACGGCAAGAACGCGCGGACCGTCTGACAGTGCTATCCTGAACGACCCTCGCTTGTGGTCTTCGACCGATGTGGACAGGGCGTCCGGTAGTTGGAACCAGTCTCGGGCCGTCTTCTCCCAGTCGGAGGGCATCTCATAGCCCGCCAGCTCTGTTCTGTAGCCGTTTTCGGTTTTCGCCGTTGCCCGATACTCTGCCGACGGTGACGGAGGTGTCGCGGAGACTGCAAAACCGTACCAACCCGCCTTCATGGGTTGCAGGGACACAGCGGCGGCTTTGCTTTCGGGTTGGCCTGATACCGGGTCAGTAACGCCGGGTATCAATGCATCGACACGGGCCGAGGGGGCTGTTTCACCCGTCCAGTGGATCGGCGCGAACACCTGTCCGGGCGCGACGGCATCGGATGTCTTTAGTCGGAAGATACATGCCCCGACCGCGCTTTTGACCTCGACCAAGCTGTCGGGGTCTAGCCCGAGACGATCCGCATCATCCGGGTGAACCTCAATGAAAGGCTCAGCAAGGTGCGACGACAGGCGTGGTGACAGGCCAGTGCGGGTCATGGTGTGCCATTGGTCCCGTGTACGCCCGGTGTTCAGAAGGAACGGGTAGCGGTCCGAGGCCTTCGCCTCGGGCGGTCTGTGGCTGACCGCGATCAGGCGGGCTTTGCCGTCAGGGTGGAAGAACTGCCCGTCGCCAAAGAACCTCCCTCCAGTGCCGTCAGGCGTCACCGGCCAGCGGGTTGGCTGAAGTTCAGCATAGTCCTCGTCCGACAGGTCAGAATATCCGGAGATGTCGAAATCGCGCCCAAAGGGTTTGGCCACCAATGACAGGGCAGCGTATTCGCGGAAAATCTGCGCGGGCGAGGTATAGTCGAATGCCTCTTGCCACCCCATACGGCGGCCCACTTCGGCGAGGATATCCCAATCGGCCCGCGCATTGCCCGGAGGGGTCAGGACGGCGCGCTGGCGGCTGATCGTGCGGTCCGAGTTGGTGACGGTGCCGCTCTTCTCTGCCCATCCTGCTGCGGGCAACACGACATCTGCGACGCGGGCTGTGTCTGTGTGTTCGGTCAGATCGCTGACAACCGTGAAGGGACAGGCTTTGATGGCAGCCTGCACCCGGTCGGCCTCGGGCATGGTGACGGCGGGGTTGGTATGGATCACCCAGAGGGCCTTGATCTGCCCCCTCTCGATCTCTCGAAACAGGTCGACGGCTTTCAGCCCCGGTTTCTTGGGCATATTTGGTGCGGCCCAGAACTTCTGAACCGCCGTGCGGTGGCTTTCGTTTTCGATGTCCAGATGACAGGCTAGCATATTGGCTAGGCCACCGACTTCTCTCCCACCCATGGCGTTCGGCTGCCCAGTGACGGAAAACGGCCCCATGCCGGGTCGACCGATTCGGCCCGCGGCCAGATGGCAATTCAGGATCGCGTTGACCTTATCCGTCCCGCTCGAGGATTGATTGACACCCTGGCTGAAGATCGTGACCACGCGCTCGGTCCCGATCCACATGTCACAGAAGGCGTCGAGGTTTTTTTGATCCAGACCTGTCGCCCTTGGGTCGTCCTTTTGCGCAGCGGCCAGTGCGTCCGTGAACCCTGTCGTATGGCTCAGAAAACCCGCGTCGACCTGTCCGGTTTCGTGAATGCGGCCAAGCAGATGGTTGAACACGGCCACGTCGCCGCCCGGTGCCAGCGGTAGATGCAGATCGGCCTGATCGCAACTTGCCGTTCTGCGCGGGTCGATCACAATGATCCGGGTCCCACGCGCTTGACGTGCCGCCATGAGCCGTTGATAGAGAACCGGATGGCACCAAGCGAGGTTCGATCCGACAAGAACAACCAGATCGGCCTGATCCAGATCCTCATAGGTTCCGGGCACGGTATCGGTGCCAAAAGCGCGTTTGTGCCCGGCGACGGTGGACGCCATGCAGAGCCGCGAATTGGTGTCGATATTCGCTGAACCGATGAATCCCTTCATCAGCTTGTTGGCGACATAGTAGTCCTCGGTCAGCAATTGCCCCGAGACGTAGAAGGCAACACTGTCCGGCCCGTGCGCCTTGATCGCCGCTGAGAACCGATCAGCGACCAGTTGAAGGGCGTAGTCCCAGCCGACATCCTGACCAAACGCGCGCGGGTTTCGCAGCCGGTGGTCCAAGCCAACGGTCTCACCCAAAGCCAAACCCTTGGAACAGAGCCGACCATGATTGGCCGGGTGGTCCGGGTCACCACGTACAGCCAGCCCTCCGGCCCCGTCGGGGCGCAGCAGGACGCCACAGCCGACCCCGCAATAAGCGCAGGTCGAGCGGACCTCGGGCAGGCCAGTGCCGTCCATCAGGCGGCGCTCCGGTGAGAGACTGTGCTGGCATCCAACAAGATACGCCCGCCTTCGAGACGCACTGGATAGGTGGCGATCTGCCCCTCGTCAGCGCCCTGTGCCTGGCCGGTGTTCAGGTCGAAAACCCAGTTGTGCAGGGGGCAGGTGACCGATTGCCCATGCACGATCCCTTCGGACAGCGGCCCGCCTTTGTGGGGGCAGCTGTTGGTGGCGGCGAAGACTTCGGCCTCGGCGGTGCGGAAGACCGCGATACAGCCGATATGCGTTTTCACCAAACGCGCGCCACGCAGGGGGATGTCGTCGATATGTCCGATGTCGATCCAGCTCATTCAGCGGCCTCCAGTGTGAAATCTGCGATCGGCGCATAGGTCTGCGCCTTGTCCTTGACGTGTTCCGCCCAGGGGTCTTTGCGGTAGATGCTTTGGGACAGTTCGAACCGTTCGACCAGAGCGGCGCGGTTCTCCCGATCGTCCACGACCTGAGCCTTGACCCAGTCCATGCCCACCTTGCCTAACCATTTATACAAGCGATCCAGATACTTGCCGCCTTCTCGATAAGCCTGAGTGACGGCCATCACTACCTCAATCGCTTCGTCTTCGGTTGGAACCTGACACAGCAGCTCGGTCTCTTTGACGTCCATACCGGCGGCCCCGCCGATGCTGATCTGGTACCCTGAGTCCACGCAGACCACACCGATATCCTTGCAGGTCGCCTCAGCGCAGTTGCGCGGGCAACCTGACACCGCCAATTTCAGCTTGTGCGGGGTCCAGGAGCCCCACAGGATTTTCTCGAGCTTGATGCCAAGGCCGGTGCTGTCTTGCGTGCCAAAGCGGCAATGATCGGTGCCGACGCAGGTTTTTACGGTACGCAGCCCTTTGGAATAGGCGTGGCCAGAGACCAGACCAGCCTGGTTCAGATCCGACCAGATGGCGGGCAGATCTTCACCTTTCACACCCAACAAGTCGATGCGCTGACCGCCGGTGACTTTCACCGTGGGCACGTCGTATTTGTCCGCCGCATCCGCGATGGCACGCAATTCTTCGGGGGTGGTGATGCCTCCCCACATACGCGGGACAACGCTGAAAGTGCCGTCTTTCTGGATGTTGGCGTGCTTGCGTTCGTTGACGAAGCGGCTTTGCGGGTCGTCTTGATATTCCAGAGGCCAGTCGGCCAGCAGGTAATAATTGATCGCCGGACGGCAGAAATGGCAGCCATTCGGCGTTGTCCAACCCAGTTCTTGCCAAACGGCGGCCTGGCTTTTCAACTCCTGCCCTTTAATCAGTCGGCGCACGACCTCGTGGGTCAGGTCGGTGCAGCCGCAGATCGGTTGCGCCGTTGGCATTTGGAACTCATCACCCAGAGTGACCTGCAAAACTTGCTCAACCAGCCCCGTACATGTCCCGCACGAGGCGCTGGCCTTGGTGCTAGTACGCACGGCGCCCAGATCGCTGGAACCCGCGTTGATCGCTTCGACAATGTCACCTTTGCATACGCCGTTGCAGCCGCAAATCTCCGCCTCAGGCGGCAATGCTGCAACGGCTGAAAGAGGGTCCGCAGTGTCGCCCCCCTGATAGGCGGGCCCGAATATCAGCGTCTCGCGCATGTCTTCGATACTGGTGCCGTCCTTGATCAGCCCGAAGAACCAGCTGCCATCGGCAGTGTCGCCATACATAACAGCACCAATCAGGCTATCCTCTTTGATCACAAGGCGTTTGTAGACCCCGCGCGAGGGGTCGCGAAACACGATATCTTCTCGTCCCGGCCCGTCCGCGAAATCTCCCGCGCTGAACAAATCGCAGCCGGTGACCTTCAACTTGGTCGAGAGGGTTTTCTGAACAAAAGCAGCTTCTTCGTCCAATAGAGCCTGAGCGGCCACTTTCGCCTGATCATAGAGCGGCGCGACAAGGCCAAAGACCGCCCCGTCATGTTCGACGCATTCGCCCACGGCGTAGACATCCGGGTCCGAGGTCAGCATCTGGTCATCCACATGGATACCGCGCCCGGTGGCCAGACCGGCCTCTTGCGCCAGCGCCGTGTTCGGGCGGATCCCCACGGCCATGACCAACAGGTCACAGGGCAATTCGGTTCCGTCGTCCAGAAGCAGCGCGCGGACTTTGCCGTCTTGCCCGAGGATTTCTTCGGAGTTCGCCTGCAGGCAAATCTTGATGCCTTTGTCTTCCAGCGACTTTTTCAGCAGATAGCCTGCGGCTTCGTCCAACTGACGCTCCATCAGGTGGCCCATGATATGCACCACCGTCACGTCCACGCCATGCGCCGCCATGCCCGCAGCGGCCTCAAGCCCCAGTAAGCCGCCACCGATCACGACCACCTTGTTGTCGGGCCCCATGCCCATCATCCGCTGCGTATCTTCCAGATCACGGTAGGCAATCACACCCTCCAGATCATACCCCGGCAGAGGGATGATGAAAGGGTTCGACCCTGTCGCGATCACCAGCTTGTCGTAGGGAACGTGGCCGTTCTCACCCTCGACCACCTTCATCTCACGGTCGATCTTGGCAACCTGCTCGCCAAAACGGCAGGAGATGCCGCGCTGGGCATACCAAGCGTCGTCATGGGTGACGATCTCTTCATAGGTCTTCTCGCCCGACAGGACTGGGCTGAGCATGATGCGGTTGTAGTTCCCGCGCGGCTCGGCGTTGAACAGGGTGATGTCGAACGCATCGGGCGCGGCGTCGGTCAGGTGTTCCAGCACCCGACCCGAGGCCATCCCTGCGCCAATGACAACAAGTCTTTGCTTCATGATCTCACTCCGCTGCAATCGCCTTGGGGGCCGGTGTTTTTGGCTTGGCGCCGTGTTCATATTCTTCGAGGAAATCGAGGACCTCTTGCCGGTAGGCGTAGTAGTCCGGGTGCTCCAACAGTGCCTTGCGGGTGCGCGGACGCGGCAGGTCGACTTTGGTGATCTTGCCGATGGTTGCTTGCGGGCCGTTGGTCATCATCACCACGCGATCGGCCAGTAGGATCGCCTCATCCACGTCATGAGTCACACAGATCGCGGTGACCTTGGTGCGGGACCAGACCTCCATCAGGACTTCCTGCAATTCCCAGCGTGTGAGGCTGTCGAGCATCCCAAAGGGCTCATCCAACAACAGCAGTTTGGGAGACAGGGCAAAAGCGCGGGCAATGCCGACGCGCTGCTTCATCCCGTTCGACAGATCGCTTGCGGATTTGTCCATCGCATCAGCCAGACCGACCCGCTCCAGATAGTATTCGACCACGTCCTGCCGCTCGGCCATGCTGGCCTTGGGGTAAACCTTATCAACGCCTATCGCGACGTTTTCCTTGGCGCTGAGCCACGGGAACAGGTTTGGCGATTGGAACACCACCGCGCGTTCGGGGTCGGCCCCTTCGACATGGCGGCCATCCAGCTTGATTGCACCTTTCGAGATTTCGTTCAGCCCGGCGGCCATGGTCAGAACCGTGGATTTGCCGCAGCCCGAATGGCCGATCAGCGAGATGAACTCACCCTTGTCGATCTTCAGGTCGAAATCCTCGACCACAGTCAAAGGGCCTTTGGGCGTCGGATACACCTTGTGCAATTGCGAGAAGTCGAGGAAGCGGTTCTCGATCATCCCCTTTTGCGCCTCGGCCACCGCCGTCGGTACGCCATGGATCGGGGTGACATCCGGCAGGATACGAGAGCCTTCGACCTTGGCCTCGATTCCTACATCCATCAGGTATTTGGTGACGTTGGCGCGGAGGCGTTTGAAGGTTTCGTCGTTGTTCATCGCACCCCGTTCTCGTGGGCGGGGGATCGAAACGCGAAACTCCTGCCCCAGGGTCCCATCGGGGTTCAATGCAATGATCCGGTCGGCCAGAATGATCGCCTCATCCACGTCATTGGTGATCAGAACGCAGGTCTTCTTGTCGGCTTCCCAGATGTGTTCGATCTCATCGGCCAGATTGGCGCGGGTGAGCGCGTCCAGCGCCGACAAAGGCTCATCCAGCAGCAGAACTTCGGGGTTCATCGACAAGGCGCGCGCCACGTTGACCCGTTGGCGCATCCCGCCGGACAGTTCTGCAGGGCGGCGCGCCGCGGCATGGCTGAGACCCACCATCTTCACATAATGCGCGACTTTCTCGGCTTTTTCGGCCTTGCTGAGGCCGGGGAAGACCGTATCCACCGCCAGGCCTACATTGCCGCTGACCGTCAGCCATGGCATCAGCGAGTAGTTCTGGAAGATCACGCCACGCTCAGGGCCCGGCCCCTTGATCGGAGTACCTTTGAACGTGACCTCGCCCTTGGTTGGCGTATCCAGACCGGCCATCAGGTTGATCAGGGTCGTCTTGCCAGTGCCCGAGAAGCCGAGGATCACCAGAAACTCACCCTCTTGCACGTTAAGGTCGATGCCTTTCAGCACATCGGTGCGTGCGGTGCCTTCACCGAAGGATTTCGAGGCGTTCTTGAAGCTCAGAATGCTCATCTCGATCACCGGTTGTTTGTGAAGGTAAACAAGGATTGAAGCGCGTACATCACGCGATCCAGCAGGAAGCCGATGATGCCGATGGTGAATACTGCGACCATGATCTTGGCGAGCGAGCTGGACGAGCCATTCTGGAACTCATCCCAGACAAACTTGCCCAGACCGGGGTTCTGCGCCAGCATTTCCGCGGCGATCAGAACCATCCAGCCGACGCCCAGCGACAGGCGCAGGCCTGTGAAGATCAGCGGCAGGGCAGAGGGCAGCACCAGTTTGGTGATCTTGGTATAGGTGTTCATTTTCAACACCTTGGAGACATTCACTAGGTCCTTGTCGATGGAGGCTACACCCAGCGATGTATTGATCAGCGTGGGCCACAGCGAACACAGGGTGACGGTTATCGCAGAGATCAGGAAAGACTTGGCGAACCAGCCGTCATTTGTGACGTAAACGGCTGAGACGATCATGGTGACGATCGGCAACCAGGCCAGCGGAGACACCGGTTTGAAGATCTGGATCAGCGGGTTCAGCGCAGCATTGGCGGTCGGAGACAGACCGGCGGCAATGCCAAGCGGCACGGCGACCACTGTGGCGATGAGAAAGCCGAAAAACACCGTTTTGATCGAGGTCCAGATTTGCTGGTAGTAGGAGGGCGCCCCGGTAAAGGCGACTTCCTTCACCTTTTCGGGCTGACCGGCATCAATGAACTTTTGGTTGCGCTTTTCGACCATCGCTTCGAATTTGGCGCGCTTGGCGGCCTTGGCCTGTGCGTCTTCGTTCAGGCTGACCATTTCGCTCCAAACCTGCGCGGGTCCGGGGACCGCACCAAGCGAAGTCTGTACTTTCGGGGCCAGCGTGGCCCAGAGCAGCAGAAAGGCACAGATCGACAGCAGGGGAACGATCAACAATCGCCAAATCTCGGTCATCTGGGCGCGTGGGTTGTCTCCTGCGGCGGCCTTTAGGACGGGCGTAGCCCAGCTGAGGCCCAACACCTGGAACCACTTGTCGGCTGCGTTGATGCGGGTGAAAAGGCGGGCGCGACGTTCCTCGCGGGCGGCGTCTGCGTTGAATTCGGGATCGACCGTTGTCATCTGATGTGTCCTTGCGATGGCGGGGCACTTTGGGGTCCGCGCCCGACGAGGCCGGGCGCAGGTTTTCGGGATTAGCCTTGCACGTCCGAGCCGACGATCGTCTGACCGTCTTTCAAACCGATGGAGAGGCTTTCGAGATAGGCGTTGGGAGTGCGGCCGTCATAAGCGATGCCGTCGATGATATCTTCGGCCGGAGTCGGTGCTTTGTAGCCGTCGCTGTCCCACGGGAAATCAGCCTCGTTCGCCAGCCCTTCGTCGACCAGCAAGCGCGCGGCCTCAAGGTAGATCTCGGGCTTGTAGACCGACTTGGCGACTTCGTCATACCAGCTGTCGGGCTTGGCCTCGGCGATCTGACCCCAGCGGCGCATCTGGGTCAGGTACCAAACCGCGTCCGAGTAGAACGGGTAGGTCGCATTGTAGCGGAAGAACACGTTGAAATCGGGAACCTCGCGTTTGTCGCCTTTTTCATATTCGAACGTGCCGGTCATCGAGTTGGCGATGACGTCATAATCCGCGCCCACATATTCCGGGCGGCTGAGGATCTCGACCGCCTCGGGGCGATTGGCGTTGTCGTTTTCATCCAGCCACTGTGCCGCGCGGATCAGCGCCTTGGTCACGGCCAGAGTGGTGTTTGGGTACTCTTCGGCGAACTCGGCTGTGATGCCGAAGACCTTTTCAGGGTTGTTCTTCCACAGCTCATAGTCGGTGATGACGGGAACACCGATGCCTTTGAAAACGGCCTGTTGGTTCCACGGCTCGCCCACGCAATAGCCATAGATCGTACCGGCCTCCAAAGTGGCGGGCATTTGCGGCGGAGGCGTCACAGATAGAAAGACGTCCGCGCCGATCTGACCGGTCACGTTTTCGGGGCTGTAATACCCCGGATGCAGACCACCAGCGGCTAGCCAGTAGCGCAGCTCGTAGTTATGGGTCGAAACTGGGAAGACCATGCCCATGTTGAACGGCTTGCCTTCGGACTTGTATTTCTCAACGACCGGTGCCAAGGCCTCAGCACTAATCGGGTGCTGCGGGCGACCGTCATCCATCTTTGGGATATTGGGCTTCATTTCTTCCCAAATCTCGTTCGAGACGGTGATGCCATTGCCGTTCAGGTCCATCGAGAAAGGCGTGATGATATGGGCTTCGGTCCCGTATCCGATGGTCGCCGCCAAAGGCTGACCCGCCAGCATATGCGCGCCGTCCAGCTGCCCGCCGATCACGCCGTCCAGCAGCACTTTCCAGTTGGCTTGCGCTTCCAACGTCACGAACAGACCCTCTTCGAGGAAGTAGCCCTGTTCGTAGGCGACGGCCAACGGGGCCATATCCGTCAGTTTGATAAAGCCAAAGGTCAGCTCGTCTTTTTCCAGTTCCAGCTCGGCCAATGCCGGAGAGGCAAGCGCGGTAGACGCAACAAGGCCCAGAAGTAGCTTTTTCATCTCGTTCCCTTTCGGTTCAGCCCAATCGCTTTGGGCAAACAAAAAAGCCGCCGACACACACCGCCGGGAGGATTGGCGGGTGGTCGAGCGGCTCTGCTCTTAGTGGATGCCCATTTCGGCGGGCGAATTCTTACGGTGGGCGTCGTTGCCTGCCGTTGACCCGATTAAGCCTTGTCGGGTTTGGGTCGTCATCCTTTTTTGGCATTTCAGAGGTACTTTTTCTGCAATGCAGCACTATCGAATGCTGCACTGCAAAAAAATTAGGCAATCTTAGGCGGTCGGCTCGAAAATGCGCCGGTCGAAAAAGACATTCGGGGGTAGAATCAGGCTGCCATGGGTTGAGGCCACAGCGGTAGAAGTGGGTAGTGCGCCCTCCAGCTTTTCCGAGGCGCCTGGTGATTCCACGCCCAGCCCTTGCAGTTCACGACGATAAAGATCGCTGCGAAAGACCTTGGCGGCCTGACGCTCGGCGGTTGTGACATCCAGCCCGTTTCGCAGGGCCAATTGATGCGCAATCCATTTCGCCTGGCTGCGCCATGGGAAGGTGGCGGCCCCATCAAAGAACTCGACGAACCCCTCAAGATGGCGCTGTTCGCCGCGGGCAGAGATCGTGAACTCTCCCATCAGGGCGCGGTCGATCAGTTCGGGCGAGACGTTGAGATAGGATTTGCGGGACAGCATCTCGGACGCGGTTGTGCGGCTGTCTTCACTTGATAGCCAACGCCCGGCGCGCCAGACGGCCCGCATCAGACTGCCGAGGAGATGCGGCTCGGTCTCGGCCCAGTCGTTGCGCACGGCCAGCACCTTTTCCGGCGCGCAGGTCCAGATCGCCTGGCCCGGTAGAAGTAGGGTAGCGACATTGTCGTCGACCGCGAAGGATCCCCAGGGCTCACCCACGCAGAAGGCGTCGATTTCTCCTCCTGCGAGCGCCTGCGCCATCAATGGCGGCGGTACGGTTCGGATTTCCACCTTTTTCGAGGCCAGCGGGGTTCCCGCCACCCAGTAGCGCAGCAGTTCGACATGCATCGAGAAAGGGAAGGGCACACCAAAGACCAGAACGTCTCCGGCGGCTTTTGCCAATGCTGCGCCGGCTTTGGCGGCATCGGCGAAATCAAAACCATATCCCTGATGTGCTAGCCGCCCGGCCAATTGCGTGCCAATTCCAATCACGGTTCCATTCATCGAAAGCACCGACACGGCCGAAAGCGGCGTTGCGATGCCGCCCAGTCCCAAGGCCATGGCAACCGGCACCGGAGAAAGCAGATGCGCTGCATCGACATGTCCAAAGGCCAGCATGTCGCGCAGGGACGACCAGGATGGGGCAGGGCGCAGATCCAGCGAAACGCCCTCGGCATGGTCGAACCCCATTTCGCGCGCGACAATTAATGGGGCGGCATCGACCAGCGGCATGTAGGCCACGGGAAGGGTGACGGTCCTCATGACAACAACCCCGAGGCCGTAACCAGCGCCTCGGCAACCTCGGCCACCCTGCGGTTCTGGTTCATCGCGGTTTTGCGGAGCAGGGCATAGGCCTCATCCTCGGGCACGCCTTTGGCTTTCATCAACAAGCCTTTGGCGCGGTCGATCACCTTGCGTTCGTCCAATGCGCGGCGAGTTTCAGCCAGTTCCGTCCGCATCTGGCGCAGGACCTGAAACCGAGCGATGGCCGTGTCGATCACCGGCTTGATCCGCTCGGCCTGAAGGCCGTCGACCACATAGGCCGAGACACCCGCCTCAACAGCGGCTTTCGCCAACCCTCCGGCTGCTCCGGACACAAACATGGCGACGGGACGCTCCAGTGGGCCGGTCGCGACCGTTAATTCCTCGAGCATGTCGCGCGACGGGTTGTCGATATCAATCAGGACGATATCGGGGCTGTGAGTGGCAATTTTACGTGCCAGTCCCGAGGCGTTTCCGATCACGAATACATCGACATCGCCGGACTCCTTCAGCGCATCCACGATGGCAAAGGCCCGGTCTTGGTTTTGTTCTACGACAACAACTGTCAGGTTCTGGCTCATACGGAGTCAGTTGGGCGCGCTGCATGGGGTTGGCAACAGATCGATTGCTGCGCTTGCAAAGGGACCACAAGTGTAGATCAATTTTTGGGCGAACAACGTCTGAGTGCGTATTCTTCAGGCAATCACAGGGCGCAGCTATTGGGATTGCCTAGGGGTCAAACGCGTTCGTTCGATACAGTCGCCGCATCAGAGTCGGGGTCAGGTACATCGGAATCTGGTAGGCCCCTATAAAGACCATGATCGGCGCAATGACCTCGGGCGGCAAAGCAACAAAGAACAGGGCAATATTGCGATTGCCTGCGATCAAAGAAATAGCCGTCGCTTGTGCTGGTGGGCCGCGCCTGCGCAACAGGCTGAACATCACGGCCTGAGCGCCAAAGTTGATCACGCAGGCAAAAGCGACCCAGAACAGCGCGATGCGGGGGGCCTCCAGTGCCGTCGCGCTGAGCGATGGCATCAGGCCAATGACAAAGACAGCCAATGTGATCGCGCCCAGCCCTTCAAGATTGCTGAGCGTGGACGCGGACGGGTTTCTGAGGACAGTCAGGCGCAAGACGATCGCGGCGGAGGCCGCAATGGCGATGGTCAGGAACAAGTGGGCCGAGGCACCGGTGACGGCGCGAATATCCTCTAGCTCTGGCATGAGCCAGAAGACGGGCAGCGCCGTCAGGGGCAAAAGCGCGGTTCCCACCACCACCAGCCGCACTGCGTGTTCCGCCGGGTGACCCATCATAAGGCACATGTTCGGGCTGCCGGAAATCGAGGGCGCTGCGGCGACGATGAGCAGTGACAGGAAGATCGGCGAACTCATCCAGCCAGCCGTGTATCCAATGGCCAGAAGCGTCAGCGGCACCGCAAGTTGCAGTGCTGCAATCGTGCGGATCACGCTGCGCAGGTCTGACAGCGAGCCAATGAGTGTTTTTGGCTCCATCCTCAGGACGGTCACGAACAGAAGCACCATGACGAGCGGCGGCAACAGCGGGCGCATCGGTTCGGCGAGGCTGGGCAAGAGCAGACCGGCAACCAGCCCCGCGACCAGTACAATGGGGCCATTGCGGGCCGCCAGATGTAGCGGGTTCAAGTGGCGCTACTCGCCGGGGCTCTGGCGCAGGTTCTCGGGCAGCCAAGTGGCCAGCTCAGGGAACCAGATCAGAACAAATACCATCAGCACCATGATCAGGAACATCGGAATGGCGGCGCGGGCGATATAGCTCATCTCGTGGTTGGTCATGCCCTGCATCACGAACAGGTTGAACCCAATGGGCGGCGTGATCTGCGCCATCTCGACGACAACGACGATGAAGATGCCGAACCAGATCAGGTCAATGCCCGCATCGCGGATCATCGGCTCGACCACGGCCATGGTCAGCACGACTGAGGAGATACCATCCAGAAAACATCCCAGAATGATGTAGAATACCAGCAGCACCATCAGCAGCTCGAACCGTGTCAGTTCCCACCCGGCAATGAGGTCGGCGAGGCCTCGGGGCAGGCCAGTGAAGCCCATCGACAACGACAGGAAGGCCGCGCCTGCAAGGATCAGGGCAATCATCGCGCTGGTGCGCGTTGCGCCCATCAAGCTTTCGGTGAAGGTCTTCCAGTTGAGCGAGCCTTGACCGGCGGCCAGCAACAGCCCTCCGATCACGCCAAAGGCGGCGGCTTCGGTCGCAGTGGCATAGCCCAGATACATCGAGCCAATCACCACCGTGATCAGCAGTATCACCGGTAGCAGGAACCGAGAGTTGTGGATTTTTTCGCGGAAGCTCAGCTTGGCTTCGACGTTGGGCTGCCAGTCCTTACCAAGTTTCGAATAGATCGCGACATAGCCCATGAACATCGCGGCCAGAACGAGGCCGGGCAAGATGCCGGCAAAGAACAGTTTGGTGATGGATTCATTGATGGTGACACCATAGACGATCAGCGTCAGTGAGGGTGGGATCATCAGGCCCAAAGTAGCCGCTCCGGTCAGAGTGCCGATGATCATGCGTTCGGGGTAGTTGCGCTTGCGCAGTTCCGGGATCGACATCTTGCCCACGGTGGTCAGCGTGGCAGCGGATGAGCCGGAAACCGCAGCGAATACCGTGCACCCGACGATATTGGTATGCACCAACCCGCCGGGAAGAGGGGCCATCCATGGCGAAAGCCCTTTGAACATATCCTCGGATAGTCGCGTTCGATACAGGATTTCCCCCATCCAGATGAACATCGGCAGGGCGGTCAGGGTCCAGGACGAGGACGCGGACCAGATCGTGGTTATCATGACATCGCCGACGGGGCGGGTCGTGAACAGCTCCATCCCGACCCAGGCGACGCCCATCAGGGCAAGGCCGACCCAAACGCCGGTGCCCAGCAGGGTGAAGAGGACGAAGATGAACAGGATTATGATCGACAGGTTTTCCATGCGCTCATTCCCCCTGGCTTTGGTCGGCCAGATCGGGGGTAATGCGGTGATCCCCCTTGAACAGCACGTGGAGCAGATGGTCGGTTAGTGCGATCGCGAGGATCACGGCGCCGATCAGCATGGCGGATTGAGGAATCCACAGGGCAGTTCTGTCCTGCCCCTGACTGACATCGTTGAATTTCCAACTCCAATAGACAAAGCGGTAGGCGTACCAGCAGAAATACCACATGACCGCTGTGCCGATGGCGAAACACCAGATTTCCAGAACACGCCTGAACCCGTCTGGAACAGCGTTCAACAGGATGGACACACGGATATGGCTGCCTCGGTTCAGTGCATTGGCGAAAGCCAGAAAGGACGCGGCCGCCATGGCGTAGCCGGCATAGTCGGGCGCGCCGGGAAAGACCTCTCCGGTCCAGCGGGCCAGCATCTGCACCACGATCAGCAGCAATATGGCGATCAGGCTCAGTGCAGCCAGAACGCCTGCGGCCTGATAAATGAAATCCAGAACGGACCGAAGCCCACGCATAACCGCCATACTGTCCCCGCTTGGTTTGCTTTTTTTGAGATGGTGCGGGCGGCAGAAGGACCTGCCGCCCGATTTGGCGTTATTGCTGCGCGGCGTTGAACGCATCGACGATGGCTTTGCCCTCGTCGCCTGCAGCCTCAAGCCATTCATTGGTCATGGTGACGCCGATTTCTTTTAGCTCACCCACCATCTGGTCAGAGGCCGGGCCAACGGTCATGCCACCATCGCGCAGACCCTGCAGTGTGAAGCCGGTATATTCCTTGGCACGCCAGTTGCCGGCATATTCGGCCAGTTCCGCGCAGGCTTTGATGACGTTCTTGTTGGCGTCAGACACACCCGACCAGACGTCCGAATTGACCATCACGTAGTTGCGCGGCAGCCAGGCGTCGACTTCGTAGAAATAGTTCAGGCTTTCCCAGACCTTGCGGTCATAGCCGGTCGACCCGGAGGACACCATCGAGTCCGCCACACCGGTAGCAAAGGCCTGGCTGATCTCGGCGGCTTCAATCGTCACCGGCAGCATGCCCGTCAACTCGGCCAGACGCGAGGTGGCGTTGTTGTAGGAGCGGAACTTGATGCCCTTCATATCGGCGACCGAGTTCACCTCATTCTTGAAATACAGTCCCTGCGGCGGCCAAGGCACGGCGTAAAGCAGCGTCAGGTTTTGCTCGGCCAGCAGGCTCTCGATCGAGGGCTTGGCCGCTTCCCACAGCTTGGCGCTGTCGTCAAAGGACGTGGCAAGGAAGGGGATCGAGTCGAAGCCGAACAGCGCATTTTCGTTCTGGTGTCCGGACAACAGGCGCTCGCCAATCGGGGCCTGCCCGGTCTGGATCGCGCGCTTGATATCGGCGCCTTTGAACAGAGAACCCGAGGGGTGGGTCACGATCTCAATCTCGCCGCCGGTTCCGGTTGTTACACATTTGGCGAATTCAGCACCCGTGGCCGAATGGAAATTCGAGGCCGAATAGGCCATCGGCATGTCCCATTTCTCGGCCACGGCGGGGGCGGCCGCTGCGGCGGTCAATGCGGTTGCCGCAAGAAGGCTGGTGAGTTTCTTCATGATAGTCTCCCTATTGTTATGCGTTGGACTGGCCTTTTGAGCCAATTTATTCATGTTGCGAACCGTGCTGGCGCGTAGACGCTGGTATCGGTGTTTGGCGTGCGCCCTGCGATCATCTGAGCCAGCAAACGGCCGGTTTTTGGGCCGCCGGTCAGGCCGATATGGTGGTGGCCAAAGCCCATATAGGCACCGGAAATACCGGGAACCTCACCGATGATCGGGATCGAGTCCGCAGGGGCCGGTCGGTGCCCCATCCATTCAATTTCCTCCTTCCATGTCACGCCGGGCAGGGCTGCTCGGGCGTTCTTGCGCAGCAATTCAAACGGCGCGCGTGAGGGCGGAGCGTCCAGCCCGCCAAATTCGACAATACCCGCCAACCGTATGCGCCCATCCATCGGTGTGGCAACAAATTTACCGGAGGCCACCATGACCGGGCTGCGGGGCATGGCCGATGGTTCAACCAGTTCCAGATGGTAGCCGCGCTCGCTTTCCAGCGGGACCGTGATGCCCAGCCGTTTGGCCAAAGGCCCGGACCAGACGCCCGCGCTGACGATGGCCGTGTCGCAGGAGATGGTCTCGCCGCCCGCGCGCACGCCGGTGACTTTGCCTGCTTCACGTATGACATCCTCAACCTCGGCGCGCAGAATGCGCCCGCCATTGGCCTCAACATGGGCGGCAAGGTCTTTCACATAGCGGCCCGGATCTCTGATATGGCCGTGATCCGCCAGCCGGGTCGCAAATGAGATGTCGCGACTGAAGACAGGGTCATAGTCATGCAAGGCCTGCCCTTCGAGCTCATCCCAGTGAAACCCATGCTTGCGCCGGATGCCCCACCCAAAGGCGTCCCCTTCGAAATGAGCCCGGTCGCGGTAAAGGAACAGATAGTCCGACGGGAGCAGCCATTTCTCCGCCCCTGTCCCTTCGGCTAGGGCCTTGTGGTCGTTCAAACTGTCGCCAATGATCGGAGTCAGGGCGGCGGCGATCCGGTCTACCTCGTGGGCTTTTGCATGGCTCAGATAACGGGTCAGCCAAGGCACAAGCTTGGGGAGGTAACCCCATTTCATGAACAGCGGCTCAGATGGGCTGAACAGCATGCGAGGGGCTTTGCCTAGCAGGCCCGGCACTGTCACCGGAACGATTGAGCAGGAGGCAAGTACCCCGCCATTGCCATGAGACGTCCCCTCGGCAGGTCCTGCTTTGTCAATCAGGATTACATCATGTCCATCCCGCTGCAGCCAGACCGCGGCCGAGACGCCGACAATCCCGGCGCCAATGATGGCAATGGTTTTCTTGTCGCTCATGCTGCCCCCGATTTTTCGACCGCATAGTGGTTGAGCTTGGCCAGATCCGGCTTGCCGCCCAGTCCGGGGTCGTCTGGCACGATGACTTGACCGTTCCGCACCTCGAAAGGGGTTTCGAGGATATCTTCTTTCAGAAAATAGCTGGCCTGATAGAACTCACAGCCCAATGTGATCTCGGGCGTTGCGGCGATCATGTGGGTACCGGCCAGATGGGCCAAGCCTGCTTCGAACATGTCGCCGCCATAGGCGCTCAACCCATGGGCGGCGGCCATGCGGGCGACCGTTTGACCCCGTGTCAGACCGCCAGACTTCATGATCTTGATCGAAACGCCATCGCAGATCCCTTCGTTTGCTGCGCGCTCCATGTCCTCGGGGCCAAAGACGCTTTCATCGGCCAGCAGAGGGACGTCGATCATCTGCTTCAGCTGGGCCATCATGCCAAAGTGCTGCGCCCGTACCGGTTGTTCGATGAAGTCGGGTTGAAACTGGGCCACGTCGCGCACCTGCGCCGGGGCGTCCTCGATGCTCAGCCCCTGATTATAGTCCACGCGGACGGCCATCTCGGGGTGGTTCTGGGCCAGATATTCAAGCCGCATGATGTCGAACGCATGATCCTTGAACCCTGTCTTGAGTTTCACGATGCGAACGTCGTCATCATGCAATCGCGCCATCAGGTCGATATCCTGCGCGAAATCAGGATTGGCGATGGAGCAGCTCAGCGGGATCGCATCACGGCACTTGCCGCCCAGCAAGGCCCAAACCGGCAGTGAGGAGATGCGGCCAGTCAGGTCCAGTAGAGCGGCCTCCAACGCGGCTTTGGCCTCGGTGCAATGGGCGACTGCATAAGCGGCCTGGGCCATGATCGCGGCCCGGTCGGACAGGCGCGCGCCTAAAACCAGCGGGCGCAGATAGCGGTCCAGCGCGGCAAACGTGGCCTCGGGCGTGCCGGTAAACACCGACCAGGGCGAGGCCTCACCAAACCCCTGTGTGCCGTCCTCAGCGGTCAGTCTGAGGATGACGACCTCGCAGACTCCTTCGACGGAGCCGATGCCGTGATCCCGACGCGATGTCACCGGCAGCGCAAGGTGCCACAGATCATAGCCCGTAATTTTCTGTTGTAGATCAGACATCCCACCTCCGGTCAGGACGCAGCCTGCCTTGACCAGAATATCATTTCAAATACTATATCTTGCTTATACTATCAGGAAAAATGATGATCTAATGTCCCTCAGATTTCGTCAGTTACAGGCTTTTCACGCGATCATGGAGACCGGGACAGTCACTGGCGCCGCGTCAGTGCTTGGCATTTCGCAGCCGGGTATAAGCAATCTTCTGTCTCAGCTAGAGCGCGAGGCGCGATTGCCATTGTTCGAACGCACTAAAGGACGCTTGCTGCCAACGCCCGAGGCCGAGCTTCTTTATCGTGAGGTCGATACCGTGGTGCGCGGGCTGGATCACGTGGCGCAGGCGGTTACGGATTTGCAGAACAAACACCCCGGCCAATTGCAGGTCGCCGCCCCGCACATGCTGTCCTTCGGCTTCATGCCGCGCGAGATTGCGCGATTCTCGCAATCCCGCCCCAATCTGTCGGTCAGTTTTCAATCGCAATATTCGTCGAAGATTCAGGAATGGGTGACGTCGGGCCTGTTCGAGATCGGCATTGTCGAGATGCCCATTCTGCACGATACCCTAAATGCAAAGGTTTTTCGGTTTGAAACGCTGGCGACGTTTCCCGAAAACAGCCCTCTGGCCGCGCATGAGGTCCTGACGCCGGAACTGCTTGAAAAGGAGCCCTTCATAGTGATGGGGCCGGAGCATCAAACCCACCGCCGGACGCGCGAGGTATTCCAGAAGGCCGGGTGCGATTGGCGGACAAAGATCCACACGCATTTGTCGGAAAACCTGCTCAGCTTCGTCAAGGAGGGCATGGGTGTAGCCCTAATCGACCCGTTTACCGTCTCATTCGATGGCGAGGACGGCTATCGAACCCGGCAGTTTCAGCCGCCTGTGATGCTGGATCTTGCGGTCATCACCGCCAAAGGCCGCCCGCTCTCCGCCATTGGGCAGGCGTTTCTGGCGCAGTTGATGACCTCGATTGAGACCTTTGCCGAGGGCGTGGTACCTGACGAACGGCAGACGAGCGGATAACGCTGTTGGCAAGTCGCATGAGGATGTGAAACTGTCGGGCGAATTCGACGCTCAGAACGCAGGAGGAGGGCAGATGATCGCACAGGGGGGGAAATCCATCTACGGAGCGTCGGTGGGTATTTTGATGCTCGACGCGCGGTTTCCGCGCATTCCGGGCGACATGGGCAACGCGACGACCTGGCCGTTTCCGGTGCTGTATCGGATCGTGCGCGATGCCTCGCCTGACCTTGTTGTGAGGCGTGGGGCCGAGGGCATGTTGAGCGCGTTTGTCGATGCAGCCCGTGACCTTGTTCGCGATGGCGCGGACGGCATCACCACGAATTGCGGTTTTCTGTCCTTGTTCCAGCAAGAATTGTCCGAGGCCGTTCCGGTTCCAGTCGTGACCTCGTCGTTGATGCAGGTTGAGATGGTCAATCGCACCCTCCCAGCTGGAAAGCGTGCTGGGGTCCTGACCATCTCGGCCTCGACCCTGACCGAGGATCATTTGCGAAAAGCACAGGTGCCCGAAGGAACGCCGATCGGAACGACGGAAGGGGGGCAGGAATTCACGCGCGCAATTCTGGAGAATGAGGAGTCTCTGAATGTCGAAAAGGCGCGCGCTGACAATGTCGAGGCGGCTTTGCGGCTGCAAAAAAACCACCCTGAGCTTGGCGCAATCGTTCTGGAATGCACCAATATGTGCCCCTATGCGGCCGATATTCAAAGTGCGACGGGGTTGCCTGTTTTCTCGATTGTCAGCTTTGTGACGTGGTTCCATTCCGGTCTTTTGCCGCCAAGGTTCTGAAAACGCGGTACGGCACTCGGTTGGGAAAATTAAATAATAACAATGCATAAGACAGAAATTTTCTGCCCTCGCGTCAATTACTAAAAATTTAGTTTGACAGATGCGCGGTAAATCGCTGATGTTGGTTGCCATCCGGTTCGCGCCGGAATCCATAGTTTTTGGGAGGAAACAGATGCGGAGACATCTACTTTCCGCAGTGGCGGCGGCTGCCGTCATTGCGGGGCACGGTCCCGTTTGGGCCGACGAAGCCGCAGCACAACGTTGGATCGACGACGAATTCCAGCCATCGACTCTGTCGAAAGACGAACAGATGGGCGAGATGAAGTGGTTCATCGAAGCTGCACAGCCTTATGCGGGCATGGAAATCAACGTTCTGTCAGAAGGTATTCCAACGCACTCGTATGAATCCGAGGTGCTGACCAAGGCGTTCGAAGAGATCACCGGGATCAAGGTCAACCACCAGATCCTCGGCGAGGGCGAAGTGGTTCAGGCGGTTCAGACCCAGCTGCAGACGGGCCGGAACCTCTATGACGGTTACGTCAATGACAGTGACCTGATCGGGACGCACTCTCGCCTGCAACTGGCCTATCCGCTGACCGACATGATGGCAGGCGACTGGGCGGCGACAACCTCGCCGACGCTGGATCTGGATGACTTCATGGGCATTCAGTTCACCACCGGTCCGGATGGCAAGCTGTATCAGCTGCCCGACCAGCAGTTCGCGAACCTCTACTGGTTCCGCAAAGACTGGTTCGATGACGAGGCCAACAAGGCCGCCTTCAAAGAGAAGTATGGCTATGACCTTGGCGTTCCGGTCAATTGGTCCGCTTACGAAGACATTGCCGAATTTTTCACCAACGACGTGAAAGAGATCGACGGTGTGACAATCTACGGTCACATGGACTACGGCAAACGCGCGCCTGACCTTGGCTGGCGAATGACCGACGCGTGGCTGTCGATGGCCGGTGCCGGTGACGTGGGTGAGCCGAACGGTATCCCCGTTGACGAGTGGGGCATCCGCATGGAAGCGGGCACCTGTAACCCTGTCGGGGCCTCCGTCTCGCGCGGTGGTGCGGCCAACGGTCCGGCTGCGGTCTACGCGATCCGCAAGTGGGATGAGTGGCTGCGGGCATACGCTCCTCCGGGTGCGGCGTCTTATGACTTCTACCAGTCGCTGCCAGCGCTTAGCCAAGGCAACGTGGCCCAGCAGATCTTCTGGTACACCGCCTTTACCGCTGACATGGTGAAGCCGAAGTCCGAAGGCAACAACACCGTGGACGACGAAGGCACGCCGCTGTGGCGGATGGCGCCCAGCCCGCACGGCCCCTATTGGGAAGAAGGCCAGAAGGTCGGCTACCAAGACGTGGGCTCCTGGACGTTCCTTAAATCGACCCCCGAGGATCGTGCCCAGGCGGCTTGGCTCTATGCTCAGTTCGTGACGTCGAAGACTGTTGACGTGAAGAAGTCCCATGTGGGTCTGACCTTCATCCGCGACAGCTCGGTCAACCACGAGTCGTTCACCGAACGCGCACCCAAGCTGGGTGGTCTGGTCGAGTTCTACCGCTCACCTGACCGTGTGGCATGGTCGCCGACCGGCATCAACGTTCCGGATTATCCGAAGCTGGCCCAAATCTGGTGGCAGCAGATCGGTGACGTGAACTCGGGCGCCTTCACCCCGCAAGAGGCGATGGATCGTCTGGCCGAGGAAATGGACATCACCATGGCCCGTATGCAGGCCGCGGATGAAAGTGCCGGTGTCTACGGTGGCTGCGGCCCACGTCTGAACGAGCCGCAGGATCCTGCCTTCTGGCTGGAGAAAGAGGGCTCGCCCAAGGCCAAGCTTGAGAACGAAAAGCCGCAAGGCCAGACCGTCAACTATGACGAACTGGTTCAGCGCTGGCAGTCTCAGTAAGCGATTGAAACCGGGGGTGCCGATTGCGGCATCCCCATCCCAAGACCAAGACAGCGCATGGCGCTGCGGGATCGGAATTCACGGACATGATCGAACTTAAAGACGCGACCAAACGGGTCGGGAACGTCATCCATATCAAACCCACATCCCTGACGCTGCAGACCGGCCATTTCAATGTGCTGCTGGGTGCGACGGGATCGGGCAAGACCTCTCTGATCAAGATGATGGCCGGGCTGGACCCGATCGCCTCGGGCAAGGTCTTCATGGATGGGCAGGATGTGACAAAGCTGAACACGCAGAAGCGGCAGATCAGCCTGGTCCACCAGTTCTTCGTGAACTACCCTCATATGACCGTCTTCGACAACATCGCCTCGCCCCTGCGCGTTGCCGGGATGGCGAAATCCGAAATCGAAGGGCGCGTAGAAGAGGCTGCCGACCTGTTGCAACTGCGCCCGATGCTGCATCGCCGCCCGCACGAACTGTCTGGTGGCCAGCAACAACGCACCGCCTTGGCCCGTGCGATTGCGAAAGAAAGCCGCGCCGTATTCCTGGATGAGCCGCTGGCCAACCTCGACTACAAACTGCGCGAAGAGCTGCGTGAGCAGTTGCCCGATCTGTTCGCCGGGCGTGGCGCCGTGGTGGTCTATGCGACCTCGGAACCCGAAGAGGCGCTCTTGCTGGGTGGACATACCGCATTGATGGAAGACGGGTATGTGACGCAGTTCGGCCCGACGGCTGATATCTACCGCAATCCCGAAAATCTGGCTGCGGCACGCGTATTCTCGGACCCGCCGATCAACGTGGCGCGTATCACGGTATCCGGCGCACAAGCGCAGCTTGCCGGAGGCGGCGGCTGGGCGGTTCAGAATATGGCCGATGGCGAATACATGGTCGCCGTGCGTCCGCATCGCGTCACTCCAATCCGGACATCTGAGGCTGACGTTGAACTGACAGGCCGCGTGATTGTGACCGAACTGTCGGGATCGGATTCCAGCGCGCATTTCCGGCATGGCTCGGACGACTGGGTGTCTTTGGCGGCAGGGGTTCACCCCTATCAGGTCGGCGAGGATCACAGTTTCTACATGAACCCGGCGCATTGCCGGTATTTCGGCCAAGACGGCCAAAGGGTGGCCTGACATGGCACAGATCAAGCTTTCCAATCTGCGACACAGCTACATGCCCGCGCCGAAAGGCCCCGAGGACTATGCGCTGAAAGAAGTCGATGTCACGTGGCGCGACGGCGGAGCTTATGCGCTGCTGGGGCCGTCTGGCTGCGGCAAGTCCACTCTGCTGAATATTATCTCGGGGCTGCTGACGCCGTCTGAGGGGAAGATTCTGTTTGACGGTCAGGATGTTACGGCCCTTCCACCCGATCAGCGCAACATTGCGCAGGTGTTCCAGTTTCCTGTGATCTACGACACGATGACCGTCGGTGAAAACCTGGCCTTTCCCCTGAAAAACCGAGGCGTCGACCCCGCCAAGATCAAACGGCGCGTCGATGAGATCGCCGAGATGCTGGACGTCACGGACATGCTGAACACCCGCGCCAGCGGCCTCAGCCCGGACAACAAGCAGAAAATCTCGATGGGGCGCGGGCTGGTGCGCGATGATGTGAACGCGGTGATGTTTGACGAGCCGCTGACCGTGATTGACCCGCATCTGAAATGGAAGCTGCGCTCGAAGCTGAAGGAACTGCACCAGAAAGTGCAGGCAACCATGATCTATGTGACCCACGACCAGACCGAGGCGCTGACCTTCGCGGATGAGGTGGTCGTGATGCAAGACGGCGAAGTCGTTCAGATCGGCACACCTGTTGAGCTGTTTGAGCGCCCGCAGCACACTTTTGTTGGCCACTTTATCGGCTCCCCCGGCATGAATGTTCTGCCCTGCGACGCCAAAGGCGACCGGGCTGTGTTTGAGGGCCATGAAGTGATGCTGGAGGGTCCCACCCATGGCGACGGAGGACGCACCGATCTGGGTATCCGCCCGGAATATGTGGGCTTCGGCGATACCGGCATTCCGGCGCATGTCACCAAAGTGTCCGATATCGGTCGCCACTATGTGGTCAGCGCGATGGTCGGCAATACGGCCCTCAAGGCCGTGACCGAACATTCTGTGCCTGAACCGGGCTCAGAGGTCTTCCTGCAATTCAAACCAGAACAATCTCGCGTTTACCGCGACGGCTGGATCGCAACCGAGGAGCGCAGCTGATGAGAACAGAAAACCAAAAAGCCTGGTTCTTTGTCCTGCCGGTGCTGGCACTGGTCGCGTTCAACGCGCTGGTGCCGATGATGACGGTGGTCAACTACTCGGTGCAGGAAACCTTCGGCAACAACCAGTTCTTTTGGGAAGGTCTGGGCTGGTTCGAGCAAATCCTGCGCTCGGACCGCTTTCAGGCCGCGCTGGGACGGCAGTTCCTGTTCACCTTCCTGATCCTTTTGATCGAGGTGCCCTTGGGCATCATCGTCGCCCTGTCGATGCCGCGCAAAGGGTTCTGGGTGCCGGTCTGTCTGGTCCTGATGGCCCTGCCGATGCTGATCCCTTGGAACGTGGTTGGCTCGATGTGGAACATCTTCACGCTGCCCAAGATCGGCCTGCTGGGCTACTTCCTGAATGACGTCCTGGGCATCAACTATGACATGACGCAACAGCCTCTGTCGGCTTGGATCACGGTCGTCGTCATGGATGTTTGGCACTGGACGTCGCTGGTTGTGCTGCTGTGCTACGCGGGCCTCGTGTCGATCCCGGACGCCTATTATCAGGCGGCGAAGATCGACGGCGCCAGCCCGTGGTCGGTGTTCCGCTATATCCAACTGCCCAAGATGAAGACCGTCCTGACCATCGCCGTTCTGCTGCGCTTCATGGATAGTTTCAACATCTATACCGAGCCTTTCGTTCTGACCGGCGGTGGCCCGGGCAACTCAACTACCCTGTTGTCGATCGACCTTGTGAAGATCGCGCTGGGACAGTTCGACCTTGGCCCTGCAGCCGCGATGAGCCTGATCTACTTCGCTATCACGCTGCTGGTCAGCTGGGTCTTCTACACTCTGATGACAAAGGATGACGCGCAATGAAGAAGCGGTCTCTTATCCCGATCCTCTATATCGCGTTTCTGATGCTGCCGATCTATTGGCTGGTAGCGATGTCCTTCAAGACCACGAATGAGATCCTGTCGGGCTTTTCCCTGTTCCCCCAGACCTTCACGCTTGAGAACTACACCACCATCCTCACCGATCCGACGTGGTACTGGGGCTATATCAACTCGATCATCTATGTGACGATCAACACGGTGCTGTCGGTCTGTGTGGCCTTGCCTGCGGCTTATGCGTTCTCGCGCTATCGGTTTCTGGGCGACAAGCAGCTGTTCTTCTGGCTGCTGACCAACCGGATGGCTCCGGCTGCGGTGTTCGCGCTGCCGTTCTTCCAGCTCTATTCCTCGATAGGGCTCTTTGACACCCATTTGGCCGTGGCTTTGGCGCATACGTTGTTCAACGTGCCGCTGGCGGTGTGGATTTTGGAAGGGTTCATGCGGGGTATCCCGAAAGAGCTGGACGAGACCGCCTATGTCGACGGCTATTCCTTCCCGCGCTTCTTCGTGACGATCTTCCTGCCCAACATCAAAGCGGGCGTGGGTGTGGCGGCGTTCTTCTGCTTCATGTTCTCGTGGGTCGAGATGCTGTTGGCCAAGACGCTTACGGCGGTTGAGGCCAAGCCCATTGCCGCCGTGATGACTCGTACTGCATCCAGCGCGGGGTATGAATTGGGCCTGCTGGCAGCTGCCGGAACACTGACCATCATTCCCGGCGCCATCGTCATCTGGTTTGTCCGCAACTACATCGCGCGTGGTTTCGCGATGGGACGTGTATGAGGTTCGATATGCGCAAACTTCTTATCATCCTTCCCTTCCTGCCCTCTGCGGCATTTGCCCAGCAGGCGGGTTGGGGCAGCGTCGGCCAGCAAGAGGAAAAAGGCTTTTCATGGACCGATCCGCTGTGGCCTGATTTCTGGATGGCTTGGACGCCAGCCACGCTGGCTTTGTTCGTCGGCATCTTCTCGGCCATTGCGCTGATCGGCGTGCTGGAAGGATTCAAATTCCGCGATGGCATTGAACGCAAGGGCGTGCTGGGTCTGACCACAACATTGGGCGACCGCTTGTTCATCACGCTGCTTGGCTCGGCCTATATCTTTCTGGCGTGGCTCGGTTTCGTGGGCCAACCGGTCTGGACACCGCTGTTTCTGTCCATCGGCTGGGGTTTCTTCGTTTTCTGGAAAGTTTAGGCTTTGACAAAACACGAAAGGATGCTTGTCTGACAGGCACACCAATCATGACGACACCAAGAGCAATGCGAAAGAAAAAGACGACAAATCTGCTGACCGAGGTTGAACTGGAGTTCATGAACGAGCTTTGGGCCCTAGGGGAAGGCTCGGTGCGTGATGTATTGGACCGCCTGCCACCGGAACGGAATCTGGCCTATACTTCAGGTGCAACGATCCTGCGTATTCTCGACGAAAAAGGTTTTGTCGAAAGCCGCAAGGACGGAAAAACCCTGATCTACAGCCCTCTTCTAGACAAGGATCGGTACCAGGCCCGCTCGCTTCAGAATCTCTCGCGGACGTTGTTTGACAACACACCAGCCTCGCTGGTTGCGCGCTTGGTGGATGATGCGGGTCTGAGCGAGGCGGATCTTGAGGATATTCGGGCATTGGTAGAAAGGAGACTGCAAAATGACAGCGGTTAAGCCGGTTCTCGATGCCTATCTCGAACTGAATTTTGTTCTGATCCTATCGGTCGTGTTGTGGTTCGCAGCCCGATTTGTACTGTCGCGAACCTCGATGCGACTGTCCTTTTCCGATCAGTTTCGCCTGCTCAGGGCGCTGGTGCTTTGCCTTATGCTCAGCCCGGTGCTGGCCTTTGGGGTGGCGCATCTGTTCGAACTTGTCTGGCCCGGTCAGCCGATGGCCATCGGCGACGTGGCCGTTGCGGCCTATCTGAGGGGTGAGATCGCGCTGCCTGCAACCCAGTTTGAGACGCTGCTGAACACGCGCCAGCGCTGGGTCGAGGCGGCTTTGGATGGTAGCTCAATCTGGGCGATTGCTGCTCTTGCGGCTTTAGCCTTAGTCTCGGCCATGCTGGTCATCCGCGTGATCTGGGCTGCGCTGCAAATTCGTCAGACGGTCCTGGACAGTTTCCTGTGGAAGCGTTCGGCCAAGGTGGATGTCCGTCTGTCGGATCACATCAAAGTTCCCTTTGCCGTGCGGGGCCTGCGCCGTCGTCACGTAATCCTGCCTAGCAACCTGCTGAACGATCGTCACGAATTGCGGTTCGCGATTGCGCATGAGTTCCAGCATGTGCGCAGCGGAGACGTCGAATGGGAACTGGTGCTGGAGTTTCTGCGCCCGTTGTTCTTCTGGAATCCGGCCTATCACATCCTGCGCTATCAGTTTGAGCGGCTGCGTGAGCTTGGTTGCGACCAGGCCATTGTCGCCAGACGCAGACTGGATACGGTGGACTATGCCAAATGCCTGCTGGACTATTGTGCCCGCACTGTCTCGCGCGAGCGTCCGCAGGTTCTGAATGTTGCGCTGGTCAATGGGAACAAGGCGAAGCGGGTGCTGCGACAGCGTGTGATCGCTTTGGCAGACGGACCAAAAGGGGGGCATCCGCTGCATGCGATGGTCCTGACTTTCAGCCTGATCTTTGCGATTGTGTTGGCTTGGGGCTCGGCCAGTTTGCGCGAGACCGACGGATGGAGCCAAGACCGGCTTATGCTTTCGACCGTGGTCAACCTTGAGCGGCTGGAACGTCGCAACAGCGGCAACTGACAAGCGACGTCTCGATCAGACCGAGACGCCTCGAAGAACTTGATCCCGTGACACATCCTGCTTGCGGCCTTCGAGCAGGATTTCGCCCCGACGCAGCACGACAAATCGGTCGGCGAGGTCGTAGGCAAAGTCGAAATATTGCTCGACCAGTAGGATTGCCATCTGACTCTGATCGCGCAGGTGGCGGATCACTTCGCCGATCTGCTGGATGATGTTGGGCTGAATGCCCTCGGTAGGTTCGTCCAGCAGCAAGAGCCGGGGCTTTGTGATCAGTGCCCGGGCAATCGCCAACTGTTGCTGCTGGCCACCGGACAAATCTCCTCCGCGCCGATGCTGCATCTGGGCCAGAACCGGGAACAGATCAAAGATCTCATCCGGCACGAAATGTTCAGCCGCGGGAAGGCAGGCGAACCCGGTTTCGAGATTCTCGCGCACCGTCAGAAGCGGAAAAATCTCGCGCCCTTGCGGGACATAGGCGACACCTTTCCAGGCCATCTGATGCGCAGGCAGCGGGCCGAGGTCTTCGCCGTCCAGTGTCAGCGACCCGCCAGAGCGGGGATGGGTGCCCGAGATCGCCTTGATCAGGCTGGTCTTGCCGACACCATTGGTGCCCATCACACAGGTCACCTCACCCCTCTCGGCCTCCATCGAGATACCGTTGAGGATTTGTGAATGGCCATAGTGCAGGGTCAGATCGTTCAGTTTCAGCATCGCTCAACGCCCCAGATAGACGTCGATGACGTCCTGATTTGATGTCACATGGTCCAGCGACCCCTCGGCCAGAACTGCTCCTTCATGCAGAACGGTAACCTTGCAGTTCAGGCGGCGGACGAACTCCATATCATGTTCGACAACCACCACGGCGCGGGTCTTGGCGGCCTGAACTAGAAGGTCGGTCGTGTGCTCGCGCTCCTGCGGGGTCATCCCGGCGGCAGGCTCATCAACCAGCAGAAGGCGTGGTTCCTGTGCCAGCAACATCCCGATCTCGAGCCATTGTTTCTGCCCGTGGCTGAGTTCACCGGATTTACGGTCAAGTTCGTCCTTCAGGCCGATCTCATCCGCCAGTTCCTTGACCTTTCCCAGGTCGCTGTTCGTGGGGCGATAGAATAGGACGCCCAGCCAACCGCGTTTGTTCTTGAGGGCCATCAGCAGGTTTTCTCTAACGCTTTGGTCCTCGAACACGGTAGGTTTTTGGAATTTCCGGCCGACACCGGCCTGCGCGATTTTCGCCTCGCTCATCCGCAGCAGTGAGACGGATTTTTCCCCCCAGATCACGCGGCCTTCGTCTGGCCGCGTCTTGCCTGTGACGATGTCCATGAAGGTCGTTTTTCCGGCCCCGTTCGGGCCAATCACTGCGCGCAGTTCGGCCTCGCCGATCTGGAAGGAGAGATTGTTGATGGCACGGAACCCGTCGAAGGTAACCGAAACGCCGCTAACCTCTAGCAGAGTGCTCATTCCGTTGCCTCCTTTTCGCGTAGGGCGCTGTCGTCGGGGCCAAGCGGCGCACCATGGCGCTGCGGCGCACGGCGGTTGCTCCAGAGGTCGAACAGCCCTCCGATGCCCTTTGGTGCGAACAGAGTTACCAGTACGAAGGAGATGCCCAGCAGCACCTGCCACCAGTCGACCCATTTGATCGTGTAGAACCCAAGTGGGATATCAGGGGCCTGTCCGCCGGTGAACCATGTGCTGAGCAGGCTGACGAAAGCCGCCCCGATCACCGCACCATACAGGCGACCACGCCCACCAATGGCGACCCAAACGGCCAGATAAATCGAAGCGATGGGGGCCATCTCTTCGGGGTTGATGATCCCAGCTTGAGGGTAGTAGAGCGCGCCCGCGATGGCGGCGATACAGGCGGTCAGGGTGAACACGGCCAGTTTGTAGACCTCGACAGAATAGCCAAGGAATCGCACCCGCGCCTCATTATCTCGGATGCCACGGATGACCGACCCGAACTTGCCCGACACAACCCACGCCGCGAGTATATAGCCCAAGCCAAGTGCCAGCGCCGAGGCCCAAAGGAACCAGATCGACACCACGTCCTGCGAGGCGGTCACACCCGGCAGGTTTTGCAGGCCCGACAGGCCATTGTTGCCGCGCAATCCGCTGTCGTTCTGAAAAAGGTAGAGGGCCAGCGCCAGCGTCATGGCTTGGGTCAGGATCGACAGGTAGACGCCGGTGACCCTGCTGCGGAAGGCCAGCCAGCCGAAGATCAGCGCCAGAAGTCCAGGCACCAAAACGACCAGGATCAGTTGCAGGGTCAGGCTATGGGAAAAGGCCCAAATCAGCGGAAAATCCGATGACCCGACCACACCGAATATCTGCGTTCCGATGGCGTCCACGACCTCAGCCGGGGTCGGTGGGATTTCGGCTTGAGACAGAGACTCGACCACGATCAGGCGTGTGCGTTCGTACATCAGCCACATGCCGATCATGTAGCCTCCTAACCCGAAGAATGCGAAATGACCCAGCGAGAGGATGCCGGTAAAGCCCCAGACCAGATCCATCGCCACGGCGATCAGGCACAGGCACAGGGTCTTGCCCAGCGTCTTGACGAAACTGGTCGAGATCACGCCGATTCCGAACCCTTCGGACAGGACGGTTACGCCCAAAGTGAACAGCGACAGGATGGCCAGAAAGACCAGTACGGAGGGGTTCTTGGCGACAAAGCTGCGTTCCATGGCTCAATCCCCCGCCGCGCGGCCTTTGAGGGCGATAATGCCTCTTGGCCGGAACTGGATGAAAATGATGATGAAGATGATCATGTAGGTCTGCGCCGCGAGGGTGTTCGACGGGTTCATCCACTCGATGCCCTTTTGCAGGAAGCCAATCATGCCTGCGCCTGCCAGCGCCCCCCAGATGTTGCCGACACCGCCAACGACCACGGTCATGAAGCTTTGCACGATATAGTCGCTGCCCAGATCCGAGGTGACTTTGGCGAACAGACCTATCGCAACCCCGGCGATCCCGGCAATGCCGGAACCAAGCCCGAAGGTCAGCATATTCACCCGCCCCGGATTGATCCCCATCGACCCCGCCATGCGTGGGTTCTGAGTCACCGCGCGCATTTCTAGCCCCAGCCGGGTGCGCTTCATGATGTAAAGGAACAGTCCCAGAAAGATCAGCGCCAGAACGAAGATCGCGATACGGATATAGCTGATCGAGACCACATCGTTCAGCACCCACGCCCCGTCCAGCCAGCCGGGCGCGGTCAGCGGTCGGGCCTGCGTACCAAAGATGTTCTTGGCCAGCTGTTGGAGGGCAATCGAGATGCCGAACGTCGCCAGCAGCGTCTCCAACGGGCGCGAATAGAGCCAGCGGATCACCAACCGCTCCATCGCGACGCCCATGGCGAAGGTGACCGCGAAGGCCATGGGGATGGCGACGATGATTGAGAGCGTATGGTCGGGGATGAACTGCTGCACGACGTAGCCGGTGTAGGCGCCCATCATGATGAACTCACCGTGGGCCATGTTGATCACACCCATCACGCCAAAGGTGATAGCCAGACCGATGGCAGCGAGGAAATAGATCGACGCCAATGAGATTGCGTCCAGTGTCAGGTCGAGGGTCTGGTTCAAACCGACCTTCAGCTCGATCTGTTCCAGCGCCTTTTCGGCTGCGGTTGTGATTTCGGGTGAGGGTTCGGCATAGGTCTCAAAGAAGACATGCGTTTCCAACGCAGAATCGATGTCGGCCTCGGTGATCAAAGCAGCCACAAGGCCGGCTTCGGCTAAAACAGCGTAAGCCTGAGCACGCGTGGTGTCAGAGTTCAGCTGCGCGACAGGAATGCCCCCCACGCGGCCTCCGTCGATATTGGCGGCCAGTGCGGCGCGTATGTCGTCGGGCGATGTGCGCGGTGCGGCAAGTTCATTGGCAACCAACAGATCATATGCCTCGCCCCTCGTCAGGGCTTCTGATCCGGGATCTAGAATGGCGGCGATATTCGCATCAGAGGGCAGATCTGTGCCCGTATGTCGATTCGTCACGACCAAAGGGTTCAGAGCCGCGCGGACGTCCACCCCCAGATCGTCGGACATGTCTTCAATCGCAGCCACACGTGCTGCGGTATCTTCGTCGTAGCCGATGGTCAGCAACCGCTCGAGACGTTGCTTCTGCGCTTTCAGATCGGCATCGGGCTCGTCCTCAATCGAGGCGCGCAGCGGCACCAGCAGAGCGCCTTCGGGATCGCGTTGAATAGAAGTCAAAGCTGCCAGACGTTTTGCCCGGTCCGGGTCGGTCAGTTGGAACTGGACCAAAGCTGTTCCAATCATCGCGCGGATGCCGCTATTGGGTTTCAACTGCTTCAGGTCGGATTTTTGATACGTTCCAACAACCTCTCCGGTGTCGAAATCGGTCAGCTCATACGAGCGGCCCTCGGCCTTTTTACCTGCAAAGAACAGGCCGTCCGACTTGCGCATCCACACGTCTTTGGCGGCCCATGTCTCAAGCATCACCTGCGCTTGCGGTAGACCGCTGCTGGCAATCGCATCAATCGCCGGTTTGATCGTCTTGCGCGAGCTTTTGGTGATGATTTCCTGATGCTCTTGCAGGATCGGTTGCAAACCGCTCTCTTGCGCATTGGCCGTTAGGCAGGCGCATAGGATTGCGAGACCCGCAAGGAATAGTCGTAACATGTGGTGAAACCCGAGGTGTCTTTAGGGCAAGGCGGGCGATGATACCCGCCTTGCGAGAAGGTTAGTAGTTCGACAGGGTCTGAACGCAGGTTTTGGTCTCGGTGTTGTACATACCGCAACCCAGGTCTTTCCAATCCGAGATCAGAACCGCCGATTCTGGCAGGAAATCGGTCCATGCATCACCTGGAACGACGTCTGTTTCGCTGATGATATCGAACTGGCCATCTTCCTGAATCTCACCGATCAGAACCGGCTTGGCCAGGTGGTGGTTCGGCAGCATTACGGCAGTGCCACCTGTCAGATTCGGGAATTCCTGCCCGTACATGGCCGAGCGGACAGCGTCGACCTCGGTCGAGCCCGCCTCGGTCGCGGCGTTCACCCACATGTTGAAGCCGATGTAATGCGCCTCCATCGGGTCGTTGGTCACGCGGTCTTCACCCATGGTGGCTTTCCACGTCTCAACGAATTCGGCGTTCACGTCGGTATCTGCCGACTGGAAGTAGTTCCACGCGGCCAGGTGGCCGACCAGGTTGGTGGTATCCAGACCCGAGAGTTCTTCCTCACCGACTGAGAAGGCTACGACCGGGATGTCATCCGCCGAAACGCCCGCGGCCGCCAGCTCCTTGTAGAAGCCAATGTTTGCATCGCCATTGATGGTCGAGATCACGCCGACCTTCTTACCATCCGCACCCAGCGCAACAACGTCCGCCACGATCTTGGACCAGTCAGAGTGACCAAAGGGGGTGTAGTTGACGAAGATATCCTCGTCCGCGATGCCTTTACCCTTCAGATAGCTTTCCAGAATATTGTTGGTGGTCCTGGGGTAGACATAGTCTGTGCCGAGCAGAGCGAATTTCTCAACACCCAGCTCATCCAGGAAGTAGTCAGTCGCAGGGATCGCCTGCTGGTTCGGGGCGGCACCGGTGTAAAAGACGTTTTTCGAGGATTCTTCGCCTTCATACTGAACCGGGTAGAACAGCAGGCCGTTCAACTCTTCGATCACCGGCAGAACCGATTTCCGGCTAACCGAGGTCCAATTGCCAAAGATCACGTCCACTTCATGCACGGTCAGCAGCTCGCGCGCTTTTTCAGCAAATAGCGGCCAGTCCGAGGCCGGGTCGACAACAACCGCCTCAAGCTGTTTGCCCAGCAGGCCGCCCTTGGCGTTTTGCTGATCGATCAGCATCAGCATCGTGTCTTTCAGCGTCGTTTCGGAGATTGCCATCGTGCCGGACAGCGAATGCAGCACGCCAACCTTGATCGTGTCTTCAGCCGACAATGCGGCGGTGGCCATGGCAGCAAATACCATTGATCCGGCGAGCGTGGATTTGAGCGATTTCATGTAATCCTCCTGGGCGGGGCCGGGAGAGAGGGCTTGCACAAAGGCGCACTCTTCTTCTACCTGATCCCCGCAACTGTTGTTGCGTTATCGTGTGGCGGTTGTGTTCGAGGTCCAATTCGCGCAGCCGTCACACACCCTTCGAGATGTTTCCCCCGACGAGCACCCATACGGTTTCTGCATCGCGGCAATCTTGGCAACCTGTCGGTCAGGTAAATGCAAGAATCAGCCGCATCTGATTAATTTTTAATCCATTGCCCGACTGTGTGCCAAAAATTTGGTCACCTGCATCGGTTTTTTGGTCGATTGCGACACCCAAGAATGGTTTTCCGCCATCCGAGACCCGAAACACAGGGCATGAACTGACGCCTCGGGGGTGCCCAATTACGCAACTTGCCCATATAACGCCCACAGCGGACAAAACCCCTCCCCGTGCCAAGGGGGCCGTGTCGATCAGCACCAAACCGTTGGGCAGGCGGTCGGTTCTGGACGTATTCCGCCAATCCGGTTCTTTTAAGTGCTTGTTCCCGCGTGCAGAATCGCACACGTTGGATGCGGTTCTGCTGAACACTGCTGGCGGCGTCACCGGTGGGGATGCGTTTCGGTTCACCGGAACAGCGGGCGAAGGTACCACTCTGACGATGACGACGCAGGCGTGTGAGCGCGCCTACAAGGCGCAGCCCGGCCCCTATGGTCAGGTCGTCAATCACCTGACCGTCGCGCCCGGCGCTCGCATGAACTGGCTGCCGCAAGAGACAATCCTGTTCAACGGCAGTGCTCTGGATCGTCGACTATTGGTCGAAATGGAGCCGGACGCGACGCTGCTTATGGTGGAGCCTTTGGTCTTCGGGCGCGCGGCGATGGGTGAAACTCTGACCGATATCCGTCTGCGGGACCGGATCGAAATTCGGCGCGGCGGAGCCCCTCTGTTCTTGGATACGATGCGATTTGACGGCGACCTGCACGCCCATCTCGCGAAACCTCATATCGCAGACGGGGCGGGTGCAATGGCGCTGGTTGTCTTTGCCTGCAGCTCGGCCGAGGGTCAATTGGACACGGTGCGCCAGATGCTGCCCGATACAGCGGGTGCCACGCTGATCCAAGACGATCTGCTGGTGATCCGGATGCTGGCCGAAAACAGCTTTGCCCTGCGCCGTGCGCTGATGCCGATTCTGCGGCAGCTCAACAACAACACTCTTCCCCGATGCTGGATGATCTGAGATGAACCTGACTCCCCGCGAAAAAGACAAACTGATGGTCGCCATGGCCGCCGAAGTTGCCCGCAAGCGCCTTGCCCGAGGCGTTAGGCTGAACCACCCCGAGGCCATCGCATTGATCACCGATGCTGTGGTCGAAGGTGCGCGCGATGGCCGTTCGGTGGCCGACATGATGCAGGCCGGGGCCGAAGTGATCACCCGGGATCAATGCATGGAGGGCGTGCCCGAGATGATCCACGAGGTTCAGGTCGAAGCCACCTTTCCCGACGGCACCAAGCTTGTGACCGTCCACAACCCAATTCGCTAACAAAGGAACCAAGATATGACCCGTATGCTTTTCCCCGCCCTGATCGTTGCTGGCCCTGCCGCCGCACACACCGATACGCATATCCATGCGCACGGCACGGATTATGCGACCCTTGGCGTTGGTCTGGCGGTTGTCGCACTGGCCGCAATCGCGCTGATGGTAAAGTTGAACAAATGATCCCAGGAGAGCTGTTCCCGGCCGAGGGTGAGATCACCCTGAACGCAAGTGCAAAGGCAATCACCCTGATGGTCGCCAATACCGGCGACCGCCCGGTTCAGGTCGGCTCGCACTATCATTTCGCCGAAACAAATCCGGCGCTCGACTTCGACCGTGCAGCGGCACACGGGCTGCGTTTGGACATCGCCCCCGGCACCGCTGTTCGGTTTGAGCCCGGTCAGGCGCGCGAGGTTTCTCTGATTCCCATCGGGGGCGCGCGCAAAGTCTATGGGTTCAATCAAAAGGTCATGGGGTCGCTCTGATGCCGGCAACAATCAAACGTTCTGACTATGCCGCCATGTTCGGCCCGACCACCGGCGACAAGCTGCGGCTGGCCGATACCGATCTGGTGATCGAAGTCGAACGCGACCTGACCGCCGAACGCGCGGGCGCTGCCGCCACCGGGGGGACTGGCGACAATGCGCTGCTCTACGGCGAAGAGGTCAAGTTCGGCGGTGGCAAGGTGATCCGCGATGGGATGGGACAGTCTCAGGCCACTCGGGCCGAGGGGGCCGTGGATACGGTTATCACCAATGCGCTGATCGTTGACCACTCGGGTATCTACAAGGCGGATGTGGGTCTGAAAGACGGGCTTATCGCCAAGATCGGCAAGGCCGGGAACCCCGATACCCAACCTGGCGTAGATATCATCATCGGTCCCGGCACCGAGGCCATTGCGGGCGAGGGGCGCATCCTGACCGCAGGTGGCTTCGACAGCCATATCCACTTTATCTGCCCGCAACAGATCGAGGATGCGCTGCATTCCGGCCTGACCACTATGTTGGGCGGCGGGACGGGCCCTGCGCATGGGACTCTGGCCACCACCTGCACACCGGGCCCATGGCATATCGGGCGTATGTTGCAAGCCGCCGACGCGTTCCCGATGAACCTGGCCTTTGCGGGTAAAGGCAACGCCTCTCTGCCTGCTGCGCTGGAGGAGCAGGTCAACGCAGGTGCCTGCGCTCTGAAACTGCATGAGGATTGGGGCACGACCCCCGCCGCCATCGATTGCTGCCTCTCGGTGGCCGACGCGATGGATGTGCAAGTCATGATCCATACCGACACGCTGAACGAATCCGGTTTTGTCGAGAACACCGTGGGCGCAATGAAAGGCCGCACGATCCACGCCTTTCACACCGAAGGCGCAGGCGGTGGCCACGCCCCCGATATCATCAAGATCTGCGGCGAAAACCACGTTTTGCCGTCTTCGACCAACCCCACGCGCCCCTTCACTGTGAACACGGTCGAAGAGCATCTGGATATGCTGATGGTGTGCCACCACCTCGACAAATCCATCCCCGAGGACGTGGCCTTTGCCGAAAGCCGCATCCGGCGTGAGACGATCGCGGCCGAGGACATCCTCCACGACATGGGCGCGTTCAGCATCATCGCTTCGGACAGTCAGGCGATGGGACGGGTCGGAGAGGTTCTGATCCGTACATGGCAGACCGCCGACAAGATGAAAAAACAACGCGGCCGCCTGCCCGAGGAAACAGGTGACAATGACAACTTGCGCGTACGTCGCTACATCGCGAAATACACCATCAACCCGGCGATTGCGCATGGCCTGAGCCATCAGATCGGCAGTATTGAGGAAGGCAAACGCGCCGATCTGGTCCTGTGGAACCCGGCTTTCTTCGGGGTGAAGCCCGAGATGGTCTTGTTGGGTGGCACCATCGCCTGTGCGCAGATGGGCGACCCGAATGCCTCGATCCCTACGCCGCAACCGGTCTATAGCCGCCCCATGTTCGGAGCATACGGCCGGTCGGTTGAAAACTCGGCGATCACATTTGTCTCGGAGGCCGCGCAAGCGAGCGGGATCGGTGATACACTGGGACTGGCGAAACAAATCGTCGCCGTGCGCAACACGCGCGATATCGGCAAGCAGGATTTGCTGCTGAATGATGCAACGCCCCAGATCGAGGTTGATCCGGAAACCTATGAGGTCCGAGCCGATGGGGAGTTGCTCACCTGTCAACCTGCCGAAGTGCTGCCGATGGCGCAGCGCTATTTCATGTTCTGATTTGAAAAGGAGGCCACGATGACCACTGCGATCAAAACCGCCCGAATCTATCACGATCACCACCACGATCCGGCGCATGCTCAGGTCTCGCTGGACTATGACGGGCGTTTCCTGCGCCGTAAAATGCTGGCCACAGATGATGGTGAGTCCTTTTTGGTCGATCTGGCGCACACGAAATCCCTCGACCATGGCGGCGTTCTGGTGCTGGAGGATGGGCGCGAGATTGAAATCATCGCTGCCCCGGAAGAGTTGCTGGAAATCAGCGGGGACAATCTGCTGCACCTTGCGTGGCATATTGGTAATCGCCACACCCCCTGTCAGATCGAAGCCGACCGGCTCCTGATACAACGCGATCATGTCATTCGAGATATGCTGCTGAAACTGGGGGCCGAAATCCAAGAGGTCGTTGAACCCTTCACCCCCGAAGGCGGCGCTTATGGTCATGGCAGGACACATGGCCACGCCCACTAACTCCGATATCCTAACCTTGGTGCAGTGGTTGTCTCCGGCCTATCCGGTTGGCGGCTTCGCCTATTCTCATGGGTTGGAGGCCGCTATTGAACTTGGTTCGGTTACCTGCCCTCAGGATACGGGCGCCTGGGTGTCGGACGTATTAGAGCATGGCTCTGGCTGGAACGACGCGCTTTTTCTGGGGGCGGCTTACGCCGCTGAAATCCCGGTCGACTTGACCGACATCGACGCCACAGCCCGCGCGTTCAGCGCCTCATCTGAGCGGTTGATGGAAACCAGTTTGCTCGGGCAGGCGTTTGGAGCCGTGACCGGGGATGTCTGGGGCTTGGACTTGCAGCACCTGACCTATCCGGTGGCGGTAGGGCGTGCGGCACGATTGCAGAATTTGCCGTTGCCATTGGTTACTGAGATGTTCCTGCAGGCGTTCCTGAGCAATCTGGTCGCCTGCGCAACGCGCCTTGTGCCCTTGGGTCAAACCGATGCGCAGCGGCTGATACGGGATCTGACACCCCTCTGTGCAACGATTGCCGCAAAGGCGCAGGACGCGGGTCTGGAGGACCTCAGTTCAACGGCGTTCCTCGCGGATATCGCGGCAATGAAGCATGAAACACAGTATTCGAGGATTTTCCGAACATGAGCAGTACGAACGGCCCCCTTCGTGTCGGCATCGGAGGCCCCGTCGGCGCGGGCAAAACCACCCTCACTGCCGCGCTGTCTGAGGCGCTACGTGATGTCTGCTCGGTGGGCGTGATCACCAATGACATCTACACCCAAGAGGACGCCGAGGCGCTGATGCGGATGCAGATACTGCCTCAGGACCGGATCATCGGCGTGGAAACCGGCGGTTGCCCGCATACCGCGATCCGTGAGGACGCTTCTATCAATCTTGCGGCTGTGGCCGAAATGCAGTCGCGCCATCCGGAGATTGAGGTCGTGCTGATCGAAAGCGGCGGCGATAACCTGTCGGCGACTTTCAGCCCTGAACTGGCAGATGTAACGCTCTACGTGATTGATGTGGCTGCGGGCGAAGAAATCCCGCGCAAGGGTGGGCCTGCGATCACGAAATCGGATCTGTTGATCATCAACAAAACCGACCTCGCCCCACATGTGGGCGCGTCGCTAGAGGTGATGCAGGAAGACGCCACGCGTATGCGCAAGGGTCGACCGTTCTTGTTCGCCTCACTGCGTCAACGGCAGGGCGTGCCCGAAATCGTTAGCGCGCTGGCTGCGATTGGTGGGCTTGAAACGGCTTGAAGGAGAACAGTCGCCGCAGATTGGAGCGGCGACTGTTGTTTCCAATTTGGAGTGGGGTGCCAACTAGAGGCTGACCAGGGCCATCAGGCCCCGACATTCACCACCATCTTGCCGAAATTCTCACCGCGCAGCAGCTGGTTTAGCGCTTCGGGTGCGGCCTCTAGCCCTTCGACCATGTGCTCTCGATATTTGACCGATCCGTCCTGAATCCAACCGGTCATATCCCGGACGAACTCCTTGTAGAGCGACGCCGGGAAGCTGTCGAAGATGATGAAGCCCTGCGCCTTCACTTTCATCCGCAGCAGCGTGCCCATGATCGCAGGCCCCATATCCGGACCGTCCGGCAAGCCAGGCAGGTTGTACCACGAGACCACGCCGCAGATCGGGATGCGCGCAAAAGCGTTCAGCAAAGGCAGGACACCGTAAAGCACCTTGCCGCCAACATTTTCGAAGTAGACGTTAATCCCATCCGGGCAGGCGGCCCGCAATTGATCAGCGAAATCGGCAGCTTTGTGGTCGATACAGGCGTCGAAGCCCAGATTTTCCACCACATGCGCACATTTTTCGGCTCCGCCAGCAACGCCCACGACCCTGCACCCTTTGATCTTAGCGATCTGCCCCACGGTTGCTCCGACCGGGCCGGATGCGGCGGCAACGACCACGGTTTCTCCGGGCTTGGGTTCGCCGATCTGTAGCAACCCGGCATAAGCGGTGTAGCCGGGCATACCCAGAATACCTAACGCCCAAGACGGGTTTTGCGGTGCTTTGCCCATGTTTATGACCTCGGTCCCGTCCGAGATCGCATAGTCCTGCCAACCGCTACCAGACAGCACATAGTCACCTGCTTCGAATCCGTCGAGGTTCGAGGTCACAACCTCTCCCACAACCTGTCCAGTCATGACCCCGCCAATCGCCACTGGCTCGGCGTAGGACTTCGCGTCATTCATCCGCCCGCGCATATACGGGTCCAGTGACAAGTAGCAGGTGCGGACCAGCATCTCTCCTGCACCCGCAGTAGGGATATCCCTTGTCTCAAGCCGCAGCGTATTGTCATCGGGTTCCCCCTTGGGGCGTTCGTTCAGAACGATGCGGCGGTTTGTGTCTGCGGTCTGGGGCATGGTCTTCTCTCTCTACTGAGGCTGGTTTGTCGCGCCGGCACGTCACAAGGATCGGGGCGTCGGATTTTGTGATACCGTTCTGTATTTCGGGCGGCGCGTCAATCTTTTCACACCTTTGTGCCGCAGGGTTTGCTCAGCAAAACAGCAGGGTTGAAGATTGCCGTAGGTTCTACATTTTCCGGCGCGTTTTCCGTTTGACTGCGACGCAAAACAATTTAAGCCTTCGCAAAGAGATAGCCCCCCAAAGCAGACCTTCGCATGCCATCCAGCTTAGAAATACCAGCGACGTTGGGCCGCCGACCCGGGCATCCCTACAGGAAGGCCTATGATTGGTGGCCGCCCCCATCCCCGCGCTGAGATTGAACCCGAATTTCAACTCAACGCGAAAGACTAACATGACAACTCAAACTCTCTCGAAACCGGTTCAGGTTGAACTGGCCGAAACACATGTGCGTATCACTTGGCCCGACCATATGACCGGGGATTTCCCATTCATCTGGCTACGCGAAAACGACCCCGCTGGGTTCCACCCACAGACGCAGGAGCGCCTGACCGACCTCACCGCCATTGCGCTCGATATCAAACCCGTGCAGGCCTTCCAGTCCGACAACAGCCTGCATGTTGTTTGGGCCAAAGATCAGGCGCCCACCGGTTTTGATCTGGACAGGCTGCGCGATCGCCGCCCGGGGCAACCTGCTTTCGATCCGGCCGATACCGGTTTTGTCACATGGCGGGCCGAACTTTCGCCCGCCGGTATTCCCCGCGCGAACGCCGATGGGGTGCTGACACAAGACAGTGCTTTGAAGGACTGGCTGATCGCCGCGCGTCAATACGGGCTGAGCATCGTGGACCATCTGGCCGACAGCACCGAGGCTGGCATGGATGTCGCACGCCGGATCGGCTTTTTGCGCGAGACCAATTTTGGACTGACCTTCGAGGTCAAATCCAAACCCAACCCGAATAACCTAGCCTACACGCCGGTTGCGCTGCCGCTGCACACCGACCTGACCAATCAGGAACTGCCTCCGGGGTTCCAGTTCCTGCACTGTCTCGCCAACGAGGCTAAGGGCGGTGAGTCGCTGTTCTGTGACGGCTATGCGGTGGCAGAGGACCTGAAACTGGAAGATCCCGATGCCTTTGACGCCCTGTGCGACATCTCGATCCCGTTCCGGTTCCATGATGGAGAAACGGATATCCGCTCGCGTAAACGGGTCGTCACCTGCGATGAAAACGGCGACGTGATCGAGATCTGCTTCAACGCGCATCTGGCCGATTTCCTTGATATCGAGCCCGCTCTGATGCCGCGCTATTACCGCGCCTATCAGAAATTCATGGCGATGACGCGCGACCCCAAATACCTGCTTCAGCTCAAGCTGAAGGGGGGCGAAATGGTGGTCTTCGACAACCGCCGCGTGCTGCACGGGCGGTCGGCCTTCGATCCCAATACAGGCCGCCGCCACCTGCATGGGTGCTACGTGGACCGTGGTGAATTCGAAAGCCGCCTACGCGTTCTGTCGCGCTAAACGCCTAACGTTAAGGCAGCGCCGTCTTGGGGCGGCGCTGTCCCTCTACACCCTGTTGCGAAAGGCCGAGGGGGTGTGCCCGAACTCGGCCTTGAACGCGCGGGTCATCGCGCTTGCGTTTTCATAGCCCGACCGGCTGGCGATTTCGGCGATGGATTGCTCGGTCTCTTCAGTCAGCCTGCGCGCAAGGTTCAGACGCAACCGACGATAGAGCGCTTGCGGTGTCGTTTTCAGGTCCGCCTGAACGCGCATTTCCAGCCGTTTCTGAGTGCAGCCCGCTTTGCGCGCGACCTGTGTGATCGACAGCGGTGTTTCCAGATTTGCCTGCATGATGGCCAGCGCACGGTTGACCAGAATGTCTTCGGTTTGCATCGGTAAGGCATAGTGGTCGCTCCGGCCACGGCTCATCAGCAAATGGGCGACCTCCATCGACAACAGTGGGCCGTGATCCTTGCGGATAAGCGCAAGCGCAAGATCAAACGCCGCCATCGCCCCGGAACAGGTCAGACGCGCGCCGTCAACGACGTAGCGCTCTTGCACGACGTCCACGGAGGGAAAACCTTCTTCAAATCGGGAAAGCTCGTCCCAGTGAATGGTCGCGCGGTGTCCATCCAACAACCCGGCCTGCGCCATCAACCAGCTGCCTGTGTCCAGCCCGGCCACCTGAGCGTGCCTCTTTGCAGCCGCCAGCAGGGCGCGCAGGGTCGGGGGTGTGCCCAATTGCAAGAACCCGTAGGAGGGCATCACGACCAGAACATCCCCTCGCTGGTCGGTCAGGGCGGTATCCGGCGTCACCGCAAGCCCGCTGGAGCTGTGGACGGGGTCTCCGTCAACGGAACAGAACCGCCACTCATACAAAGACTGCCGGGACAGAGTGTTGGCCGCCCGCAGAGGCTCGACCATGTTGGCGAGGCAGTGGTTCGAGAATCCATCGAACAGCAGGATGTTAAATCTGTGGTTCAATATTTTACCATCTCTGCATGATTTACGGCGAAAACTGCATGCCGCGACCATGAGGAATCTCGTTTCCTGCGTCAATCACCTATCCAAGGATATCGCGCCATGCAGTTTGGTCTGACCGAAGAACAGGACATGATCGTCTCGACAGTCCGTAGTTTTGTCGAAAACGAAATCTACCCGCATGAGGCCGAGGTCGAACGCACCGGTCAGGTGCCGCACGAGCTGGGCGAAGAGATCAAACAGAAATGCATCGACCTGGGCTTTTATGCCTGCAACTTCCCCGAAGAGGTTGGCGGCGCAGGCCTTTCGCATCTCGACTTTACGCTGGTCGAACGTGAGCTGGGTCGTGGATCGATGGCTCTGACCCATTTCTTCGGTCGACCGCAGAACATTCTGATGGCCTGCAACGATGAACAGCGCGAACGCTATCTGCTGCCTGCTGTGCGCGGCGAAAGGATGGATGCGCTGGCGATGACCGAACCGGATGCGGGCTCGGATGTGCGGGGGATGAAGTGTCAGGCTGTGAAGGATGGTGGCGATTGGGTCATCAACGGCTCCAAACACTTCATTTCGGGCGCGGAGCACGCGGATTTCTTCATCGTCTTCATTGCGACCGGTGTGGATGAGACACCAAAAGGGCCCAAAAAGCGGATCTCAACCTTCCTGGTGGATCGCGGCACGCCCGGGTTTGAGGTGCGCGAGGGGTATAACTCGGTCAGCCACAAGGGCTACAAGAACTACATCCTCTACTTCGACAATTGCCGGCTGCCTGACGCGCAGGTTCTAGGCGAGGTCGATGGCGGTTTCGCTGTCATGAACGAGTGGCTCTATGCGACTCGCCTGACGGTTGCGGCCTTCTCGGTCGGTCGGGCGCGGCGCTGTTTCGACTATGCGCTGAACTATGCTGCTGAGCGCAAACAGTTTGGCCAGCCCATCGGTAAATTCCAGGGCATTGGTTTCCAGATCGCCGATATGATCACCGAGATTGATGCCGCGGATTGGCTGACTCTGTCTGCTGCCTGGCGCCTGGACGAAAACCTGCCCTCGAACCGCGAAATCGCCTCGGCTAAGCTTTATGCCTCGGAAATGCTGGCGCGGGTCACCGACGCGACGCTGCAAATCTATGGTGGCATGGGTCTGATGGACGACTTCCCGATCGAACGCTTTTGGCGTGACGCGCGGGTTGAGCGGATATGGGATGGCACCAGCGAAATCCAGCGTCACATCATCAGCCGTGATCTTCTGCGTCCACTGGGCGCCTGACGATGACCAAAGACCTCACCCGGCTTTTGCGCCCGAACTCCATCGCTGTGATCGGTGGTGGAGCTTGGTGTCAGCAGGTCATTCTACAGTCTGAACGTACGGGTTATGCGGGTCAGATCTGGCCTGTTCATCCCAAAGCGACCGAGATCGCTGGCCATAGGGCCTATGCCAGTCTCGAAGACCTGCCAGCACCGCCAGACGCCGTTTTCATTGGCATCAACCGCCATGCCACGATTGAGGCGGTTCGCACCCTTTCTGCCACCGGCGCCGGCGGTGCTGTATGTTTTGCGTCAGGCTTTTCCGAGGCCGTGGCCGAGGATGACACAGGGGGCGATCTGCAAGCACAACTGGTCGCAGCTGCGGGCGACATGCCCATTCTGGGACCCAATTGCTATGGTTTCATCAACGCGTTGGATGGGGCTTTGCTGTGGCCCGACCAGCACGGGGCCAAGCCGGTCGAGTCCGGCGTTGCGATCCTAACGCAAAGCTCGAACATCTCGATCAACTTGACCATGCAGAAACGCGCGCTGCCCATCGCCTATATGGTGACCTGCGGGAACATGGCGCAGACCAGTCAGGCACAAATTGCATCCGCCTTGCTGGAAGATCCGCGCGTTACGGCTGTAGGCCTGCATATCGAAGGCTTCAAGGACATCCGCGAATGGGAGGCTCTGGCCCAGAAGGCCTATTCCAAAGGCATCCCTCTGGTGGCGCTCAAGGTCGGTGCGTCCGAGCAGGCTCAGTCCGCAACCGTGTCGCATACCGCCTCTCTGGCCGGAAGCGACGCGGGTGCGCAGGCCCTTTTGGAGCGTCTCGGCATTCCACGCCTATCCGCCTTGCCCGATTTTCTGGAGACGCTGAAACTGCTGCATTGCTATGGCCCGCTTTCGGGCAGCAACATAGCCTCGATCAGCTGTTCCGGGGGGGAGGCGAGCCTGATCGCGGACATGGCTGTTGGAACCGGGCTATCCTTCCCGCGCCTAAGCGACGGTCAGAAAGCCCACCTGCGAGAGGCACTCGGACCGATGGTGGCGCTAAATAACCCACTGGACTACCACACTTATATTTGGCGGGATGAAGCGGCGATGGCGCGGGCCTGGACCGGGATGACGGGTGATGACATTGATCTGACGTTCTCGATCCTCGACTATCCAACCACGGATGCGAGCGACTGGGTCTATGCCTCGCGTGCGGCAATGAAAGTGCGTGCGGAGACCGGCGGGCGATTTGCCGTTGCCGCGACTTTGCCCGAGTTGATGCCCGAAGATGTAGCGCAAGAGCTTATGGACGGCGGCGTGGTGCCCTTCATGGGGCTGCGCGAAGCTCTTGCCGCAACCGAAGCGGCGGGCCAGATCACAGCTCCTTCAAACACACCGGTCACACTGCCCGGAACGGCCGAGGCCAATCGGACTCTCACCGAAGGCGAGTCCAAACGCGTTCTGGCCGAGCACGGATTGCGCATCCCGCAAAACCGCACAGTCGCAGGTGCCGACCAGGCTCGTGCTGCCGCTCAGGACATGGACGCACCCTTTGCGGTCAAGGGCGTGGGGCTGGCTCATAAGTCAGAACACGCGGCCGTGCGATTGGGTGTTCTTGCCGAAGACGTGGCCGACGTCGCCGCGGACATCGGCACCCCTGAAATTCTGATCGAAGAGATGATCACCGGAACAGTGGCCGAGCTTCTTGTGGGCGTGGTGCGCGATCCAGCGCATGGGTTTGTCCTGACTCTGGGCGCAGGCGGTGTGCTGACCGAAGTGCTGCGCGATACTGCCTCCCTGCTGGTGCCCAGTTCTGCTGATGACATCCGCAACGCCTTGGGTAAATTGAAGATTGCACCGCTTCTGACGGGCTATCGCGGCCAACCAGCGGCTGATATGGATGCCATCGTGGCCGCTGTTGAGGCCGTTCAGGCCTATGTCATGCAAAACGCCGACACGCTTGGCGAGGTCGAAATTAACCCGCTCCTCTGCGCGCCCGACAAGGCGGTGGCCGTGGATGCCCTCATCAGAAAGGCCTGAGATATGGACCCGATCAAAACCCGCCGTGATGGCGCGATTCTTGAGGTCACATTGGACCGGCCCAAAGCCAATGCCATTGATCTGGCGACCAGCCGCATCATGGGCGACGTCTTTGCCGAGTTCCGCGACGACCCGGACCTGCGCGTTGCGATCCTGACAGGTGCGGGAGAGAAGTTCTTTTGCCCCGGATGGGACTTGAAAGCCGCAGCCGATGGCGATGCGGTCGACGGGGACTATGGCGTTGGCGGCTTTGGTGGCTTGCAGGAATTGCGCGACATGAACAAACCCGTCATCGCAGCTGTAAACGGCATTGCCTGCGGGGGAGGGCTGGAGCTTGCGCTGTCCGCCGACATGATCCTCGCCGCAGACCATGCGAGTTTTGCCCTGCCGGAAATCCGCTCGGGCACCGTGGCGGATGCGGCCAGCGTCAAACTGCCCAAGCGCATCCCGTATCACATCGCGATGGAGCTGCTGCTCACGGGCCGCTGGTTCGACGCGGAAGAGGCCAACCGCTGGGGTTTGGTGAATGAGATCGTGGCCGCGGATCAACTGATGGACCGCGCGTGGGAACTGGCCCGCCTGTTGGCCTCGGGCCCGCCGCTGGTTTATGCTGCGATCAAAGAGGTCGTGCGCGATGCCGAAGACAGCAAGTTTCAGGACGCCATGAACCGTATTACCAAGCGACAGCTTCGCACCGTCGACACTCTCTATGCCAGTGAGGACCAGCTGGAAGGCGCGCGTGCGTTTGCGGAAAAGCGTGATCCTGTCTGGAAAGGCAAGTAAGCAAATCTGGGGGTCTGACTCCTTTCAGCGGCTCCGTCTTTGATGGGGCCGCAACACCCAAGTAGCTGCGCCCAACGGTTGCTTGGGAGGCCTGCTAACGGATTGCATGCTCGTGTCATATTGAATTAGGACACGCCTGCCCCACGGGGCGTCAGCAACTCAAACCTGCGACACAAACCGCACGCAGCCAAACTGAAATCCATGCCACGTAATCCATGAATTGTTCAGCGCGCGACAGAAACTGTTGCCTGAATCCGGCTGCATGTGAACAATTAGACTTGACTATGTGTCATTTATTTTTCCTAACTAACCAGTCAATCAAAAAAACAGGGAGGCTCCAGTGAAAGCCCTAACAACCATTTCAACCCTTGCCATTCTGGCATCTGCCGGGGCGGCATTGGCCAATTGCGACGAGGTCGTATTCTCGGATGTCGGTTGGACCGATATCACTGCGACCACTGCCGCAACGACAACAATTCTTGACGCGTTGGGCTACGATACCGAGATCAAGATCCTTTCCGTTCCAGTGACTTACACCTCGATGGCCGAAGGCGATATCGACGTGTTCCTGGGCAACTGGATGCCGACCATGGAAGGCGATATCGCGCCGTATCGCGAGGCGGGAACGGTTGAAACCGTGCGCGCGAACCTGGAAGGCGCCAAGTACACGCTGGCCGTCAACGCGGCTGCCGCCGAGTTGGGCATCAAGGATTTCGCTGATATTTCAGCGCACTCCGACGCTCTGGACGGCAAAATCTTCGGAATCGAGCCGGGCAATGACGGCAACCGCTTGATTCAATCCATGATCGATGGCGATTCGTTTGGTCTCTCCGGTTTTGAAGTCGCAGAAAGCTCGGAGCAAGGCATGCTGGCGCAGGTGGACCGCGCCTCGCGCAAGGGCGATCCGATCGTGTTCCTGGGCTGGGAACCGCATCCGATGAACGCCAATTTCGAGATGTCTTACCTGACGGGTGGCGATGAGTTCTTTGGCCCCAACTTCGGCGGCGCGACCGTGTTCACCAACACCCGCAAAGGCTATGCAGAAGAGTGCCCGAATGTTGGCGCGCTGCTGAACAACCTGGAATTCTCGCTGGCAATGGAAAACGAGATCATGGCCGCGATTCTGGATGGTGGCGAAGATCCGGCGGACGCAGCCAGCGCATGGCTGAAAGCCAACCCGGATGCCTATACCCCATGGCTGGACGGTGTCACGACCCGCGACGGTGGTGACGCAGTCGCCGCAGTAAGCGCAGCACTGGGTCAATAACCTTAAACGCCCTTCGCCGCGTGTCTGTGGCGGAGGGCTTTTTTGTGGCCTGATCTCAGGCCCGGAATACTCTGAAAGGCAGACAGATGGATTGGCTGACCGACAACAAGATACCCGTCGGCAAGACGGCCCGAGCGGTTTTTGAATGGCTCCAAGAAATAGGGGAGCCATTTTTCGATTGGTTGTCCTGGGTTCTTGAGGCGCTGATTGATGGCATATTATGGGTGCTGCAAACCCCGCACCCATTGATCGTTGTGGGCGTCTTCGTAGGCATCACGTGGCTGTTGCAGCGCAATTGGAAGGTTTGCCTGTTTGTGGCGCTGGGGTTCCTGTTCATTCTCAATCAAGGTTATTGGGAAGAAACGACGGAAAGCCTGACGCTGGTTCTATCTTCCTGTCTGGTCTGTATGGCGATTGGCGTGCCTATTGGCATCGCGGCGGCGCATAGGCCTAAGCTTTACGTGGCGATGCGGCCGGTGCTGGACCTGATGCAAACCCTGCCGACCTTCGTCTACCTGATCCCCGCGATCGTATTCTTTGGTATCGGCATGGTGCCGGGCCTGATCGCAACCGTGATCTTCGTGTTGCCCGCTCCGATCCGCCTGACCCATCTGGGTGTGTCCTCGACGCCGACCCCGCTGCTTGAGGCGGCAGAGGCCTTTGGCGCGACCAAATCCCAAACTCTGTGGAAGGTCGAGCTGCCTTACGCGCTGCCGCAGATTATGACCGGCCTGAACCAGACCATCATGCTGTCGCTGTCGATGGTTGTGATCGCCGCTCTGGTCGGTGCTGACGGCTTGGGTGTGCCGGTCGTGCGGGCGCTCAATCAGGTGAACACGGCCCTTGGTTTCGAATCCGGCTTTGTCATCGTTGTTGTTGCGATCATCCTCGATCGCGTCCTCAGAGTGGAGCATTGATCCATGACTGCAGTTGAATTTGACAATGTTTCAATCGCGTTCGGCAACGACCCCAAAAGCGCGTTGCCCTTCATGGACGAAGGCAAAGACCGAGCAACCGTGAAAGAAGCCTGTGGTCAGGTGCTGGGCGTCCACAATTGCTCGCTGACCGTGCATGAGGGTGAAACGCTGGTGCTGATGGGGCTGTCTGGTTCGGGCAAGTCCACGTTATTGCGGGCGGTGAACGGGTTGAACCCGGTGATCCGCGGCGCGGTTCGGGTCTCGGACGGATCGGAGATGGTAGATGTCACCAACGCCGACGCCCGTACCCTGCGCCGGATGCGCCAGAACCATATTGCGATGGTGTTCCAGCAATTCGGCCTATTGCCGTGGCGTACGGTTCGTGAAAACGTTTGGCTGGGGCTGGAGCTGTCGGGCATGTCCCGCACTGAGAGGTTGCAGCGCACCGATGAGCAACTTGCTCTGGTCGGTCTGTCCGACTGGGCGGATCGCAAGGTCGGAGAGCTGTCGGGCGGTATGCAACAACGCGTCGGTCTCGCCCGTGCCTTTTCCACTCAGGCGCCGATCCTGCTGATGGACGAGCCGTTCTCGGCCCTCGATCCGCTGATCCGGACCAAGCTGCAGGATGAACTGCTGCGCCTGCAGGAAAAGCTCAAACGTACGATCATCTTCGTGTCCCACGACCTTGATGAGGCCTTCAAGATCGGTAACCGTATCGCCATCATGGAGGGCGGTCGCATCGTACAATGCGGCACCCCGTCCGAGATCTACTCGAAGCCTGAGGACGAATACGTGGCCGACTTTGTTGCGCATATGAACCCTCTGGGCGTTTTGCGCGCGCGGGACGTGATGGAGCCTGCAACCGGTACGCCGGACCGCTCGATTGATGCTGATACGGATATTCGCGATGTCATTCAGGGCTTTGACCAGAACAACGCACCGGTTGGCGTGATCGAGAACGGGGCGATCATCGGTCAGGTCACAAAAGACCGTGTGTTGAACAAGCTGGTTGATCCGATGGGGCAGTAGCCCTCTGACGGTAGACATGGGCGGTCCGGCACTACGACGCCGGACCGTTCGTTCTCAAATGTTTTCGTGCCATCCCATTCGAAACCTCCTAACCTGCCTCGAGAGGTGTTGAGCTAGGAGCAGGCCGTGACAGATACCTTCCAAAGAGTTGCTGATTTCACCCTTGGTATAACACCCGAGGATATCCCCGATGCGACGCTTGACGCCGCCGCGTTGATGCTGCTCGACACGCTGGGCATTACGATAGCGTCGGGTCCTATGGCGGCTGGGAGTATCGCCAGAGAAACGGCTTTTGCGCTCTACGGGGCAGGTGATCCGGCGCTCAGCGCGCGGATGCTGTTTGATGGCCGCCGGGTCAGCGCCGCAGGGTCTGCCTATGCTGCCGCAACGCAGACTGACAATCTGGATGGGCATGACGGCTATAACCCGACAAAAGGGCATATCGGTGTCGCTGTCGTACCGGCGCTTTGCGCGCTGGCGGAAACGGTTCCGGATTTCTCGGGCCCCGAAGCTCTGACCGCTGTCACCATCGGGTATGAGGTCGCTGGGCGCGCCGGGATTTCTCTGCATGATACAGTCAGCGACTATCACACGTCAGGGGCATGGAACGCCTTGGGCGTCGTGGCCGTCGCGGCTCGGTTGCGTGGGTTGGGAGTGGACCAATTGCGGCAGGCCATGGGCATCGCTGAATATCACGGCCCCCGCAGCCAGATGATGCGCGAGATCGCCAACCCCACAATGCTGCATGACGGATCGGGCTGGGGGGCTTTGGTCGGTGTGTCTGCGGCGGTTTTGGCCGAGAAAGGCTTTACCGGCGCGCCGGCGATCACAATCGAAGCCGAAGAGGTCACGATCCATTGGCAGGACCTTGGCCAGTTCTGGCAGATGCAGCATCAATATGTGAAACCTTACCCGATCTGCCGTTGGGCACACGCTGCGATCGACGCTGTCCGTCAGCTCATGCGCGACCATGACCTGAGCCATGAAGATATCGACTCGGTGCAGGTCAATACCTTCCGCGAGAGCGCCTGTTTGTTTCAGGGCATGCCAGACGACACCTCAAAGGCACAGTATTCGCTGCCATTCGCGGTGGCAGTGATGATGGCCTATGGGAGGATCGGGGTTGAGCATATATCGGGCGCGGGTCTTTCCGATCCTTTGGTGACCTCTTTGTTGGAGCGTATTTCCGTTGCCGAAGACGAGCGGCACTCGGCCCGCTTCCCCGAGTGTCGTATTGCCGATGTCACGATCCGTTTGCACGACGGGCGGGTGCTGGAAACTGGCGACGTCCATGCGCGCGGCGGCCCCGAGGCCCCGATGGATCAAGCCGAAGTGGTCGCAAAATTCATGGAGTTCGCGGTGCCGTCGCTCGGTGAAACAAGGGCCTCCGCCATACGTGACGCCGTCCTGGGGTTGAAAGATTCGGTATCGGCTTTCTCGGATCTTGGCGCGGTGATCTATGACGCCCCGTCCGGGTCCTAGTCCCTCAAATACTGTTGAACAATCGCCCCGGGAGCCCCTTATGCTGTGGTAGCCCGAGCTCGCGCAGCAAGCAGAACATCATCGCCTGATTGGATGTGATAACGGGTTTGCCCAGCGCGGATTCAACCCGCTCGATGGCCTCGACGGACCGCATATCGGTGCAACTTAGAACGATCGCCTCGGCCTGCGGATCGTCGGCCTGGCAGGCGAGGTCAAAAACTTCGTTCGGGGTCAATTCTCCCTGACCGTAATTTCCCAGTTCCCGGCCCACATCGGCGCATTTAACCGTTTCAATCCCATTTTGGGCCATGAACGCGATGGCCTGCGTATTGATCTCGCCCAGATAGGGCGACGAAAAGCCGACTTTGCGGGCCCCAAACGCCTGAATGCCCGCGATCAGAGCACTAGCGGCTGTGACTGATTTGGCATTGGCACCGGATTTGATCTGCTCGGCCAGCTTGGCGTCAAAAGACGGTCCATGGGTCAGCGTTGCCGAGGTGCAGCCGTAAAGAACGATGTCGGGCCGCACGCCGGAGATCATCCGCAAATCATGGCTGATATCCGAAGCGCCCAAACCGGCCATCTGATCCGAGCCGGGGATTTCATCCACGTCATACCCGCCCATGCGCTGGAAATGCAGCGTGGTGTTGGGTGGACGCATCAATGCCAGATCCGGCTCCAGGTTTGTGTTGGTGAAAGGCACCAGAACGCCGATCTTGGCCGCGGTTCGGGTCTCGGTCATGTCAGCACTCCTTTCAGCACATCGCGGGCGCGGTTCATCACGTCTGGTGTGCAAATCGTGGCGCGGAGGCAATCGCCTAGGCAATAGCCGCGCATCCCCCGCATCAGCAGGTGTTCTGCACGCAATGCAACATCGGCCCGCTGCGCCTGATCGATTGACGAAAAACGCAACAAGACGAAATTTGTGTGGCTTTGCGGAACGGTTAACCCCATAGCGCGGCAGTTTTCGGTGAACGCGTCGCGGATGTGGGCAGTTTTTTCCACAACCTCTCGCATATGCGTCTGATCACGCATTGCAGCGGCGGCTGCAGCCTGCGAGGGGATCGAGACATTGTTTGGGTTCAAAAGCTTGCGCAGTTCTGCTCCAATCTCGGGCGGAGCGTAGGCCCACCCGACCCGAGCGCCCGCCAGCCCATAGGCTTTGGAAAACGTCCGGGTGATGACCGTATCGCCGCGCTGAATCATAGCGAATACCTCTGCCGGATCATGTTCGGCATCCGAGAATTCGGCGTAGGCTTGATCGACGACCAGCAGAACTTTCTTGGGAAGGCTGGTCCGCAGGCGCACGATCTCAGCGTTCGGGACCAACGTTCCGGTCGGGTTGCCTGGATTGCAGACGAAGACGATGCGGGTTTCTGGAGTGACTGCGCTCAGAATGTCATCCACCGAAACAGTCAAGTCGACCTCGCGCGCCTTGACATAATCCGCCTGCACCTGCGCGGCTGCCGAGGCGATAAACGCGTAACCGTAGTCGCTGCCCAGCACACGGTCTCCGGGCCCAGCATAAGCGCGGATCAGGCAACCGATCAGCTCCATCGATCCCGCGCCGCAAAGGATGTTGCTCGGGTCCAGCCCATGCGCTTCGGCTATCGCCAAACGCAGGTCCGGCCATTCCGGATCAGGATAGAGCGGCATGTCGGCCATCGCGGCCTGTCCGGCGGCAATGGCGGTAGGGCTGGCAGGAAAAGCGCTTTCGTTTTGGGCCAGTGAAATCGTCTGAGGACCGCCAAGATCGGCAAGCGCATAGGCGGCCAGGGCACCAACATGAGGGACGGGCCGGATCATGAGCCATCTCCGTATGCTTTGGCTCCTTCGGCGCTGAGCAGACCGCGCTTGAGATCCAGTGCCAGCGCCTCTGGGTGCCTGTCTGTCGGATCGCCGAAGCCTCCTCCTCCGGGGGTTTCAAAGATCAGGTAGTCGCCGTCTTCCACCCTCAGCTCGCCCTTGCCGGGGATGTCAGTGTCGCTGTCGCGGAACCGGATGCGCCCGGGTGCTCCGGGTTGGCCACCCATCCGACCAAGCGCGGGGAATTTCAGCCGCTCGACCGAGAGGAAGACGATGAAGGGCGCTCCGTTGGCCGAGGTCATCTCGATCCTTTGCCCCAACCCGCCGCGGTACTTGCCCGCACCGCCCGAGTCTGGCCGAAGCTCGCGCCGCCAGATCGTGACGGGGGCGACGCTTTCGGTGATCTCTACCTGGCTGCCGAACACGCCCGAAGGGTAGGCCGTTGCCGATAACCCGTCCGCATGAGGCCGCGCGCCCGTGCCGCCGTTATGCACAGGCTCAACCGCGAATTCGCGCCCTCCGTAACGGGCGACCTCGGGTGCGTGGCGCATGGGCAGATCGAACATGCAGGATGCGCCCTCGGCGGGGACCTGTTCGGGCAGGGCCTGATGCAGGCAGCCCAGAACCAAATCAGGGGTTACCTGACCCAGTGTGTGCCGCATTGCGACGGGCACAGGGCGCTGCGCGTTCAGGATACAGCCTTTGGGGCCATCGACAGTGAACGGCTCCAGTGATCCTGCATTGTTGGGAATGTCCGACCCGACAATGCAGCGCAGGGCAAAAACGGTATAGGCAGTGGCATAGTTCAGGGGCACGTTGATGCCCTTGCGCGAACAGCTGGAGGTGCCAGTGAAATCCACATGCATCCCGTCGGCGCTTACGGTCAGGGTGGCGTGCAGTTCCAGTTCATTCTCATATCCATCCATCTTCAGGACGTTCTTATAGACGCCAGCAGGCACCTCGGCGATGGCGGCCAGAGTGCCCCGGCGCGAGGTCTCGATGATGTAGGCCCCCAGCGCGTCCAGATCGACGATACCGAATTCCTCCATCATCGACACCAACCGGTTCACCCCAGCCTCGCAGCAGGCGATCAGGGCATAGATGTCGCCCTCATTGGCCACGGGTTCACGGCTGTTGGCGCGGATGATGTCCAGCAGCAGGGCGTTTGGCGTGCCTTCCTCGACCAGTTTGCAGGGCGGGATCAGCAGGCCCTCGTCGTATATGTCCGAGCCTTCGGGCCCCATTCCAAGCCCGCCCAGATCAACCAGATGCGAGGTGCAGGAGGTGAAGCCGACGACCTTGCCATCCTTGAACGCAGGCATCATCAGCAGGAAGTCGTTCAAGTGACCCGAGGCGAGCCATGGATCGTTCGTCATATAGATGTCGCCAGGTTTCATCGTTTGAACCGGGAAGGCGGCGCGCAGGTGCTGAACGGCTTCGGCCATGGTGTTGATATGGCCCGGTGTGCCGGTCACGGCCTGCGCCAGCATCCGGCCGTTCACGTCGAAAATCCCGGCAGAAATGTCGCCGCATTCGCGAACAATCGGGCTAAAGGCGGCGCGGATCAGGGTTTGGCCCTGTTCTTCGACAACGGCCAGCAGCCGGTTCCACATTACTTGTAGTCGGGCAGGGGTCATTGCACGCCTCCTTTCTGGTCCCGGATCAGGACGAGGTTTCCGATGGCGTCCACATGGGCAGAGAAATCGGTTGAGACGAGCGTCGTCGTCTGTGGTTCATGGATCAACGCGGGGCCGCGGATGTGGTCGCCGGGCTTGAGATTGGTGCGCGCCACAAAACCAGCCTGTTTCATCTGTCCGTCTACATCACAGATGATGGGCCGGGTTTCTGAAGGTTTCATCGTGGTCAGCGCCGGCGTGGCAGGCAGATCAGGAACGACACCGTCCGGGGTCGCGACCTGTACGGCCCAGTTCAATATCTCGATCTGCATGCCCGGCACGGGGCGTGAGAACTGCTTGCGGTACTCCGTTTCAAACGCTTCGGTCAGCGGGGCGAGGTCTTCGGGGGTAAGTGTGCGGTCGGGCAGCGAAATCTCAATCTCATGCCCTTGACCGCTGTAGCGCATGAAGGCTGAGCGTCCGATTTCGGTCGGTGCATCTCCGGCACCTTGGGTTACAACGGCGCTGGCCTCGGCGATCATATCGTTAAAAAGGTTGTTGATCGCCGTGAAATCCAACGTACCCAGCAGAGAATAGTGCGAGCGCACGATCTCAAACGACACGGGCGCGAACAGAAAGCCCACGGCTGAGCCAACACCGGGATTTGGAGGCACCACGATCCGGCTTACACCCGCAGATCGGGCCACACGGCTGGCATGGAGAGGGCCGTTGCCGCCAAAAGCGATCATGGTGCGCGGCCCGAGGTCTTTGCCCGACTCCACCGCGTGCATCCGCCCGGCGCTGGCCATGCTTTCATCCACGATGCGGCTGACCCCATCAGCGGCGCCTGTCGCGTTGGTTTCAAGCGCTGTGCCGATTACGCTTTGCAGCGTGTCGTTTGACGCCTTGGGGTCGATCTTGATGAACCCTTCGGCAAATGTGTCGGGCACGATGTAGCCCAGAGTGATATCGCTGTCGGTCACCGTCGGTTCGGTCCCGCCACGTCCAAAGGCCACCGGTCCGGGTTCCGAGCCCGCCGATTTTGGCCCCACCGTAAGGCGGCCCAACCGGTCCACCCCGGCGACGGAACCTCCGCCCGCGCCGATTTCAATCATCTCGATCACAGGGATACGCACCGGCATACCAGAGCCCTTGATGAAACGCGCGGCCCTCGCGATCTCGAACTGGCGCGAGGTTTGGGGTCGGGCATTGTCGATCAGGCAGAGCTTGGCGGTCGTACCCCCCATGTCGAAGGACAAAACCTGATCCAACCCGGCCCGAGCAGCGATACGCGCGGCGAGAATAGCCCCTCCGGCAGGGCCACTTTCGACCAGCCGGATCGGGAAACGCATGGCCGTCTGGACGGTACACATCCCGCCACCTGCGGTCATCATCAGGATCGGGCAGTTGACCCCTTCGGCTTCGAACTTTTTCACGAAGCGGGTCAGATAGGTCTCCATCAGCGGTTGGATATAGGCGTTGGCAACCGTGGTGCAGAGCCGGTCAAACTCGCGCGCCTCGGGGCTGACTTCGGATGAGATCGATACGGTCAGATCGGGGCGTCGTTCGGCAAGAGCATCGCGCAACCGGCGTTCGTGCATGGGGTTCGCGTAGGAATGCATGAGGCAGATCGCAACCGCATCCGCCCCGCTGGCGTCGATTTCAGCCAGAAGCGCGTCAATAGCGCCTTCTTCCAGTTCGATCAGAACTTCACCGGTCGCGGACATTCGCTCTCGAACGGTCAGCGAGCGTTCACGTGGGACGAGAAGGTCGGGTTTTTCCAGGTTGATATCGTACTGCGCATAGCGCCGTTCGTAGGCGATTTCGAGGATATCGCGGAAGCCTTCGGTCGCGACAGTTGCCACGGTGGCCCCGCGCCTCTCGATCAGAGCGTTGGTGGCCAGTGTGGTGCCGTGGATGAAGCCGGTCACCTCAGCCAGGGACCGTCCCGCGCTTTTCATGACGCGCAGCGCCCCTTCCATTGCGCCTTCGGCCGGATTTTGGTGCGTGGTCAGGGTTTTGGTCGAGGCCAATATCGTCTCATTGCCTGAAACAAGGACGGTATCGGTAAACGTGCCGCCAATATCTATGGCAAGGCGCAGAGCAGTTGTCATGGAGGGGTCCGTTGTCGTCAGTAACAGTTTGGGCATGGCGCCCGTTCGGCCTGTTACCGACGCGGTGCCACCAAGTTGCAGCCGGTGGCCCGGCGATCCATACGAGTTGGGATGCACTGACAAGTCATGAGGAATTGTCGGGCGGTTTTTACGTCACTGCTAGCGCATTTGCGACATCGCGGCATTCCAACGACGTAAAAACCTGAACTTCGCTGCAGGGCTTATCCCGACAGCCGCGCCAAATCCGCACTTAGCGCGCGGGCCTCAGAAATGCTGCGCTGCAAGGCCTGCAATTGCGCTTCGGCAGTGGTGCCTTGGGGCTTTGCGTTAAGCACCCTGTCGATTCTGGCGGCTGTGGCGGGGTCTCCGCCGCCGATGGCATCGCGCTGTTGCAGGATTTTCAATTTCAGTTGCGCCAGTTCCGATTCCGAGGATCTGATCTGCGCGGCCAACGCGTCGTTGCGGGCCTGAGCTGTCGCCACATCGCCCTCGGCGGCCTCGATCCGGTCATCATAGGCCCCGGTCGCAATGCCGGATACTCCGGCGAAGAACCCTCCGTCCGCCGGGTCTGTCGTGGTTTGGCAGGCGGCCAAAAGCAAGCAAGGCAGAGCAATGCGTGTGATCATGTTTTGCCCTGTCACAGCGACGACGCCAAATCGCTGGCGATCCCGCGCATCTGCGAAATCTGGTTGGACAGAGCCTGCAGATCACCGTCAATGGGCGAAGTGGTTTGGCGGCGCTTGATCGTCAGGCTGCGCGCCTCAGCAAATTCGGCCTGCCGTCTGGTTGCCCCGTCGATGGCCAGTTCCATCTGTTTCAGATTGCCATTGGCCTCGGTCAGTTCGCGTTGCAACTCGGCCTGATCCACGGTTCCCGCTGCGGCGCGGGCGTTCAGTGCGTCCAACTCAGCCTTTTGAGCCACCAGAACTTCGTTCATCACGTTCAACGTGGTCTGCATTTCGGCGGCGTTCCGGTCCAGATCGGATTTGATCTGACGCAACCGTCTTTCGCGCCCGGCATAGCTGCGCTGCACATAGGCCACATAGGTGCCTGCCAGAGCGCCAGCACCCAGTCCGAGGGCGACGCCTGTGCCTACGTCGTCAGAACCGCCCAGCCCAAAGCCGATCGCGCCACCCGCTACACCACCTGCAATCGCCCCTTGCAGGATTGTCTTTTGCAGGGCTGCCGCTTGTTTTGCCAGATCGGCCTCGGCCTGGCTTGAGCCAGCGCCTACGGATCTCAGCGTTTCCGGCTCGCTGCTGCCACCGCAGGCGGACAGAGCCAACGATGCCCCTAACACGGCGGCGATCAGCCGGGTGGAATTAGATCTGCCAGCCATTGATAACTCCCTTTTTTACTGTCTTCTGCCTGCGCCACATGGCGCAGAAACAATGCGGCATCCTCGCTCAGGCGCGCGTGTGCTTGCCCGAGGTTACGCGAAGTCGCCGCAGCGTCAAAGAAATCTGCGCCTGGCTCGGATGGAAAGAACACCACGGCGCGTGTCAAAAGTTCATCGTAATAACTGCGGCTTTGATCCAACCGCCTTAGAATGACACCGCGTGAGCGATAGATGTCGTAGATATCATTGCGGGCCTGTTGCAGTACTGGCAGCGCGGCAGGGTCCGAGCGGGCGATCTCTTCGATCTGGCCCAAGGCATTTTCGGCAACGGCCAAAGTGCGTTCGACACTGCGCAGTGCAACGATATCGGTACGCAGGCTCTGCAATGTCGTGGCGGCCAGAAAGACCGAGACTTCGGCGGCGTCTTCAAACAGACGCTCTGGCGTTGCGGTTTCCTGCAGCGGCAAGCGACGGCGATACTGATCGAGGGCCGGTTCCAGGTTGCGGCTTGGCCCATCTGGCATCAGCCCAAGGGTGGAAAGGGCCGCAGCCAGCTTATCGGGTTCCGCGGCAGCCAGCGTTGCACTGATCGGCGCGGCTGGGGCGGTTTCGGTGTTCCTCAACAGCTCAATCCGGTCACGCGCGAAAGCGGCGAACAGGCCATCGGGATAGGTTTGCAGATAGTCTTTGAAGTCTGCTTGATCGCTGCTTGCGGAAATGCTCCGCCAATGGGCCATATCGGCCTCAAAAGCGTCCGTGGGACTGGCCGAGGGCAAACCCGGCGCAAAACTATGCTCATCCAGAACGGATTCTTCGACCCATGGGATCTGACGACCTTCAGTGTCCAGAACCACTTGTTGACGCACCCGACCGAGCATCAGCCGCACATCCAGATCTGGCGTTGCAATATGATCCAGCAGGCTCGAGGTGAAGACACTGTTGTCGCCCAGCCCGTCATACGCCACGTTGCCGGGGTCAGTGGCATAGGCGATCAGTAGACCTGCACCGCCCCGGATGCGGACAAGACCCTGTTCGACCATCCCTCTCTCCGAGAACGGGTTGTTGCGGCAGGCGTCCAGCAGAAGGATGCCGACATCCGGCCCAGCCTTGGCAAGCACATCGCGCACGCGGTCGATGGTGATCGAACTTCGGCTGAGAGCGGTCAGGTCATTCCCTGAAAACTCGGTGCCGATCAGGTGGTTCTGACCGCCGATCTGAACCCCGTGACCAGCATAGAAGAAGACAGCCATTTCAGCGCCCTGCGCCGCCTGCCCAAAGGCGTGTACCGCACGATCCATCGAAGCTGCGTTCTGATCGGTGGCCTCGGTCACGGCAAAGCCAAGCTCGCGTAGCGCTGCGCCGAGGGCCTCAACATCGTTGACCGGGTTGCGCAAGGCCATATCCGGGGCGCGGTAGTCGGAATTGCCGATCAGCAAGGCCACACGATCAGCCGCCCGGGCCGAGCCTGTCGCCAGAACCAGACAGGACATTATGCAAACCAGCAAAAATCGGAACCGAGTCATACCGTCACCTTAGCGCATGGGTTTTGGACTGCACAGACAGATTGGAGTTCTATAGCCTGCCCAGTCGATCCTCGTCGTCCACAACAGTCAGCCGCGTATCCAGCCCGTTCCACCGCCAGAGGACGAGGTTGAGGTTCGCCGGTGTCGTCCCAGGTGCGAAGCTGCGTACCAGCAAACCGGCAAAACCGTCCTTGATCAATTGCGCGGCCAGGTCTTGCGTCGGGACAGCGCGTCGGTCCAGCATGGCCGATCGCCAACCGGGATCGGCTAGTCCGGGCGCGGTCATTCCGTATTGGGCCAAGGCGGCCTCGTCTCGGGTGTCGAAGATCGGGCCTAAATCAGCGTGGTAGGACACCAGTATCGTCGGCTGCAAATCCCCGACCTGATTGGCCTCGCGCAGGGCCGTGGCCGGGTCCAGTGCCGTGTAGAGCGCAGGTGTTCCCTTCGCGTTGAACCGACCACCATATTTCTCTGCCCCGCGACCCGAAAGGGGATCGCGCGCGTAGACCGGGTTTAATGCGCGAAAAAGCGGCCCACGATACCAGCCCTCGTCAAGCGGCATCAGGCATAGACACCGGCATCGACGGCATCAATGTACTCCAACACCTGCTGCGCCTTGCCCTCCTGGACCAGCTGCATGGCTGTTCGCCCGTCAAAGCCGGGCAGGGGTTCCGAGCGATACCAGGCATAGGCGATCAGATCCGAGCCAAAACGCGGTTGCACTTTGTTGAGGACTTCGACCAGTTCGCGCAGGCGGCGTTGGGTCTTGTCGGATTGAATGCGCGTGCGGCGTTGCAGGGCATCCTTGCCCAACCCCACTGTCAAGGCGACCTCTTCGGCGGATGTACGCAGAGCCGCCGCGATTTTCCGAGGCTCAAACAGCCCGCCTTCGGCGAATTGAGCAATCTGCATACCACCCTCCAATCCTGTTACTTTCACGGTATATAGCGTCAATATTACTGATTTTCAAGGCTTCATACCGTGTCACTGCCTCTCAAACCTCACCAAACCCCTTGGCAAACGACATGATCCTCACCAACTTGGGACCACCCGTTGATTGACGACAGCCCGAGCGGCCCTTTTACCTGTTCGCAGCCTCGGGTATGAGGTCTCAAATGGCAAGAAAACAGCAGGAGCCCATCCATGTCGTTTCATCGCACCGCTTTTGCGGCATTGTTCGCGGCCGTGTTGCCAGCCGTCAGTTGGGCGCAATCAGAAAGCGCACCGTCTGAGGCGCTGTCCGTCGAATTGAACACGGCGCAGAATGTGGGCAACGCCTGCCGACTGACCTTTCTGGTGCAGAACAGAACTGGAGTCTCAATCGACAAGGCCGTGTTCGAGACCGTGATTTTCGACTCTGAAGGCGGTGTGGTTAGCCTGTCCCTGTTCGATTTCCGAGATCTTCCGGCGGATCGACCGCGCGTGCGGCAGTTTGATCTGCCTGGAAGGGATTGCGCGCAGGTGGGCCGAGCCTTGATCAACGGTGCAAATACCTGCGTGGTCGACGGTGCGGATAGCACTATCTGTCGCGATAAGCTCAGCCTCAGCAGCCGGGTCAAAGTGGAGCTTTTGGGATGAACTTCTTGGGCACTTTGCGTGAAATTCTGGCGCTTGGCGGGCCGGTGGTTGGAATCTTGATTGTGATGTCGGTTCTGACGCTTTCGGTCACGCTGTATAAACTGTGGCAGTTCGCGGCTTGTGGTGTTGGTCGGCACAAGGTTCTGTCCGAAGCTCTGGATGCCTGGGATGCAGGGGATCGCGCCGCAGCGCGTACTCGGCTGAACGACAGTAGCAGCTACCTTGCGCCGATCGTTGGCGCGGCGATGGATGGGGTCGACGTGCCTGGCGTGGATGACCGTTTGGATGCCGAGGCTGGTCTGGCCTTGGCCGGGTTGGAGCGCGGCTTTCGACTGCTGGACACGGTGGCGCAGCTTGCCCCGCTACTTGGCTTGTTTGGAACAGTGCTTGGCATGATCAACGCGTTCCAGAGCCTGCAAACCGCCGGTTCCTCGGTGGACCCGTCGCTGTTGGCCGGTGGTATCTGGGTCGCCCTTGTGACAACGGCCGTAGGACTGGCGGTGGCGATGCCGACCTCGATGGTTCTGTCCTGGTTGGAAAGCCGCACATCGCGTGAGCGGGTGTTTGCGGACAAAGCGCTTCGGACCATTCTGGTGCCCGGTCACGCGCTGCAGGCAACGGCCGGGGCGCGGACCCCGAGCGCCGCCCCCGAACATGCGTAACACGGCGCCCTTTGTCAGACGCCCTTTGTCGATGACGCCGCTGATCGACGTCATATTTCTGCTGCTGCTGTTCTTCATGCTCTCATCCACATTTTCGCGATTTGCTGAGATCGAATTAACGCAGGCCGCTGCTGGCAGTGGCGCGGGCACTGCGCCAGCAGACAGAGTGTTTTTGCAGCTTGGTCCGGATCGGTTGGTTCTGAACGGGGCCTCGATCACGTTGGATGATCTGCTGGCACAAGTTGAGACCGGGCAGGTTCTGATCAGCCTCGACGCTGATACCTCGGCGCAGCGTCTTGTCGATGTATTGGTTCCTCTACGAGGTCGCGACGGGTTGACCGTCACGGTGTTGGAGTAGGCCGATGATCCGCCAGACATCCCAACGCCGCAGACGCGACTCTACAATCCCGCTGATCAATGTGGTGTTTTTGATGCTGGTCTTCTTCCTGATCGCCGGCACCGTGGCCCCCCCTTTGGACCCCGATCTAGAGCTGGTCGACACCGCAGAACTTGAGGGGCGTGAGCCGCCCGATGCGCTGGTCCTGCATGCGGACGGATCGCTCAGCTTTCGCGGGCAGGCCACTGATGCGGAAACCTACATGGTAGATCATGAGGGCGAAGAGGTCCGCATCGTGCCAGACCGCGCGGCCTCGGGCCCGCGTCTGATCGAGGTGACGGGTGCGCTGCGGCGTGCAGGGGCAAAATCGGTCTTTCTGGTCACCCAGCAGGCGATCGAATGATCCGAACTTCGGCCATCATCGCCGCAGTGGCCGTTCTGGTTTCGCTCTTGGTGCATATTCTGGGGCTGAGCATGACCACTGCCAGCTTGACCCATTCGCCGAGCATTGTGGGCGATGACGAAGATGCGGTGACTCTCGGTACGGCCTTTGAGGATTTGGCCGAACGGGTACCCGAGCCGATCGTGCCAGAAGAAGCGGAGGTGCCCGAACCTCCGGTCGAAACCTCGCCTGAGCCTGAAGAAGCGGAGATTCCGACAAGCGAAGCTCTGGTTGCTTCGCCCGATCCGCAAGAGCAGACTTTCGCGCCCGACACCGGCGCTTCCAACGGCGGTCAGGCCGAGGTGCCAGAGCCGGAGGTGACCGAATCCGTTGACCAGTCGGAGACGCAAACGGCAGCAAGTGATGAGGTCGACGCAACGCCCTTGGCCGAGCCATCTGATGTCGTCGAAATCCCGCAAGCCAGTGCCGCAGAGCCGATTGAGCCGGTCGAAACGCCAGAGGCTGAGCAACTGGCCGCGTTGCCGCCCGTCGAGGTTGCGCCTGTGCCGCAGGAACAAGAGGCTGTTGAGCCAGAAATCGCGGTGGAGCCTTTACCGGAAGAAGCCGAACCTGTGGAGGACAGCGAAGGCACCGAGCAGGCGGTGGCAACTTCTCTTCGACCGCGTTTGCCCAATCGGACGCCCTCGGACGAGGTTCAACCTGCGCTGCCCGGCACGCGGAAATTCGATAACCTGAAATTCCCAGAACAAACCATTGAATCCCCACTGGCGGCCTATCAGCGCGAAGGGGTTGACGCGTTCACCCGCAATGACCGGGGCAACCAGTCCGGCGGGCGAGGGCCGGGCAATTCCACCACGACCAACTATGCCGGACAAGTTCTGGTGCATCTGAACCGCGCGCCTCAGGTTTACGCACCGGTTCGCGGCTATGCGCAGGTGTTCTTTCAGATCGACCCGGATGGCTCATTGGCCTGGGTCGAGGTCATCACCAGCTCGGGCTCGGACCAGGTGGATCGAGCTGCGAAGGAGCAAGTCAGGGGGGCCGCACCGTTCCCGCCGCCGCCCGGTGGTGTCAGCCGTAAACTGTCTTTCTACTACCAGAACGGCTGAGCCTAGCGTGGTCCGCGCCGTTGCTGCGCCCCGCCATCTTTGCGCATGGTCAGGCCAATCCGTTTGCGGGGGACGTCAACCTCGACAACGCGTACCTTCACGACCTGACCGGTTTTAACCACCTCATGCGGGTCTTTGACAAACCGATCCGCCAATTGACTGACATGGACCAACCCGTCCTGGTGAACGCCGATATCCACGAAGGCTCCGAAGGCGGCCACATTGGTCACCGTCCCCTCCAGCAGCATGCCAGGTTTGAGGTCGGTGATCTCCTCAATGCCGTCCCGGAACGACGCTGTGACAAAACTGGGTCGCGGGTCACGACCCGGTTTTTCAAGCTCGGCAAAGATATCGCGCACGGTGGGCAGGCCGAAGGTCTCATTGGCGAATTGTTCAGCCCTCAAGCCCTTCAGCGCCCCGTCATGTCCCATGATCTGCCGGATGTCCCGACCACAGGCAGCGACGACGCGGCGGGCGACGTCATAGGCTTCGGGGTGGACCGATGAGGCATCCAGCGGCTCCTCTCCTTCCCGGATGCGTAGAAATCCTGCGCATTGCTCAAAGGCACGTGGGCCAAGGCGGTCCACCTTCAGCAAGTCTTTGCGAGACTGGAACGCGCCATTGTGATCGCGGTGCTGTACGATGGCCTCGGCCAAACCGGGGCCAAGGCCCGACACATGCGACAGCAGCGGGGCAGAGGCGGTGTTCAGGTCGACGCCGACCGCGTTCACCACATCCTCGATCACTGACGCCAGCGACTGGGACAGGCGATGCTGGTCCACGTCATGCTGGTATTGCCCGACGCCGATGGATTTCGGTTCGATCTTCACCAACTCAGCCAACGGGTCTTGCAAACGGCGCGCGATTGAGACCGCGCCGCGCAGGGATACGTCCAGTTCCGGGAACTCTCGCGCGGCCAGTTCCGACGCGGAATAGACCGAGGCCCCGGCCTCAGATACGACTGTTTTGGTGGGGGTTTTGACCGACTTGGGCAGCATGCTGAGTGTGTCGGCGACCATTCGTTCGGTTTCACGGCTAGCAGTTCCGTTGCCGATGGCGATCAGCTCGATCTGATGGGCCGAGATCAGGTTCAGGATCGCCGCCTGCGCCCCACCCAGATCGTTTTTCGGCTGAAACGGATAGAGCGTGTCTGTCGCAACGACTTTCCCGGTTGCATCCACCACGGCGGCCTTGACGCCGGTTCGAATGCCGGGATCCAGACCCAACGTGGGACGTGCGCCCGCCGGGGCCGCAAACAGAACATCCTTGAGGTTGCGCGAGAACACCTGAATCGCCTCATCCTGCGCCCGGCTGCGCAGGTCGGCCATCAGCTCAACCATCATCGACAGGGACAGCTTGACCCTCCAGGTCCAGCCTGCAACCTTGCGTAGCCATTTATCTCCGGGGCCATCGCCACGAGTTTGTAGATGCGAGGCAACAATCGCCTCAGCCCGCGCCGCGCCCGCCTCGGGTTCAGGGGCGATATCCAGCGTGACGATCCCCTCTTTCGAAGCCCGCAGCATGGCCAACGCCCGGTGCGAGGGGGCGGTTGCCCAAAGCTCGGAATGGTCAAAATAGTCGCTGAACTTCGCGCCTTCTTTTTCTTTGCCCTCAACGAGTTTCGAAGACAAAAGCGCCTCTTGCTGCATGAAATTGCGAAGCTCACCCAGCAGAAGGGCGTTTTCCGTCAGCCGCTCGGTCACGATGTCACGGGCGCCGTTCAAGGCGTCCTTGGTCGTTTCGACAGCCTCGGACAGATAGCCCTGAGCAAGGACCTCGGGGTCGGCATTGCGGTCGGCCAGAATAGCGTCGGCCAGCGGCTCCAACCCGTTTTCGCGGGCGATCATCGCCTTGGTGCGCCGCTTGGGTTTGTATGGCAGGTAGATATCCTCCAACTGCGCCTTGGTCTCGGCCCCGGCGATGGCTTTCGCCAGATCGTCCGATAATTTGCCCTGATCTTTGATCGACGTCAGGATCGTCTGCCGCCGCGCTTCCAGCTCTCGCAGATAGGTCAACCGGTCCGAGAGGGTTCGTAGCTGCGTATCGTCCAGCCCGCCGGTCGCCTCTTTGCGATAGCGGGCCACGAAGGGCACGGTCGCGCCTTCGTCCAGCAACCGAACGGCGGCCGAGACCTGATCCGCGCGCGCGTTGATTTCGGTGGCGATTGTGCGGGCGATACGGTCCAAGGGGGCCTCCTGATACTGGGTCGGAAGGACTTCTTAGACAGCGTTTTGGCAGAGGGGAAGAGGGTCAGCGCGTTGGGGCAAGATTTCCTGAAACGGTCTGCCCCTTTGCCTGCGTGCGAGGCCCGGCCGCTGAGCCGGCCGGGCTTTGGCGCGCCTTAGAGGCACTCAGCCAATGTGTTCGCCATATTGCGCAGAAGTTGGGGATAGAGCGCCGCGCCGGGTTCAAGTTCGGCTCCAAGCGGGTCGATCACGGCGGTGTTGGCCTCGGACCCTTCCATGACTGTTGCGATCAGGTCGGGGTTGAACTGTGGCTCGGACAGAACGCAATCGATGCTTTCCTCTTTGATGCGACCCTGAATCTCTGCAATGCGCGCAGGGCTTGGATCGGATGCATCGCCGATCGAGATCGCTCCCGAGGCCGAAAAGTCGAACGCGTTTTCAAAATACTGGTAGGCGTCGTGGAACACAATGAAGTTGCCGCCTTTAGCAGGGGCCAGCGTTTCCGCGATTTCAGCTGAAAGCGCCTCCATCTCTGCGCGCGCCGCGGCTGCGTTTTCAAAGTACTTGCCCGCATTTTCAGGGTCAGCAGCCGAGAGTTGAGCAGCAATCACATTCAGCCATGTGCTGGCGTTTGCAGGCGACAACCAGGCATGCGGATCGTGTTCGCCATGCGCGTGACCTTCGTGGTCGTCATGATCATCGTGGTCTGCGTGCTCTTCATGGCCATGGTCGTCATGCGCGTGATCGTCTTCCTTGTCGTGGTCGTGATCATCGTGACCATGTTCGTCTTTGTGGTCGTCGTGATCATCATGGGCGTGTTCGTCTTTGTGATCGTCATGATCATCATGCCCATGTTCGTCTTTGTGACCATCACCATGATCTTCGTGACCGTGGTCGTCATGATCCTCGTCATCGCCGTGATCATGCGCTTCGAACAACGCGTCCTCGCGGAAGTCCAGTAGAGTGGTTCCGTCCGCCTCCAGCAGCGTTGTTACAGCCGCGCCTCCAGCGAGCGTTTCGACAGCGTTTTCCATCCATGGCGTCAGATCTTCGCCGATCCAGAAGACCAGATCCGCCTCTTGCAGAGCTGCCGCCTCGGACGGGCGCAGATTGTATTCATGGGGTGAGGCGCCCGGCTGAACGATCAGGCTGGGTTCGCCCACGCCGTCCATCACGCGGGCCACAAGCGAATGCACCGGGGCAATATCAACGGCCACATTCGGGACGTCGGCAATGGCGGTGCCGCCCAACAGTGTAGTGGTGATCGAAATGGAAAGGAGGTTTCTGGACATTGGACCCTCTGTGTGATTTTATAACATTTAATCGCGGCATATATGATATAAGATAACATGACAAGTCAGAGGCAACAGAACTCGACCAACGAAGCTGCGCCGGTGGGGTTCCATGATCATGACCACGTGTCCTGCGTGGAAACCGGCCTTGCCATGGCCGAGGCAAAATGCAGCGCCGAGGGGCTGCGTCTGACGCCCGTGCGTCACAAGGTGCTGGAAATGCTGTTGCAGGAACACAGGGCGCTTGGCGCCTATGCCATCCTTGATCGCCTTCGGGACGAGGGGTTTGGCTCGCAGCCGCCCGTGGCCTATCGCGCCTTGGATTTTCTGGTAGAGAACGGGTTTGTCCACAAGATCGAACGCTTGAATGCTTTTGTGGCCTGCGCCCATCCGGGAGCAACGCATTCACCTGTGTTCATGATTTGCCGCGGTTGCGACGCGGTGGCCGAAGCTTCCTCGGCCGTTGATAGCGGGGCCCTTGGCGATGTCGCCCGCGCCGTGGGTTTTGAAATCGAACGTACTGTAGTAGAAGCCGAAGGTCTCTGCTCTGACTGCACCGAAAAGGCCTAGCAATGTCCCTTGTCACCGTTGAAGACCTGAGCGTGAGCTACGGGGCCAATACCGTGTTGCGCCATGTCCATATGATCATCGAACCCGGTGAGATCGTGACAATTGTCGGGCCAAACGGGTCCGGCAAAACCAGTTTGTTGCGTGCAATTATCGGGGCCATCAAACCTGCAAAGGGTCGCATTACACGCAAACAGGGCCTGCGGATCGGATACGTGCCGCAGAAGCTGCATATCGATCCGACGCTGCCCATTTCAGTCGAGCGCTTCATGCGCCTGACCAATCACGTCAGCCGCGCCCGCTGCGCCGAGGCGCTTGAGGAAGCAGGCGTTCCCGATCTGTTGAAGCAGCAGATGACACAATTGTCCGGCGGGCAGTTTCAGCGCGTGTTGCTGGCGCGTGCCTTGATCAACCACCCGGATATCCTTTTGCTGGACGAAGCGACGCAGGGTTTGGATCAACCCGGTTCAGCGGCCTTTTACCGGCAGATTGAAACCGTGCGCCGCGAGACCGGCTGCGCCATTTTGATGATTAGCCACGAGTTGCATGTGGTCATGAGTGCCTCGGACAGGGTGATCTGCCTAAACGGTCATGTCTGCTGCGAAGGCTCGCCCGCTGTTGTGGCCTCAGCCCCTGAATATCGCGCCTTGTTTGGGACAGGGACCGGAGGAGCGCTGGCGCTGTACCGACATGACCACGATCATCATCACGACCACGATCATAGCTCTCAGGACGCTGCAGAATAATGCTGGATGATTTTATGACCCGCGCGACACTTGCCGGGATTGGTGTGGCTTTTGCGGCGGCTCCGCTTGGATGTTTCGTGGTCTGGCGCCGAATGGCATATTTTGGCGACGCGACCGCGCATGCGGCCATTCTGGGCGTTGCGCTGTCACTAACCTTCCAGATGTCTATCTTCGCGGGCGCATTGGCCGTAGCTCTGCTGATGGCGTTGACGGTTACCTTACTTTCTGGTCGAGGATACGCGATGGACACGCTTTTGGGCGTTCTCGCCCATTCTGCGCTGGCTTTTGGCCTCGTCGCAGTGTCGTTTCTTTCAGGCGTCCGCATTGACCTGATGGCCTATCTTTTCGGCGATATTTTGGCGGTTTCGCGCACGGATCTTGCTGTGATTTGGGGCGGGGCGGCACTGGTTGTTGCCCTGATCGGCTGGCGTTGGTCGCAGCTATTGACCGCGACCCTGAACGAAGAGCTGGCCTATGCCAGCGGCTATGATCCAAAGCGCGAGCAATTGATCCTGACCTTGTCTCTGGCGGTAACCGTTGCGGTGGCAATCAAGGTCGTGGGCGTTCTTCTGATCGCAGCTTTGCTGATCATTCCTGCCGCTGCTGCGCGTAGCCTCGCCCGATCGCCCGAATCCATGGCCTTAATCGCAGCCGCCATCGGAGCGGTTTCCGCCGTAGCCGGTTTGCGAGCTGCTTACGTGTTCGACACACCTGCAGGGCCGTCAATTGTGTGCGTCGCTGCAATCCTGTTTGCCTGTTTCAGCCTGATGGGATGGAAAGGTCACAAGCGATAGAACGCCCTACCTTTCATTGAAGGCCCGCTCCAAAGTCAGTTGGACCGGTTTCAACAGATAGCTGAGAAGTGTCTGCTCACCCGTTGTCATCTCGGCCACAACGGTCATACCCGCCTGCAGCGGACGGTTGAACGCGCCGTTGCCGATAGTTGAGTCCGCCAGAACGAAGGAGGCCCGGAAATAGGTCTCGCCAGTTTGTTCGTCGGTCATGGGCAGGGGATGCACCGACTGCAACCGTCCCTCGACCTTACCAAAGCGGCGGGCATCGAACGTATCGACGCTGATCGCCACCGGGTGTTCCGGGGCCACGTGCCCCACCTCGGAATTGGGAATGCGGGCCTCGACCATGAGGTTCTGCCGGGTCGGAAGCAGTTCAAAGAGCGTTTCGCCGGGGGCAATCACCTCACCGGGATTGGGTGAGGCCACCGACTGGATCACGCCACGCACCGGAGCGATCAGGCGCAGGTCGGCGAGTCTGGCCTCTACGAGTTTCTGCGAGGTCTGCAACTGGTGATGTTCGTGTTCCAGCGCGTTTATGCGGGTAAGCACGTCCTCTCTCAGCGTCAGCGCCTCTTCTGCGACGGCCGCCTTTGCAAGGGTCAAAGTGTTTCGTGCCTCGGCGGCGCGGACACGGGCGTCCTCGGCAGCGGCGTGCATGGCGTCGACTTCGTCTTCTTCTTCCAGAAAATCACTGAGAGATTTCAGTCCCTGTGTCTGCAGCTTCGCGTAGCGATCCAGAACCTGCTCTTTCTTTGTGACCCTTTGGCGCGCGAACTCTGCGGCGTCTTCAAGAATTTGCAAGGTCTTGGTTTGCTGCTCAATCGAAACGCGCTGAACCTTCTGGCTTTCCAGGAATAGCTCAATACGGGCCGCCGCCGTCGTCAGACCTGCATTTCTGAGCGTTTGTATCTGGGTAGACCTCTGCGGAGCTTCACCTTCAAGCATGGCCAGCACGGCCTGTGCATTTTCTAGATCCCGCGCGACAGAGGAGGCTTGCGCGGACAGGACCTCCATCTCTTGTGTTAGCTCGGGGTGGTGCAACTCGACCAGGACATCACCGATTTCCACAGTTTGACCGTCTTGAACATGGACTGAACGGACAATCCCGCCTTCCATGGTTTCGATCTGAACATAGTGGCCCATCGGAACGATAGTGCCCGACGCGCGTGTGATCTGTGGAACACCGGTCCGCCATGACAAAGCGATCAGACTGGCAAGAAAACCGGTGATAGCAAGCGCGAGAAACGCCGCGAACCGAGGCGCGCGGGCACGCTTTCGTCGTGCGCTGCGGTCCAGCGGTCCTTCTCGGTTTGCGGACTTTGTTCGGAAAACCATCGTCAAGCTCCAAGCGTTTTCAGGGCGGCCAACATCTTCTTTCGCCCGACATCTCCGGTGTCGTTCACAGCAATCTGACCTGCGTTGAGATAGATGAAGCGATCGGCGATGTTCAGAAACGATCGATCTGCTGCCGCGATGATCACCGTGCGATTTCCGGCCTGCTCTTTGACCCAGGTTTTGAATGCTTGACGGCGCGTGTCGCTCAATCCGTTTGTCGGTTCCGAGAACAGGTAGACCGAGGCTGGTCGCGCCATGCTGCGTGCAAGGGTAAGAGATTTCAAAATCTCATCTGGCATTTGTGAAAGGGCTTCGTCGGAAAGACGCGTCCGCACACCGTCTGGCAGAATGCTGTGCCCTTGTCGTAAGCCCATCCGATCCAGCGAGGCTTGAATTTCGATGTCGGAAAGAGACGGCGCGGCCAAACGGAAATTCTGTGCAACTGTGCCATAGAACAGTGATTTCTCGTAGGTGGCGTAGGTGACCGACTTGCGCAGCTCGTCCCGCGCTATCTGGCGGATGTCGATCTCATCATGTTCGATCGTTCCCCCAATCGGGGATGCCAGACCATCGATCAGATCCAGAACAGCAGTCCGAGCGGCCGTGTCGCTGCTGAGCATGACCACGAGTTCACCAGGATTAAACGCCATACTGATTTGCGACAGGATCGGTGGGCGAAGTGGGTCCGGGCGATATGTCACCGAGGAAAAAGAGATGGACCCGTTCAGCGCTTTTTGGTGGGACCGGCCGAGCCCAAGCTCCATCTCTTGCGGCAGGGACAGCACCCGGTCTGCCTGCTCGCGGCTGGCCTGGAAAGACAAAAGCTGCGGAAATCCGGAATACAGCGCCTGTAGTGGGCCAAAGATCTTTGACACCAACGCGATTGAGGCGATCAGAGCGCCAAAACTCAATGACCCGGACATGGCGGCATGGGCGAACAAAATAATTGCACCGGTTGTGGCCAAGGCCGCAAGCGTTTGCCCCAATGACTGCGCAAGTGCTTGGAATTGCCGAGCGCGCTTTGTGCTTTCCTCACCGGTTTCGATCAAGGGCATGCAGCGCTGGAGCCACCGCGTTTGCATTCCGAGGCTTGCGAAGGCGCCTTGATGGACGATTGCGTCTTGTACCGCCAGCTGGCCGTGCGCGGCGTCCTGTGCCGCTTTCTTATCAAGTTGTTTCTGGCGCGGGATCGTGATCAATCCCAAGATGGCCAAAGCCACTGCCAGCGCAAGTGTCCAAAGCCCAACGCTTGGCGCAAGATGGAGCAGAATGGCAACGAACAGTAGGGCAAAGGGCAGGTCCAGGAGCGTGGTGATCATCTGCCCGGTAAACATCTCTCGCAGGGCCTCGAACTGGCGGAACCGGGACAGGTGTTGGTTCACGTCCGAGCTTTGCATTTGGCCCATCGGCAGAGCCATCAGTTTCCGGAATAAGGCTGTCATTAGCTTTTGCTCGCCGCGCCATCCAATATACGCCAGCGCACGCGTGCGCATGTGGCGAAAACCCATGTCTGTTGCCGCGATGACGGCGACCCCAACGGCCAGTGACAGCAGCATATCGACTGATCCCGACGGGATGATCCGATCGTATACGGCCATGATGAGCAGCGGGGCGAAAAGGCCCAAGATGTTGCTGAGCATGGAGACAAACAAAAGACCCGGCAGGATCGGGCGCAGGTCACGAAAGGCCTGTGTTACGGTGATCTGCGCTTTCGCGCTGCGGTCAAAGGCAAAACGGTCCATCCGAAACAGGGTGCACCGGTGACGGGGAAGCTTTTGAAATCGTGGATTTTCCGCCTTTGCGTCATCAACCAGCACATGCGCGCCTTTGCTGTCCAGCGCGAGAAAGGCTGGCCCATAATCGGGTACGACCATAGCCGGGCAGTCCGAAGCCGCGATCTCGTGCATCCGACACCTGACTTGCGCGAACGGTATTCCGAGGTTTTCCAGGGTTTGTTTAATATCCCCCGGCTGCAAGCGCTGGGAAAAGTGTGGAAAGGCTTCGATCAGACTGTCTCGGTCATGTTTCCAACCACTTGCTTGTAGTAGCGACTGGAAAAGTTGAGTAGTGTTTTCAATCGCTATGGCGGTCATGCGGCACCTCTCTTGATGCGGCACGCTTCATCTGTTTCCCGATGGGCATCCTCTTGCCATTGAAGCAGATCGGAGGTCTGGGGATTGCCCAGCTGGGCGGATTGATCTGTCAGCTGCCGCAACCGGGGGTCGGGGCTTGCGATCACCAGAGTGGGGCGCGGCGAAAGCGTTTTCAAACAGGTTGCCAAGGTCTGACGCTCAGGTGCGTCCAGAACAGACGACGGTTCATTTATCAGTAACATCCGAGGGCGCAAAGCAAGGGCTCGGGTCAGCGCGATCAGCTGTCGGTTGACCGGATCGCTTTCAAAACTGGACCCCTTGCCCAGCTGGGTATTGTAGCCTTCTGGCAGCCGGTGAACACGCTGCTCCAAGCCAAGCGTCGCAGCAATCTGTTTGGCATGCTCAGCCATTTCGGCGCCGCCAAAAGCGGTTAAATTATCCAGCAAGGTTGCTGACAGGATCGCAGGGTCGCGCTCCAGCGCTACTATCCCGCCATGCCCGACAAGGACAGGCCGATCCGTTGTTGCAGCCTCATCTATCAGGCATGAGCCAGCGTTGGGCTTTTGGTTGCCCAGAATGGTCGCAAAGAGGGCATCGACCATCCAGCTTTCTTCCGCCTCTATCAGTATTCCAGTGCCAGCTGGCACGTGAAAACTCAGGGGGCGACTGGCGATCTCTTTGGTTTTTGGGTGCGACAGGCATAGCCCTTCGACCCGCAGATCACCCTTGAGTCTCTTGTGCCCAATCCAGTTTGGCGGTTGCTGAGAGATACTGTCCATCTCGCGCAGTTTCCGCCGGGACAAAGCGACACTTTCTGACTGAACCCAGATCGCCATGATTTTGGTCAAAGGCTGAATGATACGACCATTCAGAAGCATACAGGCCGCCAATTCGGCGATTCCGATCATGTTCTGAATGACCAGATACGCACCCAGCAAGCCGATTGCAGCAACCATGATCTGCCCGAAAACAGCGCCAAAACTCTGCGCAAAACCCGAGAACAGGATCAACTTGCGGCTGACGTCTACGGTCTGGTCCTCCAGCAACTCAAACCTTCGGGCCATCTGAGGTTGCATTCGGTTGGCTTTGACCGTGGACAGGCTGGACAGCAGGGCCGATAGGAACGCATATCGACGGGTATCCAGCGCCTTGCGACGCTCAAACATGGACCATTGAAGGTGCTTCATCACCCCCGCAAAAACCAAAACGATGCAGAACGCAGCGGCCGGGACCAGAACCAACCACCCTCCGATCAAGCCGATCATGAGGGCGAACAGGATCGTAAAGGGCAGATCAATGGCGAGCGTCTGGCTCTGACCTGATTGGTGTTCTCGCAGTTGGTTGATCGCCATGTATCGGTCGAAATAGGTGCTGGCGGTGTCCTGAGCGAAATGGATCGGATTTGCGTTCAAAACCTGTTCAAGGAACCGGCGCTGGCGGGCGACGGCACTCTCCTCGGCTGCGGTTGTCAACAGAACAGAACGCGCCCAACGCAACGCAAACTCAAGTCCTGCACCGATCACCAGTGCCCAGGTCAGGATGCGTAACGTCTCGGTCGACTTAAAGGGGATGATGCGGTCGAAGATCAGCAGAATGGTGATTGGCATGAGAAGGGACAAGATGTTAAGCGACAGCGACGCCGCCAGCAGAGGAATACCCATCCGCAGCCTTGTTCTGCGCTTGACCGACCTGTTCGCTTTCATGTGTTAACGCCCGTTCATTTGTACCCTAGGTCTGGGTTCGCGGCGTTTAAGAACGAGTAAACATCAGGTCACAGGATGCGCTGAGTTTAGAAAAAATTGCATGTATTTCAGTAACTTTTGAGAAATCTCCACATGCTACTGGTTTTTGGGAATCGTCAGTAGGTAAATCGGGGTTTTGCGATGAATAAGCCGGACATCAATCTGAATTTTCAAGCGAATTCCGCGAAGTCTGAGCAAAGCGAAATGCAGGATATTGCAGAAAATCTTTCACGGGCACCTGCAATTTCGGCTGAGGACCCGACCAGGAGTACTCTGCATACCGGCGAACAGGCGCAAGGGGTGCTGGATGAAGCTCAGACCAGTGGCGGAGCACCTTCGGCGGGCGTCAATTTCGCTGAGAGAACGGTGGTTGAAGAAGGTGTTGAAACAGGCATAGCAAGCGTACCGCAAAGCGTTGTCGCACGGGCTGGGTCGCCCTTAAATACAAGCCCATCTGGCGAAAGTGGGCAATTGGATCACCAAGAGAGGGTCTCCTCTGCTGAAACAACTGTCGGACCGCTTCCTACTGCCGATATATCGGCTGAATTTCCGGACGTTACGCCTGAGGTCGAGCCGAACGCGCCCACCCTTCCGACAATTCCTGCGGTCTCGCCCCCTCAACCACAGGAAGAACAAAACCAAGCCCCCAAGGATGTCATGCTCGACGGCTCAAGCCTATCAGAGGACGATGAAGGCGCGGTGGTCGGGACCCTTACGGTGTTTGATCCGGATTCGGATGGGCCGCATCAGTTTGAGGTGTCTGATCCTCGGTTCGAAATCCTCGACGGTCAGTTGCGATTGAAACCCGGCGTTGCGCTCGACCATGAAGACGCAGGCAGTGTTGAGGTGGATGTCACCGTCACGGATGAGGGCGGTTTAAGCTCGACTGAACGTTTCACAATCGACGTTGCGGATGTGAACGAAGGCCCGGAAACAGTGTCGTTGGACGGTACGACAGTGGCTGAAAACGCGATAGGAGCAGCGGTGGGAAACATTTCCGTCGTGGATCCTGATCTGAATGACACCCACCGTTTTGACATCTCGGATGAACGCTTTGAAATCTCGGACGGGCAATTGCGCTTGCGGCCTGGGATCTCGTTGGACCACGAGGGTGAAAATCACATTGAAATCAGTATCAAAGCGACCGACGCCGGAGGCTTGAGCGTCACCGAAACATTCTCGATATCGGTTCAGGATATCAACGAAGCGCCGATTGATCTGACTGTTCAAAACGGAACAGAAAACCTGATCCGGAACGGCAGCTTTGAGGAATTCGACCTTGCACAGGGCCGGTGGAGGGGGTTTGACGATGATCAATCCGGTGCCTGGACCGATGCCAACGGGATCGAGATATGGGACCGACTAGGAAGGCTGCAGGCCTCGGACGGGGATCAGGTAATGGAGATGGACCATGGCTGGGGCATGGATAGCATCTCTCAGGTTGTGCAGACGCAGGAGGGGCAGCTCTATGATCTGGGCCTCGACCTGCGCGAACGCATTGCGAATGGGACCGATACGGTTGAGGTGTTTTGGAACGACACTCTGGTTGCAGAACTGGATCCAAAATCGTCGGATTGGGAGACGTTCCAACTGCAGGTTGTTGGTACTGGCCAGGACAAGCTGGAACTGCGTGAGGCCGAAGGCCAGAACGACTCCTATGGCGCTTTGGTCGACAACATCACTCTGACCGAAAGGCAGCTCGCCGTGGCTGAACGTGTCGCGGGCGCCGTGGTTGGTCAGATTCGGTTCGATGATAAAGATGATGGTGATACGCACCGTATCGAAGTTTCGGATGAAAGGTTCGAAGTGATCGGCGGGCAGTTGCGTCTGAAACCAAATGTTGCGCTTGATCGCAGTGAGGCTGAGGCCTTGACCATTGACGTGACTGTCATCGACGAAGGCGGGTTAAGCACGACCGAGACACTTTCGATCTCTATTGCAGACAGGCCCGATATGTCGATTGGCACCGGGTTTCACGCCAAACATTTCGATGCCGACCACAGCGTGACGCGACTTGAGGATGTGAATTGGGACGCCCCTGCAACGCATCAGGAGGTCACGACGGAGGTTAACTACGAAATCAGCCGCGGGTCCTTTTGGGAAGGCGGGTCGCGAAACACGTTCGGCGTTGAGGTCACCGGAACGGTACAGGTTTCCGAGGGTGGGACGTTCGCTTTCCATCTCGGAGCAGACGAAGGCGTTATGCTGATTGTTGATGGAGTGCCGGTCATCCATGAGGACGATTCACATGGAAATCAAACACGTTCTGGCCAGATTGACCTCGAACCTGGAGCGCATGCTATCGAAGTTCGGTATTTTGAAGGTTCGGGCCAAGCAGGCCTGAAGCTGGAATGGGATGGCCCAGGCCTTGACGGTCGACAGCTTGTTTCGGCCCCGGATGTTGCACAGGCGCAGGTTGTAGCGGGGACTCCGCTGGCCTTCGATATCGACACAGCAGCTTTGGGAATTGGCCAAGATACCCTGTTTTCCTTGGATGGATTGCCGCCCGGAACGCAGGTCGAAGTGCACGGTCAGACCTATGTTGCCGAGCCTGACGGGACCGTGGAACTGGGCGGCTGGCAGGGGGACTTGCTGATCATACAGCCTCCATTCGATTTCTCGGGCCCTATTGATGTGGCGGTACGTTCCTCTACACCAACCGAATTCGGTGGTAGCCAAGACGCTGTCCAGACAGTGTCGTTCGAGGTTCATCCGGCGCAGGTTTTTGCCCCGACTGCCCAAGTGAGTGGTGGATTTCAGGCCAGCTTTTTCGATTTGGAACATAGGCTTTCGAAATTGGACGACATTGATTGGAACGCCGACCCGACACATCAGGAAATCGTGTCAGAAATTCACTACAAAAACAGCGCTGACTCGTTCTGGGAAGGGGGGTCAAAAGACACCTTCGGTGCCCGCTTGGAGGGGCGTATTTCGGTCGAAGAAGGCGGCACATACACCTTCTTTGCCGGAGGGGATGATGGAGTCGTATTGTTGGTCAATGGTGTCAAGGTGATCGAGAATGATGGGCTGCACGCCTACAAGACCCGAGCCGGTCAGATCGAACTCGACCCCGGCACCCACGAAATTGAGGTCAGGTATTTCGAGAACTACGGGCATGCAGGGCTAAAACTGGAATGGGAAGGCCCTGATACCAAGGGTCGCGCTTTGGTGCAGGCGGACCCGGAACTGGCGATTGAAGAAAACGGGACGTTGGCGGTTGGAATTGACCTGATGGGTGCCAGCGATCAGGCGGATGTGGCAATTGCGGGGTTGCCAGCCAACAGCCTAATCGTCGGTGCTGAGGCGGCGGTGATGTCGGATGGAGGGCCGGTTGATGTGAGCGGCTGGGATATCGGCTATCTTGAAATCTCGCCGCCCCCGGGGTTTGAGGGCGCAATTGATGGCCAGATCGTGATCTCGGATACCGGCTTTAACGGCGCGCCGGTGACATCGACAACCGCGTTTTCGATGGATGTTGGTGATGTTGATGCGCTTACGAAACTCGATGCGCCGGATGAATTCGCGTTCTTCGCGAGTGCCTCGCACAACGGGGATGTAGTATCTTGGGATGCAGATTCTTCGGAAGCCGCGCATGACGAAGCTGACGATGTTCTAAATGAAGACGTGATCTCGCCATCACACTCCGAGATCACGAGCATTGAGACGGAGGCCTATGAAAGAGTCGATTGGTAGTCCGTGGCTGGCCTATTCGGACGTGGTTATGAAAAAATAGACCCACTCGCCCTTGAATTCCGGGTCGTTGGCGCGGGCGCCGGCGACTCGATCTTTGAGGAACTCAAGGTAAGGTCCTGCCGGTTCGATCAAGGGTCTTTCCTCGTCAAAGAGGGGGGTCGACGCCGCGAAGGCCACCGCGATTTCTTGTCCGTATGGAGGGCCGATGGTGATAAAAAGGCCGGGGTCGCCTTGTTTCTCAGCGCCAATTTTGAATGCAGATTTGGCGGGTGTTCTGGCAAGCGGGACCGATGCGTTTGGGCTGAGATGTATGACCTGACCGTCGGCGTCGAAATAGTCGACATAGATATAGGCGTCGTAGTCGGCTCCGGTCAGATCAAGGACCAGTTGCTGACCTGAAGCGTAGCGAAACTCCCGCGTGTGAATATCATCGCCTACTAGCAAGGGGTTGGTGATCTGGTCGGTGGATTGTGGCAAGCCCACATCGACAATCCCGCTGAGCGCGCCGCATTGGGGTCGGGGAAGGATGAGCAGATTGTCAGTGACCTGAATATTGGCCCCCATCTGCGCCTGAAGCTCCGACATGACAGGCCCGCGAAGGCCGTTTTCCGGGATATGACCGATCAGCTCGAGGGTGTTTGTTTCTGGGCGGAACTGCACCTGAAGGCGTGAACACGGTACCTGGGCCAGCAGGCCGTCTATGCCATCACGCAGGTCCTCAGCCGCTTGACCCGCATCTTCGGGGCGCGTGAAACTTTGAAAGGCGGTGAGGCTTACGGGATCAATCGGGGAATCGCCGGTTGCCGAAAACACATCGGCCGCCTTTGCCTTTGGGACGTCCGGTTGGGTTTGGGTCAAAGCGACGGGCCGCGCCTGCACGGCCTGAGCGGCATCAAAAGAAGGTTGGGTCAACGCCACCGAGTCCGTCGGGGCACGGTTAGAAGTCAACGTGGTTGCCGGCAACTCGGCCGAGGCCAGAGTCACCGGAACCGCCTGTTCGGCAACCACGGATTGCGGTTTGTCCTGAACGGCTGCCAGAGCCTGCGTTTGGTTGGCCACCTGATCGCTGGCCGCGAGGCTTAGAGCGTTCGCGGCAATCTCTGGGGCCGAGGATTGAGGTATAGCGCCCTGCGCCAATCGCGCGCCGCTTGTTTCTTCGGTTGAGGTCGCCTCTGCATCCGGTTGCGCTTGCGCGGCGGTGCTTTGTTTCACCTGATGGGCCGAAAGCTGCATCCGTGTTTCCGGTACGGGCTGCTCGATCACGGGTTCAGGCTCCGTAGACCAAAGCAGAACGACCGCAGCCATAGTGTGAATAGCGACAGAGCAGAATAGCGCAACACCCCATATCAACGGAGTGCGCGTCATCGGACCGGACCCGGAGGTGTCACGACCAACACCACATCCCGTGCGCCCATCGCCTCGAACGCGGCGATTAAGGGCAAGACCTCGCGCAGAGCGGCATCCTGATGGGCGTTGATGCGGAGCAGCAGGTCGGGCTGTTCGGACAGCGACTCCTCGACCGATAGCGCGATCTGATCCGCCGAAAGCTCTGTTCCGTCCAGGGCCAATTGGCCATCAGCGCTGACTGACAGGGTCAATCCTCCCGCTGGCATATCCGTTCCGGATTGCGACACCGGCGGGGTCACGTCGAATGGCGCGGTGGCGTCCAAGCGTCCGATGAGCATGAAGAAGACCAGTAGAAAAAAGACGACATCTATCAGGGCGATTATGGTTTCGGGGTGGTGGCGTGGGGCAGGGCGGGTGATCTTCATGGGCGCGCCTCCAGCCGGACGACGCGCATGTTGGTCACGCCTGCGCGGGTGACCACGTCCATAACAGTGACCAGCGCTTGCATGCGGGCACTGCTGGTTGGAAGCACGATCACCGGAGTTGCCGGGGCCTGGGCGATTCTGTCGGACAACAGCGCCTCAAGGTCCTCAGAGGTCAGCGCTTGCCCGCGGAAATAGGGCGCGCCGTCGCCTCCGATACGGATCACCACGGCGCTGGCGGGTTCACCTGAGGTGCCGGAGGGTGCAGGGCGATCCGATTGAGCCAATGCCGGGATCATGTCGAGGTTCAGATAGGTCGAGGTCACCATGAAGAACACCAGCAGGATCAGCATCACGTCGATCATCGGCACCAGTGAGATCAGGGGCCGTGTCGGTCTGCGTCTGTTCAGGCTAAGCTCGGCGGACATGTGTGATCCCTTACTGCGTGCCGCGTTCCTCGATCACCATCAACTGCCCAACCGCGTTCTCAATCGCCTGAGCTCCCGCTTCTGCGCGGCCCGATAGCAGCGATGCCCCGACAGCGGCGGGGATGGCGACCAACAGACCGGCGGCTGTGGTCAGCAAGGCCTGCCAGATTCCGCCCGCAAGGACCGAGGCATTGGCCGCTCCTTGCGCCAACTCCAGCTCCTGAAACGACTGGATCATCCCGGTCACGGTCCCCAACAGGCCAAGCAGGGGTGAGATCATCGCGATCAGCTCCAGCACACGAATCCATGTGTTCATGGCAGCGAATTCCTGATTGCCGCGACGTGTAAGCTCGGCCATCAAGGCGGGCCCCTTGAACCCATCGTTCAGCGCTTGCATGGCATAGGCGCAGACGCGATCAGCCGGAGATTTCCCCGCAGCGACGGCTGCCAGTGCCGCCTGCTTGTCGCCCTTGGACCACTGCACCAGTGCTGTGTCCCTCGCGCCTCCGCCGGATCGAACTGGGGCCAGTTGCATCGCCTTGATGACGATCAAAGTGACCGAAAGCAGCGACAACGCGCCAAGGATTGCGATGATTGGGCCTCCTGCGCCCAGTGTCTCGAGCCCGAACATGATCTATTGCGCCAGATTGGCTGAGGTCTTGCTGCCCAGCGCCAGCAGGGGGAAGCAATCCAGAGGTTCGGCGTTCTGGGGCTTGCAGGCCGGCAGATCATGCAGCAGCACCTCAGAGATATTGGAGCATTCGATCTCGGGGATTTCGAACAGTTTAAGCACCGTGCGTTGAACGGGCAGGGGGGCCGCGTCGATGGACAGTAGCCGGTCGATCACGCCATTGCTGTCGAGGATGGCCAACGACATCTCGAATTCTTCGAAACTGTTGTCAGTCTGGTTGCGAAATAGGAAGAACGCGCGGCATCCGCCGTTGTCGGCGGGTTCGAATTTGTTTAACTCGATTCCAAGGCGGCCCTCATCGGCCTGCGCGGTTGCGGCCATCAATGTCAATGCAACTGCGCCGAAAAGCGATTTTCTCATCTTCCTACCTCTGCTGCCGGTCGTTGAACCCACATCCGATGTCTTGCGTCGCGGGTCTTAGCACTGAACATTGCAGAAACAGGGCGCATGCGGGAAGATATTTCTGCAATGGGTCACGTTCGCGATGGAATGATGAACTTGCCCTTGCGTAAACAAACGGTACGGCGGGTCGGGAAAATGTGTATATTGATCTCGACCTGGTCTGCGCATTGCGACCGATTAACCACACAAACCGCAGAGGAAACTGGAAGTGTTTGCGAGTTTCGCCATCATGTGAACTAATTCATACACAAGATTGCAGGCGCTGCTGTAAGCGATTCAACAAGAACAACAAGCTGCGATCGAACAGGACGGTATTGGGAATAAAATGGACCTTTCATCTTATCTGGAGCCCAGAGACGACGAACCCCCCAGCGGAGAAAATCTGGAATACGATCCGGCCTTTACGGACCTTGAGATCGCGGCTCAGCCGGGCGAAGAGCGTCAGATGGGCGATGAGGTTGTTGCGGCCGAAGAACAGGACTGGCGCGATGTCGAGGAAAAGGCCTTGGCTGTCATGGACAAAAGCCATGACATTCGTGCTGCCATCTATCTGGCCGAGGCGGTTTTGCACACCAAGGGTCTGCCCGCCTTTGCCTCGGCCGTGGGCTATGTGAAAGCCCTGCTGGAAGACAATTGGGATACCTGCCACCCCGAGCTGGATGAAGATGACGGCGATGCCACCATGCGTATCAATGCGGTGCGCGGTCTGGCCTCGTCCGATCGGATGGTACGCGCCTTGCGTCGGACCGCCTTGACGGACAGCCGCATGTTCGGGCGGATAACCCTGCGCCATCTGGATGTCGCCGAGGGTCGCATCAACATGCCTGCAGATCTGGACGACGCGCCTGATGCAACCGGGGTTGCCGCCGCGTTCAAAGACACCGATGACGAGGTATTGGAGGCCAATGCCGATGCGGCGTCCGCGGCTCTGGATGATGTCGAAGCAATCGACGCTGTATTCAGCGACAAAACGCCCGGCGAAGGCCCGGATCTGACGCCTCTGTCTGATGCGCTTAAGAGCATCAAGCAGGCGTTGGCCAGTTATGCCGATGTGGGCGAGGCCGAAGAAGACGATTCCGGCGACGATGACAGCCCAAGCGGCCCATCGGGTGCCCCGGCCGCGCCGATGGCGTCGGGTGGTGGCGGCGGCGGGGCGATCAACACGCCCGAGGATGTCACGCGGATGCTGGAACGCATCATGGATTATTATGCCCGGTGCGAGCCCTCCAGCCCGCTGCCAATTTTGCTTGAGCGCGCCAAGCGCCTTGTGAATGCCGATTTTCTGACAATTATCGAAGATATGGCAAAAGAAGGTCTGGATGAGGTGCGCCAGATCGGCGGCATAAAAGAAGACGACGATGACGATTATTGATCCGTTTGGGCGCAAGCCGAACACCGGATTGAAAAGAAACACTGATGGATGAATCGAGGAGCATCAGATGGCTGACAGTTCACAAAAATTTATAGCCCGGAACAGGGCTCCGAGGGTTCAGATCGAATATGATGTTGAACTCTATGGGGCCGAAAAGAAGGTCCAGCTGCCCTTTGTCATGGGTGTCATGAGCGACCTTGCCGGGAAATCCGAGGTCGAGCAGCCCGCCGTGGCCGACCGCAAGTTCCTGGAAATTGACGTCGACAATTTCGACGACCGGATGAAGTCGATGGCGCCGCGCGCGGCCTTTACCGTGCCGAACACCTTGACGGGTGAGGGCAATCTGGCCGTCGATATCACGTTCGAGAGCATGGATGATTTCAGCCCCGCTGCGATTGCCGCGAAGGTTGAGCCTCTCAAGGAGCTGCTGGACGCGCGCACCCAGCTGTCCAACTTGATGACATATATGGATGGTAAAACCGGGGCCGAGGATCTGATTTCGAAGATCATGCAGGACCCGTCGCTGCTGAAGACACTGGCAGCCCAGCCCAAACCCGGCGCTGACGCCGCCGAGGAGGAGTAAAAGATGGCCGAAGAAGAAGCCAAGGTAGAAGCCGCCGAAGGCGCAACCGCGTTTGGATCCTCGGAATTCGAGGCGCTGCTGACGAAAGAGTTCCGCCCTAAGTCGGATCAGGCGAAAACCGCCGTTGAAAGCGCGGTCAAGACGCTGGCCGAACAGGCGCTGGCGAATACCGGCCTGATCTCGGACGACGCTTTGCGGTCGATCGAAGGGATCATCGCCGAGATCGATAAGAAACTGACCGAACAGGTCAACCTGATTTTGCACCACGAGGATTTCCAGCAGATGGAAAGCGCGTGGCGTGGTCTGCATTATCTGGTGAACAACACCGAAACCGACGAGATGTTGAAAATCCGCGTGATGAACATCTCGAAGAAGGACATGCACAAGACCCTGCGCAAGTTCAAAGGAACTGCATGGGATCAGTCGCCCATCTTCAAAAAGCTCTATGAAGAAGAGTTCGGCCAGTTTGGTGGTGAACCCTATGGCTCGCTGGTAGCGGACTATCACTTCGACCACAGCCCGCAGGATATCGAGCTACTCGGCGAGATGTCCAAGATCGCCGCAGCCGCGCATGCGCCTTTGATCACCGGGGCCAAGCCCAGCCTGTTCCAGATGGACAGCTGGTCGGAACTGGCCAACCCGCGTGATCTGACCAAAATCTTCCAGACTCCGGAATATGCCGCATGGCGGTCGTTGCGCGACAGTGAAGATGCGAAATATGTCGGTCTGGCAATGCCCCGCTTCTTGGGTCGTCTGCCTTATGGCTCCAAAACCGAACCGGTTGAGGAATTCGCGTTCGAAGAAGACACCAGCGGTGCAACCAGTGACAAATATAACTGGGTCAACGCGGCCTATGGTATGGCGGTGAACATCAACCGGTCCTTCAAGGAATATGGCTGGTGCTCGCGTATTCGCGGCGTGGAAAGCGGTGGCACGGTCGAGGGTCTGCCCGCGCATACCTTCCCAACCGACGATGGCGGCGTGGACATGAAGTGCCCGACCGAGATCGCGATTTCGGACCGTCGCGAGGCGGAACTGGCCAAGAACGGCATGATGCCTCTGATCCACCGCAAGAATAGCGATTCGGCGACCTTCATCGGCGCGCAATCGCTGCACAAGCCGGCGGAATATGATGATGCGGATGCAACCGCGAACGCCAACCTGGCTGCGCGCTTGCCCTATCTGTTCGCGACCTGCCGATTCGCGCATTACCTGAAATGCATGGTGCGTGACAAAGTTGGCTCGTTCAAAAGCCGTCAGGATATGGAGTCTTGGCTGCAGGGCTGGATCAACCAATACGTGGACTTCAACGCCGATATCTCGGCCGAAGCGGAAAAAGCACGTAAGCCTTTGGCCTCGGCCGAGGTGGTTGTGGAAGATGTCGAAGGCAATCCAGGCTACTACACGTCCAAATTCTTCCTGCGCCCGCACTATCAGCTGGAAGGCCTGTCGGTCTCTCTGCGTCTCGTATCGAAACTTCCGTCCGAAAAAGCTGGATAAAGGTCAAAAAAATTGGCGGCATGTGATGTGTTTCACTGCCGCCGTCACGACCCTCCGGTAAACCGGGTTTAGAAACTAGAAAAGAGGAAGGCTAAAATGGAAAACGTATTTGTACAGATGGACTTCCCGGGCGAAGCACGGGAAAAGCAGCACAAAGATTGGATCGCGGTTAAGTCGATCTCGTGGGAGGTTGAGCGGACGCTGGACATGTCCGACATGGGTACCACACAGCGCGGCTATGCCAACGCGAATTTCGGCAAAGTGACCCTGAACACCGAGCTCAGCAAAGCGTCTGCCAAGATTATGACCTATGTTGCATCGGGCAAATCGAACTCGGAAATGCTCATCCACATGTGCCGGTCCGGCGATGACGAAAAGAAAGGCATGGAGCCTTATCTGATCATCAAGCTGCGTGACGCAATCGTGGACAGCTACTCGGTAGATGGCGGCGAAGATTCGATCCCGTCGGAAACCTGGACCGTCGCGTATCGTGGCATCTCGGTTAAGTACAAGATCGCCGACTTCAAAACCGGCAAGCTCAGCGACTGCAACGAGTTCCTGTGGAACCTGGAAACCGGCGACGTCAGCTAAGGTTTCAAACGACTACAGGTCCCGGTGGCATTTGCCGCCGGGGCTTTTGCACTTTTTCCATCCTGACTGCGCGAGGGTTACATGACGCCGGAAGAGCATCTTAAATCAGGCGATCTGGCGGCCACATTGGCCACTCTGCAAGATAAAGTCCGTGCCAATCCCGCAGACGCCAAGCTGCGGATTTTTCTGTTTCAGCTGCTCTGTGTAATGGGCGACTGGAAACGCGCCATCACCCAGTTAAAACTGAGCGCGGAGATGGATGAATCGGCCACGATGATGGCCAAAACCTATCGCGAGGCCATCATTTGTGAGGTCTATCGCGAAAAGGTCTTTGCCGGGGAAAAGACCCCGATGATTTTTGGTGAGCCAGAAGAGTGGCTGGCCCATCTGATCGAAGCGCAGAAGCTAACAGCTGGCGGTCATTTCGGCCAGGCCGCCGAGCTACGCTCAAAAGCGTTCGATGCTGCACCGACCACATCCGGCACAGTCAATGGCGAAGCGTTCGAATGGATCGCAGATGCCGATATGCGGCTGGGGCCAGTCCTCGAAGTGATCGTGAACGGCCGCTATTTCTGGCTGCCGTTTTCTCAGATCGTTCGGATCGATATCGAACCGCCCAGCGACCTGCGTGACGCGGTCTGGACGGCCTGCACGCTGACGGTTGCCAGCGGAGGGGAACTCGCTGCCCTGATCCCAACACGCTATGCCGGATCAACCGAACAGGGTGATGATGCTGCGCGTCTGGCGCGGGCGACCAATTGGGTCGATGCCGGCGGTGAAACCTATGTCGGGCTGGGCCAGCGTTTGCTGACAACGGACAAGTCCGACATCGCGCTGCTGGACATTCGCGAACTGGTTCTGGACGTGGCGACCGGTGCCGGGGAAACGGCGGGAGATGGCTGAGAAGACCCTTGCCGAACGCCTGCAACCCTCGCTTCTTGATCGGTTGACGGATGACGCGCCGGATCAGTTGAAAGAGGGACGGGATTCCCGCGTGATCGACGTTGGGCGCCTGCGCGAGATCATTCAGCGCGATCTGTCCATGTTGCTCAACACCACCGATCAATCCGATTTGATTGACGAGGATGTCTATCCTTATGCCTCCAAGTCCGTCCTGAACTATGGTATCCGCCAGACTTCGGGCTCGTTCTCAACCTTGCGTCAGGCCCAGCGCATTCAAAAGTCCATTGCCGATTCCATTGAGGTGTTTGAACCTCGGATCGTGAAAGGCTCGGTCGCGGTCGAATTGCGCTCGGAAAAGCAATCGGGCGAGATGCATGTGGATTACGACATCCGCGCCGTGATGTGGGCACAACCCATGCCTTTGGAATTGTATCTGCGCAGCCGGGTCGACGTGACCACCGGCGAAGTCTCGATCGAGCGGAGCTAGGCGCGATGGATACACGTCTGCTGAAACACTACGAAACCGAACTGGCCTTCCTGCGTGAAATGGGGGCAGAGTTTGCCAATGCCTACCCCAAGATCGCCTCGCGCCTAGGGATGGAGGGGATCGAGGTTGTCGATCCCTATGTCGAACGCCTGCTGGAAGGTAGCGCGTTTCTGGCGGCTCGGGTTCAGCTGGAACTGGACATGCAGTTCCCGACCTTCACCTCGAACCTGCTCGAGATTGTCTATCCGCATTACCTGGCCCCGACACCGTCGATGATGGTGGCGCAGATGGAGCCCGACATCGGCAACGCGGCGCTGAAAGAAGGCTACCCAATCCCGCGCGGCACCACTTTGCGTGCGCGCCTGGCCGAGGGCGAACAAACTGCGTGTGAGTTCACCACCTCTTCTGACCTGACCCTCTGGCCGATTGAAATCACCGAAGCCGAGTACATTGACGGCCGGGGAGAGCTGGTTGCTGCCGGGGTGGCGCGCGACACCGACGCGCGCGCCGGTATTCGCCTGCGTTTGAACCGTACCGACGGCGAGCCGATGGCCGAGCTGGGTATGGACAGCCTCGTGCTGCATCTGGACACCCAAAGCGGAAAGGCCTGGGCGCTGCATGAGTTGCTGGCCACCCAATGCGTTGGTCTGACCGGTCGTTCGACAGACCGCCGCGCCGACTGGACCACCCGGCTGACGACTGCGGATGTGGTGCCCAAAGGGTTTGACGCGGATGAGGCTCTGTTGCCAACCCCGCGCCAGTCCTTCGACGGTTATCGCCTACTGCAGGAATACTTTGCGATGCCGGAAAGGTTCCTCTTTGTGGAACTGACAGGCTTGCGGCCCGCGCTTGAAAAATCGGCAGGCACAGACGTGGATATCTACATCCTGTTGCAGGACGGGATGCGCGACGTCGCCCCAGCTGTGACACCCGCGGCCTTTGCCCTGAACGCGGTGCCTGCAGTGAACCTGTTCCACCGCCGCTGCGACCGGGTGCATATCACCCAGATGGACACGCAGCATCACGTGGTGCCCAACCGTACTGCGGGTCTCGACTATGAGATTTTTGGGATTGAACGCGTCACCGGCATTCAATCGGATGAAGAGGGGGACATTCCCTTCCGCCCCTTCTATAGCGACACCGATCTGACGGCTGCGGGTGACAATCACTCGGCCTATTACACGATCAAACGCCGGATGCGGCAGCGAAATGAAAAGGAACGTCTACGGGGCGTGCGGACCTCGTATTTGGGGTCCGAGGTTTACTTGACTTTGGTTGACCGGGCGCAGGCGCCTTATCCCGGATCGTTGGAGCAATTGGCGGTCGAGGCGCTGTGTTCGAACCGCGATTTGCCCCTTTTGCTGGCCGCAGGCGGAGATGACGTCTTTCATCTTCCGGACGGTGGTCCGGTCAAGACAATCCGGACGCCGGTGACACCCACGCGCCCGCATGCGACCTTGGCGCAGGGTGATGCCGCGTGGAAGCTTATCAGCCATCTCAGCCTCAACTACCTGTCCATTGCGGGCGACGGGAAAGAAGGCGGGGCAGGCGCTTTACGTGAGTTGCTCGGCATATATGCACCGCTCGGCAACCGCGTGACCGAGAAACAGCTTGAGGGCGTCGTCTCGGTCTCCAGTCGTCCCATCGTGCGACGGATGAGCGACGAAGTCCTCAGCACGGCGGTGCGCGGATTAGAGATAACGCTGGGCTTCGACGAAAGTTTCTACGAAGGCACCAGCGTCTATGTGCTGGGCGCTGTGCTCGAGCGGTTCTTCCGCAAGTACACCACGATCAACAGCTTCACGGAAACCGTGCTGAAAACTGAACGACGAGGAGAGATTGCCAGATGGCGACCAGCGGCCGGACTGGGCAGGATCATCTGAGCCTGCTTGCCGCGCTGGCGGCTGATCCTGAAAGGCATCATGTCTTTCAGGCGTTACGGGTGATCGAAGCGCATTATACAGATGCGCCGCGCCTGGGTGAATCGCGCCGTCCGCGCGAGGATCGCGTGCGTTTGGGGCAGGATGTCTCACTGGCCTTTCCGCCCAACACGCTGACGCGGTTTGAGCCGGCGACAGACGGCGCACCCGGCAAACTCAACAACCTGTTCTTTGGCTTTTTTGGTCCGCAAGGCCCGCTGCCGCTGCACCTGACCGAGTTCGCCCGCGACCGACAGCGCAACCACCGCGACCCGACTTTCGTGGCCTTTGCCGATATGCTGACGCACCGGATGATGAGTCTGCTCTATCGTGCCTGGGCCGCAGCGGAACCGGCGCCCAGTTTCGACCGAGGCGATGATCCGTTCGAACAGCGCGTGGCGGCTTTGGCCGGGTTCAAGGGCGAAGACTACAGCGACCGTGACGCGATGCCGGATATGCTGCGCCGTTTCTTTGCGGGGCATCTTGGGTCAGGGACGAAAACGGTCGAAGGCCTGATCGCGATCCTGTCGGACTATTTCGGGGTCGAGGCGCATGTGCAGCAGTTCGTAGGCTCGTGGTTGGAGCTGGAGCCGGACGACACATGGCAGCTCGGCTCTCCCGCGCGATTGGGGCAATCCACCAGCATCGGCAACCGCGTCTGGTCGCGCGCGGCCAAGTTCCGTATTCGCATCGGGCCACTGTCGCTTGAAGACTACAAACGCCTGCTGCCCGGCGGCGTTTCTCAGGAACGAATGGAGGCGATCATCCGCACCTATGCCGGTGACACGTTGGATTGGGAGGTCAATCTGGTGCTGGCCGGTGATGAGGTGCCGCGCGCCTCGCTGGGTGGAACGACGCAGCTGGGTCATACCAGCTGGATAAGAACCCGCGATGATCCTGAACAGAACCGCCCGGATGCGGACGATCTGATCCTGTATCCCGGATATGTATCACAAGAATTCGAGGCCGAAGAACTGGCCCATAACGAGAGGTATTGAAGATGACGGAAATCAGCCGTGTGTCGCTGTTCGGCAAACTGAACAAGCTGGGCTATCAGGCCATCGAAGGGGCCACCGTGTTCTGCAAGATGCGGGGCAATCCGTATGTCGAAATCCAACACTGGCTGCATCAGATCCTGAACGGCCAGGACAGCGACATTCACCGCATCATTCAGCATTACGATCTGGATCCGGGTAAGATTGCCTCTGAACTGACGCGCAGCCTGGACATGCTGCCGCGCGGGGCGTCGTCGATCTCGGACCTGTCCGATCATCTGATGGATGCCATGGAGCGCGGTTGGGTCTGGGGCTCGTTGCTGTATTCCGACAGCAAAGTGCGGACTGGGTATCTTATCCTCGGCATGCTCAAGACGCCTGCGCTGCGCAATATTCTGGCCAGCATGTCGCCAGAACTGGCCAAGATCGGCGCCGATGATCTGGCCGACAGCTTTGGCGAAGCCACAGATGGCTCACCGGAGGATACGCTGGGTGCACAGGACGGTTCGAACGTGGGTGGCGGAGCGGAACCCGGTGAGGCCAGCGGCGCGATGGCCCCCGGCGCGATGGGCAAGGGTGAGGCGTTGGAGCAGTTTTGCACCGACCTGACCGAACAGGCCCGCAACGGTGAGATTGATCCCATCGTCGGCCGAGATGAGGAAATCCGCCAGATCGTCGACGTGCTGATGCGCCGCCGTCAGAACAACCCGATCCTGACCGGTGAGGCGGGCGTTGGTAAAACTGCCGTGGTCGAAGGGTTTGCTCTGCGGATTGCTCGTGGTGACGTGCCGCCTGCGTTGAAAGATGTGCGCCTGTTGGTTCTGGATGTGGGCCTGCTGCAAGCGGGCGCGTCGATGAAGGGTGAGTTTGAAAACCGCCTGCGTCAGGTGATTGATGAGGTTCAGGCCAGCCCGACTCCGATTGTGATGTTTGTCGATGAGACTCATACGTTGGTCGGGGCAGGGGGCGCTGCCGGGACCGGCGACGCGGCCAACCTGCTGAAACCGGCGCTGGCGCGCGGTACGTTGCGCACAATCGGCGCGACCACATGGGCCGAGTATAAGAAATATATCGAGAAAGACCCGGCTCTGACCCGCCGTTTCCAAGTGGTGCACGTGGAAGAGCCCGATATTCCAAAAGCGGTTCTGATGATGCGCGGCATCGCCTCCATGCTGGAAAAACACCACCGCGTGCAGGTGCTGGACGAGGGGATCGAAGCGGCAGTGACCCTGTCCGCCCGTTACATCCCGGCGCGGCAACTGCCGGACAAATCGGTCAGCTTGCTGGATACGGCTTGTGCGCGGGTCGCGGTATCTCAGCACGCGGTTCCGGCTGAGGTGGATGACAGCCAGCGTCGGATTGAGGCTCTGACCACAGAGTTGGAGATCATCGAGCGCGATGAGACTGCAGGCTATGACGTCGCCGACCGTCGCGAGGCCGTGAATACCGCGAAAGAGGCGGAAGAGGCGCGGTTGGCCGAACTCAATGGCCGTTGGGAGGCTGAAAAGAAAGTGGTCGAAGAAATCCTCGACCTGCGGGCCAAGCTGCGTGCTGGTGGGCAAGAGGTTGAAGGTACTGGCACGGCCGAAGGCGAAGCCGCGACAGAGGAGGCCCCGGACGCACAGCCCATCGACCGCGAGGCGCTGCTTGCGGAGCTGAAAGCCAAAAATGTCGAGTTGGAGGAGGTGCAGGGCGATAGCCCATTGATCCTCCCCATCGTGGATCATCAGGCGGTGGCCAGCGTGGTTGGTGACTGGACCGGTATCCCCGTGGGCCGCATGGTCAAGGATGAGATCGAGACGATACTGAACCTCGAAAACCGTCTAGCCCAACGTGTGATCGGACAAGATCACGCAATGAAGATGATCGCCAAGCGCGTTCAAACCAGCCGTGCCGGGTTGGACAATCCGAACAAGCCTATCGGTGTCTTCATGCTGGCAGGCACCAGCGGCGTTGGCAAAACCGAAACCGCTCTGGCTCTGGCCGAGGTGCTTTATGGCGGTGAACAGAACGTCATCACCATTAACATGTCCGAATACCAAGAGGCGCATACCGTCAGCAGCCTGAAAGGCGCGCCTCCGGGCTATGTCGGCTATGGCGAAGGTGGCGTGCTGACCGAAGCGGTGCGGCGCAAGCCCTACTCTGTTGTACTGCTCGATGAGGTCGAAAAGGCCCACCCGGACGTGCATGAGATCTTTTTCCAGGTCTTCGACAAGGGCGTCATGGAAGACGGCGAGGGCCGCGTGATCGACTTCAAGAACACGCTGATCCTGCTGACCTCGAATGTCGGTACCGAGATGATCATGGATATGTGCGCCGATCCCGACCTGATGCCCGATCCGGAAGGCATGGCTAAGGCGCTGCGCGATCCGTTGCTGAAGGTTTTCCCGCCAGCGCTGTTGGGTCGTTTGGTGACGATTCCCTACTATCCGCTCAGCCCCGAAATGCTGGGCGAGATTACAAAGCTACAACTTGGGCGAATCAAAAAGCGCGTCGAATCTGCTCATGGTGTACCATTCGAATACACCGACGCCGTGGTGGACGAGATCGTCAACCGTTGTCAGGAGCTGGACAGCGGTGGTCGTATGATCGACGCGATCGTGACCAATACAATGCTGCCGGATATTTCGGCAGAATTCCTAAAAAGAATGATGGAGGGCGAAGAAGTTTCCAAAGTCGTGATCGACGTCACAGACGGGGACTTCACTTACGGGTTTGATTGAGCGCAACGCATGATGCGTCTGACCGAGAAAGGGGACACTTTATGAAGGCGACTATGACACCGGAACTGGATCAGAAATGGTGGTCCAAGAACAAACCGAAGCTGATGAAGAAAACCGGCCTGGGAGATGCTTTGAAAGCATACCAGGTCGCCGAAGATCAGATGGATTGGGACAAGACTTTGAAAGCCTTGTCCAACGTCAAGCGCAAGGTGGCCGAGGCTGTGAAGCTCGCGGGCAGCAAGCACTCGGATACTGTGACGGTCCTGAAAAAGTACCCCAAGATCATCGACAAGAAAGAAAAGGAACTCGAGGAAAAGAAAAAGGACGCAGCGGCTCGGGCCAAGTCGGCCTCGACCGATGCGCCCAAGCAGAAACTGGGTAAGTCGGTTGTTATCTGGAAAAAGGACCTGGGCACCGAGATTACCAAGAAATACAAGCCCGACTGGCTGAAAGAGCTGAAGGGCTATGCGTTCCAGTTGAAGCTGAACGATGATCTTCTGGATGTCCTGGAAGATGAAGGCGACTATGTCACGCCGCAGCAAATGGTCGATGACGCCAATGCGGTGACCGACAAACTGGTTGCCTTAATCGCCAAAGAGCTGATGGCGACGGATGCGGCGATCAAGAAGGCCAGCGACGCAAAGAAACGCGCGGCGTTGATCAAGGGGTTCGACGACAAGCTGGCGACCATCATGAACGGCGCCAAAAAGCACTATGAGTCGATCCCGGCCAAGCGCTGGCAGGCCTTTGTGAAGCGCAAGCAGCAGTACAAGGACTATAAGGTCAAAACCGGCTTTGACATCACGCTTGGCGTGTTGGGTGTCGTCGGTGGGGCCGCAGGTGTGGCAGGTGCGGCCGCAACAGGCGGCGCGTCGCTGGCCTTGGGGATCGTCTCGCTGGTGCGGGGCGTTGCGCAACTGGCTGATAAGATCAAGGACGCTGCGCAAGAGGCCGAGAAGGTCGAAAAGAACCTCAAAAGCGATCTGGACACGCTCCTCAAGCGGTATCGCACCGCGGAAGGCGAGGCCAAAAAGCAGGTTCAGGGCGGTGCCGAGGTTGGTGCCTCAGTCCTAAAGGGTATTTTGGGCACCGATACGCCGTTCCTGGCCACTCTGCCGAAATGCGACAAGAACTATGGTCTGTGGCAAAACAAAGTCGCCGGGCTTGAAGTTGGCGGGCGCAAACTGTCTCAGGCGATCATGAAGGGCCTGCAGGAATGCGACAAGCTTGAGAAAGCCATGAAACAGGCTGACGCGAAGAAGGCCGGTAAGTATCTGGACAAGCTCAAGAAAGCCCGTGCCTCGTTGCAGAAGGGTTTGGATGGGTGTTCGGATATGATGAAGCGGGTCTCGGACGCGGATAAGAACGCGCCGAACCTTAAGAAGATGCTGGATGCGCTGAATTCGAGCAATCCGAAATACGCGCAGATCTTCGACAAGGTATTCCCGGTTGTCGTTAACCTGACGCTGGCGGGTGCAAATGCTGGGGTTGGCTTCAAGGAAGCGTCGAGCACGCTCGACACGGTCAACACGGCACTTGGGCTGTTCAACGACATTGCCTCGGAAGGCAAGGATCAGCTGGAAGAAGCGATCGGCTAAGCGGCGGGGCGGCGCCCGTGGCCCAAAGCTACGTGGCGCCGACCTCACCCGGCAGGAACGAAACGGAATATAGGCGCGAAAAAAATGGCAAAGCAGACAGTTACACCTCACAAGTTTTACGTGGTCGATCTCATCCGGTCGAAGCCCAAGCTTCAGTATATCGAGATCCCCAGCTACCGCGTTGACGTCAAATTCGAAGTCACGGCCAAGGGTCCGGTGCCGTCGACTACGCTGAAACGTCTTGAAGCGGCCGGCATGAAGGAGCTGGAGCGCTATGAGACGGTGATCAGCCAAGAGGCCGTCAAGCTCGACAAGAAAGTCGCCGAGCTGATGAAGACGCCGGGTCAGAAATCTCAGGCCGAAGCCGAGAAGATGATCCAGGCCACCAACCAGATGATCAAGAACGCCCTGCGGTCGGCCGAAGGGGCGGCCCAGGTGGCGATCGAAAAGCAGATCAAGGTTGAAGCGAACAAGGACAAGCTGCTGAAAGAAGCGCGGGTCAAGACCACGCTGAAGGTGACCGCGGGTGTGATCAAGATCGGCACGGCTGTCACGCGGCTGGTTGCGACCTCGGGCGCGGATGTCATGGCCTACAAGACAATTGTCAAACAGGTCTACGATCTGGGCAAAGAGGTTCAGCAGCAGTTGAAGGGTGAAGAAAAACTGCGCAAGGATCTGGAAGGCGCCATCCAGAAATACGTCAAGCTACGCGGCACCTCGATCATGCAGGCGGCTGAGCGGCAGGGGATTACCGATACGTCCGGAATCTCAGTCAAGAAGCCGATGGAAGCAATCAAGAAACTGACTGCCAAGGCCCTCGCCATGGGGGATGAGGTCACCAAGGGCCGCGATGCCAAGAAGATCGCCAAAGAAATCGCGGATTTCGCGATCAAGGGCTATCAGGTCTATCAAAAGGACTCGAACAAGAAGCGCGCGCTCTATCGTGAGCATACGACGAAAACGCGCCACAAGGTCGATGATCTGGGCAAGGCCGCTGACAAGCTGATGAAGGCTGCGAAGTCGCAGAAAACCCTGAAAGAGGGCGTCAAGCTGGGGGCCGAATGTATGGCCGTCAAGCGTGAGGCCAGCGCCATGGCTGCCAAGCTCGAAGAACGTCAGAAGTTCCTGGCCGAGATGGAGGCTCTGATGGAAGGCAACGGTCTGAAAGTGGATGACACCACGATCATGGATAAGCTGAAGAAGCTGGACAAGATGACGGTTCTGAAAGAGACCAAGACCATGTTTACCTCGGTCAAAGGGGTCTACAAACTGGTGGACGGAATCAGCGACGTCGTTGGTTAAACACGTAAATCTTCGGGTGCGGGTTGCCGCGCCCGACACCCAAAGCAACAGGAGGTGTTGGTGGAACCCGGTATCGAGAAGAGCGAAACGCTCCGCGACACCGTGCGCGAGTTTGTCGAGCGTAAGGCTGTGACCAACACCATTCTTGGTGTGATCATTTTCAACGCGATCACGCTGGGGCTATCAACCTCTCCTTCGGTTCAGTCGAGTATCGGCCCGACCCTGGTTGTGATCGACAAGATCGTGCTGGGCATTTTCGTGGCCGAGCTGTTGATGAAATTCTATGCCTACCGGTTGAGCTTCTTCAACAACGCCTGGAACATCTTTGACCTTGTTGTTGTTACGCTGGGTTTGCTGCCCAACCGCGATGGGCTGTCCGCGCTGCGTGGGTTGCGCGTCATCCGGGCGATGCGTTTGCTATCGGTCATCCCGCAGATGCGGGCTGTGGTCCAGGCCTTGCTGGACGCGCTGCCGGGGATGGGCGCGGTGATCATCATGATCTCTATCGTGTTCTATGTTTTTGCTGTTATGGCGACGTTGATGTACGGGCCGGATTTCCCGGAATGGTTCGGTTCTTTGGGTAAATCGCTCTATTCCCTGTTCCAGATCATGACGCTGGAAAGCTGGTCAATGGGCATCGTCCGTCCAGTGATGGAGGTTCATCCCACCGCCTGGATTTTCTTCGTACCGTTCATCGTCATCACTGCCTTTTCAGTTCTGAACCTGTTCATCGGCCTGCTGGTCAACACTATGCAATCCGCTGTGGAGGACGAGGCGGTTGAGGAGTTCTCGCATCTGCGAGAACTGGTGCGCAGCGAGACCGATATCGTAGACGATCGCGTCAAGGAACTGCTGGTCGAAGTTCGCGCCCTGCGGCGTGAAGTGTCCGAGTTGAAAGGTCAAACCGATGGCTGACAGCTCTCAGAAATTCATTGCCCGCAATCGTTCTCCGCGCGTTCAGATTGAATATGATGTTGAGCTTTACGGGGCCGAGAAAAAGGTTCAACTGCCCTTTGTCATGGGCGTGATGAGTGATCTCTCCGGCAAGTCCTCGGTTGAAACGCCCGCAGTTTCGGATCGTAAATTCCTTGAAATTGATGTCGACAATTTCGACGACCGTATGAAGGCCATGGCCCCGCGCGTTGAATTTGCCGTGCCCAATACACTGACGGGTGAGGGCAATCTGTCCGTCGATTTGACATTCGAGAAGATGGCTGATTTCACCCCGGCCCAGATCGCGTCAAAAATCGAGCCTCTACGCAAATTGCTTGAGGCCCGCACGCAATTGTCGACTTTGATGGCCTATATGGATGGGAAGACCGGAGCCGAGACACTTATCGAAAAAGTGCTGGCCGATCCGGCCCTTCTGGGTGCGCTTGCGGGCAGCACGCTCCCCGAGCAGTACAATGAGGCCACGTTGGACGCATTGCGGGATATGATGCCCGAGGATGCGCCCGCCGACAGTTCGGTGGAGGATGCGCTTGCGTCTTTGCCCGAGGTTGAGATCGCCGAGGAGCAGGATCAATCGACTGACGTCTTGTCTGAGCTGGCGGCTGACGCTCCGGAGGACGCGCCTGAAGATACAGCCGTTGCTGATGCTTTGTCCTCTCTGCCCACCGCGGTTGAGCCCGAGGCGCCTGTAGATGACAGCGCGGATGTTTTGTCCAATTTAGCGGCCTCCGCACCCGAGGAAACGGCTCAGGATACCTCTCTCACGGACGCTTTGTCTTCGCTGCCTGAAACCGAGGTTACTGAGGTAGCCGACACGTCAGGCGATATTCTCGCGGAGTTGGCCGACGCCGCACCAGCGGATGAGGTTGAAGACACCGCCGCAGATGACATCCTGTCCAGCCTGCCAGATGTCGAGACTACGGCGGAAGAGGACGCGTCGGATGATATCTTGTCCGATCTGGCCAGTTCTGAGCCTGATGATGAGCCCGAGGATACGTCGGTCGCGGATGCTCTATCTTCTGTTCCAGAGGTTGAGCTGCCTGATGTTTCGGATGCCTCGGCGGATGTTCTTGCCGACCTGGCCGATGCCGCGCCCGACATGGCCGAGGTTGAGGATGTGACCTCCGATATTCTATCTGACCTCAGCGATCTGGACACGGAAGAGGTCGAAGACAGCTCTGTGTCCGATGCCCTCGCGTCTTTGCCGGAAACTGATGTCGCGGATGATGTTGATGGGTCCGATGACATCCTGTCAGACCTTGCAGATTCTGCGTTGGATATTGAGGTCGAAGAGGACACGCTCGGCGATGTTCTCGCCTCAGTGCCCGAGGTTGAAGCCGCATCTGAGACGGATCAGAGCGATGATATCCTGTCGGAACTGGCCGAACTGGAACTGGAGGAGGCGGAAGAGGACGGCGCACTGGATGCGGCGCTTTCATCGCTTCCGGATGCCGCTGAAGAGGCCGAAGAAGATCATTCGGACATTTTGTCCGACCTCGCCGAAACTGCCCCAGATGAGGTGGCGGACGACGTTGATCTGGACGGCCTGTTGGATGATCTGGCGGAGAAGGCTCCCGATGAGGCTGATGAGCCTGCTGCGGATGATATACTTGCCTCGGTGCCCGAACTGGACCGCACGGATGAGGCGGATCCGTTGGAGGACATCCTTGGTGATCTGGCCAGTGACGATCAACCTGATCCAGAGGCAGATACGTCCGACCTAGATGATTTGCTTGCCGATCTGGCGGATTCAGCTGATGAGGCACAGCCGGAGGAGGATGTTCTGGATGACATCCTCGGGGATTTGGTGGAAGCCGAAGCTGATGAGGTTGACGAAGCCGACGTAGAAAATGTTCTTGCGGATTTGGCCGAAGAGCCTGACAGCGATCTGGATGATCTTTTGAATGACCTTGGGTCGGATGAGGATCCATTTGCATCAGGTGATGAAGCGAGCGATGATCTGGACGATCTGCTGGGCGATCTCGAAGAGACGTCAGATGATGCGTCTGACGATCTGGATGCGCTTCTGGGTGATTTGGAATCCGAGCCGGACAGCGACGCTGCTGCAGACGATTTGGACTCCTTGCTGGGTGATCTTGAAGGCGATGATGAGACAGAAGATGCGGATACAGATGATCTGGATGCGCTGCTGGCGGACCTTGGCGATGATTTAGAGGATGAAGATACTGGCGCGGACGATCTTGACGCCTTTCTGGGCGATCTTGACGGCGGTGATGAGACCGAAGACGTGGATACAGATGATGTCGATGCGCTTCTGGCAGACCTTGGCGACGATGTTGAGGATGAAGATGCAGGCGGGGATGATCTGGATACCTTGCTGAACGACCTGGGGTCGGATGAGGACAGTTCGTCTGAGGAGGGTTCAGAAGATGATCTGGACGCTCTGTTGGCGGATCTTGGCGACGATGAAATTGGTTCAGACGACCTTGATGATCTGTTGAACGATTTGGGCGCAGATGAGGATATCGAGGCATCCTCTGACGAAGCGACAGATGACTTGGATGCTTTGCTGGGCGATCTAGATCTGGACGACGAGGGCGAATCTGATGATCTGGACGCTCTGCTGGGTGACCTCGACGCCGATGACACCTTAGGCGACACAGCGGAATTGGAGGACGAGCCGCAATTGGCATTCGGCCGCATGAGCGCGGATCGACCTGACCCAGAACGGCTGAAGCGCACCCGATTCCGGATCGCGATCTTCGGCGATTTCTCTGGCCGAGCGGCGCGTGGGCAAATCGAGACCGGCGACGCCTTGGCCGCACGTAAGCCGATCATTCTGGACCCCGATACGGTCGAAGAGGTGATCGAGGGGTTCGCAACCGATCTCGTGCTGCCGATTGGCAAGGACGGGGCCGGGATAGAAGTGAAGCTGAAAGAGCTGGACGATCTGCATCCCGACGAGCTTTATGAAAAGGTTGAACTGTTCGATGGCCTCTCGGGTCTGAAAAGCCAGCTGAGCGCGGGTGGGACTGCAGATCACGCCGCCAAACAGCTGATTGGTTGGGGGGAAGAGTTCGGGCAGGCGGTTGTGCCGCCACGCAAATCCTCGGGCGGTAACACTGTTCGTGCTGACCTGAAGCTCAGCGATTTTCAGAAGCTGATTGGTGATACGTCGGGAGAGCTGGCGCAGGCCTCACCAGTTGATGACTTGCTGAAACGCGTGGTCGGCCCGCATATTCGCAAACTGCCCAGCCCCGATGTGCAGGCGATGCAAAAGGCCGTGGATGAGGCGCTGAGCGCGGCCATGCGGATGGTCCTGCATCACCCGGAGTTCCAATCCGTCGAAGCGCAGTGGCGAAGCCTCGATCTGATTGCACGCAGTGTTGAGGATGACGATACGCTCGACGTGGTTCTGTATGACGTCTCGGCCGAAGAGATCGCGGCAGATTTGGCCGCCGAGGAAGATTTGGCAAAAACCGGTCTGGTTCGGTTGCTGACCGAAGAGCCGTTGGACGAAGAAAACGGGCGCGGCGGGTATTCGGCGTTGATCGGACTTTATACTTTTGAGGAAACACCGCCTCATGCGGAATTGCTGGGCCGTATTGGCCGCGTCGCGGCCCATGTGGATGCGCCGTTCATCAGCGCAATCACCCCGGCCTATCTGGATGTGAAGCCCGAGGATCGCCACCCGCTGGTAGTCGAAGCCTGGGATACCCTGCGGGCGATGCCCGAAGCCGGGCATGTCGGCCTGGCCTCTCCCCGGTTCCTGCTGCGGCGGCCTTACGGCGCCAAGTCCGAGCCGATCTATGAGTTCGATTTTGAGGAATTCACCGAGTCTGAAGGCCTGCGCGGCATGCTTTGGGCCAATCCGGCGGTTCTGGTGACGATCTTGTTGGCGCGGTCCTTCAAGCAAAATGGCAAGGCGATGAATTTGGGCTCGGTCATGAGCTTGGGTGGCATACCTTACCATTTCGTTAATGACCGCTATGGCGATCAGGTGGCGCTGCCCTGTACGGAACGCAATATCACGTTGGCCAAGCACGAACACTCGGTCCAGCGCGGCTATATGCCGGTACTGTCTGTCAAAGGCCGCGATGAAATCCGGCTGGGCTCGTTCAACTCGGTTGCTGGGCAAGAGATTCTGGGCCCGTGGGCCGGTATGCCCGCTCCTGCGCCATCACCGGATGTACCAGCTGCGCCCCAGGCCGATGAGGATGACGATCTGGACTTGGATCTGGATCTCGATACAGGCGACGACGATGATTTCGACCTCGATCTGGATCTTGGAGATGACGACAGCGGCGATCTTGACGATCTGCTGGCGTCATTCGGGGACGATGATGACGGTGACGATAGTGATGAAGAAGATATGGACCCCGAACTTGCTGCACTGCTGAAAGATTTGTGACGGCGCGGTGAACGAGAACTGGAAGGAACGGTAAATGGCTGAGAGTCTGCAAAGTAAAGAGTGGCCGCTTCGGATAACGGGGTCGTATAGCTATGGTGAGGATGATCTTGTCATCAGGCGGGCCGTCGTCTCGGAAGAGCTGGGCAAACTGACCGAAATTCAGGTCGAATTCCTGTCGGAAAAGACGACGATTGCGTTGGACAAGCTACTGGGCAAGGTGATGACCATCCATTTGGCTGCTGACGGGGCCGAGCGTAAATTCACTGGCACGATCGTGAGGGTGGAGCGGCTGGCGCTGCGCGATGGCTATGTGCAGTTTCTGGCCGAATTGCGCCCGTGGTTTTGGTTGCTGACGCAGACCACTGACAGTCGCATCTTTCAGGAGATGACTGCCGTGCAGATTATCGAAAAGATTTTCGGTGAATACGGGCTCACGGATTTCAGAAAAAGCCTCCGCGCCACTTACCAGCAGCGCGAATATTGCGTGCAATATCGCGAAACAGATTTCGACTTTATCTCGCGCCTGATGCAGGAAGAGGGCATTTACTACTATTTCGATTACACGAATGCCAAAGACAAGAATGAGACGCTGGTCATGTGCGACGGACCAAACGCGCATACGCCGATTGCCGGGGACGCAAAGGTCGAATTCCGGGGCGGGGATGATTACAGCCAACGTCTTGGTGACTCGGTCACCGAATGGGCCGCGTCCGAGTCGATCCGGCCCGGAGTTGTCTCGCTAGGCGATTTTGATTTCGAAAAACCCAAGGCATCGCTGGATGCGCGGGCCAAAACGCCGACCGGCGCAAAGCACGGGTTCAAGGACAAACTTGAGCTTTACGATACTCCAGGCCACTACAAGGAAACCGGGCCGGGCAATACGCTGGCCAAGGTGCGGATGACGGCCGAGGATGCTCTGTTCGACCGGCGGCGTGGTCGGGCTTCGGTCCGGGCGCTGGAAACCGGGCGCAAGTTCACGCTGAAGGATCATCCCGACAAGGCCGAGAACGCGGAATATCTGATAACCAAGGCGCGGTATTTTCTTCAGACCACCGAAGGTTATGGATTTGCCAAGAACGATAAGGATCTGGACACCGGTGCGCTGGAGTTTCCGGAGGACAGCAATGAGATGTTCATGGTCGAGTTTGAGGCCCAGCCCGGCAAAACCGAATTCAAATCATTGCGCACGATCCCTTGGCCAGAAATCTCGGGTCTGCATACGGCCATCGTGACCGGCAAGGCTGGTGAGGAAATCTGGACTGACAAATACGGTCGCATCAAGGTTCAGTTCCATTGGGACCGCGAAGGCAAGAAGGACGAAAAGACCACCTGTTGGGTGCGGGTTGTCACCCCTTGGTCGGGTAAGAACTGGGGTATGGTCAGCATCCCTCGGATCGGGCAGGAGGTTGTGATCCAGTTCGAAGAGGGTGATCCCGATCGGCCGATCTGCACGGGCATGCTCTACAATGCCGACACGATGCCGCCCTATGCCTTGCCTGCAAACCAGACGCAAACCGGGATCAAGACGCGGTCCTCGAAACAGGGCAGCGCCGAGACGTTCAACGAGCTGATGTTCGAGGACAAGAAAGACGCTGAACTCGTGCGCTTTCAGGCGCAGAAGGATCACGAGAAGCTGGTCAAGAATATGTCCACGATTACCATTGGCTATGACAAGCTGGACAAGGGTGGCAATGGCGGCGACGGCTGCCTCAGCCAAGTGGTCAAGAAGAACGTGGATGAGACGATCAAGGAAGGTGACCATACCTTCACCATCGAGAAGGGTAACCAGACGGTCAGCATCAAGACTGACCAGACCGAGACCATCGAGGGCAAGTCCACCCGCACCGTCACGGGCAATCATGCCGAGACGATCAAGGAAGGCGACAAATCCACGACGGTCAAGATGGGTGACATTCAGGTCGATGCCAAATTGGGCAAGATCACAATGACCGCAATGAAGTCGATCGAATTGAAGGTTGGTGGCTCGTCGATCAAACTGGACCCGACAAGTATTACGATCAAGAGCACGATGATCAAAGTCCAGGCTAATGCCAAGTTGGATGCAAAAAGCCCGATGACGACGGTCAACGGTGATGCCATGCTGACCCTCAAGGGCGGCCTGACAATGATCAACTAAGGGGGCAACGCGATGACAGACCGTTTTTCCGGAATGACCAAAACGCCCCAGATGCCAGCTGCGCGCATGCTGGCCGATGCCAACGCTCGTCTGAGCGTCAAGCTTGAGGCCCCGGCCAGTGCGCCCTTGGATGTGGTGTTGACTGAATTGGATGAGAAAGGCGCAGTGATCGATATCCTACGCCTTCTGGGGGTGGCCTTGCCTGCCCGAGAGCGTGTGTGGTGGTCTTGTCTGGCCGCGCGCGACTATATCGGTGAGGCCCCGGACAACAACACACCCGCACTGGCGGCGTCCGAGGAATGGGTGTTTCGCCCTACGCCTGAAAACCGCGACAAGGCGGGCGCGACGATTGATCTCGCCGAACCAGATGATGAGACGGTAAATTGCGCCATGGGCGTGTTATACTCGGACGGAACCTTGGGTTCGGGTGATCTGGCGAACGTTCCCGCCCCTCTCGGCGCGGCCGAAGTTGTGGCCTTTGCGATGAATGTTGTTGCAATGGACAAACATGAAGAGGATTTTGACTCCTACGTGCAGTTGCTGATTGACCGTGGGGTCGATATTGCTCGGGGTGGAAATGGTAAGCTGGACCGCGAGAAGGCCAGCGCTGAGAAAGAGGAGTAAGCATGGGATTCCCGCAAGCACGAATCTTGGATTTGCATGCGTGTACGCTGCCTGCTCCTCCGCCAGCGCCGCCACCGCCTGCTCCGGTGCCGATGCCGATCATGCCGCCCTGCTGTACGACGGTTCTGGTGGGAAAACTGCCCGCAGCGCGTCTGTCAGATATGGCGACGCCGGCGTTTCCGCACCCGATCATCAAGGGTTCGGCCACCGTCCTGATCGGCAAACTGCCTGCCGCCCGTGTAACGGATACCTGCGCTTGTGGTGGTCCGATCATCAAGGGCGAGTTTACCGTACTGGTCGGAGGATGAAGACAAACGAATGACGGTCACTTTGAAATTCCAATCCACCGGCGTGGTGCCGGGCGACGGGCGCCCGGTCTCGATGCAGGGGGGCTCTTTGACCGTGGGGCGTGGGCCGGCCAATGACTTGGTCCTGCCTGACCCTGAAAAGACACTAAGCAAAAGCCATTTCGTGATTGAAGATCACAATGGAAACGTGGTGATTGTTGATCTGTCGACGAACGGAACTTTTCTGAACTACTCGAAAATCCCACTAGGTCGGACGCCGACGCCGCTCAACAATGGCGACGTGCTGGTTGCGGGTGGGTACGAGATGGTTGTCGAAATTGGGGCGGACCTGCCCAGTTTCGAAGAATCGATCCCCCAGCCTGCGCAACAGGCGGGGGTGTCACCGGGTATGTCCCAGAACGCGCCGGATCCGATGGCATTGCTGGACGATGCCGCTCCAGGCGGGGATTTTCTTGATGATCTTTTGGGCGGTGAAGCCAAAGGGCCCGGGCAGATTTCCACGCCCGACCCGATGGATGAACTGCTGCCGCCCTTGGAGGATGACGATCCGTTCTTTGCAAAGCCCAAGGATGTGCATGCGGATATGGGCGCAAGCGATGCGATGCATAACCCCTCGGCCAGCGACGCGTTTACCGCACCCTCCGCAGGCGGAGCGAACCTGATCCCTGATGACTGGGACGATGATCTGCTTTCGCCCTCGGGCGGCTCTGCCTCGGACCCATTTGCCGCGCCTGAACCGGCGCGTCCGGAACCCACCGCGCCGCCTCCGATCAAGCCAAAGCCGGGCGGGCAGGCCGAGGTAGCTCCGCCCCCCGAACCGGTTGAGGCAGAGAATCCCGTTCCGACCAGCGGTGGCGATCAATCCGCTGCCCGTGCCTTGCTGGAGGCGTTGGAGGTCGACGATCTGCGCATCGACGACGCTGATCTGCCTGCCACAATGGGCCGTATGGGCCGTGTGTTGCGGGTGATGATCACTGGTTTGCGGGAAATCCTGATGACCCGCACATCGATCAAGTCCGAGTTCCGTATCGAACAGACCATGATCAATGCTGGCGGCAACAACCCGTTGAAGTTCTCGATCAGCCCCGAACAGGCGATTGAGGCATTGGTCAAGCCGCGTGTTAAAGGCTACCTAGCCTCGGAAGAGGCGACCGAACAGGCGCTGAACGACATCAAGGCGCATGAGGTCGCGATGGTCACGGGCATGGAGGCCGCTCTCAAGGGCGTTCTGGCCCGGCTTGACCCCGAGGTGCTGGCAGGAAAAATTGAAGGTTCCGGCAAACTTGGGTCACTTTTTAAAGGTAAAAAAGCCCAATACTGGGAAGTTTACGAGAAGATGTATGCCGATATCTCGGATCAGGCAGAGAATGACTTTCACGATCTCTTCAGCCGGGAATTCGCGCGCGCGTATAAAGAACAGCTGGAAAAGCTGAAGTAACGCCCCGTCGCGGGCGGCAAGAACAAGGGAGGGCAGCCATTGTCCTGGGACAGCAAGGTGCTTTGGACCGAAGGGTTGTTTCTGCAGCCCCATCACTTCCAGCAGGCGGATCGGTATACCGAGGCGCTGGTGGCCGGTCTCGCACGCAGGGTTACGCCTTATGGTTGGGGTGTCAGTGCCTTAGAGATCGATGATGAAGTGCTCAAGGTCGGTCAGTTTGCCTTGAAATCCTGCTCGGGGCTGACACCTGACGGGCAGGTGTTTCGCGTGCCGCAGGCTGAAGATCACCCTCCTGCGCTGGAAGTGCCCGAGACGATCAAGGATTGCGTTGTTTACCTGACGGTTCCTCAACGGCGGCAGGGCGCATCCGAGGTGGATCTGAGCGGGGCCGAGCAATCGGTCAGCCGACTGCGTCCGGCCGAGCAGGAAATCACCGATGTGATGAGCCAGCAGAAAAAGCCCGCTACTTTGGGTGTGGGCAAACTTCGCTTGCAGTTCGCGCTGGAAGTGGATGATTTGGCGGATAAATTAGCGATCCCGATTGCCAAGATCATCGAAGTGCGCCCGGACAAAGAGATCATTCTGGATCGGGGCTTCATCCCATCGGTGCTGGACGTGCGCGCCGCCGCTGCACTGGCCGGTTTCATGAATGAACTTGAGGGGATGCTTTCGCACCGCATGCAGGCCTTAGCAGGGCGTCTTTCGGATGGCGGGCCAGCCAAAGGGGCGGCCGAGATTTCGGACTTCCTGCTGCTGATGACCATCAACCGCAACCTGCCCTTGGTGCGCCATTTCGCCAATATCGAAAACGTGCATCCCGAACATGTCTACCGTGTCTGCGCCGCGCTCGCCGGTGAGCTGGCGACCTTCATGAGCACTGAGAAAGAGGCCGTGCAATTCCCGGCCTACCAGCATGACGACCTGACCGCCTCGTTCGCGCCGGTCATTCGGACCCTGCGGCAATATTTGAGTTCCGTGTTGGAGCAGACAGCGGTCTCGATTCCGCTGGAGGCGAGGAAATACGGCATCAGTGTGGGCGTGATTGCCGACCGCAAGCTTATCGGCAACGCCGGTTTCGTGCTGGCCGTGAACGCAGATATCCCGGCCGAGGACGTGCGCCGCCATTTCGCCGGGCAAGCCAAAACCGGACCAGTTGAGGAGATCCGTCAGTTGGTGAACTCGGCGCTTCCCGGTATCACGCTGCGCCCGTTGCCGGTCGCTCCGCGGCAGATTCCATATCACTCCGGCGTCGTCTATTTCGAACTGGATGCCGCCAGCCCATACTGGGGCAAGATGACCACCTCGGGTGGGATCGCGGTTCATGTATCGGGGCAATATCCGGGACTTGAGATGGAGCTGTGGGCGATCCGCAACCAATAAGAGTGAACGTGATCACTGGCGGTGCCAAAACAATTTGATAGGGCTTGATATGTGGGTCACACTCGTGACGCGGAAGCCTTAGGGGAACAGGTCAAAGAATGTCCGACAAAGATCCATTTGCCGAACCGGACGACACCGATAAGACGGTCATTCGCCCCAATCCCGGTGGGCGACGTCAGGCGGGTGGCATGCCGCAACAGCCGGCTCCGCAGCAACCGGCCGGATATCCCGATCCGATGCAGGTGCCACAGCCCGAGCCCATGGCACAACCGGCGCAGGGCGGCGCGGGATACGGGGTGCCTCAACCCCAGACGCCTCAATCCCGGCCTGCCTCGGGCGGGGAAGAGGTCGCCACTACCGGTATGAACCGGCTGAACGCCTGCGCTGCATCGCTGTTTTCGTTGATCAGCCGCATTCGCAATCGCGCGCAGCATATGGATCCGGACAAGCTGCGCCAAAGCGTTGTGGCCGAGGTGCGCGCGTTTGAAAATGCCGCTTTGCAGGCGGGCATAGCGGCGCAGACCGTCAAGATCGCACGATATGCACTGTGCGCGACTTTGGACGATGTTGTTTTGAATACGCCATGGGGTGGCCAATCCAGCTGGGCGACCCAATCGCTGGTCGGCACCTTCCACCGAGAGACCGTCGGCGGTGATCGCTTCTATGACCTGCTGGCGCGTCTCGAACAGGACCCGGCCAACAATATTGAGCTGCTGGAATTCGTCTACATGTGCCTCTCGCTTGGGTTCGAGGGGCGTTTGCGCGTCGAACAGGGCGGCGCGGACAAGCATATGCAGATCCGTCAGGGTCTGGCGCGGATCATTCGCGCTCAACGAGGTGACGTGGAACGGGACCTCGCCCCGCATTGGGAAGGGGTCGACAAACCCTACCGCGCCCTAAGCCTTTGGAAACCGGTCTGGATCGCTGTTGGCGTGACCGCGCTGCTGCTGTTAATCGAATTTGGTGGGCTGTCTTATCTGTTGTCCAACAGGACAGAAAACCTTGTGGGTCAGATGTCAGTGATTGATGCTGGCCGAGTGACGGAGCTGCAGCGCCGCGCCCCGCCGCCTCCTCCGCCACCGCCGCAAGTGCAGCCGCAGGTCGAAAAGGTCGTTGCTTTCCTGCAGCCTGAGATCGACGAAGGGTTGGTTGAGGTCTTTGAGAAGGGCAACACGCTGATTATCCGGATCAAGGGATCGGGCATGTTCGGATCGGGTTCGGATCACCTGCAGGACAAATTCAAGGAACCGGTGCGCCGCGTCGCTGTGGCGCTAGACGGAGAACCCGGAGGGGTCATCGTGACCGGGCATTCGGACAATGTGCCAATCCGCTCATCGCGCTTTCCGTCCAACCTCGCGCTGTCTCTGGCGCGGGCTAAATCGGTGATGAATCAGATGGCGGGTGAGATTTCCGATCCCGACCGCCTCAGCGCCGAAGGCCGTGCCGATAGCGAACCGATTGCCGACAACTCGACCCGCGAAGGCCGGGCCACGAACCGCCGGATCGAAGTCCTGCTGGTTCAGGAGGAGAACTGATGATCCGCCGCGTTTTAAGATATGTTTTCATGTCGATCTACACCGTGCTGTTCTTCACGGCGACTGTTCTGGCCGGGTGTCTGTTCTATTTCGGCCCGTGGATCGGCTCGGACGAGTGGCGGCCCTTGGACGGGGTCGGGACGCGCCTGATCTGGTGCGGGGTGATCTATCTGGTCTTCTTCCTGATCGGCCTGACCATCTTCCTATTGCGCCGACGTCGCGAAAAGAAGCTGACGGAAGAGATCACTGAATCCGTCGCCGATGGCGGCGATATGATCGACAGCGAGATTTCTGAGCTTCGCGGCAAGCTGAAAACCGCGATGGCGGCATTGCGCAAGTCCAAGAACGGGCGGCGGCATCTGAATGAGCTGCCCTGGTACGTCATGATCGGCCCTCCGGGGGCTGGTAAAACGACGGCGATTGTGAACTCGGGCCTGAACTTCCCGCTGGCGGATGAGCTGGGCAAAACCGCGATTGGCGGTGTCGGCGGCACGCGCAATTGTGACTGGTGGTTCACCGAGAACGCCGTTCTGATCGACACGGCCGGTCGCTACACCACGCAGGAAAGCGATGCCGAGGTCGACAATGCGGCCTGGATCGGGTTCCTGAACCTGCTCAAGAAATACCGCAAAAGGCAGCCGATCAATGGCGCGATGATTGCGATTTCGCTGTCTGATCTGTCCTTGCAGGATGAAGTCACGCAGAAGGAACACGCAAAGGCCGTCCGCCGCAGGTTGGAAGAGTTGCGCGAGAAACTGGGTGTGCGGTTCCCGGTTTATATCCTGTTCACCAAGGCAGACCTGATCGCAGGTTTTGCCGAATTCCACGACAATCTGGGCAAAGAAGATCGCGAGCAGGTTTGGGGCTTTACCCTGCCATTGGACAAATCGCGCAGCGAACAATCCCCGGTCGCGGCATTTGATGAGGAATTCGCCCTGCTTCTGGGTCGTTTGAACTCGCAGTCCTTGGAGCGGATGCAGACCGAGACAGACCCGCAGCGCCGAGCGCTGATTGCCGGGTTCCCGATGCAGGTCGCGTCGGTTCGTAAAGTCGCGCATGAGTTTCTCACCGAGGTGTTTCAGGACAGCCGCTATCAGCACCGCCACATGCTGCGCGGGGTGTATTTCACGTCGGGTACGCAAGAGGGCACACCGATCGACCGTCTTATGCTGGGCATGGCGCGGACCTTTGGGATTGGCCGTCAGGCCATCGGTTCGGGGCAGGGATCTGGTCGCTCCTATTTTCTGACGCGCCTGTTCGATCAGGTGATCTTCCGCGAGGCTGGTCTGGTCAGCGCCGATGACAAGGTGGAAAAGCGCTACAAGATCACCAAATGGGCCTCAATCGCCGCGACTGTCATTGCCGCCGTCACGGTCGGAGCCTTGCTGGTTCGCAGCTTTATGGGCAATACCGACCTGATCGCCGAGGCGCAGGAGGGTGTATCCGCCTATCAGGCCGCCGCTGCGACTTTGCCGCCCAGCCCCGTTGGTGACACCGATCTGGTTCCGGTCGTTCAAGCGCTCAACACGCTGCGCGACCTCCCGGCCAACCCGACCCTATCGGATCCTGAGCCCGAAACACGTCTGACCTATGGCCTTTATCAGGGTGACGTGATCGGCACACAGGCGGCGCAAACCTATCGTGCTGCATTGAATCAACGCCTGTTACCGCGTCTTCTTCTGCGTCTGGAAGAGCAGATGAGCGCCAACATCAACAACCCCGATGTGCTCTATGAGGCGCTGAAGGTCTATCTGATGCTGGGTCTGCAGGGGCCGATGAACCAGGATTTGGTCAAGGAATGGATGAACATTGACTGGAGCGTGTCCTTCCCCGGCCCATCGCGTGAGGAATTCCGCGCGGATCTGAACGATCATCTCGACGCCATGTTGAGCCAGCCGATGCAAGAGATCGCTCTGAATGGCCCAATGGTGGATCAGATTCAGGGTATCCTGTCGGAACTCCCACTGGCGCAGCGTGTCTATAACGGCATCGTCTCCAGCCCCGCGGCCACAGCGCTGCCGGAGTGGCGGATCACCGAAGTGGGCGGCCCCGCTGTTGGTCGCGTTCTGGTGCGGTCCTCCGGGAAACCTCTGAACGACGGGATTGAAGGTATTTTCACCTATAATGGCTTCAATAACGTCTTCCTTGGTGAGGCGATTGGCGTCGCCAAACGCGTGCAGAAGGAAAGCTGGGTTCTGGGACCCCGAGGTGAGGCTGAACAGACCGAGCAGGCTCTTGCTGCCCTCAGCCGTGATGTTCTGGACCTCTACTACAACGACTACATCGCCCGCTATGATGCGATGCTGGGGGATATCGACATCGTACCGATGGAAAGCCTCAGCCACGCAGTTGAGGTCACCAATGTGCTGTCAGGCCCGACCTCGCCTATTGTGAATGTCCTGAATTCGATCTCGGATGAGACGAAACTGACCGAAAACCGGTCAATTCTCTCGGGCAACGATGCGATCAGCGAAGGTGTTTCCGGGGCCGCCGCGATTGAGTTGCAATCCGCGACCTCAGCCCAGACACAGATCCTGTTGGAAGCCTTGGCCAAAACCAGCGGTGTCAATGCAGGTGAACCTGTGCAGGCGCCGGGGCAGTATGTCGAGGATCGCTTCGATTGGTTGCATCAGCTGGTTGAAAGGCAAGAAGGGCAGCCTTCGCAGTTGGACATGCTGATGGGGTCGCTGACGAGCGTGTATCAGGAGCTGAACAAAATGTCGTTCAGCGGTGTCTCGGGCGGTGAAACCGGGCAGGCATTGCAGCAGTTCCAGCAAGAGGCCGCGCGTATTCCTGGCCCAATGGAACGCTGGGCGCTGCAGATCATCGACGGATCGTCCGGGATCACCTCGGACAGCACCCGTTCGTCCATCAACGCGCGGTGGCAATCGACGGTTCTGCCCTTCTGCGAGCAGGTTGTCGGGGATCGCTATCCTTTCAACCGCCGCTCGGGTGCGGATGTTGCGATGGGTGACTTCGGCAAGTTGTTCGGTCCGCAAGGTCTGATCGATTCGTTCTTCAATGAAAACCTCGCGAAACATGTGGATATGCGTACGCGTCCATGGTCGTGGAAGTCCGGGGTCAATGCGACCGATCTGGGCATCAGCCAGGCGGTTCTGACCCAGTTCCAGAACGCAGCCGAGATCAAGGAGGCGTTCTTTGCCGCGGGTCCGCAACCGCAAATCCAGTTCCAGATCATGCCCGAGGCACTGGACCCAAAGGCCAAAGGCGTCAAGCTTGAGATTGATGGCCAAGTGCTGGAGTTCAAACATCGCGGTGGGCTGCCCTCACCCCTCGCTGTGACATGGCCTGGCTCGGTTGGGCTGGCGCGCGTCAGCTTTGAGCCGGAAAAGCGCAATATTGAAAGCGTTCTGTCCAAGGACGGCCCCTGGGCCTGGTTCCGCCTGCTGGACGCGGCCGAGGTAAGGCGCACCAATGTGTCTGACCGCAAGAAGGTGATCTTCAATGTCGGTGGTCGCATCGCAATCTTCCAGTTGCAGTCAGGGTCGGTCATCAACCCCTTCGCCCTGCCAGCACTGCAGAAATTCAGCTGCCCCAAGTCATTCTGATGCAAACAGGCGGTTTTGGTGCATTCGGCAAGATGCCCTCGGTCGGAGACTTCTTCCGCCTCGGGGTGTCACAGGCGTTTGTACAGCCGTGGGATGAGTGGATTCAGCGCAGCATGTTAGCTGCGTCAGAAACCTTGGCAGAGGCGTGGGATTCCCACTACATGTCTGCTCCGATCTGGCGGTTTTGCCTGTCTCCCGGGCTGGCCGGGCCGCAAAAGATGCTGGGGGTTTTGATGCCTTCGGTGGATCGGGTCGGACGTCGGTTTCCTTTGACCTTGGTCGCTGGCGTGTCGAACGAAGGGTCTGCCGCGCTGGCGCATTTCCGGGCGGCTGAGGTTTACCGACAGCTTGAAGATCTGGCGCTTGCCGCGCTCGAAGATGACATGACCCGCGAAAAGCTGGCCGAAGGTCTGGCCGCTTTGCCAGCCCCAACGCAGCAACCGACGGCTCCTGTGCGCGCGCATGGGAACACGATGGTTCTGACCCGCGGGGAAGTCTCCGACAGCTTGTTGCCTGATCTGGCGGCGGGGTTGATGTCGCAAAGATATCGCACCCCAAGCGTTTGGAGCACCGAAATCGGTGGCGTCCCCCGAATGATGATCTGCGAAGGTTTACCGGATGGGGCAAACATGCAAGGCTTGTTCAACCTACACGCCGCATTGTGGACCGAGGCACGACCAATATGAATTCAAGTCACCGCGTTCGGTACAGCGCACGCAGCCATGTGGGCCTCAGGCGTAAGGTCAACGAAGACGCGGTGCTGGCGCTGCCCGAGGAAAGCCTCTGGCTGGTGGCTGACGGAATGGGCGGGCATGACGCGGGTGACTATGCCAGTCGATTGGTTGCGGACATGGTTGCCGCAATCCCGCCCGGTTTGGCCCCCGCAGAACGGTTGACCGCATTGCGGGACGCAATCCAGCGCGCCCATGCCGTGATCCGACAAGAGGCAGATGCCCGAGGTGGCGGCACGATTGGTACGACGGTTGCGTGCATGATGTTGGCCAATGGGCACTTTGTCGGGCTTTGGGCTGGGGACAGCCGTATTTATCTGCTGCGTGAGGGCAAGATCCAGATGCTTAGCACCGATCACTCGGTCGTGGCGGATCTGGTTCTGGCCGGTCAGATGAGCTGGGACGAGGCAGAGCAGCACCCTCAGTCCAACGCGATCACACGGGCCGTGGGCGTTGGGGATGTTCTTGAACTGGACAAGGTCCGTGGCGAAGTTCAGCCCGGCGATCGTTTTCTGATCTGCTCAGACGGTCTCAGTAAATACGCGACGTTCCCGATGTTGGAGAAAGCGCTGTCGGATATGCCGATCGAGACCGTCTCGGATCAGTTGATACAGGTCGCGCTGGATGGAGGCGGGGCCGACAACATAACCGTGATTGTTGTCGACATCCTATAATTTCACATTTGGACGCAGGAACGCCGCCGGAGCCTATTGCTCCAGCGTGGTCAGAATGCGGCTGTCCAGAGACAGAATTTGCGTTTCAACATTGCGGTCCTGCTCGCGCAGAGCCTCGGCATAACCTGCAGCGGATTCCGCCGTTGGGCGTATGGTGCTGAACAGCTGGTTGTCAGTGTGCAGAACGATCACCTTGCTTTTCCCCAGCGCGGTGTCATCGACCTGAAAGGCGATGCCGCCATTGTCTTGGCTTTCATCAATCGAATAGGCCACGCGGACGGAAATCGGTCCGGACTCTCCGTCGCGTAGAGAGGCGATATCGTTGTCTTGGCGGGTGACGTTGGGCAGCAAGTGGAACACATTGCCTGACACATCCAAGACTGAGACGGACAGGTACCCGTCCTGAACATCATCGGGCAGGTCGACATCAATGACCGGGTTTTGCCCGACAATGAAGTCGCCGGTCGGATTGGGGGCGTTGCCTTGTTCTCCGTTGAAGAACGCGATGGAGATATCGCTGGTAGGTGCCGAGGGCAGGAAGTTCTCGATCAAACACAAGGTCGGGTTCAGCAGCGTGACCTGTTCAAGATCGATAGGGCGTGAACCAGCGAGGGCTGTCAGCGCGGTGTCCAACCCAACCAAACTGTCCCTTGAGGCCAACGTTCCGCCAACCTTGATCGGTGTTTCGGGGCCGTAGCCCGTGCTCGGTGCGTCGATCAGTTTCAACGCGCCGCAATCGGCCAGACCGGACAGGATGGGTCGGACCTCATCTGCGGACAGGAACAGCGACTCCAACTCGATATCTGCGGTGCCTTGTAGCCCGGCGGGCAGACCGGCGGAGTAGAGCTGCTCTAGCTCGGCATGCAGGGCCTGATCGGTGGTTTGTCCGGTCAACCGAGCCTCATTGCCTTCGACCACGAAACGCCACTCGTCCAGATCCATGGCGGCGTCGATGACGCCAGTCACCGCTGTTCCCCAGGTGTCGGAAATGTCGCCCGAGGCCAATGTGAGATCAACATCTCCCCCTTCGGATGTGATCTCGCCGGTCATGGCGTCCCGCACGGTCTCGGACGGAACAAAGCCTACAGCACGAGGGGCCTGACCGGGTCGTTTATCAGCCACCAGAGTATAGGGTGAGACGGTCGGATATTGCGGTGCAAGGAAGCTGTCAAACAGTCCGGCGAAATAGCCACCGGCACCAATGCCAACAACCGCAAGCGCGCCGACTGCAGCCACCACGCCTCCACGCGAGGACTTGGCAGGCTCAGCCTTGGCAGGAGTTGCTTTGGGTTTCGGGTCCGGCTGCGTAACCGGGGCGACGGATGGCGCAGCAGTAGGGGCCGCGCGCGGGGCGATCACGGTCGCATCGTCCAGATCGTCTTGAGGCGCGGCCGATCCGTTCCGGGCCGCCGCAAGTGCGCGCAGGACATCTCCGGCGCTCTGGTACCGATCATCCGGGTTCGGGGCCGTCATTTTGTCGAGGATCGACTTCAGCGGTTCCGGTACGTCCTGAGTATTCAGCGGCTCTTTCTTGTTTTCGACGACTTCCAGCAAGTTGCGACCGGCGTCGGCTTTTTGCCCCCGGAAATTGGCCAGCAACAAGGCGCCCAGAGAATAGATATCGGTGCGCTGGTCGGTTTTGCCGGAAAGCTGCTCGGGCGCGGCGTAGGCGTATTTCCCGGCAAACTCACCGCCCACAATAGTTTCGGCCCCGGGGTTTGTGTCCTTGGCGATGCCGAAATCAATGATCACGGCCTGCGCCGGATCGCCATCGCGCAGAATGATATTGTCGGGGCTCAGATCGCGGTGCACGATATTGCGGGCATGGGCGGCCTCAAGCCCCTCGCAGACCCGTTTACAAACGGTCAGCACATCGCTTGCCGACATGGGGCCAGCCTTGAGTTTCTGGTCCAGACCCGGCCCGTCGACATAGTCCATCACCAGATAGACATGCCCGTCGGCGGTTCGGTTGTTTTCAGAATAGCGGACAACCGCGTCGTGGCGGATGTCGCGGATTTCTTCCTCGCGGGTCAGCAGGACCAGATAGTCATCATTGCTGGAAAACTCCGCTTTCAGAACCTTCAAAGCGGCAAGCCGCCCCGAAATCTCGGAGCGGGCTCGATAGACGTCAGAAGTACCGCCCCGCCCAAGTATCGCTTCGATCCGATAAGTATTGTTCACCAGATCGCCCGGCTGAAACAGGTCGCCTGCGCGGGAGTCCGTCATGCTGTCCTCGGTTTAGTTAGAGTGGTGGTGTAGTCAGCCGAGGGCCTGGAATTCAACGCGACGGTTTTCGTCGGCGCGCGGATTGTCCTTGTTCAGAGGTTCAGCCTCGCCCACGCCCAGCACCTCAAGCCGCTGTTCCGAGATGCCGCAATCGCCGACGAGGAAGCGCTTGACCTCTTTGGCGCGCAGCAGCGACAGGTTCTGGTTGTATTCGGCAGAACCTGCACTGTCGGTATGGCCGATGATCTGGAAAACGTTCACATCCACGTTCTTCATCGCCTGACACAGCGACGAAAGCTTGGGCTTTTCATCCTCACGCAGCGCGGCAGAGGCGAAATCGAAACGGATCTGGATATTGACCTGATCCTCGCTTGCGACCGGCTGGTATTCCGTCGGTGCAGCGGCGACGGTGGTTTCAGCTTCGGCCTCAGCCGTTTCGCCGGAATTCGACGGCACGATGACAAGGCCGCGCGTCTTTTGCTTGTTGAACGCGTCGGTGATTTCGTCTGCCGTCAACTCGCCTGACTGCGCCAAAGCGAACTGAGCGGTACACAGGACGGCAAATGCCGAGGCCCCGATGAACTTCCATGATGCAAATGCGGACATAACCCTAACCTTTCCGTGTTTGAGGGGAAGACTAGCCCCCCACCCGACGACCGACAATGAAGAATGTCACACAAGCGCTGGACATTTTTAGGTCAATAGCGTGACATCATGCGCCCAGCCTTTTAAGTTCATCTTATAAGGTGGCAGAATACAGGAAACATCAGGCAAATGCGCATCGTTCCGGCGATCATTCTGGGAGTGGCCATCATACTGGCTCCGATCATCTGGTACGTCTTTCCTTTGGTCGTCCCACTTGACGAGAATTTCGAAGGTCCCGCCATCGATTCAGGCGCCCGGATCGAGATCGAGATGCTCAGCCAACAGCTGGATGATATGCGCGAACAGGTTGAACGACTTTCGCTTGAGGTGTCGCGCACCCAAAATGGTGCCGGGATCGTGCCGCAAGACAACTCGGCGGCGGATGACTATGGGTTTGACCGCTCGTCGCCTAATGAGATCATTGACGCTTATGCGCAGGTCGTCCTGATCGCCAACCGCAACAAGGTGAACCGAGAGCTGGACTTGGCCGGCTCGTCCTTCTTGCGCGAAACTTTCGGCCTGCCGCGCGAGGATCTGACGGATGAATGCCAGTCGATGACCAACCCACGCCTTGAGGAGCTTCTGGTGTTGGAAGAGGTCGGGCCGGTTCGGGTGCGGATGTTGAAACCTGCGGTTGATTCCTTGCGGGCTGTATTCGAGAATATCCAACGCACCGATCCCGATCTTTATGCGCGTATCAACACGGCCGGTTCTTTGTGTGTGCGCCGTATTCGCGGGGCGACGTCTTCGGCTTCGGCCCATGCTTACGGTCTTGCGGTCGATCTGAATATCGACGGTGTTCTGGATACGCTGGGCGACGGAAAAACTCAGTTGGGTCTGACCATTCTGGCCGATTTCTTCCGCGAGGAAGGCTGGGTCTGGGGTGCTGCCTGGGGCCGTGAGGACTCGATGCATTTCGAGGTCAGCCGTAACAAGATCGAAGAGTGGCTTGAGGCCGGGATGCTCTGACTGCGCTTCTCTTGCGGTTTGTGAAGTCTGTCACAGACGCTTTGGGGTGCAAAGTAAATAAAGCGTTATCTATTCCAAAGGGGGCTGCGGAATGTTGAGAACGACCTTGCCATGGTCCCTTCGATGGGATTTCGTTGATACGTTTCTGGCTCATTGGTTCGGGCCGGTACGGGTAAGGGGTGTTCATCTGACATGACGCGGATCTGTCGTTTTCTGGTTTTGGCTTCCTGCGTCGTGATCGCGTCGACTGTATTTTCCACGGTGGCGCAGGCGCAAAGCGCGTCGAACCTTGCTCCGTCCACCTTTCAGCCTCAGAACCAACGCAGCACCGGACCTGTGACCGTAGCGCGCGATCCGGGCGCGCCGGTGCCCGAAGGCGCAGACAGGCTGTTTGTGACTGTTGGTCAGGTGCGGATCGAAGATGGTCTGCCCCAGATGGAAGCGGCCAATGCGGCCTTCATTGAGCGACTGACCGGTAAGCGCGTGGCTGTTTCCGAGATTTTTGCGGCCACCAATAGATTGGAAAGCGCCTATACCAACGCTGGTTTTGTTCTTAGCCGGGTGGTCCTCCCTCAGCAGACCCTGCGCGATGGGGGCACGTTACGCATCGTCGTGATCGATGGGTTCATCGAACGCATTGATGCCGAGAAAGTGCCTCAGCAGGCGCGTGAGCGGGTGGTGATGATCACCAAACCTCTGATCGGCAAACGGGGCATCAAACTGCAACAGATCGAACGTGCGCTTTTGCTGGCCGGGGATACGTTTGGCGTGCGGCTGGCCTCGACCCTGTCGGCGGGCGATGCGCGGGGCGGTACCATTCTGACGCTGGATGGTGAGTTCAAAGAAATCACCGGCTCTTACGGCTTTGACAATACACTTTCGGATGAGCTTGGCCCGGGCAACCTGAACCTGGGCCTTGAGGTCAACGGCGCGCTGGAGATGGGGGAGACCTTCTATTTCCGCGTCGGCGGTTCACCCAAACGGTTCTTCTCAAGCGATGCGCAGTACCGGATTGCGGCAGCGGGGACGGTTTTTCCGATCGGTTACGATGGGATGACATTCAACGCCGAATACACCCTGAGTGAGGCGCAGCCGGATGCGGAACTGGTGCCAAACACCAGTAAATTTGAACGCTTTTCCCTGCGGCTCTACTATCCTTGGGTGCGCACGCGGCGTCACAATCTGTCGTCGCAACTGATCCTGGACCGGATCAGCGACTCGCAGGATCTGATTGCCAGCTCAGGGTCGCTACCGGTTTATGACGACGATCTCAGTGTCTTGCGGGCCACGCTGGATGCAAGCTGGACCTATGACAATGGCGCGTTTCTGTCTGCCGGGGCTGTTCTGTCGCGCGGGCTGGATGCATTCGGTGCCAGTACCTCGGTCGGGGCGGGGGATACCCCTTTGTCACGGCAAGGTGCCAGCGCGCAATTCACCAAGCTTGTGCTGTCGGCGCAGTATCAGCGCCCGTTGAACGCCAATTGGTCCGTGAACGTGAATGGCCGAATTCAATCCAGCTTTGGCGATCCGCTGGTCACGTCGGAACAGTTCAGTGTTGCCAGCTCCAGCGAGCTATCGACCTTCGACGCGGGCGACCTGCGCGGAGATGACGGCTGGGTCGCCCGGGCCGAGCTTGGCCGGTCGCAGCAGACGCAAGTGGCCGGCTTTCCGATCCTGTTCAAACCCTATGTTTTTGGGGCTTACGGCGTGTTAGGTTTGGAACAACCCACTGTTCTGGAACAAGGCACAACCCGGGCATATGCCTACGGTCTGGGCTTTGATGTGTTTACGATTGAGGACTCGACCTATCGGTCCGGGTCAGTACGAGTGGAATATGGGAGGGGGGAACGTGATGACCTCGGGGAAGATGGAAACCGGTTCAGCATCACTGCCAGCCGCCGCTTCTGATGGCAGCGCAGCCATGACAGTCTCACGCCGCATTCTTGTGTCGGCCTCGGCCGTGCTATGGGGCACGACCGCGCTGGCGCAATCCCTCCCGACCGGAGGGGTAGTGGCTGCGGGTGATGTTGCGATCAGCCAACCCAGCGGCAATCAGTTGAACATCACGCAGGGGTCGAATGCGGCCATCGTGAATTGGAACGGGTTTTCGATTGGCTCCGGCTCGACCGTGAATATCAATCAGCCGGGCGCGCAAAGCGTGATCCTGAACCGGGTCACCGGGAACACGACGAGCCAGATCCACGGCCAACTGAACGCCAACGGTCAGGTGCATCTGGTCAACCCGAACGGCATTTTCATCGGTCCGAATGGCCATGTGAATACTGGGGGCTTTGTGGCCTCGACCCTGAACATCTCGGACGACGACTTTCTGAACGGCCGCTATCACTATAGCGGCAACGGGGCCTCGGCCGGGGTCGAGAACGCCGGTACGATTCAGGTTGTCCCCGGCGGTTATGCGGCCTTGATCGGCGGCAAGGTGTCAAACTCGGGTGTGATCCGCGTGCCGATGGGCAAAGTGGGACTTGGCGCGGGTGAGCAAGTGACGCTGGACGTATCCGGTGATGGTTTTCTGCAGGTTGCGGTTCCTTCAAACAGTGATGACGCCGCGATGGAGGCTTTAGTCACCAATTCGGGCCGGATCGAGGCGGATGGCGGTGTTGTTCACCTCAAGGCCGCGAGCGCCCGTGATGCAGCGCGCCGGGTCGTGAACATGTCTGGAGTGATCGAGGCGCGTTCGGTCGGTGGTGTGTCCGGAGCAGTTGTTCTGGGCGGCAGCGGCGGCGCCGTGCAGGTGACGGGCCGCATTGATACCTCGGCGCGGGTGACACTGGTCGAGGCGTCTCCGCGTCCGGTGGCCCGCGATCAGAACGGTGGGTCGATCACGATTACCGGTGAAGCCATCGAATTGGCCGGAGCGGCCCTGAGCGCAGACGGTGCAGGCACCGGAAATGGCGGAGAGATCCGCGTCGGCGGTGACCTGCAAGGGGGCGGTGATCTGCAACGGGCCAGTACGACGCTGGTCGACAGCACAACGGTAATCAGTGCCAATGGTGGAGAACAGGGCGATGGCGGTCTGATCATCGTCTGGTCGGATGACTACACATCGTTCTCGGGGTTCAACTCTGCGCGCGGAGGTGATCTTGACGGGGATGGCGGTTTTGTCGAAGTGTCGGGCAAGCTGGCCCTGAATTACGATGGCCTGACCGATACGCGGGCACCGTTTGGTGCATATGGCACGCTGTTGCTGGACCCCACGAATATCACGGTGTCTGATACGGCAACTGGTCCGGGTTCGGTCACGCCCGATACGATTGAAACAAACCTTGGCTTCGGCAACGTCACTCTGACGACCGCAGGAAGCGGCACTCTCCAACCGAACGGAGACCCTATCGACCTTGGCGGCGATGACTCACAGGTAGGCACCATCACCGTCGACGACCCGATCACGTGGGGCAACGGCTCTCGGTTGACGCTGCTTGCCAATGATTCGATCACAATCAACGCTGCGATCACCGCGACAAGCGGCGAGCTGGAACTGAACGCCGCCACAACGATTGGTACCGGCGCAGGTGGTACAATCAACGTCGACACCTTTACACTTACGAATGGCGCCTGGTCACAGGTAAGTTCCACGCTCCCGAGTTTCTCGACGGGAACGCTTGATATTGCGTCCGGCGCAACATTCACCCGTGCGCTCGGTGGCACTGGCGCCGCCGGGTCTCCATACCTCCTGACGGATGTTTTTGGCCTTCAAGGTATTTCGGACGGCAACAACTACGCCCTGGCAAATTCTATCAGTGCCGCGCCACTCAGTTCGTTCGATCCAATCGACTATGCGGGTGGAACACTTGAAGGCAACGGCTTTTCGATCAACGGCCTCACCATTTCGACCAGTTCGTTCGGTGGCCTGTTCAACAATCTTGATGGCAACGTTCAAAACCTGCGCATCAATGGGGCCAGCGTTTCCTCTGGAGGCGGTGGTATCTTAGCGGGCACAAACGGCGGCACAATTTCCGGCGTTTCGGTATCCGGTAGCTTTAGCAGTAGTGACGAACAGGCTGGAGGTCTTGTTGGTTTCAACGATGGCACAATCATCGACAGTTTCTCGACAGCCAGTGTGACCGTCGCCACGACCGAGGCCAACCTAGTAGTCGCGGGCGGTTTGGTCGGCGAAAACAACGGAACCATCACTCGGTCTCACGCTACAGGAACCGTCAGTGGTTCTACGGCGGGTGATTTTTCCGTTGGTGGCCTGGTGGGTGACAACAACGGCCTTGTTCAGGATTCTTATGCAACTGGAAGTGTTTCAGGCACCAACCAGAGTTCAGCGCCCGGGGACTCGGCAAGTCTGGGTGGGCTCGTAGGCTTCAACAATGGCGGCACGGTTGCCCGCAGCTATTCAACTGGCGGAGCGAGTTTTTCCGGCCCCAACACACCCACAATCGGTGGGTTAGTTGGTTCAAACTCTGGATCTGTTTCTGGTTCCTTCTGGAATACCGATACCTCCGGTCTGGCCACTAGCGCCGGGGGAACAGCACTCACCACAGCACAGCTTCAGGATACGGTTGGGTTCTTTAACCTTGCGTCTGCTCAAGGGTGGGACTTTACCAATACGTGGGCGCCCGGAGCGAGCGGGTCAGAAGGCGGAACAAACCCGTTGCACTACACGACCTCACCGGTCCTGTTCGTGGTGCCTGACACGCTTCTCATCCCCGAAGGAGAGGCTGAAACGACGACAGGAACGGGTACAATTTCTGGTGGCCCGTCTGTCTTTCGGTTCGGGCCGTCGGGTGACTCGCTGGATACGTCGCCGATCTTTGAGACTTTGACGTTTGCCAGCACCGAAAATGGGACCACGACTTATACCGTGGATACAAGTTCCCTCCTGAGTATCTCGGAGGTGTTCTATACCGTTTCCGCGCTGCCTGGCACGGCAATCATCGGGAACACTGTCATTCCGACCCCGCCGACCCCAACCATTGAAATCACCCCGACCGTGGATACAACCATCACCGGCGGCGGAGGTGGCGGCGGTGGCACTACGACCACAACGACAACCGAAGCAGAAGCGGCGCTAGGCACGGTCGAGAATGCGTCGCAGGACTTTGACGAGGTAATCTCTTCCTGTGCGGAACAGGGCAACAATGTCAGCGCCTATCTGGCCTGTATTGCCGATGCGATGGACGAATACGCCTCGGACCTCGATGCGATCGTTCAGGGTTTGCCGCCGGGTCTGGAATCCGTTGGCGATATCATCCGAGGTGCTAGTGCTGGTATTCGCGCAGCGGGCGAGGATGCGAACCGTCGTCTGGCACTTGCCACCACCGCTGAGGAGCGGGAGACGATCCGCCGCGAGGCAGTGCAGGAAGCCCGCCGTCAAATCCGTCAGGCGCAGCGCGAAATCCGCAAGGCGATCACATTGATACGAGCAACCGACCCCGAGCTTGTCAGTATCCAGAACCAGCAGGTAGATACAATCGTGGCAGCGGTTGGTCAGGCCGAGATTGGCCTGTCGCGCGCCATCGGTCTTTAACCCCATGGAGGCTCTGCGCCCATGTTCCTGATCCGTCTTTGCGCGGCCATGCTTTTGACCCTGTTCAGCGCTGTTGCGGCGCTGGCAGACAAACGTGTGGCGCTAATCATCGGGAACTCGGATTACCAGACCGTCGGGGCGCTCGACAATCCGATCAACGATGCCTCGGATCTGGCCATCGCGCTTGAGGGGCTGGGGTTCGACGTGTTCCTGGGTACAGATCTGACTCGGGATGAGATGCTGTCTTTGGCCGAATCCTATGGCGCGACGGCTGCGGATTCCGATGTCTCTTTGCTGTTTTACGCCGGGCACGGCTTTCAGGTAGACGGGCGTAACTATCTGGTTCCGGTCGATGCCAACCTGACCAGTGCCGCGGATATTCCGGAGCAGACCGTGGCGATGGAGGAGTTCGTTTCTCGGATGGAACGTTCCGACGGTATTCGTCTGGTGTTTCTGGACGCCTGCCGCGACAACCCTTTCGAAGACGGGGTGCTGAGCGTTGACGAAGGGTTGGCCCGCGTCGGCAGCGCGGCGGATTTTCTGTTCGCCTACGCCACGCAGCCGGACAACGTGGCCTTCGATGGCACCGGGCGGAACAGTTTTTTCACCGAAGCGCTGCTGAGCCATATTTACACGCCCGGTCAGGATATCTCGGACCTGCTGATCTCGGTCCGCAAGGATGTTCTGGCGTCGACCGGGGGGCGGCAGATCCCGTGGGACAACTCTTCGCTGACGCGGCAGTTCCGGTTTGACAACAGCCCGGTGACAGCTTCTGAGGAGACCTTACTGTGGCAGGTTGCGGCCAATGCGCAGGATGCCTCACTGATGCAGCTCTATATCGACCGCTACCCACAGGGCGCGCATGCCACTGAGGTTTTTGCGTTTCTGGATGAGGCCGGGCAGGGCGGCACCCAGACCCGCGCGCTGAGCGTCGAAGACCAGGACGAACAGGCCGAACGTCTTTGGAAACTGGCTCAACGCAGCCGGATGCGGCCTCTGCTGGAATTCTATCTTGAACAATACCCCGATGGCAGCCACGCCGCGCAAGCGCAGCGGCTGATCGCCTCGATCCCACGACCCGAGGACAGCACACCGGGCGGCATTTGCGAACGCCTCGCGACCCATCCCCGCGACCGCACGGCCAGCATCACGGGCGTTCCTTTCAGCCGGTTGCAGGAAAATGCGCTGACGGCCATTCAGGCGTGCAGCGCGGCGGCAGCCCAGTCACCGGATCTGTCGCACTACGTGGCGCTGCTGGCACGGGCGACGATTGCTGCGGGGGATGTGGAGCGTGCCGTGACCCTCTACAAACAGGCTGCTGCCGAAGGGGATTTGCGGGCGATGGTGTCCTTGGCGCAACTGCATGAAAGCGGCACTGGCGTCCCTCAGGATATGGGAACAGCGCTGGACCTCTACGAGCGCGCGGCGGCAGGGGGCAGCGCAGATGCCATGATCAACCTCGCCGTTACCCTGTTTGAAGGTCAGATCGTTCCCAAAGACGACGCGCGCGCCGTCGCGCTTCTGCAGCAGGCCGCCGAGGATGGGTCGGCCAAGGCGACGTTCAATCTTGGGGTGCTGGCACAAGATGGTGCCGCTGGCGAGCCCGAGCAAGCATTGGGCTACTTCCAGAAAGCTGCGCGTGATGGTGAGTATCAGGGCTATCTGGCAGCAGCGATCCTTCTGGACGAAGGGCGCGGCGTGCCTCGTGATCCGTTGGAGGCCGCGCGGATGCTTCTGCGCGGAGCCGCTGAGGATAACGGAGCGATCCTGGATCAGCTATCCCTCGCCTCAGACCAATGGTCGCGCGACACCCTGATGGAGGTTCAACGGCTGCTGCAAAAGGCGGGCTATTACAACAGCGCGATCGACGGCGTGCCGGGGCCGAATTTCATATCGGCCCTGCGGCAATGGCGTAGTGGTGGGTTCGATCCGGTTATTCTGGCTGAGTACTGAGCCTAGTTTACGGGCACAAACTCAATCCTCCGATTGCGGCGTTTGCCGTCTGCGGTGTCATTCGACACAACCGGGCGGCTTTCGCCATAACCAACCGTCAGCAGACGTTCCGGCGCGATCCCCTGATCGACTAGATAGGTATTGACCGCCTGCGCTCGACGTTCGCTGAGAACACGGTTAGCCTCATCCGAGCCATCGCTATCCGTGTGCCCGCCGATCTCGATCTTCAGGTCCGGGCAACGGTCGACAATGTCATGCAGATTGCTCAGCAGCGGAATCGAGTCATTGGTCAGCCGCGCACTGCCCGAGTTAAAGTAGATATTGCCGGTGCGCGACAGGATCTCCATCCGCCCTTCACAGGCCTCGCGATCCAGATCACCCTTGGTCTCCAGCGCGGTAGCCCCCGGCGTGGCCGAGGCAACCTCGAGCTGAGGTGGCGTGCCGGGTTGAGCGCGGTCGAATACGAACCCGAAGCTGACAAAGCCGAAGGGCAGAATATCAACACCGGCGGCTTCTTCGAGCTTGCCTCGTCCTTCCTCAAGGTTGAAGTCGGGCAGGGCAATCGCAATCGGCGTCGTATTGGCCACAGCCACGCGGTCATTGTCGACCAGAGTGATGGCCACCTGCGCCACGCTGTCTTTTTTCACCCCATGCAGGGATAGGCTATAGGGCAGGTCGATGATCTTGTGCCGGGTCTGGTGCAGATCCACCAGTTGTTCGGGCGGCAATTGGGCGGTGATCACAGCCTCGGGGAAGTTGAAGGTTTCAAAAAACAGGAACCGCATGCGCACATTGCGCAGGTCAATCTTGGTATCAACGCTGTCCATCTGAACCCGAATATCGGCACCGCCTTCAGGGCTGATCACGCCCGTGAGGGTTGCAAAGCCGCTGTTTTCGGCAATCGAGTTCTTTTTGACCGACAAAAATTGCAACTCCGAGGCATCGGCGTCCAATTTCCACCCATGTTCGAACGGATCGGCGCTTTGACCCCACGCCGTGTTTGCAAATACCAGTGCCGTCATCGCAAAAGCATTTCGCACCAAGTTTAAACGCGGCATGTGTGAACCTCTTCCTAGTCTTGATACTTTAATTGGGATATTTCAGGCCACGGCCATAAGAAAGCCAAAAAACAATATCAGAGTACTTCCGGGCTGAGTGGTGCCCAAGGGGTCACGGACCATGAGACCAGAAAAAGGCAAAGAACCAAAGGTGCAACGCGTACTTAGAACCCTGTTTGCGATGATCGCAATGCTCTGGACCGGTTCGGCTTGGGCCGAGCCGCGAATCGCGCTGGTGGTCGGAAACTCCGACTATGGTTCGGTCTCGGCTCTGGACAATCCAATCAACGATGCGCGGCTGATGGCGGAGAAGCTGACCGCGCTCGGGTTCGAGGTGCGGCATCTGTCCGACAGCACTCAGATCGAAATGAAGCGCGCCATTGCCCAGTTCGGGCGTGACCTGCGCAAGGGCGGCGAAACTGCCGTTGGCCTGTTTTACTATGCGGGTCACGGGGTGCAGTCTTTCGGTTCGAACTACTTGCTGCCCGTGGATGTGTCGCTGTCCGATCCGGCCGATCTGGATCTTATGGCGGTTGAGGCTCGTTCGGTCCTGCATCAGATGGCCTCGGCCAACAACAAAACGAATATCGTCATTCTGGACGCCTGCCGGAACAACCCGTTTGAGGATCTGGCCGATATGGATGACAACGGTCTGGCCGAGATGAAAGCCCCGACCGGTACTTTTCTCGCCTATGCCACCGATCCCGGCGGCGTTGCGCTGGACGGCGAAACCGGCAACAGCCCGTTCACGCTGAGCCTTGCGCAGCATATCGACACGCCCGGCATGGCGATCGAGCAATTGTTCAAGAAGGTCCGTGTTGATGTTCTCAGCGAAACGCGTGGGTTGCAAACGCCTTGGGATACCTCGTCCCTGACGCAGGATTTCGCCTTTGCGCGCGCGAATGAAACACTGATCGCGAAACCGGAACAAACCGAAGAAGAACAATGGCAGGAAGCCGTGAACAGCCGTGACCCGGTGAAGATCATGCTGTTTCAGCGGGCCTATCCAGACAGTGTTCATGCATCGCAGGCCAATGATCTGTTGCAGACGATTTTGGCCGAGTCCTTTGGAACTCTGCCCACGCCAACGCCATCGCAAGAGGCCCCGGAAGCGACCGAGACAGACCGTTTGATGTATGAACTGGCGCAGGTTGACGATTCGATCCATTCCTATGAGGTATACCTGCACAGCTTTCCCAGTGGCGCATTCGCCGATCAGGCGGTCGAGCGTCTGGCGGCCCTGCAGTTGGAAAGCGAGACTGTGACGCGCAAAGCCGAAGCCAATGTCGAAGCGCCCGAGGCGCAGAATTCGGGCAGCATCGACGCCGGAGCAGCGGTCACCATGAAATCCATCCTGACGTTCGGCAACACCCACGTCAGGGGCAAGTCGATCGAGGAACTGGTCGCAGGCTCGCCTCAGTTCCCGCCGATTGATGGGTTGCCGGATGAGTTGTGGAAAGATCAGAATTGTTCGAGTTGCCACCAGTGGACGCATGAGGCCCTGTGCGATCAGGCTCAGACCTATGTCAAACGCCCAGCGGCAGGCAACGTGGCCAAGCAGCATCCGTTTGGCGGTGGTTTGAAGGTCAACCTGCGCCGGTGGGCGATGGGCGGTTGTCAGGGATAAGTCAGCTCTGAAGTCTAGATCAGCGACCGGGCTTGGTTGCGCGTCCATTTGGTCGAATCTTCCAATGCAAGACGGGAAAGCTGGTCATCCAAATGGAAAACCACTTGTGAGTGGTCGGAAATAGCCGAAGAATGCGGGTATGAAGCCCAAACCTGTCACATCCGACCCCGATGATGAGGCCGAAGATCTCGGGCCGCGCAGCATCTATGATGGCGACCCGGAGGATGAGGATGATCTGTGGTTTCTCCCGCCCGAGGATGACTCGCCACAGGATGATTTCCTGACCCCTGGCCCTCGGGCAGATCAGCGGCAATTGTTCGATCCCAGAGAGTGGCAGGCCGCGCAATCCGGGCTGTCATCCGAGCTTGCCGATCTGGCGGTAACCTTCGGCGCATTGGATGAACGGCTGCGGGCAGGACCAGACGGGTGGACCCATCGTCTGGCCTTGATGGATGTATCCGATCTGGGCTGGTGGACGGGTGACCGGATCAGTGTCGAACGCTTGGCGCTTTGGACAAGTCTGCGGATCGGCGCAACGGGTGATGATGTGCAGGCCTTGTTCCGGGCAGGGTGGGCGGTGCGCCGACTGTCGTCCGGCGCGGCCCCTTCCCATGACGGGTGGGAGGCCGGGCTGACCGCATTTCTGGACCGGATAGCGCAAGGGATTGAAGAGGTGCCGGAGGCCATTGCAGACCTGTCAGACGTGATGCGTAGCGTCGAGGCGCTGCACCCCGTCACGCAAGCCGCGATCGCCTTTCATGCATGGCGGGCCGTGTCGCAAGGACCCGGTCAGGATACGGAAGCAGCCGTCATTGCCGCTCGGCATGCGGCCTCGATGGGGCGGGGCGGGGCGCTTTTCATGCCGTTAGCCTTGTCTGGGCCGGGCGCGCTGCGTGGAGTCGGATCGCCTGAGGAAAAACTGTCCGCCTGGATTCTCGGGGCCGGTCAGGCGGCCCTCGCAGCCTTGTTGCACCTGGACCGGATCAACGCGTGGGAGGCGCGGGCGAAGGAGGCAACAGCCGACCTCAGCGGTCGGACGCCGCCATTGCTGATCGACGCTTTGCGCGCCTGGCCCATGGTCTCGGCCCCTCTGGCCGAGGAGTTGACCCAGGCCTCGCGCGCGGCAGTACAGCGCAACATCGACCGCTTCACCCGCCGCGGTTTGGTCCGCGAAGTCACCGGTCAGGGGCGATACCGCGTTTGGACGGCGGCGCTGTAATCCAGCAGCCAGTCGCGAAATAGGCGGGCCGGCCGGCGCAAATCTGCACGAGAGGGATAGATCAGGTGATAGGCTTCTTGCCCGCTGACCTGAAGGTCGGGCAGGCAAGGCACCAGTCCTGAATTCTCCATGATACGGTCGGATGCGGGCGCGCGGGCCAATGCAATCCCAAGCCCGCTGGCGGCCAGCTCGGCCGCCATGATCGAGTTGTCGGCAAAGAAGAACCGGGCCTGCCCTGTCGGCAAACGCAACGCTTCGAACCAATAGAGCCAACTGGCTCGGTGGGTCGATACTTCGATCAGGGTGAATTGCAGCAGGTCCTGCGGGGTGTGGATCTGTGCGGCAAACTCGGGCGGGGCGACGGGAAACAGAACCTCGCGGAGCAGTTCATTTCCTTCAGTGCCAAACAGCGCAGGGTTGCCAAATACGATTTGTAGATCGGTGAACTGATTGGTGAAATCCGAATTCGCATTGCCGGTGGTCAGCGAAAGCTTGATCTGAGGGTGCGCGGCCTGAAACGCGGGAAGGCCTTTGGCCAAGACACCATGGGCAAATAATAGCACCGACTGAACGTATAGCCTCTGTTCCCGCGTCTCACCGAACAACCCGGTGGTGGCCGTTTCCAGCATCAGCAGGGATTGCTGGACCGAGGGCAGATAGGCACGCCCCGCTTCCGTCAGCGTGACAGCATGGGCATGGCGGTGAAATAGCGGCGTGCCCAACCGGGTCTCTAGCGCCTTGACCTGTTGGCTGACGGCGGCTGGCGACATGTTGAGCTGCGATGCTGCACGGGAAAAACTCTCTGTGCGGGCGGCTGCTTCGAACACGCGTAGCCAGTTGAGGGATGGGATGCGAGGTAGCATGTAGCGCAGGCTAAGCTAGACTTATCCTGACAGGCAAGAGGTTTGGTTTTGACCCGTGTCCGCTCGCGGATACCCTTTGCGCACACGGCAAATAGGTGACCCAATGGCGACGACGTTAACGCAGCAACAATCCGACCAGTATTGGGAGGATGGTTATCTCTTTCCCCTCTCCGTCTTTTCCGAGGCCGAAGCCGCCGGTTTCCGGGCGGAGCTAGAACAGATTGAGAGCGACTGGCTGGAGGCTGATCTGCCCTTGCCTTTGAACACCTACAAGAGGGTAAATGCGCATCTGGTCATGCCACTGGCAGCGCGCATCGCGCAGGATCCCCGCGTTCTGGATGTGGTCGAGGGCGTTCTGGGCCCTGATATCATGATCTGGTCGGCCGAGTTTTTCATCAAGGAGGCCAACACCGTGCAAACGGTAGGTATGCATCAAGACTTGACATATTGGGGCATGGGCGAAACGCCGGATCAGGTCACGGCCTGGATCGCTCTGTCCCCGGCGACGGAGCGCAGCGGGTGTATGGATTTCGTGCGCGCCAGCCACAAGAACCCGATCTTGCCGCATACCGATACTTATTCGGAAACGAACCTGCTGTCCCGCGGGCAAGAAGTGGCTGTCGAAGTCGCCGAGACGGACAAGACCCATATCGAACTCGCGCCCGGTCAGATGTCGCTGCATCACGGGCTGACGATCCACGGTTCAGGGCCGAACCAGTCCGAGGACCGGCGGATCGGGTTGGCTATCCGCTATCTCAGCCCCGGCGCGCAACAATTGGTGGCGGATCGGGACTATGCGCTTCTGGCAAGGGGCTCGGACAAACACAGCAATTTCGTGCCGGTTCAAGCACCTACAGAATTGTTCTCATCCGATGCATTAGCAACGTATGAGCAAGTACGGCGGGATCAGAGCAAAGCACTGGCCGAAGGGGCAGACGCGTCGGTTCCGCTCTATGCAGGTTGAGGTGGGCGGTTAACGCCCGACCCCCACATAGGTTTCAAAACCCGCTTTTTCGACACTGTCCTGAGAATAGACGTTGCGCAAATCCACCATGCGCGGCGTCTTCATCGCACCGCCAAGTTCGCTTAGGTTCAAGGCACGGAACTCGTTCCATTCTGTCAGAAGAACAACGACGTCGGCATCTTTGGCCGCCGCGTATGGGTCGTCACACCAATCCACGCCGGGCAGCAGCGCCTCGCCCTCAGCACGGCCTTGCGGGTCAACAACGCGCACTTTGGCTCCTCCGCCGATCAGGGCCGGAATGATGGTCAGGGACGGGGCATCGCGCATATCGTCGGTGTTGGGTTTGAAAGTCACCCCCAGCACGGTCACGGTCTTGCGGTTGAAACTGTCGTCGCAAGCGTCGCGGATCTTGTCGATCATTCGCTTTTTCACACCGTCATTAACGCGGATCACGGTCTCGGTGATCTGCATTGGATGCGCGTGTTCCTGCCCGATCCGGGCCAGCGCTGCTGTGTCCTTCGGAAAGCACGAACCGCCATAGCCGGGGCCGGCATGCAGGAATTTGTTTCCGATCCGACCATCCAACCCGATCCCGCGCGAAACCTCCTTGACGTCGGCGCCCACTTTCTCGCAGAGGCCGGCAATCTCGTTGATGAAGGTGATCTTGGTCGCGAGGAACGCGTTGGCGGCGTATTTGATCATCTCGGCGCTTTCCAGATCGGTGGTCAGGATCGGAAAGTCTCGCAGATAAAGCGGGCGGTAGATCTCGGCCATCACCTCGGCAGCGCGGTCGTTTTCCACGCCGACCACAACCCGGTCAGGGCGCATGAAATCGTCGATCGCGGCCCCTTCACGCAGGAATTCCGGGTTCGAGGCCACATCGAACTGCGCATTCGGATTCGCGGCAGTGACGACCTGCTGCACCTTGCGGTTGGTGCCGACGGGCACCGTAGATTTTGTCACGATCACCGCATAGTCGGTCAGCGCATTGGCGATCTCTTCGGCTGCAGCCATCACATAGGTCAGATCCGCGTGCCCGTCCCCGCGTCGCGTCGGTGTGCCGACGGCGATGAAAACCGCATCCGCTCCGTCTACGGCGTCTTGCAAGTTCGTCGTAAAGCTCAGCCGCCCGGCGGCCACATTCTTGGCCATGAGGGTATCCAGCCCCGGCTCATAAATTGGAACTTCACCGGTTTGCAGTAACTGGATTTTATGCTCGGACTTGTCGACGCAGATCACATCATGGCCGAAATCCGAAAAACACACTCCTGACACCAAACCCACATAGCCGGTGCCGATCATCGCAATACGCAAGCTCGAATTCCTTTTTTGTCTCGGCCGAAATGCGCCTGCACAATCAAAGAAATCGTGGTCAGGTGCAATGCCAGATTATCGCCTTGGGTTGCATTCCATACGCTCTTGCTGTTTTTGAGACGTCAAACAGACGCATTTGTGGAAACGAGGCACAGTTATGACCAAAACGGCATTGATCACCGGCATTACCGGTCAGGACGGATCGTATCTGGCCGAGTTTCTGTTGGAAAAAGGCTATGAGGTGCATGGAATCAAGCGGCGTGCCTCGTCGTTCAACACGCAGCGGATCGACCATATCTATCAAGACCCGCACGAGCCGAACCCCAAGCTGCATCTGCACTATGGCGATCTGAGCGACACGTCCAACCTGACGCGTATTATCCAGCAGGTTCAGCCTGATGAGGTCTATAACCTCGGGGCCCAATCGCATGTGGCGGTCAGCTTCGAATCCCCCGAATACACGGCGGATGTGGATGCGATTGGGACGCTGCGCCTGCTCGAGGCGATCCGGTTTCTGGGGCTGGAGGAGAAGTGCCGCTTCTATCAGGCCTCCACGTCCGAGCTTTATGGGCTGGTGCAGGAAACGCCCCAGCGTGAGACCACGCCGTTCCACCCGCGCTCGCCCTATGCTGTGGCCAAGCTCTATTCCTATTGGATCACCGTCAACTATCGTGAGGCCTATGGGATGTATGCCTGCAACGGCATCCTGTTCAACCACGAAAGCCCGCGCCGGGGTGAGACCTTCGTGACCCGTAAGATCACACGCGGTCTGGCGAATATCGCTCAGGGCCTCGAAGACTGCCTGCATATGGGCAATATCGACAGCCTGCGGGACTGGGGACATGCAAAGGATTATGTCCGCATGCAGTGGCTGATGCTGCAGCAGGACGCGCCCGAGGACTTCGTGATTGCGACTGGGGTGCAATACTCCGTGCGCCAGTTCATCGAATGGTCCGCCGCCGAACTGGGCGTGACGCTGGAATTCACCGGCGAAGGCGTAGATGAGATTGCAACCGTCAAGGCGGTCGAAGGCGACAGTGCTCCGGCGCTGAAGCCCGGGGATGTGGTGATGCGGATCAACCCCCGCTACTTCCGTCCGGCTGAGGTGGAGACCCTGCTGGGTGATCCGTCCAAAGCCAAGCAGAAACTGGACTGGGTGCCCGAGTTGACGGTACAGGACATGTGCGCTGAGATGGTGCGCGAGGATCTCAAAACAGCGCAGCGCCATGCATTACTCAAGCAACACGGCTATGAGATGCCCGTGAGCTTGGAAAACGGCTGAGGAACCAATCATGCGTAAAATCTACGTAGCAGGGCATAGCGGTATGGTTGGCGGCGGTATTCTGCGCAAATTGCAGGACCGGCAGGCGGCTGGAGAAGCCCTGAACCTGATTACCCGCACGCATTCCGAACTGGATTTGACCGATCAAGCTGCGGTGCGCGCCTTCATGCAGGCCGAGAAGCCCGATATGGTTATACTGGCTGCGGCCAAGGTCGGTGGCATCAATGCCAACAATACCTACCCTGCTGATTTCATTTACAAAAACCTGATGATCGAATGCAACGTGATCCATCAGGCGTTTGAGGCCGGAGTCAAACACCTGCTCCAGCTTGGCAGCTCGTGTATCTACCCGCGCGCGGCGCAACAACCGATGCGTGAAGACGCCCTGCTGACGGGTATTCTGGAGCCCACCAACGAACCTTACGCGGTGGCCAAGATCGCCGGGATCAAGCTGTGCGAAAGCTACAACCGACAGCATGGGGTGGACTATCGCTCGGTCATGCCGACCAATCTCTATGGGCCGGGCGACAATTTCCACCCCGAAAACAGCCATGTGCTGCCCGCCCTGATCCGCCGTTTCCACGAAGCGCAGAGGCACGGTGTAGATGAGGTTGTGATCTGGGGTACCGGCAAACCCCGCCGTGAATTCCTGCACGTGGATGACATGGCCGAGGCGTCTCTATTCGTGCTGGACCTTCCGCGTGACGTCTACGAGGCGAGCACGCAGCCGATGCTCAGCCATATCAACGTCGGGTGCGGGTCTGACATCTCGATTGCCGAGCTTGCGGCGCTGGTGGCGAAGGTCACGGGCTTCAAGGGGCGGATCACGCAGGATACCTCAAAACCCGACGGGACCCTGCGCAAGTTGATGGATGTGTCACGTCTGGCGGATATGGGATGGACGGCCTCGATCGGGCTTGAGGACGGTATTCGCGAAACCTACGCTTGGTTTCTCGAACAGTCTCAGGGCGATCTTCGCGCGAAATAGAAGCCCGAACCCCAAGGCCCGGGCCCCATTTTACCTCAGAACCAACGTCCAATCGCGGCAAGAGACGGCGCTAGGGTTGTTGCATCTGATGTGGTGGAAAGCACCTTGAAAACGGCCTGGCTGGTCGAGGGTTCGTCGGCCCCGATGAACCGCCCCGCGCTGCCACCGCTGCCGCTGACAGACGGGGTCGCCGCGAAAACGACCGGGAAGGTCCACGTCTCCGTGTTGCTAGCGAAAAGCGCGCCTTCAGCAATGTTACAACCTGTGGCGGTCAGGGTTGCGGTACAAATCTGAGTGCCATCGGCGAAACGGACATAGTCGCCCGTTGCGGTGCTGCCGCGTTCGATCACTGCACCCGTCGGAGCGCCTGCGTTTTCCGACACCGACCCCAGCAGATTGCCGGGCCCGTACCCATAGTCAGCCCGCATCAAGCGTCCGGCCGTTGTATCCGTGGGGCTGTTTTGAACGGCGGCGCCGCTGGCGATACCCGTGGCGGGATCAAGGCGCAGGGCGTCTGTCCAACTGCCGCCGTCCGGTGACACCTTGATCGAAAACCCGGTGCTGCCGGAAAGGCCCATCTCGGCGTGACCCGTCCAGTTGGATTGAAACAGCAGCGACGCGGTTTCGCCAGAGTCGGACTTGTTGATCTTCAGCTGATGGCCTCCGCCCTCATGGCTCAGCAAAGTTGCAGGGCCACGAACGGATAGGCGGTTGGTGCTGTCATAGCCGGTGGCAATGCCTATACCGGGCAAGTTCGTGGTCTCGACCGGAGGGGTGATCCACGCGCTACCGTCCCACAGTTTCACCTGCCCATCCGCCTGATCCCAAGCGCGCCAGCCTGTCTGTGGGGCTAGGAAGTGCCAGGCGGCATCAATCCAGGCGGCCAATTCGCCTGCATGACCGTCCCAATCTCCGGTCGGGTTCACGCCCAGCCCATGAATCTCACCCTGTTCCGGGGCGACGGGTGGATTTGTGCTGCTGGTCGACACAACGCTCAGCTGCACCACGAGGTCCAACTGGCGCAGGGCCTCGTTGTGAGTGACATGTTTCTGCGCTTGAGACGGCTGCAAAAACGGGAGGTTCAATCGGGGTGAGGTCTGAGACACGGGCGTCCTCCTTAGGCTGTCGGTCCGACATTTCGTTGCGCGCTACCCTGCCGCAAGACGCATGAAATCTATCTGACCGCAGCGAACGCCCGGAGGTGTTTCTGTTTACCTTTTCACCTGAATCTCGTGCAAGAAACTGAATTCAAACAGTTTAACTGCGTGAGTAGATGTCCTCATAGCGGATGATGTCATCCTCACCTAGATACGTGCCTGTCTGGACCTCGATCAGCACCATGGGCACCTTGCCGGGGTTTTCCATCCGATGGACCGCACCCAAAGGAATGTAGACAGACTGGTTTTCAGAAACCAGACGCTCTTCTTCGTCGATTGTGACCTTGGCAGTGCCTTCCACCACGATCCAGTGCTCCGACCGGTGGTGATGCGACTGCAGGCTAAGCGCCGCGCCGGGGTGGACGTGGATGCGCTTGACCTGAAACCGGTCGCCGATCACGAGGCTTTCGAACCAGCCCCAAGGGCGATGGTCCACAGGCAGGGATTCCGCCTGCTTCGCGCCTTTGGTCTTCAGCGCGGTGACGGCCTTTTTGACGTCCTGCGCCTTGTCCATGCTGGCGACCAGAACCGCGTCGGGCATGGCAACGGCAATCACGTCCTGCAAACCCAGCGCCACAACCTCCTGCGCCGAAGATTCCGAGCGGACCAGCACGTTTTGACAGTCAATCGCCGTAACCTCACCGGAAGTCGCGACGCCATCTGCGTCCGGATGGGTCAACTCTTGCACCGCGGACCAACTGCCTACATCCGACCAACCGGCCGCATAGGGCACAACGCTCAGGTTGTCCGCTTTCTCCATCACGGCATAGTCGATCGAGATATCTTCGACCTCAGACCACGCCTCGGCATCCAGTCTGAGGAAGCCAAGGTCACTCTTGGCGTTTTCGACAGCGTTTTTGACAGGGCTCAAAAGGGCAGGCGCGTGTTGTTCGAACGCCGCGATGATGTCCCGAACAGCGAACAGGAAGATGCCCGAGTTCCACAGATAGCTGCCATCGGCCAGCATGGATTGGGCGGTTTCAAGATCGGGTTTTTCAACGAACCGATCCAGAGGGACTGCGCGGGTTTTGGGCGTTTGGCTCAGTTTCAGATAGCCATAGCCGGTTTCCGGCCGATCCGGAGTGATACCGAAGGTCAGCAGATCGCCACGCTCGGCAATCGCGCGTAAACCTTCAATGACCGCGTCGTGAAATGCGTTGGTATCGGGGACAACGTGGTCAGAGGGGGCAACCAACATAACCGCATCCGGGTCGATTTCATTCAGGAACAACGCTGCGGCCAGAACGGCGGGCGCGGTGTTGCGTCCTTCGGGTTCGATCAAAACCGGGCCGGGGTCTATGCCGATCTCGGTCAATTGCTCCGGCACGACGAACCGAAAGGCCTCATTTGTGAGGACTACAGGTTTGGCGTAAGGCGCAGCTTCAGGCCCACGCATTCTGAGGGCGCAATCCTGCAACAGGCTGTTTTCGCCCAGCAAGGGGACGAACTGCTTGGGATAGCTTTTCCGCGAGAGCGGCCACAAACGGGTTCCAGACCCCCCGCACAGAATTACTGGGTATACGGTTGTCATGATCGCGCAGCGTCTTTCATTTCTGTGTCTTACCGCCCGGTTACTGGGCAGCTTTCTCTGCCGAGAAAAGGTCGTGCAGATAGGCGCTCAGGTCATCGCGCAGATCGTCACGGGCCAGCGCAAACGCGACCGTCGCCTGCAGGAACCCAGCTTTCGATCCGCAATCGAAGCGCTGTCCGTCAAATTTGTAGCCAAAGACAGGAACACCGTTGCGGATATCTTCGGCAATGGCGTCGGTCAGCTGGATTTCTCCGCCGCTGCCCTTCTTCTTTTGGTTCAAGTTGTACAGAACTGACGGCCCAAGCACATAGCGTCCGATGACTGCGAGGTTAGAAGGCGCGTCCTCAGGCTTGGGTTTTTCGACCATGCCGCGCGTACGCACGACCGTGCCCACGTTGCCACCCACATCCAGCACCCCGTAAGAGCTGGTTTGTTCTGGCGGAACCTCCATCGCGGCAACCATATTGCCGCCGGTTTCTTCATAAGCTTCGATCATCTGCTGCAAACAGGGCTTGTCGGCGGCGATGACGTCATCGGGCAGCATGACGGCGAAAGGCTCATCCCCGATCAGGCGGCGCGCGCACCAGACCGCGTGGCCAAGCCCAAGCGCCTTGTGCTGGCGGATATAGGCGATGGCGCCGCTCTCCATGTTTGTCGCATTGAGCGTATCCAGCAGCTTGTCCTTGCCTTTGGCTTTCAGCTCTTGTTCCAGAACGAGGTTATGGTCGAAATAATCCTCAAGCGCGGATTTCCCGCGGGACGTGACAAATATGAACTCGGTGATCCCAGCAGCGCGGGCTTCGTCGATGGCGTACTGGACCAGAGGGCGGTCAACCAGCGTCATGATCTCTTTAGGGACGGATTTCGTCGCGGGCAAAAAGCGTGTTCCAAGTCCTGCTACGGGGAAAATCGCCTTGGTGACCTTGCGTGTCATAGTGCCTCTCAATCTAGTTGCCCCTCGTGGTCGAAACCAATCGGGTTATTCCTCTTAGGCTTTGGGGCCAGATCATTCAATATTACCCGAAGGGCCTGAGCTTAAATCGGTCAGATCGTGCCATGGCGGGAACAGCAAGTCAAAAGACAGTTATGTTGCCAGTTTCTGGTTGCTTGGGCTGGCATCTCAAGCCGCGAGGTCGCTTCGTTGAAGCGCTCCAGTATCGCGTTCTTGGCGATGTATCCATAACGGGTTGATTCTAAACAGCCGCGCCAAGCCTGTGCGACATGTCCGGTCAATAGAAAGGCCGTGCATCAAGCCAATTTGGGCAAGCCTGTCAATTGACCTTTAATAGGCAACGATAGCGAGGAAAAACAAACATTGTTGATTTGGACTGGGGCTGGTTACTGCCCAAGTTCAGAGACAAGCGCACGGTCAGGGAAACACGTCTCGGCCCGACCTTGCGTTTTCTGCCAGCGCCCGATTGAGCGTCGCGTTTTGAAACCTGGCAGGCCGTCTGCGCCGCCGACATCATGGCCAAGGCGTTCCAACCCTCTTTGCATCGCTGCAATTTCTGAACGGTATAGCGGGTCAACGCGACCCCAGCGCGCCGTGAAGTCTCCGACACCGAATGCAATCCGATCCCCGACATGACCCACGAACAGGGCGTATAGATCGCTCTTGTTGTATTCTTTCAGGACGTAGAAATTCTGGGTCACCAAAAACGCCGGCCCGGTTCGACCTGCGGGCATCATTAGGAACCCTTGGGCGGGCAGTTCATGCGCTGGAAACGGGCGGCCGGATGTTCGCGTGATCCCCATCGAGGCCCACTCCTCGATCGCGCGCCCCTGATCAGGACCCTCCAAAGCGCAGCTGACTGTATCAGGCACAACAACCTCAAACCCCCAATCACGGCCCGAAATCCAGCCATGCTGCGACAGGTAGTTGGCGATCGAGGCGATCGTGTCCTCTTCGGATTGCCAGATATCTGCGTTGGCATCGCCATCTCCGTCCACGGCGTAAGTCAGAAAACTCGAGGGCATGAATTGCGGCTGCCCCAGCGCTCCGGCCCAGCTGCTTTTCATCTCACGACCGTTCAAATGCCCTGCTTCCGCGATTTGCAAAGCGGCCAGCAACTCGGCTGTGAAATATTGCGAGCGGGTGCTCATGAACCCCTTTGTCGCTAGGACCTGAAACGCGTTGTGCGGGATCGCCACTTGGCCATAGCCACTTTCACGACCCCAGATGGCCAGGATGATACGGGCTGGAACGCCGGTTTCGGCCTCGACACGAGCAAGCACCGCCGCGTGCTGTTTGGCAATTTTGCGCCCCTGAGCAGTCGCGCCCTGCAAAGAGCCTGCTTTGAAATAGCGCGCCGGTGCTCCGAATTCGGCCTGGGATTGTGGCTTTGATGACTGCGGAGGGCTGCCCGGCGGCACCAGATCGGGAAGATCCCATTTCAATGTCACGCCGGACAGCGCTCGTGTCATGGTCTGGCGCGAAACGCCTTTGGCACGGGCTTGCGGCCACACTGTTTCACGCAACCAGTTTTGAAACTGACGCTCAACCTTGGCGCGATCTTGCGCGTTGACCGCCACGGGCTGGATGGCAAGGCAAAAAATCAAAATGAGAATACGCATCGTAGCCAAGCTGTGTCCCGACGATGCCTGCAAGTCAACCGAAACCAGAGCAACATTGGTGCCAACTTGAAGGCTGCGATCAAAAGCCTTGAGAAATCTCTTGCCTTTGTCGATAGTTGCACTGAAACGGATGCGAAAGAGGACAGTCGCCTATGACCAAGGTCAGAACGGCCCTCATATCGGCGGCGGTGCTGATGGCCCTAGTGGTGGTGGTGTCATTGGCCCGGACCGCAGGCGCCAGTGACAGCTTCATGGATCCTCAGGGACCAATCGCGGCGGTGCAGAAGGCACATCTTTTGCGGGCAACGTGGTTGATTTTGATCGCTGTTGTGCCTGTTCTTGTTCTGGTTCCGCTTATCGCGCTGCGATATCGCCGTCGGAAGGGCGGCACAGCTGCTTATCGGCCAGATTGGGACTTCTCGCCCCGGCTCGAGATGGTGATGTGGGGCGTTCCGGTGGTGATCGTCACGATTTTGTCGATCTACTTGTGGAAAGCAACCCATCGCCTGGACCCTTACGCGGCTCCCTTTGGGGATGAGCCCGCTGTTCAGGTTCAGGTCGTTGGCCTCGATTGGAAATGGTTGTTCATCTATCCCGATCTCGGGATCGCGACCGTGGGTGAGATGGGTATTCCAGTCAAACAGCAAATCGCTCTGACTCTGACAACGGACACGGTAATGCAGTCTTTTATGATCCCTGCCTTGGCCGGGCAGATTTACGCGATGCCGGGCATGACCACTCAGCTGCATCTGGTTGCAGATCAACCCGAACAGATGCAGGGCGTGAATACGCAATATAACGGGCGCGGTTTCGCGAAACAGAAGTTCGAAACGCTTGCCTTATCGGCGGAGAATTTTGACGCTTGGGTCGAAACTGTGCGCCAGAACGGCATCGTGTTGGATGCGGCGACGTATAAGACCGTCGCAATGCGTTCGGATAGGGATGAGGTGCAGCAGGCCCTCGGAACCTCAGATATGCCTGAAAACGCCTTGTATTTCCGCTTGGACGACGGCGATTTGTTTCAGTCGATTTTGCATCGCTATCACTCTGGCCAAGCCCTGCCGCGCGATCAGCAGCCGGGAACAGCCTCATACGGGCAGGGGGTCGGCCAATGACTTCAGAGACCGGTTTCTTCGGCCGCCTCAGTTGGGACGCGTTTCCAATCGCGGGGCTGATCCAGAACCCCAACGCAAATGAGATCGTCGCCAATGCCGCCGCCGCCGTAGTCATAGTCGGAGCGGCTGCCGTTGTCTTTCTACTGTCCTGGTTTCGGCTGTGGGGGCCGCTGTGGCGCGACTGGCTGACCAGTGCCGATCACAAGAAAATCGGCATCATGTACATCGTCTTTGCCATCGTCATGCTGGCCCGCGGTGTGCTGGAAGGCGTTGTCATGCGCGCCCAGCAGGCGGCCGGGCCGGGCGACGGTTTCCTTGAGGCCGAGCATTTTGCCGAACTCTTCAGCACCCACGGCACGATCATGATTTTCTTTGTCGCTGTGCCCTTTGTCTTTGGCATCGCGAACTACGTCATTCCACTGATGATCGGCGCGCGGGACGTCGCCTTTCCAGTGATGAACCAGATCAGCCTAGGGCTGACGGTTTCGGCGGGCATGATGCTGATGGTTTCTCTGGTGGTCGGAGAGTTCTCGACCGGGGGATGGACCGCTTATCCGCCCTATACCGGGGCTGCGTTCAACCCTGGTGTGGGGCCCGATTACTGGATCTGGGCAATAGTCGTTTCGGGAATCGGAACGACACTGACCGGGATCAACTTTGCCGTCACGATCTACAAGCTGCGCGCACCGGGTATGACGTTCATGCGGCTGCCGATGTATTGCTGGACGATCATCTGCAGCTCAATCCTCATCGTCTTTGCGATGCCGCCGCTCGGGGTCGCGGCCTTATTGCTAGCCTCTGATCGCTATCTGGATTTTCATTTCTTCACCAACGACCTCGGCGGCAACATGATGAACTACGCCAACCTGTTCTGGCTGTTCGGCCACCCCGAGGTCTACCTGCTCGTACTGCCCGCCTATGGCATCTATTCCGAGGTCTTTGCGACCTTCTCGGCAAAGCGTATTTATGGTTATACCTCGCTGGTGATTGCCACGATGTCCATCGCGGTCCTGTCCTTCACCGTCTGGCTACACCACTTCTTCACAATGGGCCAAAGCGCGCTGATCAACGCCGTGTTCGGCATCGCGACTATGCTGATTGCCATTCCCACCGGCGTGAAAGTCTATGACTGGATGGCAACTCTCTGGCGGGGCCGTATCCGGTTTTCGGTCCCAATGCTCTATGGGCTGGCTTTTCTAATGCTGTTTGTCATTGGCGGCCTTAGCGGAGTGATCCTGGCCAATCCAACCGTTGACTATCAGGTCCACAACACCCTGTTTTTGGTAGCGCATTTCCACAATGTACTGTTGCCAGGCGTGCTGTTTGGCTTGCTGGCGGCCTACAACTACTGGTTCCCGAAGGCGATTGGGTTTCGCCTAAATGAAGGGTGGGGCAGGGTGACGGTTGCGCTCTGGACTATTGGGTTCATGCTGACCTTCCTGCCGCTCTACTTTGTCGGCCTAATGGGCATGCCACGCCGATCGTTCAGTTGGGAAGACCCGAGCTTTCACCCTTATATGATCGTCGCGGTGGTCGGAGCGTTGGTCATCACAGCCGCGCTGCTATCGGTTCTGGTCCAGCTTTGGGTCAGCATCCGCGACCGCGAAAAAACCCGCGTTCCTGTGGGCGACCCTTGGGATGGCCGCTCGTTGGAGTGGTCGATCCCTTCACCGCCACCGCCCTACAACTTTGCCATCATCCCGCAAGTAACCGCGCGGGATGACTTCGCCAACGCCAAAGAACGCGGCGCGGCCTATCCCACCCCTGACGCCTATGAGGATATCGATATGCCGCGCAATACCGGGATCGGGTTCATCCTCTGCGTGACCAGCGGTATCTGGATGTTTGCGCTGGTCTGGTGGATCTGGTGGCTAGCAGCGCTGATGACGGTTGCGATGATCCTGGCCTTCATCATCTGGACCTTCGACACCAGCACCGAAATCACCATCCCCGCCGAGGAGGTCCGCAAGGAACACGAAGCCTGGCTTGCATTGGTTCACAGCGAAACCGCCGTGGATCGGGACCACGAGACGGCGACGGAAAACCGAGGTCTTGCCCGACCCGACATGGAGGTGGTGACATGAAACGCGCCCCAACTCATAGCTATCCCGGCATCAACCTCGGTGAACGCCACGCCAGTGCCCACAAAGCGTCCGAAGTCGTCACCTTCGGTTTCTGGGTCTTCCTGATGAGCGATCTGGTCTATTTCGGCCTGATGTTCGCGATCTACATCACGATGATCGACGCGCAGGCGGGTGGTCCCGGCCCGCGCGAGCTGTTCGACCTCAAAAGTATCTTCGCGCAAACCATGATCCTGTTGACCAGCAGCTTGACAGTCGGGTTGGCCATGCTGGCTCTGAAATACAACCTGCCAAGGTCAAAGATCATTCTGTGGTTCGGAGTAACGCTGTTCTTGGGCATCAGCTTCCTTGTTCTTGAGATACGAGACTTCATGGCAATGGTCGAGAAGGGCGGTATCCCGCAGCGCAGCGGCTTTTTATCGGCCTTCTACGGGCTTGTACCGTTGCACGGGCTGCACGTGGCGGCAGGCTGTGTTTGGTTGATTGTTTTAGGTATTCAACTGCGCTTCATGGGAATGACCGATCTGGTCATCTCACGCGTCGTGCGCCTTGCATTGTTCTGGCACTTTCTCGACCTGATATGGATCGGCATCATCACAATCGTCTATTTCGGAGGTCTGACCTATGGATAAACGCTCCGAGATGCACCGGCGCGAGCGACGGCGCTATGTCATCGGCTACGGAGGCTCACTGCTTTTGACGCTTGCGATGTTTGGCGTTGCGCAAGTGTTTGGTATTGAAACGACTGGAGTGTATTTGACCATCGGTCTGTTGGGTTTGGCGCAGCTGATCTTTCAACTGGTCTATTTCCTGCACATAGATCGTCGTCGCAGCAGCCGCGAGGATCTGGATCTGATCCTGTTTTCGACCCTTGTTCTGTTGATCATCATTCTCGGAACGGTCTGGATTTTGGGCAACCTTGCGGTTCGAATGCACTTGCACGCAATGTAGCCGGTACGTCAGCGTGTTATAACGAGACCCAACCACAACGCGCCCCAACACATCACAAGGCTGACGACGATATTGCCTGCCGCCAGAGCCAGAGTTTGCTTGCGTCGCAGCTCTAGCGATTGATAGGCGAAGCTGGAAAAAGTGGTAAACCCGCCGCAAAAGCCGAATACCAATCGCTTTTCCTCCTCGCCCATGTCGACTGGGCCTCCCAGATAGCCCAGCCACAGCCCAAGCAACAGGCTGCCAAGCACATTCACTATCAAGGTTGAGAGAGGGAGGTCATGCGTGATCCGCAGCGCCACCCAATGTCGAAGCACAGCACCCAAACCACCGCCTAGGCCAAACAGAGCATGCAGGTACAGATTCGTCATGCGGACCCCCGACCTGCATGAAAACGCCGCCCGAGGGCCTCACCGGCGATTGCGGCACCCAGGCCAACGGCGATTTCCAACCCGGCCGCCGTCATTGCCGCCCCAAGCGTGTTTGCAGCCAACCGTTCAAGCTCGGCCACGAATGAAGAGAACGTGGACAGGCCACCACAAAACCCGACAGCTCCGAGGTGCAAAACGTGCGCGTGAACCCGATGGCGAATGGAATACAGCCAGCCAAGGGCGAAACAGGCGAAAACGTTGATCCCGAACGTTGCAGTCAGGACCGAAGCGCTCGGGATTTCTACTGAAAAAAACTCCCGCACTAGAGAACCCAGTGCGCCGCCGACAAAAACGGCAAGAAACATCAGGGCGCGACCTTGTTTGCCTGATTGAGAGTTGTGCGTGTTCACTCTGCCTGCCCTTAATGCCAGCCTGTCAGGCGTCGCGCCTTAAAACATCAGATCGATCAAACTCGTAACGCGATTTCACAAACGCGTCTCCTTTGATTGCAAACTGTCTGAGGGCTTGCAATCAAAAGCCAAGCTGTTTCACTTTGATTTAGCATTTTCGGTTTTTGATCTGAATGGATTTTACGCCGCACTCCAAAACGACCCACCCAAGGAGATCAGGAATGGTTGTACGCAGGCTTTATTATTTCCTCAGCTTCGTCTGTTTGCCTCTGGTTCTGCTTTTGGGCTTTGTCTGGCACCCGGTGCATTGGCTCCTGATCATTCTGATCCCCTACGCGGTGATCGGAATGTACGACATTCTGACCACCAAACATAACGTGCTTAACAACTACCCCGTGCTGGGCCATTTCCGGTATATGTTGGAGTTCGTCAGTCCCGAAATCCGTCAGTATTTCGTGGAAACAAACGAAAGCGGTCGTCCCTACAACCGGATCGTGCGCAGCCTGATCTATTCCCGAGCCAAGGGTCAGGTCGATACGCAGGCCTTTGGCACGCAATACGACATCACGACCGTGGGCTATCACCGTGCCAATCATTCGCTGGCCCCCAAGCACGTGGATGAAAGCGAAGAACGTATCATGCTGGGCGGGCCGCAATGTGAAAAACCCTACAGCGCGTCGCGCCTGAATGTCTCGGCTATGAGTTTCGGGGCGCTTAGCGCCAACGCCATTCGGGCTTTGAATGGTGGGGCAAAAGATGGCGGTTTCGCCCACAACACCGGTGAGGGCGGGTTGTCTCCGCACCATCTGGCCGAAGGCGGTGACATTGTCTGGCAGATTGGCACCGGCTACTTCGGGTGTCGGACCCCCGACGGCGGGTTCGACAAGGATAAATTTGCAGAAAAGGCCAAGAAGGACGTGGTCAAAGCGATCGAGATCAAGCTGTCTCAGGGGGCTAAACCCTCGCATGGCGGGGTACTGCCCGCGGCCAAGGTCGACAAAGAGATTGCTGAGATCCGAGGCGTGCCAGAGCATCAGGACGTCATTTCTCCGCCGGTTCATTCGGCTTTTGACGGCCCGACCGAGCTGCTCGAATTCGTCCAGCATCTGCGCGAGATGTCTGGCGGAAAACCGGTCGGCTTCAAGCTGTGCATCGGCAACCCGTCCGAATTCATGGCAATCTGCAAGGCAATGTTGGAGACCGGAATCCTGCCCGATTTCATCACCATTGACGGCTCCGAAGGGGGCACGGGGGCTGCTCCGGTCGAGTTCACGAACCGCCTTGGCATGCCACTGAACGAGGCGTTGATTTTCGTGAACAACTGCCTGAAGGGTGCGGGCCTGCGCGACAAAATCCGCATCATCTGTTCAGGCAAAGTGGCCACGGGCTATGATCTGGTCGAAAAATTTGCTCTGGGGGCCGATATCTGCAACGCCGCGCGTGCCATGATGTTTGCGGTCGGTTGCATTCAGGCGCTGCATTGCAACACCAACCGCTGCCCATCCGGCGTGGCGACCCAAGACCCGGTTAGGGGAAGGGCGGTAAACGTGCCGCAAAAGCGCAAGCGAGTACATCGCTACCACGATGCCACCTTGGAGAGCTTTCGCGAGTTGTTAGGCGCGATGGGGAAATCAACGGTGGCCGAGCTTCACCCACGTGACATCCTGCGCCGGACCGCCGACGAGCGGGAGCATTCCTACGCGCAAATGCACACAATCCTTGAAGAAGGCGCACTGCTGTCGGACGCTATTCCCGCCGAATTTGCCGACGATTGGAACCGTGCGTCAGCCCAGCATTTCTAGGGTCTATTGCAACGACGGTCGGGGATTGTTGGCCGCATGCGAGTGGATTTTACGCACGCTCCACTCCACGGCATCGCGCATGGTCTTGCCGAGCGCGATGTCGAAAGCCTCTACCAGATCAGGGGTTTGATCGCTGGCCGAGACGACATATTCGCGGAATGAGCTTGAGGCGATGATTTTGTCTTCGAACTCGTCGATGATCTTGATGTTCATCCGCACCTCGACCCTTACAGACGTGGAATCCTCAGTTTCCGATACGACAAGACCCTGAAATTCACGCAAGTCCGGTTGAATAACATAGTCCGCGCGCAGTCCGACCGTAGATCGACCCACCGCAGCAACCTTGCCTGAGTTCTCAAAGCTCTCGACCATCAGCGCCTGCACGATCAGCGGCGCGCGATCGACCCAGCGCGCTTGCGGCAGGTATTGCACTTGAAGCGCAGTGGGCTGAATGGCGATCTGGTCGGTGTTGACAGCGGCCGTCGCCGTCGGCTCTTGCACAACGATCTGCTTTTGGACCCGGGGCAGCGAAGAAGAAAACGTGCTTTTGGGCGTAAGCAGATAAAGGTTGTTTGGTTTTGAGGCCTGTCGCAGCGTACCAAGACCGGCGCAGGCCCCCAGCAACGTCAAAGACAGGGTCAGAAACAGGGTCCTAATCATTGACGGAACTCCGATGCTTGGGTGCCCAGCAGGAACCGTGCCGGGTCGCGTTCTATTCTGTCAGCCAAGCGGTCGAGGGAAATGACCAGCCGCTGCGCCTCTTCGACAAAACGGACGAATTGAGGCAGGCCAACGCGTAGGAAGTTCGACACTTGCCGGCTGTTGTCTTGTACGATCTTGTCGACCGTTCCCAGCAGCTCCTTCGCTGAGTTCGAGGCGCTGAGGACATCGTCCGAGATCTCGTCGATTTTATTGGTGATGTTTGAGACGGTCTCGGTCACCTGATTGGCTGCTTTGCGGATGTCTTCAGCCACAGGAGCCACGTCTTCGTCTATCACCCGGTTTGCTGTGTCAAAGGCACGCTCGGCCGAGGCCAATACGCCCTTGGTCGAGTCCATCGCGGTGGTGATTGACGCCAGCGTGGTGTTGGCATTCGCCACAGTTTCGGTGATCACTCCTAGCGAGACACTGGCCTCATTCGACAACCGCGTCAGGTTCTCGGCCAGTTCCGAGCCGCGCTGAATAAAGGGCTTGATGTCTTCGGCCATGACGCTGTTTGCCGTTGTCAGGGTTGTTTTGGCTTCATCCAACGCGCCTGTCGCCGAGTCCGCTGCTGTTTTGACCGATTGCAGCGTCTCGTTTCCGGTCTGAAGCGTGGTTTCAGCCGCAGCGATCAGCGGGTCGAGACGTTTGGTGAACTCACCGATATCCTTGGCCGCATCGCCGATATTGCCGGAAACGGTTTCAAAATCCGACATGGTCTTGTCCAAACGCCCGGTGGCGGAGGCTAGGTTTTCGAGAATATCCGAGACGGCCTTGCGGTTCTTTTCATCGACGACCGAGTTCAGCTCCTGCAATAAAGTGATCGCTTCATCGAGCACCTTCGGCGCGCCTTCGAACAGAGATTGAATCGTACTGCGTTTGCTTTTAATCACGCTGTTTTGCGGCAGGCGGGCGGCGGTGGTAGATCCTCCGGTCAGTTCGACATAGCCAACGCCGGTTACACCAAGCGATTGCAATTGGGCGATCGTGTCTTCTGTGACGGGGATATCTGCATCGACCTCAATCCTCACCCGCACTTTCGAGGGGTCGTCATCATCCAGATTTAATGAGATCACCTGACCCACAGGAAGGCCGTTGAAACTGACCCCGCCAGCGGCCGACAGGCCAGAAACGTTGTCGAACAACACGTCATAGTAGGCGTATTGGCGGGTTACCTCGAACTTAGCGAGCCATAAGAAAAAGCCAAAAGCCCCCAGTAGTGCTGCAAGGGTAAATGCGCCGATTAGAATATAGTTCGCTCGGGTTTCCATCGCCTTACCTGCCTTACCCCTTCTGCTGTGCCGCGCGGGCGCGGGGGCCTGTGAAGTATTCCTGAACCCAAGGATGGTCGACCTTGGTCATCTCTTCTATCGGACCTTCAACCAGTACGCGTTTTTCTGCAAGTACCGCGATACGGTCGCAGATCGCATACAGACTGTCCAAATCATGGGTGACCATGAAAACCGTCAGGCCCAATGCCTGCTGCAACTCTCGGATCAACTCATCATAGGCGGCGGCACCGATTGGGTCCAAACCAGCGGTGGGCTCATCTAGAAACACGATCTCGGGGTCCATGGCCAAGGCGCGAGCCAGCGCGGCCCGTTTGCGCATCCCGCCCGAAAGTTCGGATGGAAACTTGCCGCAACTCAGCTGTGGCAGACCCACTAGGCTGATCTTCAATGCGCCCAGAGATTCCATCAGTTTTTCGCTCAGGCCAGTATGTTCGCGCAGCGGGGCCATGACGTTCTGCAAAACGGTGAGCGAGGAAAACAGCGCACCATCCTGAAACGCCACGCCCCAGTGGCGTTCGATACGGCGGCGGTCTTCCTCGGGGCCATTCAGGACATCTACGCCCAGAACCTCGATGCTGCCTGCCGCTGGCGTGTTCAGCCCCACAATCGTCCGCAGCAGTACCGATTTACCGGTGCCCGAGCCGCCCACGACGCCCAAAACCTCACCCCGCCAGACATCGAGATCCAGATTGTCATGGACAACCTGCGGCCCGAACTGATTACGAAGCCCGCGCACGCGGATCACCGCCTCGCGTTGCGCGTCTGCCTGAGTGGTCTGATGTTGCACCGTGCCGTCCATGTCAGATCCCGATCTCAGAGAAGAAGATCGAAAACAGGGCGTCGATGGCGATCACCATGAAAATTGACTGCACGACCGAGGCCGTGGTGCGCTGACCCACGCTCTGGGCCGAGCCTTTAACCTGCATGGCCTGCCAGCAGGCGATCACGCCGATGACCAGCGCGAAGAAGGGCGCTTTGATCAACCCAACCGCCAATTGCCAGACATCGGTGCTTTCGTTCAAACGGGTGACGAACATACCGGGGCTGATGCCGAGGTCGATCCAGCTCATCAGTCCGCCGCCGAAAAGCCCCGCCAGATCGGCGACAAAACCGAGGATCGGGAGCATGATCAAAAGGGCCAGGACACGCGGAACAACCAGCACCTCTATCGGATCGAGACCCAGCGTGCGCATGGCGTCTATTTCCTCTTGCACCTTCATCGACCCGATTGAGGCGGTAAAGGCCGACCCCGACCGACCGGCAACGATGATAGCAGTCAGAAGGATCCCAAGCTCACGCAGAACAGAGATCGAGATCAGCTCGACCACGAAAATCTCGGCCCCGAACTGTTTCAGCTGTGTCGCCCCCTGAAAGGCCAGAACAACGCCGATCAGAAACCCCATCAATGCCACGATGGGCAGAGCCTTGAACCCGGTTTCCTCCATATGTGTAAACAGGGCAGCCCGACGCAGACGCCAGGGCATGACAAGTGTGCGCCCAAGCCGATGCAGCGTCAGACCCAGGAACCCAAGGATCGAGAGCGTGTCCTTCCACGCGCCAACCGTTTTCTGACCCACGCTCGCGACCCAATCCACGGCATTGCGGGGTGGGGCCAGTTTTCCGGGATGGTCTGGGATGTTCTTCGATACGGTCTCGATCAGTGCGGCATGGGCCGGTTGAACACCCCGGAATTCCAACTTAGCGCCAGCCGTCGTGAACCGCTTGGCAAGATCCGCAACCAGCCACGCGCCGCTTGTATCCAATGCTTCCACGTCCGACAGATCCAGCGTAACATGCCCGCCTTCTGGCTGAATGCCTGCAAAAGGCCCCTCGACCGGAGCAAGCAATTGCGTCAGCATTTCGCCTGCAATACGGATCTGAGTGCCATCGCTTTCGCGTTCGGCGGAAATGGTTGGGCTGCTCATATCTGTATGTGATGCAAAAAAGCCTGAATCTGCAATGGTTGTATGCCTTTGTCGGCGGATTTACAAATCCGGCATTGCGCCGCGGCGACACGTGCAGCTTGCACGCCACGATTGTTCGGCGCAGACACGTTTACCGATTGTGGGACAAAATAACCGGCTGGGCGTTCGCCTCTACACCAAGTCCAAATCTGATGCTACGGATAGGCCGCAAGGAGGGCGATCTTGACCGTTAGCGAGACACGCATCAAGGCTATGACGACCGCCGGGCTGAATTTGATCGGTCAGGCACTGTCGATCTACGATAACAAACTGCGTCTGGTTCTCAGCAATCGACGCTTTCAAGAGATGTTCGGCCTTCCCGACGACCTCGTTAAACCCGGCGCGTTGTTTCGTGATACGATTCACTTCCTCGTCACCCGCGGAGAATACGGGCCCGAGGGCGATGTAGATGAAATGGTGCAGCAGCGCGTCGAGCAAGCTATGGCGTTTGAGCCGCACTACATGGAGCGCGTCCGCCCGAACGGGCAGGTTGTCGCTGTTGAGGGATCGCCTCTGCCGCAGGGTGGTTGGGTTGCAGTGTACACAGATATCACAGGCACGAAACGCGCCGAAAACTTGCTGCGCGCCCGATCCGAGGAGCTTTCGGACCAGCTTCTCAGCCATACCGAGGAACTTTCGGCCACCAACCGTAAGCTTGCCGCGACCATCGCCGCGTTGGAGGAGGCCAAGCGCGAACTGACCGAGATCGAAGCCCGCACGCGCATGACGACCGAGATGATGCCCGCCCATATTGCGCATCTCGATGTCGATGGGCGCTACGATTACTCAAACCGGCGGCTCAGCTCGGTGTTGCCGGGTCGCCCATCTGATATTTTGGGGCTGCATATCTCCGACGCGCTTGGCCAACACGCCTTTTCAAGGGTCGAGCCGCATCTGTCAAAAGCCTATGGCGGAGAAACCTCCGTTTTCGAGTTCTCTGAAGAACAAGATTCCCGCCGTATTCGCGTGTCCTTTACCCCGGATGGGGAAGGAGGCGTTTATATTATGTCTGTGGACATCACCGAGGAAACCCAAACCCGCGTCGCGTTGCAACAAACCCGCCGCCGTGAGATGGCCGCGCAGATGACCAGCGGGCTGGCGCATGATTTTTCGAACTTGCTGACCATCATTCTGGGGATGCAGGGACGGCTGGACAAGATGAACCTGCCCGATGAAGCGCATGAGCTGATTGCGGCGACCCGTCAAACCGCGCAGCGCGGCGGGCAGCTTTTGAACCGGATCGCGGATATGACGGGGAACCGGACGCCGCAGCCCAAAGCAACGGATATGCTTCAGCTGCTTGAGGACCTCCGCATTCTCGCCTCACCTTCTCTACCGCGTGGGGTGGGGCTTTCGGTGGTCAACACGCTGCCCGATCAGGCCCTTATGCTGGACCCGGGGATGGTGCAGGATGCCTTGCTGAATTTGGTCCTGAATGCCCGCGATGCTTGCGGCAACAACGGTCAGATCACCATCAGCGCCCATGCGATTGGCGCGATTTGGGTTGAGATTACGGTCTCTGATACCGGGCCGGGGTTCTCGCCCGAAGCGCTGGACAAAGCCCTCAATCCATTTTTTACCACCAAGGGCAGCGACGGGTCCGGTCTTGGCTTGCCAATGGTCTATGACACGGTGAAACTAGCCGGAGGGGACCTGAGCCTGAAGAACACGCCCTCGGGGGCGTCGGTTGTATTGCGGCTTCCGTACCGCCCTGCGCCCCCCATGCGCGGCGGAATGGTTCTTCTGGTCGAAGACAATCAGGACTTGCGCCTCCAGTTCCGCGACATGCTGATCGACTTTGGGTTTTCGGTCATCGAGGCAACCTCGGTCGACGAGGCATTGACGCTGGTGAGCGAACTGGATGACATTGTTCTGGTCCTGTCCGATATCCGGTTGGAAGGGGAGGCAACCGGGCTGGACCTGATGGAGCGTCTCAAACCCCGGCTGCCATGTATCTTGATGACGTCGTTGCCATCGACTGATCCTGTGTTGAAGCGCGCAATCGGTCGGGTGCCCGTCTTGCACAAACCGTTCACTCCCAAACAACTTTCGGCTTTGATCCGAACCGAGGCTGCGTGATGACTCAACCGTTGGTGACCATTCTCGATGATGAACCCGAGATTCGCCATATTCTGACGGAGACCCTGCAAGACGCAGGTTTTCGAACCCAGAGCTTTTCACGTGCCCGAGAATTCGAGGCCGCGTTGAACCGTGTTACGCCCGATGTATGTCTGGTTGATCTGTCCCTGCCGGATACGGATGGATTGGCGCTGGTGCATCGCCTTGCCTTGGAACAGGGCGCTGCCGTCATCATCATTTCAGGCCGCGCGCAGGTGCAGGATCGGGTCACCGGGCTAGAGCTCGGGGCCGACGACTATATCACCAAACCGTTCGACCCCGCCGAGGTCGTTGCCCGTGTGCGGGCGCGTTTGCGGGCGCCGAAGGGGCAGGTGGCGCACTCGGAGACGGCCAGTTTCAACGGTTGGGTCGCGCATTTTGACCGCTATGTTCTTGAGGATCAAAAAGGCACAGAAACCGCGTTCAGCCATGCAGAAGGTGAAGTATTGCGTCTGTTTCTCGAAAGTCCCAAACGTCTGATTAGCCGCGCCCAGATGCAGGAAACGCTGGGAGGCGCGGCTGGTGAGAGCTTTGATCGTGCAATGGATGTGCGTATTTCCCGTCTCAGAACCAAGTTGGGTGAAGACCCCAAAAACCCTCGATTGATCAAAACGATCTATGGCGCAGGTTATATTTTCCTGGGCGATGTGGTCTGGCACTGAAGGTCCCGGTGCGCGCATTTGACCCTGCTTCAAGGATATCTGCACGGGTGGGCTGGAAACTCGGGTTTGTCCTGATTAACTAAAGCGACCTCGACGACCGAGGGGCAGAGGTATAAGACACCGCTGTTTAACCGTGCGGTTGCCCGATAAGGGCGGCGACACCGACGATCTGGAGTGTGAAATGATCGGCAAGGCCTGGGCAAAATGGCGATCGGGCTATATCGGTAGGCTTGTCGTGGAAAGCCTGCGCAAACAAGGGTGGATGTACGGCATCGCGATGGGTGCGATGGTAGTCGTTGCCGCCACGACCGCCGGTACGGCTTGGATGATGGAAAACATCGTCGATGCCATGACCACCCCCGAAATGAGGTCGCAGGCACATTGGATCGCGCTTGTTGTCGTCGGGCTGTTCGGCGCTAAGGCATTCGCTTCCTATATTCAGTCGATTTTTTTGGCGCGCGCGGGGAACCGAATTATCGCGGTCCAACAAGAGCGGCTGTACAATCGACTACTGCAGCGCGGTATTGGGTATTTTGCCGAGATTGAATCGTCCAACCTGTTGATGAGGGTCACCGCAGGGGCGGGGGCCGCCCGGAACCTGGTAAATATCATCGTAACCAGTTTCGTGCGCGACGCGCTAACGCTTGTGGGTCTTATTATTGTCATGATCTATCAGCAACCGCTACTTTCCGTGCTGTTTTTTGTCGTTGGTCCGGTTGCTTTGATAAGCGTGCGCTATCTGTTGAAGAACGTACGGCGAATAATGCAGGCCGAGTTGAAATACCTTTCCGAGATCATCCAGGTCCTGCAGGAAACATCGAACGGGATCAAAGTCATTAAGGTGTTCAGCCTTGAAGGCCGCATGACCGATCGGATGAACATTGCGATCAAACGCGTCGAGAAACGTTCGAACGACATCGCCTCTTTGCAGGCCATCGCCAGCCCGTTGATGGAGTTTCTGGCAGGTCTGGCCGTTGCCGGTGTTCTGGTTATCAGCACTTTGGGGATCGGAGGATCTGAGCCTCCGACGGCGGGTCAACTGATGTCGTTCATCACGGCCCTACTGATGGCATATGAACCCGCCAAACGCTTGTCGAAAATGCGGGTTTCGATCGAGACCTGCATGGTGCCAATTGGTATGATGTTCGAGCTTCTGGATGAACAGGATTCGATGCAGGAACATTCAGAACCCAAAGAGATGGTTAAAGGTCCAGGCGAAATCCGCTTGCGTGATGTGACCTTCGGGTATCAGGGGACACTGCCCGTTATCAAAGACATGGATGTCACTTTCGAAGCAGGAAAAACCACGGCGCTCGTGGGCCAATCAGGCGGAGGAAAATCCACGATTTTCGGCCTGATAATGCGGTTTTATGATCCCAATCAGGGCTATGTAGAGATTGACGGTCAGGATCTCACCGAAGTCAGTTTTGCATCGCTGCGCCGGAAGATATCCTATGTCGGGCAGGACACGTTCCTGTTTTCGACCACCGTGATGGACAATTTGCGCTATGTCGCGCCGGACGCGACCGATGAAGAAATTTTTGCAGCTGCACGCGCTGCGCATGCGCATGACTTCATCTCTCAGTTGCCAGAGGGCTATGACACTCAGGTTGGGGAAAACGGAGCTTTCCTGTCCGGAGGTCAGAAACAGCGGATCGCAATTGCCCGCGCAATTTTGCGCAAAGCGGAAATCCTTCTGCTGGATGAAGCCACAAGTGCGCTTGACGCAGAATCCGAAACTCTGGTTAAAGAGGCATTGGACAAGCTGACGGAAGGGGTCACGACAATCGTAATCGCTCACCGACTATCGACCGTTCTGGAAGCGGACAACATCATGGTCGTTCAGGATGGTCAAATCGTCGAGCAAGGGACCTTGAATGTGTTGTTGGAAGAAAACGGCGCGTTCCGCCGGCTGTTTGACCAGCAATTCAAGAAGCCTAGCTCGTTATAACAACAGGATTTCACGCTACGTCAATAAGTTGAGTGTGGTGCTGTGATTGAGGCTGCGCTATTCCCGCAGCGCTTGGTCCTTAATTTTCACGACCGGTTGGATCAAATAGTCCAGAACGGTTTTGCGCCCAGCCAAAATATCGACCTCGGCAATCATGCCAGGAATGATTTCAACAGCGGCCCCCGAGGCGTCGAGCATTGTGCCATTGGTCCGGATCTCGATGACAAAGACCTCTTCGTCGTTGTGCTCGGACCGGGTGATGGTATCTGCGCCAATTCGAACAATTTCCCCATCCAGTCCGCCGTAGCGGGCGAAATCATAGGCGGTGATTTTGACTTTCACGGGCTGTCCAGCATGAAGAAACGCGATATCTTGCGGGCGAACATAGGCTTCGACCAGTAAACTGTCATCCAGTGGAACGATCTCGACCAACTCCTCTCCGGTGCGCGCAAGACCGCCGATCGTGGTACGGTGGATGCGGTTTACGATGCCGCGCGCCGGAGATTGAACGTTTGCGCGGGACGCTCGATCCTGCAAAGCTGGCAGCATTGGTTCTAGGGCGGACAGTTCAGCGGTTGCGACGGCGAGGTCGGTCAGAGCATTGCTCCGAAATCTGCTGCGCGCCGCTCGGATTCGGTCATCAATCTCTTCCAGACCGGTTTTTAGTCGACTGGTCGCAGCTTCGGCTCTGACCCGGCGACCTTTCCATTCTGCCTCACTGCGCCTAAGCGCCAAAAGCGTGGTCGCGGGTTCCATTTTGCTGGCGACCAGAGGTGCCATTATTGCTCGTTCCTCAGCCAGAACATTCAGTGTCTCTTTCGCGGTGACCTGATCTACCAATCCTTCTTCGTATTCCCTATGGCGTTGTTGTTGTTGTCGCAGCAAGATATCAACTTCAGCCTGCAATTCGACTTGCCTGCCTTGGTACAAAGCCGTTTCTGATTGAACGACATCCGGGGCGCCTGTGACGAGCGCAGCGTCAAACTGAAGCTCCCGGCCCTCGATCTCGGAGTGAAGCCGCTGGATCCGAGCCATCAGGCCAAAAGCACGTTGTTGTTCCTGATTCAACTGACTGTCGATTTGGGTCGTGTCGAATTCCATCAACAAGGTCCCGGCTTGAACCACTTGGCCTTCCCGCACGTGCAATACCTTCAAAACGCCTGGCTCTGTTGCTTCGATGATCTGGATGTCTCCAGATGGCACGATCCGGCCATCCACGCGGGTTACGTCGTCCAACTCGGTCAGATACGCCCAAAGCCCGGCCGTGAGGAGGCATGCGAGAATTGCCACAAGCAGAAGAGAGTTTCGCAAAGGTGAAGTTCCGCGAGTCGCGCGTGCCAATGAGGCAAGATCATGATGCTGCGACATTCAGGTGCCTCCTGTTTTGGCGTGCATGTTGTGACAGAAGGCTTTTTGGCCCGTCTTTCGCGATTTGGCCGTCGTCAATGACAATAACGCGGTCCACCAGCTCCAAGAGGCTAGGACGGTGCGTGACGATCACCATCGTCGTGTCCGGAGTCGCCTGCTTGAGGCGGGACAGAACACGCGCTTCGGTTTGAACATCCATGGCGCTTGTCGGCTCATCCAGCAGCAGAACCGATGGCTTGCCGATCAAGGCCCGCGCCAAGGCAATCGCTTGTCTTTGTCCACCTGAAAGCCCTTCTCCCCTTTCCGCAAGCTGTTGATCATAACCTGCTGGATGACGCGCTACAAAATCCTCAACTCCGGCAATTTGCCCGGCTTCAATCACTTCTTCGTCATTCGGCCTCATGGTGCCACTGGCGATGTTTTCGCGGATCGAGCCGGAAAACAGCCAAACATCCTGCAGAACAGAGCCGACACCTCGTCGTAGATCTCCTGGGTCAATTTGCCGAATGTCCAACCCATCCAGCATGATCGACCCGACCCGAGGCGCATAGAGGCCCAGCAACAGTCGCGCGATTGTGCTTTTGCCCGAGCCAATTTGGCCAAGAATTGCGACTTTCTCACCAGGGTTGATAGTAAAGGAGACACCTTTCAACGTGTCTTCGGATTGATCCGGGTATGCGAAATGGACGTTGCTAAACGAAATCGCGCCCTTGAAGTGTGAACGGCCGATCCAGGTTCTGCCTTCCGGTCGCTCACTGTCTGCCCGCATAATCTGGTTAAGGTTTCGAAAAGCGCTGCGTGCTTGATTGTATCGCGTTAAAGTTTGCGCCAATTGCCCCAAGGGTGCCAAGGCGCGACCCGTCAACATGACGGCGGCGATCAGGGCGCCCATGCTGGTTTGTCCTTCCGTGACCAAGAAAACGCCATAGAAAACGATCAGCACCTGCGCCGCCTGTTGCGTGAGGCCGGTCAGGTTCAGGGCGAATTGTGTTATCGCGCGACTGCGAAGTCCGTGGTTCGATTGTCGTTCTATCGCGCTTTCCCAACGGGTACGCATCTGACGATCCGCAGAGGTGGTTTTTATGGTTTCGAGGCCAGAGACGGCCTCAACAAGAACAGATTGTTTGGATTGACCATCCTTGAATTGCCGCTCGGCCAACCGCGATAGTATAGGTTGGGCGAGCAAGCCGGTCAGCAGAACAATGGGTACTGCCATCGCAGGAACGATGGCCAATGATCCACCAACCAAGTAGATCACGAAGACAAACAGAGCGATGAATGGTAGATCGACGATCGCAACCAATGTTGCGGACGTGAAAAATTCGCGCAGAGTTTCGAACTCGCGAACTGTATTTGCCATCGCGCCAGTTGATCCGATACGAGATTTCATTTGGATATCGAGTAACTTGTCAAAGATGCGCCGTCCCATCAGCCGATCAGCCTTTTGGCCGGCATGATCAAGGAATCCAGCTCTTAGAATCTTAAGTAGGAAATCGAAGCCAAGGGCGAGGCCCACGCCTATGGTCAGTGCAATCAGAGACTCCGTTGCTTCGTTGGGAAGAACTCGGTCATAGACGACCATGATGAAGATAGAAGTTGAGAGCCCTAGAAGATTGGCGAGCGCTGCCGCGAGAATGACCTGGAAATAGGACCATCGACTGGCCGCCAAAGCTGACCAGAACCAATGTCCAGACCTTTGGGCCTCGCTATTCTTCAAGATATCTTGATGGTCTCGGCGAAATAGAATTGCGTAGCCGGTATACGCTTTTTCCAACTGTTTCTGTGGAATTGTTCCGGTTCCCGGCCCAATGCAAGGGTCGTACACCAAAAGCATGCCGTCGTCGCTGCGCCCATGATAGACAACGGATCGTCCCCCCTCCAACAACAGTATGGCTGGTGACAAGTCGTCATCCAATTTGCTCAGCAAGCGCGTGCCATACCCTGCCTGAAGACCGCTTTGGCGTGCAAGCGCCAGTGCATCACTTATCGAGAGGCCATTTTCCAAATTTGACTGCGCGGCAAAGAGAGATGCTTTTGTTATTGGACGTTCAAGTGTCTCACCCACATGCAGCATACACTTTTCTAGTTCTGTTAAACGAGATGTGTCCGGTTGGGATTCGTGCCGCGTCATGTCTAAGTTCCTCTTCGGCAAGTTACGGCAGCGAAGGAATGGAGTGCGTCCGCTGATCGAACCTGTTTTCGGTTTTGGCCCGCTGCATGGCAACCAGGGGTCATTGGGCATAAGCGTTTAGCTCCGAATTCGGGCCCCAAGAGGTTTCGTTCGTTTGCGCATCGGCCAATGCAGACAAGAAGCCGTCGACATTCGTCTTCCGCGAAAGATCCACCGAGCTCGGATTTTGTGTCATTCGTGATTGTGCTTGGGCCAACCAAGCTATGTGAGACAGTGAGACCTGATGCGCGTGGACTAGCTGCAGAGCGCCACAAGTTGTCAGTGTGGCCAGTTGCCTATTGGTCAAACTGTTCAACCCATCGGGCGAGATACCCCAACAGCCCTTTGGTAAAGAGCAACCCTCATGTTGGGTGAGTGGGGCCAACAAGTTCATATCCGCAAGCACATCACAAATGGCCTTTGTGGTTTGTGCTGACGACATTCGACCTTGGAAGAACCTCTTTACGGCTTCAAGATTGGAAGAAAGCGCTCCTGTTTCACGGTAGAACGCCTCATCTCTGGGGTCATCACTGATCAAGCCAAGGGATTCGTCGATGAGCAATTGGAATTGAGCGTCCTTGACCTGCCCACCTCTTGGCATTGGTTCGGCATCGAAAGGCGGGCACCTCATCGCAGAGGGCAAGTAGGGCGCCAACCATATGCCTGTTTCAGACACAAATGAGTTTTCAGCCTCTTCTGTCAGGGAAAACACTGCGACCGGCTCTACCCCGCTCTCCGTTTTGCGGAACACAAGCGGGAAAGCAGCCGCTACGGGGAAAACTTCTGCCGCAACAACTGAACATTCGGTCACGTACCTTGTATGATCGAATGAGGTGAAGCGTTTCCAGAACTTGTGACCATACCTCTGGAATGAGAGGGGTTTGAGGTGGGTTTTTGACATGGCTGCCTTCCAAGCTCTCGGCCAATCCTAGAAAAGGACTAGGCGGTGGCACCTGTGGGATCGGTATGCAGGATATTGTCTGCACTCAGGTTGTTCAGATCATTCAGACCATCGAACACGGCGAGCGTATCAACAGTGACGTCGTCTGATGCAGAGAAGCTGGCTTTGACGAGCTTGGCGTCGGTTCCATCGGTTGTCAGGGCATAGATCTCGTCTCCGGCCTGCGCTCCGACCAGGCTCTCCAATGACAATTCAATGGTGCTGACCGTGAGGTCGCTCAGGATGGTCGTAAAGCCGACGAAGCCTGTATCTATTCCCAGATTGCCGCCTTGACTCAGGAACTCCACGTCCGTTCCCGTGCCTCGCAACGTGGCGACGTCGAGGCCCCTGAACATCAGGGTATCTGCGACTTCCGTTGCAGTTCCGGTGCTGAACCCCGTAATAATATCCGTGCCATTGATTGCAGGGTCTGCTTCGAACACAACGATGTCTCGGCCTGCCTCTGTCAGGTCAATCGTATCGTCGCCATCACCCCCCCTGATGATCGTGTCCACATTGCTTGCACCTATGACATCGTCAGTGGTCGTCCCTGATTGGTAGACAGAGTCGCCTCCGTTTGGCGTGACGATCTTCAGCTCAAAGGGTTGATTGATGTCCTGAATGTCGACGGAAAACTGCACGAGAGGGGCCGAAATGTCGGAGAAACTGAGTGTGGCTCCGGCGAAATTGACGAAACTGGGGTTGGCTGCGTTCACGGCAAGAGGCAATTGCCCGTTGAATATGATGGAGCCGCTGTCAAAGGTGACCTGAGCGGAGTCGAACTCTAAACGCATGTCTACAAATAACCCGCTCGACAGATCACGGTCGGCTTCCGAATAAACCGCGAACTGGACGGTTGAGCCGCTTCTGCCGACTTCCGAGATGACATAGGCTGCGGGCGTATGAGCTGTGGCGTCAGCACTCACCGGAAGGGGATCAGGCCCTCCGGATACTGTTGCTTCTGCCGAGAAACTCAGATCCGTCCCGGCCGTCGTGCCGGCAAAAGCGGAGGCTGCGATAGGCGCAGACCATGTTCCATTTGCTGCGACGGTTGCGGTGCCAACGGATGTACTGCCCAAAAGGATGTCCACAGTCTGCCCAGCGGCCAGACCAACCGAAGAGCCGCTGACTGTAATCCCGGAACTTTGCGCATCGGCAAGAGAGATCGCCCCATTGGTTCCAATCGAATCGAGGCTCAAGGATGGTCGGAAATCGGTTGAGAAGGATCCTGTTGCCGCGTTGGAGGTATTGCCTGCAGCGTCTTCAACCGATGCCGAGATCTGGAAGCTAGCGCTGTCTGCCAAGGCTGTGAGATCGCTGGTTGGAATATCCGCACTCCAACTTCCGTTCATTGCGGTGGCTGTATAGGCCTCGCCGTCCAAGGTGATGGTTACGATTTCCCCGTTTTCGGCCGTTGTCGTACCCGAAACCGTCAGGTCCTGCCCGCGCTCCACGACATCCAGAACTGATCCTATGGACAGTGGATCGAGGGTAATGCTGGGTGCCGCAAAATCAGTTGTAAAGCCCATTGTGGTTTGGGACGTGTTTCCAGCTGCATCAGCCACAGTCGCGGTGATGGTATAGCTTTCCTGATCCTGAAGCCCCAAAAGATCAGACGCACTTGTCACCAACGTCCAATTGCCACCAGTGACGGTTGTCGTCTCGCTGATGTCAACCGTGCCGTCGGCGCGTGCGATCGTGATAGATACAACCGCCCCTACGCCTGCATCGCTAGTGCCTGAAATGGTCAGGTCCGTTGCCCGCTCTGCGGCGTTCATGATCGAGCCGTCCGAAACACTCGTAATCGCGATGGTCGGATTAGTGAAATCTGTATCGAAACTACTTGTCGCCTGAACAGCCGGGTTTTCGGCGATGTCTGAGACATCTGCCGTCACGGCAATCGTCGCTCCGTCTACCAAGAGTGCCAGATCAGCGGCTGGCACAGTAACGGTCCACGACCCGCCCGCGGCCTCGGCGGTGTAGGATAGCCCATTCATGCCAACGGTCACGGTTTGATCGTCTTCAGCTGTGGTGGAACCCGAAATGGTTAGATCGGTTCCTCGTTCGGTCGCATTCATGACGGCCCCGTCCGAGAAACTGTCTATGGTGACTGTCGGAGCGCTTACATCCTTGGCCAATTGCGCCGTTGCTTGAGGCGCGGCCAGCCCTTCTGCGTCAGACACATTGGCTGTTACCGTAAAATCACCCCCATCGGACAGAGCCGCCAGATGGGCCGTTGGGACGGTTACGCTCCAGGTGGCACCCGAAACAAGATCCGTATAGGTCTGGCCGTTCAGCGTGACGGAAACCTGCTGGTTGTCGCCAACATTTCCTGTTGTGCCTGAAATGGTCAAATCTGAACCGGTTTCGGCAGCGTTCAGGATATCACCTACGGACAAGGGTAAAATGGCAATAGATGGACCAGAGAGGTCGACGGGCACCGTGGCCGTCACGGTGGTCGCCAGGTTGCCAGCTGCATCTGCGAGCGAAACACTAATCTCTGCCGGGGTGCCCGTCGTCAACCCGGCAAGATCCGCGTTGGGAATAGTGACAGACCAACTGCCGCCTAGAGTCGTGCCGGTAAAGGACTGCCCATCCAATACAAGCGTTACAGTTTGGTAGTCCTCGGTCGAGGTCGCCCCGGTCATGGTCAGATCGCCGGTTACATTAATAAGGTCTATGGACCCTCCGCCGACCGGATCGAGCGTGAGGGTTGGAGCCGTGAAGTCCGTATCGAAGCTGTTGCTGGCTTGAAAGGCCGGGTTGCCAGCGCGATCCGAAACATCCGCTGTCACGCTGATGGTTGCCCCATCCGACAAGGCTGCCAGATCGGCGGCTGGAACGGTTGCCGACCATTGGCCGTTGGACACCGTGCCGGTGTAAGTCTGGCCATTCAGGGTGACGCTCACCGACTGCCCGTTTTCCGCGTTTGTCGCGCCACTTACGACAAGATCTGTTCCCTGCTCGGCGGCGTTCATGACGGCGCCATCCGAGAAACTGTCAATGCTGAGTGTTGGTGGGATTGTGTCTACGACCACGGTTGCCGTCGATACGGAGATCTCGTCCCCCAAGGTATCAAGCATACGAACGGTCACGGTGGACTGACCTTGGGCCAGGGCGCTCGCCTCGGGCGCTGTGAGAGTGACGGTCCAGTTCCCTTCGGAATCCGGTGTCACGGTCGTGGTCACGGAGCCGATCGTAACCTCGACCGAAGTCGCATCGTCCGGCGCAGTTGCGTTGGTTAGAGTGTTGTTGAGGGAGGTGGCCTGCAACTCTGCCAGATTCAGCGTCGGGAAGTTTGGCGTAGGGGCTGGATCGTCCCCACCGCCTCCGCCGCCGCCACCTGCCGCCGCAGCACCGGCGAGACCAAGACCCGCCGCCGCAGCACCCATGCCGCCCAGACCGCTTGCCGCTGAGGCAGCTCCGGCCTCGGCAACAGCGCTGAATTCGACGATCTGCGAAACCATCGCCTCGGCGATCATGATCGAACCGCTCTCAAGGACCTGAACATGTTCAGCCGCAACAACCATGGTGCGCCCATCGAGCATTTTCAGAAGGACATCCCTATTGTCCATCAGCTTGGCTGATTTCACACCCGGGATCGTATCCGCGAATTGGAAAGCATAGAGTTCCTCAACCGTCGCCTGCGCAAAAGCCGGAAGGGCCAGCAAGGTCGACACCAATCCGCCCGCAATGCCGCGCCCGGACAGTTTGCGCAGGTTGCGTTCGATCCACGAGCGCTTGTGGCGATCGCGATCTGCCCCTGAAAGATCGGCTGGCGTATCAGTATGGCGCTCAGGTGTCTTCATCGTCTTGCCCCTCAGAATTGGTGTCCGCGATCCTGGGAAGGCCGTCCCCGACATGACGCTTTGTTCATCTGTCTTGCCTTCCGGTTACCACCGCGGGCGAACCTGGAAAAATTGAGTTAAACTGAAGCCGAACTCCTCGTTTTCACCACATTCCCGCTTTTGTTTCGGTCTGGGCATCAGATCATCCTCAGGTCATTGCCAGGGGTGGCATTGGGGGTGATCAAGGTGATGCTTCAATTCGAAACTGTGGTTGCAACGGGAAGCCCGGCGCTCGATTCAGGTATCGGCGATACGGCTTTAAAAACGTTTAACGGGGATACGTATCTCTATTCCATCACCGGGCCGTTCGGTGGCGTTGCCGCCTGGCGGCTCATTGAAGGGGCCGGGCCGCAGCTGGTGGATACGGTCTATCATAGCGGCCCGATCCTGTATCAGGTGGGGCGGACAGGTGTGCCAATCACCTTGGGCGCTGAGGACCAACTGGCCCTTGATATCAACAATGCAACGGGTTTGGTGGGATATACGCTCAACTCGGACGGCACTTTTGGCGATCTGCAGGAAACCGGGACGCTCGTCGGTGGCGGAGACATCTCGGCGATGGCGCAACTGGACGTCGGGGGGCAGAACTATCTGACCCTTGCGCATGAAGACACCGATCAGATCGTCAGCTATGAGATCAACCCAGACGGCACGCTTTCGGTTGTATCGCTGCTCTCTGGCCAAGCCGATTCGATGCATGCTGCGACGGTCGGGACCGAACAATTCGTGATCACCGCGAACGCTGCAAATAGTGAAATCGCCGTATTTGACGTTTCCGCAAGCGATGGCAGCCTCAGCGCTCTGGACAACAGTGCCGCTGTTTCAACGATGGGAATCTCTACGCCCACGGCGATTGAGGTGGTCGAAGCCTATGGGCAATCCTGGGTCATCGTGGCGGGGTCGGGTAGCAATTCCCTCAGCGTGATGGGATTGCGCAGCGATGGTCGGTTGATCCCCAAGGATCACGTTCTCGATACGTTGAATACCCGATTTGAATCCGTGCAGGACCTGTCGGTGATCGAGGTGAAGGGCCGTGCCTTCATCGTGGCCGGCGGCTCCGACGATGGCGTCAGCCTGTTCACGTTGACCCCGAATGGAAAGCTGATCTATCTGGATAGCTTTGCCGACACGTTGGATAGTGGGTTGGGGAACGTCCAGACCCTCAGCCTCGCCCATATCGGTGATGAGCTTCAGGTCCTGGCTACGTCGCAGCAGGATCCCGGACTGACGCAGTTGAGCGTTTCTTTGGCAAATCTTGGTGTCGTCCTTGACGGTAGCGGGCCGGTTATGGGCACGGCGCAAGACGACATGCTCAGCGCGGGGGTGCTGGATGCCCAACTGTCCGGCGGGGACGGAGATGACATCCTCATTGCAGGGAGTGGTGAGACGACACTGACAGGCGGGGCTGGGGCTGACATATTCGTCATGCAATACGGCAGCGACCCCACGACGATCACGGATTTCGAAGCCGGTGCCGATCGGTTGGACATGTTCGACTATCTGTTGCTGCGAACCCCCGATCAATTGACCTTTACCGCCACATCCCAAGGGGCCGATATCCAGTATCTGAATGAGGTCGTCCACGTAATATCCTCGACCGGTGCGCCATTGACGAAAGAAGAGGTTTTTGGCTCCGGGTTCGGCGGACCAGACCACATTCCGGTGGATTTCGGAACGTTTGGCGGGTTGGAGCCTGCAAGCTCGGACGGCATTCAGGGCCGCGTGCGCGTCGATTCCGAGACCGCCAATCCGGCTCTTGCAGATGCCGAGATCAAGTTCGCTCCGACCGGAGGCGGCACCGTCACTGCAACCACGGATGAGACCGGACGCTTCGATCTGAACGTTCCGAACGAGACGTTGGCCGGAGAGCTGGAGGTCGTCAAAACCTATTCAACAGCGAGCGGACGGGTTAACGCTCTGGATGCGTTGCAGGTTCTGCGCATCTCGGTCGGGTTGGATCCGACATGGGGGCCGGCGGCTCCAGAAAATCTGATTGCCGCCGATATAACACAGGACGGAGCCGTCAACGCACTGGACGCGCTGTCCATCCTGCAGGCGGCGGTCGGACAAACTTCTCCATATCCCGCGAAATGGGTTTTTCTGGACGCAGATGCCGACCTCTCGGGGATAACGCGAAATGCGGTGAATTATGACACGCAGTTGGATGTTACTGTCCAAGATGGTTCATTTGCGATGGATATGACCTCTATTCTTTTGGGAAACATCGAGACGTTGTGACGGTGTTCCGCGGTCATTTTACTTGGGCTGAACTCTCTTTCTCGAACCAGCGGGCGGTACTGTTGAAAAAGATGAGAGGCAGGCTGTCGCACTCGCGAAAGCATTGGATGGTGGCTGGCCCCTCGCTATAGCCCTTCCGAATTGAAGTTTCTTTTCACGCGCTGGTCTCAAAGTAGATTGTCATAGTTGACAAACAATCTCTAATCATTATTTGTCATCAGTGACAATTTAAGAGGCCGCAATGCCAAGACCATCTCTGAAAGACCAACGATCTCAGGAAATCCTGGATGCGTACCTCACATGTGTGGCGCGGTTCGGCCTTGACGGCGCGACCCAGGAACGGATCGCGGAGGAAGCAGGCGTCAAGCGCCCTCTGCTTCGCCACTATCTTGGCAACAAGGACGAAATGATTGCCGCACTTGCCGAGTACACGCTTGAAGGCTTTGCGATGTCACTAGACGGCCTGCGACAGGCCCTGCCAGACAGAGCTACGCCAACGGATCTTGTGGACGCTCTTTTTGCCGAAAACAGCGGAACTGATCCGCGGTTGATGTTGGCGTATCAGGCGCTGGTGACTGTTGTTCCGGATCGCCCGGAATTGCGGCAGGATCTTATGGACAGCCTAAGTGCCTTTTTTGACGTGGTTGAGGATGTCCTGAAGCGCGCCGCCCCTAACGCGCCGGGTGCAAGCACTCGTGCCGTGACTCAGGGTATTTCCGCAATCTTTGTCAGCATGGATGCCCTGTCGCCACTCGAGCCGCCCAAAGTCTGGCGCGCGGAATTGAAGCTGGCGGCGTCTTTGCTTGCCTCTACGCTGGAGGCCGAGCGATGAGCCACGCCAGAACCGCGAACTATATAACTCTGCCTGTACTGTTGGCTGCAGCTGTCCTGGGATACTACTGGGTCTGGGGGCTGCTCTTCCTGTGGTGGACCATTCTGACCATCCTGAATGGTCAGGCTTTTCTGGTGTTCGAGATCAACCGACACGACGATCCAATTCTATTCTGGGCCATTGCCTGCCTCTGGGCTTTGTCAGGACTGATGATGCTCGCCGCCAGCCTTTTTCCACAATACGCCCATCTGATGACCTGAGGGATAAAGATGACCAAAATGTATCATCACCTGCCAGTCGAAGCCTATACTTCGCAGGATTGGTTCGACCGAGAACAACAACAGATCTTCTCACGCACCTGGCGTTTTGCGGGACTGGTTGAAGATATCGAAGGCCCCGGGAACTATCTGTCGGTGCAGGCAGGTTTGAACAACCTGTTTGTCGTCATGGGGCGCGATCACCGGCTGCGGGCCTTTCACAATATTTGCCGCCATCGCGGTACACAACTGATCCGCGCGGTTGGCAAGACGCAAAAAGCGCTTACATGTCCTTACCACGATTGGACCTATGATCTGGAAGGCAATCTGATCTCCGTCCCCGATGAGGCGTCGGAATTTCCCGGTGGTATCGATAAATCCTGCCTTGGCCTCAAACCGGCGAGCGTAGACGTCTGGCGCGGTATGTTGTTCGTCCATCCTGATCCGAACGCGCCCACGCTTGCGGAGTGGTTTGGCGAGGTCGATCCATTCCTTGGCCCGCACAAGCCCGAGGAACTGGTAGAGTACGCTGAAGGTCGGAACACCTATGAGATCAAGGCAAATTGGAAGATCGTTGTCGAGAATTACATCGACGTCTATCACCTGAGCCACCTGCATTCCAACACCCTGCATATGTATGACCATGCCAAGGCGGAATACGGGTGGAAGGGGCCGCACTATCACTTTTGGGAGCCTCCGTCCGCGGAGTACGCCAAGGATCATGAGGCGAACCTGCCGATGCCGCGCGCGATCCCAAAACCCCATGTCGGCGCGTGGGTTCCAATGCTCTTTCCCGGCATTGGTATCGGGGCCAGTGAGGAAAGCTGGAACCTGTTTATCATCACGCCACTGGCGCCGGACCTTACGCGCATCGAAAATCGCACGAAACTGGCCAATGAATCTGATTGGGCGTTTCAGAAACAACAGTGGAAAAGCTGGGGTTTTTGGAAGGACTTTGGCGGTGCGAAGTATCAAGGGGCCGATGTCGCAGGCGAAGATGATCCGATGGCATCCGGAGACTTCACGACCGAGGATATCTATGCCTGCGAACAACAGCAGAAGTCTCTGAAAAGCCCGTATCTGGAAATCGGCCCGGCCGGGATTGGTGAAAGCCCGATTACCCAGCACCAAAAAGCCGTTTTGGAGTTCATGAAGGCTGATTGAACAATGCGGAGATGGATTATGACACCCGTTCAAGCCACCCTAATTGGCGTGGCTATCGCGTCGGCTTTGGCGCTGACAGCGCAAGCAGAAACGCCTGAGGAGATCTCCGCCCGTGTCCTGGCGGCTCAAGACGAAGATAGCCTTCTGGCTACGTGGGAAATCTGGCATCCCAAAGCTACTCATCGGATCGTTCTCAAATACGGTGCCGGGCAGGAAGATGATGTCTTCACTTACCGTGTGGGGGACGTTGCCGCCGCTACCGATGCTGAACTCCCCAAGGAATTGGCGGACTACAAGGAAACTAAGCGATCCACGCCCAGAATGACCACCCGCACCGAAGATGAGGTCCACCACGTAACCGCGGTTACGGATATTGAATATGATTGGCAGGGATATGCCGGCAAAATGCGTAAAACAGATGAGTTTGCCTTTGAACCTTACCTTGGCGGGATGGTGGTCCGGTCATTGACAACAACTTATGACTACCGGTGATTGGTGATTTAATGCAGCGCGACTTCTATCCATTGACCTTATCTGACATCCGCACAGAGATCGGCGGTGCAGCCACAAGTGTCACTTTAGATGTCCCTGCCAGACTGGCTGATCTGTTTCAATGGATAGCAGGGCAACATTTGACGATCAGGTTTTTGATCGAAGGGCAGGAACATAGGCGCAGCTACACCATCTCAAACCCTCCTGGATCCGCACTGCGCATCACTGTGAAACGAGTGAAAGGCGGGATCGTGTCGAACCATATCGGTGATGCTCTGTCGGTAAGGGATACCATCGAAGTCATGCCCCCCTTTGGACAGTTCACCTTAACGCCCGGACTCCTTAAACGCCGCACACACTATTTCTTTGGCGCGGGCAGTGGCATCACGCCTCTATACGCGATGATCAATGCCGTTTTGACGGACGAGCCGCATTCCGTCGCGCATTTGGTTTTCGGCAACACCAACGCGAACAGCATCATTTTTCGGGACGAGTTGGAGCAGATCCAAGCGCGATACCCAAAACGCTTTTCTGTGCGCCATGTTCTGTCACACCCCTCCTTGTTCAGTTGGTTCAGCCCTTGGCGCACGGGTCGGTTGGATGCAAACGCCGTTCAGGCCGCTATTGCCGAGACCCCACCTGTGGCGCAGGACACGCAATACTGGATCTGCGGTCCGGGCAGCATGAACACGGACCTACGGGCGGCGCTCAAAAATTTGGACGTGCCTGACGATCGCATTCACACGGAAAGCTTTGGAGGGAATGTCGAGCTCGACCTCAGCACGTCAGGGGTCGCAGCGACAGCCCGCATAAATCTGCATGGTGCATGGCATGACGTACCGGTGGCTGCGGGTCAAACCATACTGGAAGCTGCCCAATTGAAAGGCTTAAATCCACCATACAGTTGCCAGTCCGGTGTCTGTGGTGCCTGTGTTGCCCGGCTTACCGAAGGGGCCGTCCATATGCGGAACCGAGTTGCACTTGAAGACGGAGATATCTCGAAAGGGCTCATCCTCTGCTGTCAAAGCGTTGCGACGCAAGAAAGCATCGCCTTGAAGTTTGAGGGGTAGACTCGGGATCACGAAAAACGCAGGCAGAAGCCAAGCAAACAAGTCGGAACCCCACATCGCAAGTTGAAGGATTGGAAGTGGTGGCTGCGAGAAGATCAAATCTCTTTGCAGACCCGCCTCCTAACCTAACACACTGGTATTCGCCGCCAAGTCGCAGCAGATGATACCGTCACCTGCCTTATTACCCAATTTGTGGAATGACGGGATACAGATCGATTTTTCATTGCACCTGAAGGATTTATTGGGCACCCGAGGCATCCCGCGCTTTTTGCCTTGTGCTATCAGGAACTTGGCCGCGCGGTTTTGAAGGGTCTAGCCCGGATCGAGCAAGTCGACTGATCCGGGCTTTCAATTTAAGACCGTCGCGGGCTGGAAATGGGCCCGCGCTCCAGATGCCGCTAGGCAGGGACTTTGGCTAGTTCAGGTTGCGGTCCTGCAACCTTGCTGGGTGTACCCGACACATAGACTTCCTCAATCGCGCGATCGTCTCCCATCATCTGCAGGACGAACAGCTCTTGTGACAGGCTGTCCACGCGGTCCATACGTAGGGCCATGGCCGGGGTGCTGCGTGCGTTCAGAACAACGACGTCGGCTTCGCTTCCCGGGGCGAGCGTACCGATTTTGTCTTCGAGGCCCAGAACGCAGGCATTGCCGCAGGTTGCCCAATGGAACGCTTGCAGAGGGTGCAGGGCTGTCCCTTGCAATTGCAGGACTTTGTAACCTTCGTTCAGGGTTTGCAGCATTGAATAGCTGGTGCCAGCACCAACATCCGTTGCGATCCCATTGGCGATTCCGCGCGCGCTCAGCCCGGCATGATCAAACAGGCCGCTGCCTAGAAACAGGTTCGAGGTCGGGCAGAACACGGGATGCGCGCCGGTTTCAGCCAGCACGTCAATCTCTCGCGGCTCAAGATGGATGGAGTGTCCGAGTAGGGTTTTCCGTCCAAGCAGACCGTAGGACTGATAGACATCCAGATAGTCCTGAGCTTGCGGGTAGAGTTGTCTGGTGAAGGCGATCTCGTCCTTGTTCTCCGACAGGTGTGTCTGGATGTGGCAGTCGGGATGCTCTTGCGCCAGCGCCTGGGCCATGGCCATTTGGTCCGGGGTTGAGGTGATCGCAAACCGGGGCGTGATGACATAGCCATTGCGCCCTTTGCCATGCCAGTCGGCGATGAGGGCTTTGGTGTCGTCATATCCGGTTTGCGGCGTATCCTGCAGCGCCTCAGGCGCGTTGCGGTCCATCAGGACCTTGCCTCCTAGCATGCGCATGTTGCGTCTGGTTGCCTCGGTAAAGAACGCGTCAACCGAGGTTTTGTGGACCGAGCAATAGGCAACCGCCGTCGTGGTGCCATGCGCGATCAGCTGGTCATAGAACGCCCGCGCCATAGTCGCGCTGTGCCCGTCCGAGGCAAAGCGGGTTTCTTCTGGGAATGTGTAGGTGTTGAGCCAGTCCAAGAGCTGTGCGCCCCACGAGGCGATCACCTGCACTTGGGGAAAGTGAATGTGGGTGTCGATGAATCCCGCCATCATCAGATGAGGGCGATGGTCCGTCATAGGCACGTCTCTGGCCTTTGCGCTGATCGCCGAGAAGGGGCCGGTGTCCTGAATGATCCCGTCCCGGATCAGCACCGCGCCGTCCTCAAGATAGGTATAGGCGCCGATATCGTCGCCGTTCTGGGGCTCACGATGAAAGGTCAGCAGACGACCGCGCAGCAATCTCTGTGTCATGGAATGTCTCGTATGTCGTGGGAAAACGGGCAGAGGGGCAGCCCTAAGGCTGCCCCGCCATGGGTCAGGCCTGTTGCGCAGGTGTGTCGTCGTCGATGAGATCGGGCTCATCTGGAACGATCACGCGATGCTCAAGATCCGCTTTTGGGGCGAGCATCGGGTAGAGGTAGAGGAACGCGCCGACGATCAGATAGCCGATGGTAATCCCATCGAACTGCGGCATCTGCAGCGTGTAGGAGTGGATGATCCCCACCGCCGACATCAGCCCGCCTGCGACGGCAAAGGCGCCAGCCATGCGGAACCGGCCGTCAATCACGTCGGCTACAATGGCCCCCCAGATCAGACCAGTGATGATCGCACCCTGGCTAAGCGCCAGATGTCCTTCGTAGTGGGCACCCTCCATCAGGAGTGCGGCGGTCAGACCCTCGTCACCCAGCGCAGGCAGGCCTTCGACACCGCTACTGCGCAGCGCGTTCATCAGTGAGCCCCATTTGACCATCAGGAAGGCCGAGATATGGGGTAGGATCGCGAAAGATACCGCTGCCATGTGCATCGGCTTCACCGCCCAGGCCGTGTTGGTGATCAGGCTGACCGAGACAAAGACCAGAACAGGCGCCGCAGCCGCAATTGGGATAAGACCCGCAAGGAAGGACAGGAAGCCAAGGAAAGCGGCAGCCGCGATCACGACGGCAACACCCACGATGTAGCCCGCATGTGCATCAAGCCGCTTGTAGGCCGGGTGACCGATATAGACTGTCGTCGGGAACGGAGAGCCAAACAACGCGCCCAGCATCGTGCCCGCGCCATCCGTTACCTGGCACAGCCCGACGGGGTAGTGATCGCCCGCGGCCTCGGCGGATTCCACATTGTTCATGGTTTCGATGAAGTTGTAGATCTGCACCGGGATCAGCACCAGAAACAACTCGGGGTTGGCGAACAGATACTGCACACCGGCGATGAGGTCGCCGAAATAGGGGATTGGCGGGTAGAAGCCGATGCCACTTGTGTCGATTTTCGATTCACCAAGGATGATGGCAATCACCGTACCAGCCGCAATCGCGACCAGACCGGCAGGCACATTACCCGGCAGGCGGAACCGCCCGATCAGACCCCAAAGGATGAACAGCAACGAGGTAAAACCGATGATCGGGTTCTCAAACACCTCTGCCAAGGGGACGGAGCCGATAAAGACCAGCGCAATGCCGCACAGCGTGCCGAGCATCCCGGCGCGCGGTGTAATCCGCTTGAGGTAAGGACCCACAAACGCCCCAAGGGCTGCAACGATCCCGCCCATGAAGCCCGCGCCGATTCCTACCTGCCAGGCCAGCATCGGGTCGTTGGTGGCCCAGTAAATTGGTCCGATGACGCCAAAAAGGTAGACGAACATGACCGGGGTCGAGATGCCGTAGGGCAGGGCGGTGACGTCTTCGCCCTTTTTGGTGGCCGCCCATTTGGCGAGAAACGTGTAAACCCCGACACCGGCCAGGATTGCTATGGCGGCACCGGGTACGATGCGGCCAAAGACGATCTCGGCTGGCATCTGGAACACGAACTGACAGACCCCGGACAGGATCAGCAGGTTTACCAGGTTATCCGTAAAAAGCGCCCAGAAAGCGCTGAAGTCGCTGCGGGTAAACAGCTTGTATTCGTAGGTCCTCCCGTCCATGACGGTCTCCTCCTCTGATAGGACCGGAATTGCCTGGTGGATGTCAGGCGGTTCTCCCTCTCCGGTCGTGATGTTGGCCCGCAAGGGGCACCTTGGTTGCCCCGGTTGGGGCGGTCGCGGCAGTTTCAGAGGTCAGTTCAGCCATCACCTCGGCCACCACAAAGGCGGCTATGACGCTGGGCCGCTTGTCGCGGCTACCGCTTGCCCCGATGGGGCATCTCAAATGTTCGATGGATTGTCCGTCACACTGTTTATGTGCCCAATTCCTCAGCTTGATCCGCTTGGTCGCGGATCCGATCATGCCAACATAGGCCGCGTCCTGACGTTCAAGCGCGGCGGTGGTCAGCAGGAAATCCAGCCCGTGATCATGGGTCAGGACGATAAAGGCGCTGCCCGCAGGCGCACTTAGGATTTCGGCTTCGGGGATTGCACTCAGCCGGGTTTCAACATCCGCAGTGCAGAGGTCAATTTCCTCGGCCCGTGTGTCGACAAGGATGCAGCGCACAGGCAAGTGCTGAAAAAGATCCGCAAGTGCGCGCCCCACATGACCTGCCCCCATTACGTAGACATGCGGCAAGGCATCTTCGCGCCGCGCAGCCCGGTCGGTTGCGGCCCTTTTGTCCGAGGACCGCATGCGGGTCAGTTGCAGCTCGACCCGTCCCCCGCAGCATTGGCCGATTTCAGGCCCGAGCGGCACATCCATATCCCGGTGCAGCGACCCGTCCCGCAGCATGTCCCGCGCAGCGTTGATGGCCATGAATTCCAATTGCCCACCGCCGATCGTCCCCCACAGCGCGCTAGGCGCCACGAACATCTCTGTCCCTTCGTTGCGCGGCGAAGACCCCCGCACACGCGTCAGCGCAATGCGGATCACGCTGCTTTGTTCGGACAGAAACGTCTTCAGGGACTGCGCGGCGGGCATCGTTTAGGCACCGTTTTGCAGGCGGGCAACGGCCATGAGGACACGCTCGGGCGTGGCTGGGGCGTCTAGGCGAGGACATTCCCGGTAGTCGGCGACGGATGCCACGGCCATCGACAGGGCCTCGAACACCGAAATTCCCAGCATGAAGGGCGGCTCGCCCACGGCTTTGGAACGTTTGATCGTCAACTCTCGGTTTTCCGACCAATCGGCGAGTTTCACGTTGAAGATACGCGGGCGGTCCGAGGCCAGCGGGATCTTGTATGTCGACGGAGCATGGGTGCGCAGGCGACCAGCATCATCCCACCAAAGCTCTTCTGTGGTCAGCCAGCCCATGCCCTGAACAAAGGCCCCTTCCACCTGACCCTTATCGAGAACGGGATTCAGTGAGCGTCCGACATCGTGCAGCACATCCGTGCGGTCGACCCGGTATTCTCCGGTGAGGGTGTCTATGGTCACTTCCGAACAGGATGCCCCATAGGCGTAGTAGTAGAAGGGGCGGCCTTGGCCCTTGTCCCGGTCCCAGTGGATCTTGGGGGTCTTGTAGAACCCGGCTGCCGACAGCTGCACACGCGCCAGATAGGCCTGTTTAATGAAAGCATCGAAGGGCAGAACTTCTTCGCCGATATGGACATGATTGGCGAGGAAAATCACCTGCTCGGGGCTTACATCCCAGTTTTCCGAGGCAAATTTCACCAGCCGTTCCTTGATCTGCTCGACCGCGTTCAACGCCGCCATTCCGTTCAGGTCGGTACCGCTAGAGGCTGCAGTGGCGGATGTGTTCGGGACCTTCTCGGTCGTGGTCTTGGTGATCTTGATCCGGCTGAAATCAACCTGAAAAGCCTCGGCCACCACCTGCGCGACCTTGGTGTTGAGGCCTTGCCCCATTTCGGTGCCGCCATGGTTCAAGTGGATCGAGCCGTCTTTGTAGACATGTACCAGCGCGCCGGCCTGATTGTACCACGTCGCCGTGAAAGAGATGCCGAATTTCACAGGCGTCAGAGCGATCCCCTTTTTCAGGATCGGCGAGGATTGATTGAAAGCGATGATGTCCTGACGGCGCTGGCGGTAGTCCGAGGTCTCCTCCAGCTCTCCGACCAGCCGGTCCAGAATGCTGTCTTCGACCACCTGATGATAAGGCGTCACGTTCCGGTCTTCGGTGCCATAGAAATTGGCCTTGCGCACATCCAGAGGGTCCTGACCCGTGGCGTAGGCAATCTCTTCGATCATCCTTTCCGCCGCGATCACACCCTGCGGCCCGCCAAATCCGCGGAAAGCGGTGTTTGAGACCGTGTTGGTTTTCATCGGATGGCTGTTAAGGCGCACATTCGGGTAAAAATAAGCGTTATCTGCATGAAACAGCGCCCGGTCGGTCACCGGCCCCGACAGATCTGCCGAGAATCCGCAGCGCGCGGCAAAGCTGCTTTCGACAGCCTGAATGCGACCGGCATCGTCAAAGGCCACGTCATAGTCGATCACAAAGTCATGGCGTTTGCCGGTCGCCGTCATGTCCTGATCCCGGTCGGGCCTGATCTTGACGGCGCGGTTCCACTTTTTCGCGGCCATGGCAGCCACAACGCAGAACAGGTTCATCTGGCTTTCCTTGCCGCCAAAGCCACCACCCATGCGGCGGACATTGACCACAACCGCATTGGACGGCACCCCAAGCACATGGGCCACCATATGCTGCGCCTCAGATGGATGCTGGGTCGAACAATGCACGACCACATCGTCATCTTCGCCCGGAATGGCAAAGGCGATGTGGCCCTCAAGATACATGTGATCCTGACCGCCGACTCGCATCCGGCCTTGGATCCGATTGGGGGCCGCAGCCTGAGCGGGGGCAACATCCCCGCGCTCTAGCTTTAGAGGGGCGGTGACATGCGGGTAGCCGGCGTTCTGGGCCTCAATGGGGTCAAGCGCATGGGGCAGGGTTTCGTATTCGATCTCTGCCAGCTCGGCGGCGCGGCGTGCGATGTCGCGAGTCTCGGCTATGACGGCAAACAGGGGTTGGCCGTGAAACTGAATGGCATCAGTTGGGAAAACCGGCTCGTCGTTCAGGTGGGTCGGGCTGATATCATTGACCCCCGGCACGTCATCTGCCGTCAAAACCCCAACAACGCCGGGTGTTGCCAGAACCTTCGCAAAATCAATGCCAAGCAGTTTGGCATGGGCCACGTCGGACACGCCAAGATAGGCGTGCAGCGCGCCTTGGGGTAGGGCAATATCGTCGGTGTAGTCAGCCCCTCCGGTAACATGCTTGATCGCGCTGTCGTGGTTGACGTCAGTGTGGGCGGCCCCAACGATGGAAACGATGTCTTTCATTGTGTCGTCTCCTTGTTACGCACAAGCCAGTTGAACGGGGGTGTCCGTCTGGGCGTCATGTTCTAGGAAGAACCGACGCAGCAGGTTCTGGGCCGTCAGCATCCGATAGTCGGACGAGGCCCTCCAATCCGTCAGGGGCGAGAAATCCTGAGCCAACGCTGTTGCCGCAGCTTCGAAACTTTCCCGCGACCAGGGCTGACCGTTCAGAGCGGCCTCGGCAGCCGTCGCGCGCTTTGGCGTCGCGGCCATGCCACCCATAGCGATGCGGCCATCGCGGATGATGCCATCTTCAACCGACATATGAATGCCTGCCGCGACCGAGGAGATATCCTCATCCCGGCGCTTCGAGATCTTGTAGGCGGCGTTCAGGTCTTTTGAATGGGGCAGGGGGACGCGGATGCTTTCGACAAATTCGTCCGGTTGGCGATCCTGTTTGCCGTAGTCGATGAAGAAAGTCTCTAGCGGCATGGTCCGGACGTCCGACCCACGGCGCAGCGTGATTTCCGCTCCAAGCGCGATCAGCACAGGCGGCGTGTCCCCGATGGGAGAGCCGTTGGCGATGTTGCCACCCAATGTGCCCATATTGCGCACCTGCCACCCGGCAATACGATCCCAGTATGAGGTCAGGTGCGGTAGATGCTCGGAGAGCAGATCCTGGCAATCGGTGTAGGTGGCACCTGCTCCGATCAGCAGGTTTTGGCCCTGTTTTTCGACCATTTTCAGGTCCTCGAGATGCCCGGTAAAGATCGCGGGTCCGATTTTGCGCAGAAATTTCGTGACCCAAAGGCCCACGTCCGTTGCACCCGCGACAATGGTGGCCTCCGGATAGGTCTGCAGGCATTCGGCCAGATCATCCACGCTGGAGGGAAGGATACTAAGATTGTCCTGCGGCCCCGAGACAACGCGCTGCCCGTCTTTCAGCGCCGCCAGACGCTCGGTCATGGCCTCACGTTCGGTGTTCAGGTGGTCCGAGGCCGGGGTGCCGTAGCGGCTGACAGCAACCGCCGCCCGAATGATCGGCTCATACCCGGTGCAACGGCACAAATTGCCCTGCAAAGCGGTTTCGACCTGCGCCTCTGTTGGCTCAGGCGTTTGCATCCACAGCGCATAGAGCGCCATCACGAAGCCCGGCGTGCAGAACCCGCACTGACTGCCGTGATGGTCCACCATAGCTTGCTGTACCGGATGCAGGCGACCTTCGTGGCCGGACAGATGCTCAACCGTCACGACATGGCAGCCGTCTAAAGAGGCGAGGAACCGAATGCACGCGTTCACCGGAGCATAGGCAAGTCCTGTCCGCCCAAGCCGCCCGACAAGTACGGTACATGCGCCGCAATCGCCTTCGGCGCAGCCTTCCTTGGTGCCGGTCAGTCGTCGTTCGAGACGTAGAAAATCCAGAAGAGTCTGGTCGGCTGATACGTCTGGAACGGATACATCCTTGCCATTCAGGACAAATCGGATGTCAGTACGCGGCGTCATGCTAGTCTCCCTCTACACCTGCCTTCGGGTGGGTCGCCGCAGGACCATAGAGACAGAGATTGAGTCTTAAAATCGTCGGAAATGACAAATTCTTTCAACAAAACGTTGAAAAAGAAATCCCACCATCGCAGTCTTCCCGCAGTGGGAGGAATGAATGTCATACATCGAAAGCTTGCGGGTCTTCGTTAGGGTGATGGAGCTGGGCAGCATCACGTCCGGCGGCCGAGACCTGCGGCTAACCCCCGCAGTGGCCAGCAAACGTCTGAAAGAGCTGGAAAACCACTTGGGCGTGCGCCTGTTCAACAGAACGACCCGCTCGATAACGGCAACAGAGGTCGGCGAGGTTTTCTATGATGAGGCCAAGGCCGTTTTACTGGCGTTGGACCACGCCGAGGCGCGCGTCGCCAGTTTTTCGGACGCCCCTCGAGGCGCAATCCGCATCACAGCGCCGCTGGGGGTTGGGCGTAGAATCGTTGCGCCGCTGGTGCCGGAATTCTCGGAGCGTTATCCAGAGACCGAGATCCGCATGCGCCTGTCTGACCGCAAAGTGGACATGATGGCCGATGGTTTGGATATTGCGTTCTTTATCGGAGAGCCGGGCGATTCCACGATGAAACTGCGGAAATTCGCGGATTGTGACCGGCTGCTATGTGCCTCGCCTGAATATCTGTCAAATTTCGGCGTACCCAAAACGCCGGATGACCTATTGCACTCTCAGCACAATTGCCTGCTGCTGCGCTATCCCAGATCGCCCGAGTATTTCTGGACCCTGAACACCGACATGGGTCCGCGCAAACTTGAGGTTCGGGGCAAATACGATGCGGATGATGGCGATGTCCTGACGGATTGGGCTTTGGCAGGGAAGGGGATCGTCAACAAACCGCGCTTTGATGTGAAAGAGTATCTCGTGTCAGGCCAACTGGTCGAGGTTCTGCCCTCGACACCGCCATTGCCGACCATCTTCGGCTGCCTCTATCCGCACAAGAAACTTCAGGATCCTAAAATACGCCTGTTCGTCGAACACATCGCGAAACACAGCAAAAGGTTCTTTGGATAAACCAGCAGGAGGGTCCTGTTTCGCCTGCCACAAGTCGGGGCTTACTGGCCTCTTACTTCACGCACCCATGCGATGATAGTCTGACGGGCTTCGTCATCCATTTGAACCGCAGCTGGCGGCGGCATCGCGTGGCTGATCCCGGCCTGCAGATAGATTTGATCAGCCTGACGGGCGACATCGCCGGGCGTTTCAAGATACACTTTCTTGGGCGCCCATTTCATTGTGCCGTAGACCGGCTCGCGTGCGTGACACATGGAGCAATTGCCCAGAACCGTGTCATAAGCGGCCTCGAACCCCTCGGCCGAGGCGAATTTCTGTTCATAGGGTGTCAGTTCGCGCGCTTCGGCCTCTTCCCATGTTTCGCCGGACCGGACTGAGGACAGCCATGCAATCGCGATCATCAGAAGGACCGTGACGGCCCAGGTCCAATGCGGGCCTGTTCCAGTCGCATGCATTGTGTTGAAGTAGTGGCGAATGGTGACGCCGGTCAGGAAGATCAGGCTTGCAATGATCCATGAATACTCGGTGCCGAACGCCAGCGGATAGTGGTTCGACAGCATCAGGAACACGACCGGCAAGGTCAGATAGTTGTTGTGCGTCGAGCGTACTTTGGCAATCTTGCCGTACTTGGCGTCAGGGGTTCGACCCGCCTTGAGGTCTGCGACCACGATGCGCTGGTTCGGCATGATCTGAAAGAACACATTGGCCGTCATGATCGTTGCGGTAAACGCCCCAAGATGTAGCAGCGCGGCTCGTCCGGTGAATATTTGGTTGTAGCCCCAGGACATGATCACCAGGATCATGAACAATAGCAGCATCAGAATGGTGGGGTGATCGCTCAGCTTGGATTTGCACATCTGGTCATAGAGCAACCAACCAATGGTCAATGACCCGCCCGAGATCAGAATTCCCTGCCACAACGCCAGATCGACCTTGGTTGGGTCCAGCAGGAACAGCTCTCCTCCGACCCAGTAAATGATCATCAGGAGCGCAGCACCGGACAGCCATGTGGTGTAGCTTTGCCATTTGTGCCAGGTCAGATGTTCGGGCATCCGGGCGGGGGCCACGAGGTATTTTACGGTGTGGTAAAACCCGCCGCCATGGACCTCCCATTCCTCGCCATAGGCCCCATCCGGCAGCGCAGGGTTTGGCTTAAGCATCAGGTCCAATGCGATAAAGTAGAAAGATGCCCCAATCCACGCCATCGCAGTGATCACGTGCAGCCAGCGGACCGAAAAGGCAATCCACTCCCACACTACGGCCAGATCATACATGGGTTTGCTCCTAAGATTCTTTGCTTCCGCTCACTCTATGCGAGACTGCTTTGTTCTGGTATTGCTAGCAAAGACCAAGCAGTATCAAAAAATGCAAAAAAATGTCCTATCTAGATAACATCAGAACCTTTGTCCGAGTCTACGAGTTGGGCAGCATGTCCGCCGCCGGCCGTGATCTGAGGGTTTCTCCGGCTGTCACCTCGGCGCGAATTTCGCAACTGGAAGAGCATCTGGGTGTGCGGCTCTTTCAACGCACGACGCGCAGCCTGACGCCGACCGAACAGGGACAATCCTTCTATCGGGGGGCCGCCGAAATCCTTGAGGCCGTTGAAAATGCCGAAGCTCAGATCGTCAACATTACCGAGAATCTGAAAGGTTCTCTCTATGTTGCTGCGCCATTGGGCGTCGGTCGCAGGCTGATAGCGCCACAGGTTCCAAAGTTTTTGGCCGAGTACCCCGAGGTCAATGTCAGGCTGAGGCTGACAGATCGAAAAGTCGACCTGACAACAGAAGGTCTGGATCTTGCGTTTTTCCTAGGGCAGCCCGAGGACAGTAATTTGCGCATTCGCAAGATCGCCGATGTGGAAAGGGTTCTGTGCGCCTCTCCGAAATACATCAAGAAACGTGGGATGCCGGCAAGCGGAGACGACTTGATCGCCGACAATCACGAATGCCTCAACCTACGTTTCCCTGGTGCGACCGAGTTTCAATGGCTGCTCAGGACCGCTTCGGGGCCAAAGCGATTCCGTGTCTCTGGTCGCTATGAGTCGGACGATGGCGATGTGTTGACGGATTGGGCGCTTGCAGGTCACGGGATCGCGCTGAAGCCGATCTTTGAGATCGCACAGCACCTTAAGGCCGGAAATCTGGCTCCGGTCGCAACAGAAACGCCACCGGAACCCATTCAGATGGCGTGCCTGTTTACGCACCGCCGCATGCAAGACCCCAAAACGCGGCTTTTTATGGAGTTCATCATAGAGCGTATCAGATCTTCGATATCCGCGAATACCTAAAGCGGAGACCTTAGCTGCCGCGATAGGTCGAGTATCCAAAGGGGGAAAGAAGCAGAGGCACGTGATAGTGAGACTGCTCGGACATCCCGAACCGGATCGGGATCACATCCAAAAAACGGGGATCTTCTGGCGGGGTGTCTGAGGCATCTAGATACGCGCCAGCATAGAAAACCAGTTCATACTCGCCCGTTGAAAACTCGGATTGCGGCAGAATCTGTTCGTCGGTTCTGCCGTCGTCATTTGTCACCAGCGCTTTCAGCAAAGTGCGGTCTGTGCCATTGATGCGGTACAGCTCGATTTTCAGCCCTTCGGCGGGGCACCCCCGCGCTGTATCTAAAACGTGTGTGGTCAGGTAACCGGTCATTTGTGCCACTCCTAAAGTTGCTTATTTCTTAGTCTGTTTTCTCGTCCGAGGGCAAAGCCAGACTGTCCGAAACTGCTTTTCGTATTTTTTGAAAAATTTCTTTGATTATCCGGAGTATTGAGGAACTCAAGAAGAAGGAAACAGATGTGAAGCCTTATCCACGAGATATGACCGGCTACGGCAGCGAAATGCCCAAAGCCAACTGGCCCAACGGGGCCCGGATCGCGATTCAGATCGTATTGAACTATGAGGAAGGTGGCGAAAACAACATCTTGCACGGTGACGCTGCATCCGAGGCGTTTTTGTCCGAGATCACCGGTGCAGCCCCATGGCCGGGGCAACGACACTGGAACATGGAATCGATTTACGAATACGGCAGCCGTGCCGGGTTCTGGCGTGTTCACCACCTTTTGCAGGACCTGCCAGTGACCGTTTATGGCGTGGCAACCGCTTTGGCGCGTGCCCCGGCGCAGGTTACGGCGATGAAAAATGCTGGCTGGGAGATCGCGAGCCATGGGCTGAAATGGATCGAACACAAGGATATGGACCCGCAAGACGAGCGTGCCCAGATCCGCGAAGCCATCCAGCTGCACAAGGAAGTCACCGGTCAGCCTCCGCGCGGTTGGTACACGGGTCGGTGTTCGATGAATACAATCGGTCTTGCCGCAGAAGAGGGTGACTTTGCCTATATCGCGGACAGCTACGCCGATGATCTGCCCTATTGGATCAAGGCAGGCGGCAAGGATCAGTTGATCGTACCCTATACGATGGATTGCAACGACATGCGTTTCGCGATTCAGGCCGGATACACAAATGGTGAGCAGTTCGAAAGCTATCTGAAAGATAGTTTCGACATGCTCTATGCCGAGGGCACAGCGGGTATGCCGAAAATGCTCTCGATCGGGTTGCACTGCCGCTTGATCGGCCGTCCGGGCCGCGCCATGGCCCTGAAACGCGCGCTGGACTATTTCAGACAACACGACGGTGTCTGGTTCGCGACACGTGAACAGATTGCCGATCACTGGGCAAAGGAACACCCGCCGATGCACCGCCTCACCCCGTCCGAAATGGATCAGCCTACCTTCGTGTCCGAATTTGGCGGCGTGTTCGAACACAGCCCATGGATTGCCGAAGGCGCGTTTGACCTTGAACTGGGACCGACCCATGACAATGCGGCTGGTGTCCACAACGCACTTGCGCGCGTTTTTCGCTCGGCCACGTCCGAACAGCGCCTTGGCGTTTTGACGGCGCACCCGGATCTGGCGGGCAAGCTTGCGACCGCCGGGCGGCTGACCAAGGAAAGTACGGCGGAACAGGCCGGGGCCGGTCTGGACATGCTGACGGATGAAGAACGCGAAACCTTTACCGCGTTGAATGAGGCCTACACGGCCAAATTCGGCTTTCCCTTCATCATCGCCGTCAAGGACAACACGAAGGCCAGCATCCTGGAGGCCTTTCACCGTCGCATTGACAGTGATCGGGACACCGAGTTCGACGAAGCCTGCCGTCAGGTCGAACGGATCGCCGAGTTGCGCTTGATCGAGAAGTTCTCGGAATGACCATCGAGTTGAAGCTGCAGCCCCTGAGCCCCGAAGCCTTTGCGCCGTTTGGAGATGTGATCCAAGCGGCGGGTGAGGTGGACAAGTACATCAATCAGGGCAAATGCGCCCGCTATCATGACCGCGCGGAGTTGGATTTCCAAGACGGCCGCGCCGGGATCAGCGTGTTCAAGTCCGAGGCTTTCAGCCTGCCGATCACGCTGGAAATGATGGAGCGTCACCCTGAGGGCAGTCAGGCGTTTCTTCCATTGTCCGAAAAGCCGTTCGTTGTGGTTGTAGCTCCCGATGAAGATGGGAAACCCGGCCACCCGATTGCGTTCCTAACTGCGCCGGGGCAGGGGGTGAACTATCACCGCAATACCTGGCACGGCGTGCTGACTCCGCTCCACGATCCGGGGCTTTTTGCGGTCGTGGACAGAATTGGAACCGAACCAAACCTGCAGGAACATTGGTTCGAGATACCGTTCCTTGTCGTCGAAAAAATCGCCTGAAGATGCGCGGGGTATCGCAACTTCCCTGCGCATGAGGCTGGAAATCCAGCGAAAATTCAACGCCTAGCAAAATCTTCCGGGTGGAATGACGTTGGCCGGGGCAAGAACCCCGGCCGTTGCAAACCGAGGGGTGACTTGCCGCTCGGAAACAGGTACCAGCGAGGTCAGAAATCGACCTCGATCGCGATCCCTTTTTCTACGGCAAGGTCGACCACCGCTGCGGCCACCGCTAGGTCCTGCAGGCCAACGCCTGTGCCGTCGAATACTGTGATCTGATCATCGGCCGAGCGCCCCTCATGCGTTCCATTGATGACCGCGCCAAGCTGCGCGACATCGCTTTGGCTGATCAGTCCCTCGGCGACGGCGTGCTGTGCCTCGCCAATGGTGACGGATTGCGCGACCTCGTCGGTAAAAACACGCGCCTTGGCCAGCAGGGCAGGTTCGACCTCTTGCTTGCCTTTGGTGTCTGTCCCCATGCAGGCCACATGCGTTCCGGGGCTGACATGGTGCGCCATAAGCGACGGCGCAAAGGCCGAAGTGATCGAGATGATCACATCCGCTTCGGTCATCCCGTCAAGTTGGACTGCCTCGAACGGGACGCCCGCCTCAACGGCGACTTTCTCGATATTGGGCAGCATATCCGGGTGGTAGTTCCAGCCAATGACCTTTTCAAAGCTACGCTGTTCCAGCGCGGCGCGCAGTTGAAAACCGGCCTGATGGCCCGCCCCGATCATTCCAATTACTTTGGCATCTGCGCGGGCCAGATGTTTGATCGACACGGACGAGGCCGCCGCTGTGCGCAGCGCCGTCAGTAGGTTGCCGCCAACCATCGCCGAAGGTTTGCCTGTGTCGGGATCGAACAGGAAAACCGTGGATTGGTGGTTGATCAAACCGCGTTTCTCAAGATTGTTCGGCCAGTAGCCGCCGGCCTTCAGGCCCAAAGTCAGGCCGGCTCGGTCAAAACCACCCTTGAAGCCATACAGAGCGTCTTCGTGGCCGATGGCCTCGCGCACGACAGGGAAGTTATAGGCATCGCCTGCGGCCATCGCTGCAAAGACGCTTTCGACGGCATCAAAAGCCGCTTGGCGGGTCATCAATCCGGCGATCTCGCGCTCGGGTACGATCAACATGTCAGTCTCCACTTGGAATTCGTTCGCCCGTGCGCTTGTCCCGAAGGGAGAGGAGGCACACGGGCGAGGATCAGGCTACTCTCGAGCCAGATTTCTTTGATTGTTTGGTCTCAGTAGGCGCGGCCGCGGGCGGATACCGGCCAGACCGCCTCGACCTTGCCGTTGCGCACGCCGACATACCAATCATGCACATTGGCCGTTGGGTCGCAGTGACCGGGCACCAGCTTGAGCTTGTCGTTGACCTCGAGAACACCATCCGTATCCATCACAACGCCATGCTCGTCCGAGCATTTGATGTACTCGACATCGTCGCGTCCAAACACGACGGGCAAGCCGCTGTCCACCGATTGCGCCTTGAGGCCAGCATCGACGATCGCCTTGTCGGCTTTGGCGTGGCTCATGACGCTGGTCAGGATGAACAGAGCGTTCTCCCACTCGCCACGGTCGATACGGTTGCCGTCCTTGTCCAGAATGCGGCCGTAATCGGCATCCATGAAGGCATAGGACCCGCATTGAAGCTCATTGTATACGCCCGAGTTGGACTCGAAGTAGTAGGAGCCAGTGCCGCCGCCGGAAACCAGCTCGCAATCGATGCCTTCCGCCTTAAGGCCGTCAACGGCGTCTTTGACCATCGCAATTGCAGTATCCAGCTTTTCCTTGCGCGCATCAAAGCTGTCGAGATGCTGCATCGCACCCTGATAGGCTTGAATGCCGGTGAATTTGAGATTGTCGGCCGCCTCGACGGCTTTGGCAATTTCAATCACCTGAGGCGTAGTGGTCACCCCGCACCGCCCTGCGCCGCAGTCAATTTCGACGAAGACCTCAAGCTGAGTGCCGTGATCGACGGCTGCTCCGGAAAGATCTGCGACATTGTCTACATCGTCGACGCATACGATGATACGGCTGCCGAGTTTTGGCAGGCTGGCCAGGCGGTCGATCTTGGCAGGGTCGCGCACCTGGTTTGATACCAACACGTCCTTGATCCCACCGCGCACAAAAACTTCGGCTTCCGAGACCTTCTGACAGCACACGCCCACTGCTCCGCCGATGCGTTCCTGAAGTTTCGCCACATCGACGGATTTGTGCATTTTGCCGTGGACGCGGTGGCGCATACCGTGGGCTTTGGCATAGTCGCCCATCTTCTTGATGTTGCGTTCAAGCGCGTCGAGATCCAGCACAAGGCTAGGGGTCTGGATATCTGCTTCATCCATTCCGGGCTTGGCCGGAATGTCATAGCCTACTTCGAATGCGTCGAGATTGGTCATATCTTTCATGTCCGTATTCCTGTGTCTGGATTGATGTCTTTTGCGGCTGGGTCAGGTGTTCAGCCAGGGCAGCTTGTCCAGATCGACATTGCCACCAGTGATGATCAGGCCGACCCGCTTGCCTTTAAACGCGTCGGGGTTCTTGAGGATTGTGGCCAGAGGCACGGCCGAGGACGGCTCCATCACGATCCGAAGGTGTTTCCATGTTAGCTTCATCGCGTCGATGATCTCTTGCTCAGAGGCCGTGTAGATCTCGGAAACGTGGTTCGAAACGAAGTGCCACGTCAGGTCTTTCAGCGGCACCAACAGGCCGTCAGCGATGGTTTTTGGCGCGTCATCGGCGATGATGTGACCCGCCTTGAAGCTGCGATAGGCGTCGTCAGCCTGTTCGGGTTCCGCCGCAATGATTTCGGTTTCGGGCGCGAGGGTGGACAGGGTCAGGCAAGTGCCGGACACCATGCCGCCGCCGCCGATGGGGGCAACCACCGCATCCAGACCATCGGTCTGCTCGATGAACTCGCGCGCGCAGGTGCCCTGTCCGGCGATCACCCGCGGATCGTTGTATGGGTGGACAAAATCCCCACCCGTGGCCGCCTGAACCTGCGCGAAAGTCGCCTCGCGCGAGGTGGTCGAGGGCTCACACTCGGTGATTTTGCCTCCATAGCGACGCACCGTGTCTTTCTTGGCCTGAGGCGCCGTGCGCGGCATCACCACGTTGCACGGAATACCGCGCCTCGATGCGGCATAGGACAGGCACGACGCGTGGTTGCCGGAGGAATGGGTGGCAACACCCTTCTTCGCTTGTTCCTCATTAAGGCCGAACACTGCGTTGGTGGCGCCGCGTACCTTAAAGGCGCCCGGTTCCTGAAAGTTCTCGCATTTGAAGAACAGCTGGGCGCCCGTCAATTCGTTCAGGTAGTCCGAGGTTCGAACCGGGGTCCGTCGGATGTAAGGCTCAATCCGGGCATGCGCTTCGAGCATGTCCTGATAGGTCGGGATATACATGGAGAGGTCCTTCATCATGCAGCGTCCTTCTGAACGGCGGCTGGATGGCCGCGATAGTATTCCTGCGCCGCCGCCACGCCCGAGCCCAGTTGGATGTTGAGGCCCAGATCGACCATGCACATTTCGGCTGTCGCGATCCCCGACAAGGCCATGACGTCGGTCAGGCTGCCCAGATGTCCGATCCGGAAGATTTTGCCAGCGACTTCGCCAAGGCCGACGCCAAAGGCCACGCCGTATTTCTCGGCGGCATGGGTGACGATATCGGTTGCGTTGAAACCATCCGGTGTGCGGATCGCGCTGACCGTGTCGGAATAAACCGAGGGGTTCGCGGCACAAAGCTCCAGCCCCCATGCGCCAACAGCGGCACGCACCCCTTCGGCGATGCGGGTATGGCGGGCAAAGACGTTCTCCAACCCTTCCTTCAGCAACATGTCGCAGGCCTGGTTTAGGCCATTCATCAAGCCGACGGCAGGCGTGTAGGGATAGGCGCTGTTTGCGTATCCCTTGGCCATGTCGTGGACGTCAAAAAACGTGCGGGGCAGGGTGCCAGTTTTGGTCGCCTCCATCGCCTTCTGGCTAAAGCCGACGATCGCGAGACCTGCGGGCAGCATGAACCCTTTTTGCGATCCGGTGACGGCCACATCGACGCCCCACTCATCAAAGCGGAAATCCATCGACGCAATGGACGAGACGCCATCAACGTACAGCAGCGCAGAATGCCCTGACGCGTTCAGCGCCTTGCGCACGGCGGCAATGTCCGATTTTACGCCGGTTGCCGTTTCGTTATGCGTGGCAAGAACGGCTTTGATCTCGTGGTTGGTGTCCGCGGTCAGGATCTCTTCATAGCGGTCGGCAGGCAGGCCCTGACCCCACGGGGTTTCGACGATCTCGACATTCAGCCCGTGGCGCTGGCACATGTCGATCCAGCGATGGCTGAACATGCCGTTGCGCGCGGCCAGAACCTTGTCTCCGGCAGATAGGGTGTTGGTCAAAGCTGTTTCCCAGCCGCCCGTCCCGGTCGAGGGGAAGATGAACACCTCGGCGCTGTCGCTTTTCAGAACTTTCCGAACACCCGCGCGGGCAGGGTGCAGAATTTGCCCAAACAGCGGCGACCGGTGGTCGATCGTGGGCATGTCACAAGCCTTGCGCAGGCTTTCAGGGATATTGGTCGGGCCCGGAATGAAAACGGGATTTTGAAAGCTCATGGATGGTCTCCTTCCGTCGTTGGGGACACCTTAAGACGAAGTTTTTTGATTTTAAATTTTTTTGAAAACGATTTTCAAAAACCGGCTACTACTATTTAGAATATTGTTGTCAGTAACTTATGTTTTTCATATGATGAATTCGGTTTTCGAAAAAAATCCGAAGGTTCTTATGGCTTCCCAAAACAATGGCGCTGGTTCCCCTCGAAAAGCCCGGGGAAGACCCCGGGGATGGGATGATAAAACAGCTCAGAACACGATCAAATCCCTCGACCGTGCGATGGAGGTTTTCGAGTATCTGAGCGAGGCGCAAGGCAAGTCATTGACGATGCTGTCCGATGAAATGCAGCAATCCCCGGCCACGGTCTACCGCATCCTTGTCACGCTTGAGGGCAGGGGCTTAGTAGAGTTCGATCCCGTCGAACAGATCTGGCATATCGGCCCCCGCGCCTTTGTTATAGGGTCGCGATTTCTACGGCGTACCAGCCTTGTGGATCGGGCAAGGCCGGTGATGCGCAAGCTGATGGAAGCCACGGGTGAGACCGCCAATCTGGGCATTCAGAAAGAAGGTTCGGTTCTGTTTCTAAGCCAAGTCGAAACGCATGCTAGCATCCGTGCCTTTTTCCCTCCCGGGACATTGTCGCCCATGCACGCATCGGGGATCGGGAAGGTCCTGCTGGCGCATATGGATGAGGACCGATTGGACAGGTTGCTGGCCTCGGTCCAGTTGCAGGCATTCACGGACCGGTCGATCACGACGGTAGAGAGTCTGAAGCAGGATCTGACTTCTATCCGCGCGCGAGGTTTTTCGATCGACAATGAAGAGAAAAACGAGGGCATGCGCTGCATCGCTGCACCGGTGTTCGACGTGAACGGTGAAGCGGTTGCGGGTATTTCCGTCTCTGGGCCAACCAGCCGTGTGCGCGAGGACGGGATCGAACAGCTGAGCCGCCCCGTGATCGAGGCGGGCCAAGCGTTGACTCAGGCCATCGGAGGAACCGTGAACTGAGAGGCCTCTATCGCCGGTTGGCAGCAGATCCAAGGCGCAGAGGCATGTGTCGGTTCACATCCTTATAGAGCAGATACCGGAACTTGCCCGGACCACCGGCGTAACAAGCCTGTGGGCAGAACGCGCGCAGCCACATATAGTCTCCTGCCTCGACCTCGACCCAGTCATTGTTCAACCGGTACACCGCTTTTCCCTCCAGCACGTAGAGGCCGTGTTCCATGACATGGGTTTCGAGGAAAGGGATGACCGCACCGGGTTCGAACGTCACCACAGTTACATGCATGTCGTGGCGCAGGTCACTCGGGTCGACAAATCTCGTCGTCGCCCATTTCCCATCGGTGCCGGGCATTGGGGTCGGCGCGATATCGTTTTCGTTCAGCACGAGGACATCCGGGGTCCCGAGCCCTTCAACCGCCTCAAAGGCTTTGCGAATCCAATGGAACCGTAAGGTGTCATCGGAGTGGTTATGCAGGGTCCAATCGCATCCGGGCGGCAGATAGGCATAGCCGCCAGGCGTCAGCTTATAGCGCGTACCTTCAGCGATCAGCGTTGCGGTGCCTTCGACTACGAACAAAACACCTTGGGCTTCGGGGTTGGTCTCGGGCTGGTCCGAGCCTCCGCCCGGCTGGACCTCCATGATGTATTGCGAGAATGTCTCGGCAAATCCGGTCATGGGGCGGGAGATCACCCAGAGGCGTGTATCGTCCCAGAACGGCAGAAAGCTTGTCACGATGTCCCGCATTGTGCCCTTGGGGATCACGGCATACGCATCCGTAAACACCGCGCGGTCCGTCAGCAACTGGTCTTGTCCGGGGTGTCCGCCATGGGGTGCGTAGTATTGCTTGCTCATGTGTGCTCCTGAAGAAAAGCCGTGCCCGTTTACATATGCTCCGGTTGTGAGGATCGAACCAGCCGTAAGGAGGCGACAGCTCTCTCTGCAAAAATTTGACAATCATGGTAATTGTTTGGGGATTTCGAGGATTCACCTAGCGCTGGACGATTTTCTTTTTTGATCCGCGAGAGCTAGCTTCGCGACGAGTTTGCGTTGCGATTCACGAGCTGTTCGGTGTGTGCATACTCTCAAAAGCTGTTCTCTGACACAGCCCACTGATGCGATGTGCATCAAAAATAACTGGTCAAAACAGTGATTTCCTTTCCAAATGCCTGTCGTCGACCTTGAGGTGAATCCGAAAGCGGCTAAGGTTTTGCCAATGACCTTATCCCCACGTGGACGCATTTCGCAGTTTCCGGACACAACTAGTCTACCCAGAACGCTACCGCTTGGAGGAACTCATTGTCGATGAAGCCATGTCGGGCAATGGCCTTCTCGGCATCTGACCGCCAGGCATCGGAAAGTCCATGTATTGCCAGATGCCCGCTCTGTCTCGGTATTTCAAAATCGTAGCAGCGGATGCCGTCGATCATTCCCAATTCCATATAGATGTTTTGACAGTGATCAAACGACTACGGCCCTCTGAAGTCTAATCCGACACTGTGATATCTTGCACGACGCGTAGTGAGACCGAGCACGTTGCTGAGTTTCAGAAACCACAAGGCACGGGCAACGAAAAACCGATACCCGCCCGATCGAGCATACCAACTTCCCTAGATCGCTGGAAAGCTACCTGCAAAAGGTCGGGTGCGCGGGTGAGACCAACAAGTTGCCGATTGCTTGATTTTGCACGAAGGCGATAAAGTAAAACGCAAATTCAGGTTGTCGACTAGTTCGCTTTTGGCTCGGGATGAAGTTTAGCATTCTTCAAGCCTTGCGCCGTATTGTCGAACGTACGCGCAAAGAAAGCCGCGGAGGATTTTCCCTTCGTCCCTGCGGCTCCACTCTTTGTTCGAGTCGAAACAACGGCATGCGGGTGCGGAGATCAAGGAAGCACACCGCGACAAGCTGCTGGATATCGTAAGGCATCCGATTGTGACCCAGGCGGATGAGGGGATATCCAACGGTCAACTGTGAGGTGTCAGCGGTTCAGTTCGAAGGAACTTGGCTGGTCGTCAAGATCGCAGCAACAAAGCAAAAAATAAGCAAGATTTCTGCGTTTAGCGCCTTCCAACCGACGCATTTGCGGGGCGTCACCATAAGGGTATCACCGATCATCATCAAATCAAGATCAATGCGTATGGTTATATCTCGCATTCTATGCAGCCTTCTTCGAACGCGGCGATTGGTGTATTCGACTATGTGTTTCCCCAAGGTGCGGATGTAACTCAAAATCTGGATTGCTTACCTATTTCGGTTTGATTCGTGTGTTAGGGTTCTTCAGCAGCACCACAAAGCGACTTCGCGCTGATCCAGGGATGTAGCGTTCGTGTGCCCAAACTTTATTGTAAAGCATCAAATCCTCCTTCTAGTGCCCGAAATGGCCGTGGTGAGCGACATCAAATAGAAGGAAGCGCGCCATGTTTCGAATGGGGGCTTTTGCATGTTCCCAATCCTCGAAACTTCAACGTTCCTTCAAGCTCGGTTGTGTACAAACAACACCCACTCCATGCTCTCTTTAGTTAACCCACTGACGTCCAACAAGTGACGCACTCCTGTATAGATGTCGGATTACCTTAATGGTGGGACTGTGGTTTCAACATAATAAGCTACTTGGAGTTTTGAATTTTTTAGACCCCAGAACCCGAGATATTCTAACCAAAAAAAGAGCAGTCGTTCGTCAAACGCGCAAAGAGCGACAGCAATGAGCCCAACATGTGAATTCGATATTCATGCTACGCGTACTGTTTCATTCACCTGCCTGGAGTATGGCAACTTATGTCGCCATTGAAACCGGCCATTTGTTCAGAGTGTTGCGGCAATATCTGACGCCGAGACTTGAGATAGTGGCTAGTGGATTGTGGTTATAATCCCTCGGAAGTCGAGCATCATGATACTCACTTTGGTTTCCGGGCCTTCGCATTTGAGGTGCATTCAAACGGCCTCTTGAACCGAGACATGGCATTGTGCGCCGTGGCTCAGCTGAACGTAGATCGGGCGCTAGGTACATTGGATGTGCCAGAGGGTCCGCGCCTTTTTTGCAAGCGTTCTGCTCTGCATCATGAGCGCGGTCGAGATGTTGCCATGCTTGCGCTTTGGATTGCGGCGTGTAAAGGGCAAGCCAGACCGCCGGGGGGCGTGTCGACCACGGCGGCGCGAGTGTCATCTTTCATGATCCGCAGCCGATTGGCGGGTTTGGCCAGATATGTCCGCGTACCCGGTTGATCAAACCCGGGGCATGTCGCGTCTGGAGGAGTCCAGAGTTGCGATGGGTTTTGGACATCACAATAGACTTTAAAGGGGTCGAAGGTTTTGTGGTCTTCCGTAAATGTCAGCGGTTGGCCTGCATCCGGGTCCAAGGGCACGGCGCGATAGAAGCAAGAACACTAGCCCAAATACAAGGCACCCGATCCAGTAGCGTCGACCCGCAGCCAAACTGCATCTGCATTCATCCAACCCAACATCAGGACTTCACCCGATTGCGCATTGGTGGTGATGTATCTGCCGGGCAGGTGAGCGACTATACTGGGGCCAGGGCTTTGACAAACAGCCTACATCTGCTGATTGGCTGCTGGGAGGTCGAGCTTGTGACGCGGGGCGGTTCCGCGAAGCCGTTAGTGGCAGGGGACTAAGGCCCTGTTTCCTAGGTCGAAAATCACGCGACAAGCCTGTCAGATACGATAAGCGCCGCTACAAACGACGCAACAGGATCGAGATTATGTTTGGACGTCTGAAGGATTGGCTGCGCGTCGCAACCCGATATGACAGATGTCCAAAGGTCTTCCTCTCAGCCACCGCCCTAGCAGCTACCGTGCTGTTCTAGCTGTAGGTCAATGATTCTAGAGCCCAGCTGAGGCCGAAATACGTTCCAAAATCCCTGACGACGGACAGCCTGAACATTGTATTCTGTGCAAGTTTAAAAACCACTACACACCAACATATTGTTCGGTCAAATCCGCAGTGAGCTCATCCATCTTGCCCGACCATACTGTCTTGCCTCGCGCCACGATAACCGCGCTATCCGCAACAGAGGACAGTTCGCGTAGGGATTTATCAATCAACAAGATGGACATGCGGGTTTCCTGCTTAATCTGCGTGATTGCGGCCCAGATTTCCTGCCGGACGATCGGGGCCAAGCCTTCTGTCGCCTCGTCGAGAACCAGAAGCCGTGGATTGGTCATCAAGGCCCGTCCAATCGCCAGCATCTGCTGTTCGCCCCCAGAAAGGGAGGCCGCGCGCTGGCCCTTGCGCTCGCCTAGTCTTGGGAACAGCCGTGCAATCGAGGTCAAATCCCATGCTCCTGGACGCGCCGCGGCGACTAAATTCTCCTCGACGGTTAAATCCCTAAAACAGCGCCGCCCTTCAGGGACCAAGCCCATTCCTAGTCGGGCGACGTTGTGACTGGCCATTTTGTGCAGATCTTTCCCGGCAAAGGTCAGACCGCCGGAAGAGTCGATCATTCGACAAATCGCTTTGACGGTGGTGGATTTCCCCATGCCATTTCGCCCCATCAATGCACAGACTTCGCCCTCATTCAAAGTCAGGTTGATGCCGAACAAAGCTGGCACGGGACCGTAGGACGCCGTCAGGTTTTCAACGGTTAGCAAGCTCACGCCTCTTCCCCCAGATAGGCTTCTTTGACCTCGGGCGAAGACCGGATATCGTCGACTGTTCCAGACGCGATCACCTGGCCATAGACAAGCACGCTGATCCTATCAGCCAATGAAAAAACCGCGTCCATATCATGTTCAACCAACAGAATCGGGGCCTCTTGGCGCAGTTCGTTCAGAAAACCGGTCAACGCTTTCGATCCTGCGGCTCCTAGCCCAGCCATTGGCTCATCCATGACAAAAGCCTTCGGGGATAGGGTCAGGGCGACGGCAACTTCCAATTGCCTGCGTTGACCATGGCTGAGGTTTGCAGTGGTTTGATCGGCGGCCTCTTCGAGGCCCACGCGGACCAGTGCCTTCGTGGCGCGGTCGCGCAAGTCTTGATCCCTCCCTGCCGCCCGCCAGAAACGCCATGGTCGACCGGAGTGTCCCAGAGCACCAAGTAGCACGTTTTCGAAAACGGTATCTTCCATCGCAAGCTGGGATATTTGGAAGGTCCGACCCAGTCCGGCCTTGGCGCGCGCTTGTGTGGACAACGCAGAGATGTCCTGACCATTCAGGTGCACGCTGCCGGAGTCGGACTTCAGCCCTCCACAGATCTGCCCGATCAAAGTGGATTTTCCGGCGCCGTTTGGGCCTATGATGGCGTGGATTTCCCCCGCACGCAGATCAATCGAGACATCTTGTGTCGCTTTCAGAGCGCCGAAGCTTTTGTTGAGGTTATGGGTGGACAAGACGGTATCAGACATGAGGACCCTCCTTGCCTGTGAGAATGCCCACAAGACCACCACGGGCAAACAGAACGATGATCAAAAGAATAACCCCCAACCAGATGTGCCAGAAGTCGGTCAGCCCCCCCAGAAAGTGCTCTAGCGCTACAAAGAGCGCGGCTCCTATCACAGGCCCCATCAGGCGCCCTACGCCGCCAATGATGATCAGAACGATCAACTCGCCCGACAATTGCCAACTGAACATCGTTGGGCTCACAAAGCGGTTGAGATCAGCAAATAACGCGCCTGCCAATCCGGTAGTGGCACCTGAGATAACAAAGGCCAGAAGCTTCAGGCGCGTCGGATTCAATCCGACTGTTTCCACTCTTTGCGGCACTTGGCGCGCGGCGTTCAAGGCCAGACCAAAGGGCGAGGACCGCAGCCGTGCGTGCAAGAACAGCGCTGCACAAAGCATCAAAAAACACAGACCGAAGAACTGGATCGGAACAAGCGTGTTAAATACTGGAAACCCGTTGCGCACGTAGATCGACAACCCATCTTCGCCGCCATAGGCGCTCCAGGATATCGAGAAGAAAAAGAACATCTGACCAAAGGCCAGCGTTATCATGATAAAGTAAACACCAGAGGTGCGCAGTGACAGCACCCCGATCAAAAGCGCGGCAAGGGCCGAGATGAGCACGGCAGTAAGCCAGATCACCGGCATGGATTTCGTACCGTCGATGCTGATGAGCCCAAGATCCAATGCCGTATATGTTTGGGCGTGATACGCGAGAATGCCCATTGCATAACCGCCAAGGCCAAAAAACACGGCATGACCAAGGCTGACCAGACCGCCAATCCCGAGTGCGATATTCAGCCCCACTGCAGCAAGTGCGAGAATGACGGCTCGTGTGGTCAGAGTGATCGTGAACGGCTCGTCGGTCATCAGCGCCCAAAGCGGGACAGCAAGGAACCCAGCCAATACGACCCAGTTGATATAGTCCTCCCGGATCATGCGCGCGCTCCAAACAAACCTGTCGGACGCCAGATCAACAAGATACTCATAAGAATGTAGACGGCCATCGACGCCAAGGCTGAGCCGGTCTGTGTCGCGGCCCCGGGTTCCATAAACAGCTTAAAGACTTGCGGCAGGAAGATGCCGCCAAGTGTATCGGTCAAACCGACGAGAACCGCGCCGACAAAAGCCCCTTTGATAGAACCGATCCCACCAATCACGATCACCACGAAAGCCAGGATAAGCACGGGTTCGCCCATGCCCACCTGAACAGATTGGATTGCGCCCACCAAGGCACCGGCCAGCCCTGCGAGAGCTGCGCCAAGTGCGAAGACGATTGTATAGAGTTTAGAGATATCGACGCCCAGCGCAGCGATCATCTCTCGGTCATTTTCACCGGCACGGATCTGAATGCCGATCCGGGTGCGCGCGGTAAGCCACCACAATCCAAGCGCCACAATGATGCCCACCCCGATGAGGGTTAAGCGATACAGCGGATACTCAATCCCGCCTGGCAAAATGACTGGGCCCGACAAGTAGTCCGGGATATCCAGAAACAGCGGAAAGGAGCCAAAGACCCAGCGCGTTCCTTCTGAGAAAATCAGGATCAGGGCGAAGGTCGCCAATACCTGATCAAGGTGGGGGGCGCTATAGAGCCTCCGTATGACGACAACTTCAACAATCGCGCCGGCACATGCTGCTGCGGCCAGCGCTGCAACAAGCGCAAGTAGGAAAGATCCTGTGTATCCAGCAACGGCGGCAGCGGCGAATGCTCCAATCATGTAAAGTGAGCCATGCGCCAAGTTTATCAGACCCATTACGCCGAAGATCAGTGTCAGGCCGGCTGCCATTAGGAATAACATCACGCCGAATTGAAGCCCGTTCAGGACCTGCTCAATGATGAGAATGGTCGACATTCATTTGCCTCGGAAACAAGCGGGCCTGTCTTGCAAATGATGCGCGACAGGCTCGCCTTTTCGCTACATTTTGCAATCAGCCGCGTAAGCGTCTGAGTGGTTTTCCAGGGCAACCCCTAGGATCTTGTTGGTGAAAACGTCACCTTCCTGGATCACTTGGCGTGCATAAATCGTTTGCACCGGGTGATGGTTTTCTCCAAACGCAAAGTCTCCACGCGTGCTATCGAACTCGGCCGCTTTGAGAGCTGCGCGGAACGCATCGGCATCGTCAACGCTTGCCTTGTTCAATGCGGAAAGGATCAGGTTTGCCGTGTCAAAGCCTTGGCTTGCATAAAGCGAGGGTAGTCTTCCGTACTCGGCCTGAAAGCTCTCGACGAATGCGGCATTTGTCGGATTGTCGATGTCCTTGTTCCACTGCGAAGTGTTCACAACACCCAAGGCGGCGTCACCAACAGCTTGGAGGATGCCTTGGTCAAAGCTGAATGCTGGTCCGACCACGGGAAGATCGACGCCGCTATCGGCATATTGCTTCAGGAAAGAAATCCCCATTCCACCGGGAAGGAAGAAGAACACGCTATCCGCGTCCGAAGCACGGATTTGAGCGATTTCAGCGGCGTAGTCGGTTTGACCAAGTTCCGTGTAAAGCTCACCAGCCAACTCACCTTCGAAGAAACGCTTGTATCCGGTCAATGCATCTTTGCCCGCGGGATAGTTGGGGGCAATGATGAAGCTGTTGCCGTAGCCCGCACTGTTTGCATAGGCACCAGCTGCTTCGTGGAGATTGTCGTTTTGCCAGGCGACGTTGAAATAGTTCTCGTGACAGCCTTTTCCTGCCAATGCTGAAGGTCCCGCATTTGGAGACAGGTAAAAAACGCCTTGGTTTACAGCGGACGGGGCGACAGCCATGGCCAGGTTGGACCAGATGATGCCAGTCATGATGTCAACCTTCTCTGACTGGATCATTTTGTCAGACAGTTGCACGGCGATATCTGGCTTGCGTTGGTCGTCCTCAACTACGACCTCGATGTCGTCACGGCCAGATTGGTTTATTGCCAGCATAAAACCGTCACGAACGTCAATTCCAAGCCCGGCGCCACCGCCAGATAGTGTCGTGATCATACCGATCTTGGTCTCGGCTAAGGCGGGTCCGCACAAAGCTGTTACGGCAAGCGCCGCTGCCAGTGTGTTCTTCATGATTTTACTCCCTGTTTTTTGCTGTGGTTTTTTGCTGTGGTTATTTTTTGCTGTGGTCATAATTTGCGAAAGGTCAGCTTTGTAAGCGTCCACTCGTTCCCCTGTGCGGGACTGTTCTGGTCGTTGACAAAAAGACAAACATCTTCCCTCGCAGGTACGTATAGTTTCAGCAGCACATCGAAATCGCCACCGGTCGATTACATTTCAGAGTGGATTTCTTGCAACGCGAGTTCATTTGTCAACATCATAGGGGATCTGGTGCAATCGCTGAAGCAGCACGTCGCCGCAAAGGGCCATGTGATCGTTCGTGGAGAATGGACGAAATTTACACCTAAGTTAAAGACGCAAGGGTTTAGCTCTATCGAGCTTTCGACAAGAACGGTAAGACCCTTGATTTCATGCTTTCACGGTGTCGAAACGAACCAGCCGACATCAAGTTCTTCGCCAGAATGTTGAAGATCAATGTATTGCCGACGAAAACTGTGATCGACAAGAGCGGTGCCAAGACGGCGGGTATCAAGGCTATCAACAAAATGCTCCAAGGTTTTGGCTGCCCGATCCCAATTGAGGTTTTGCTGCTCACGTCTTCGTCGACACAGCCTCGTTGTTGTGTCGGTTCGCTCAGCGCATTCGCTATCTGTCATCCAAGCGCCTCGATCTTTTCGATCCTGCAGCAGCGCTCATGGAAAAGCTTAGCCTTAGTGGCGTAAGAACGAGATAAAACTGATCGTCAAATATTGGACTGACCTCCTGCGTGCTGTCGCTACATGAAAGCCGGAGCTATGCCGCGAAGCCCCTATTGCTGTTTTTTTTGCGGCTGTCGCAAAGCGCGTAACGCGGCCATACGTGTAAGCCTTGGCAACGGGAGAATCTGCCGCAAAGCTGATGCGTATGCAGGGTGCAGCAAATGACCGCTAAGAGTGCAAAGCTGACGTTGCTTTGTCGAAGATGTCGTGGTCACACTGCACGGTCGCAAGTAGTGCAGCGCCTTCCAGCGTCGCGAGCACTGCTAATGCGTCAGAAAGCGGATCGTCGCTATCCGGAAATGCGCTGACAAGCCGATCGACTAATTCTGCAAAGAACGTTTTTGCCGCCTCCGCGACAGGTTCAGGCAGACCTCCGCTTTCAGCTGCGAGAAGTCCACAAAGGCACATCTTTCCGTCCTGGCGCAAGCTTTCCGCGAAAAGCTCGCGTAGGCGTTCGACACGCGCGTCAGACGGGCATTCATCCAAAGCGTCTAAGAAACGGGACGTGTAATTTCTGGCCAGTCGAGCGACCAAATCGGACTTGGTCGGGAAGTAATGATGTACGCCTGCGCTAGTCAGCCCTGCGTCGCGCGCAATGTCTCGGAACGAAAAGCCGTTGTAGCCACCAGTGCGGACCCGCGCCTCGGCGGCGGCAAGGATTTTCTCTTCTGATGTCATACCATCACCCTCGACAATTCCTTCCGCGCAGCATCCATGGCTTCAAGAGCGCCTTCGAGGAAACCACCATGCGACGGTGCGGTTTCAGTTCCTGCAAAGATCACCCTCGGAGTGGGAGTTACTGTACTAAACATAGGATGTGATTTAAGCGGCTCGAGGTCGGCAGACGTGGCGGTTGCCATATCGGCGCTCCAATCCTTGACGACTACACCGCGCGGCTCGGCCGCTTTGGGGCCAAACAGGCGAACCAGCTGAGCCACAGCGAGAGCCTCGAACCCGGACTGCCGCGCCGTACCGGGCATGGCAAAGCCGAACAGAGCACCCTCGGTTCCGTCCATGGGTGACGCGTCATGGATTTCAGCCAACGGACCGTGATGAGAGATTGCGTCGCCATTCAAACCCGCGTCGCGCCAGAATGGGGTGTCGTAAACAGCAACGAGTTTGGCGTGCCCGGCCATCCACGTTGGAACATCCGGAACGACCACACCCATCTGTGCAGCGAGGCGCGGGGGCAACGCCAAAACAACGAAGTCGGCTCGCAATGAAAACCCGTTTCCACTCAATGTCACGAATTCGTCTTCTTCGATCACACGCTGAACTGGGTGGCTAAGACACAGCGTATCACCAAGCTTTTGAGCGAGGGCGTTGGTTATCTGAGCGAGTCCGCCTGAAACGCGAAGCGCGTCACCCATGGGGGCGAAATCGAAGTCACGACGCACATTTCCCTGAGCATCCTCGAATGCCAATCGTCCATCGCTGTATTGTGGAAATGTTCGCAGCCCAAGATTGTCTACGAGGGCCAGCATGCGTTGGTTGTGCGGCCAAATCCAAGCAGGGCCAAGGTCGTAGCCACCCTGTGAGAGAATGCGACCGCCTACGCGGTCGCGCGCCTCCAGCAAAAGCACGTCGCGCCCTTCAAGCTTCAGCGCATGCGCCAAAGCGAGGCCAGACAACCCTGCGCCGACGATGACAATCTCTGCGTTTGGCTTCATGTCGCGCTCTCTGCGACGTGACTAAGGTGGCCGGTCTTGATCCAGACTCGCGCCCCGTTAGCGCCAGCGGTCGCCTCGAAACTCGCCCCGACGGGTAGGCGTAACCAATCCCAGCGGGACAGGGTATCGCGACCCTCGTTCAAGCTCCCATCAATCACAAAGACCTCAAGCCCGCCTGAAGCATCTAGAGAGCGCACTGTACCTGCATCCCAGTATTCCATCGCTACAGTTTCACGTACATCTGTATGAAGGGGCAACCTGGAAACACCGTCTGCTGCTTCAATCCAGCTTGCCTTGCCGCTGTCGATCTGGACCTGATTGCGGTCGCTAGCATCGAATTGGTGGAGCTTTACCAGAATTGTCGCGCCGTCCTGTGCGGCAGGTGTATGAGACGAGGTCGGCGGGTTCCGCACGTAGGAACCAGTTGGAAAATCACCGTCCTCGTCCTGAAAAGTACCGTCGAGCACCAGGTATTCTTCGCCGCCGTCATGCGTGTGGGCAGAGAAGGCGCTGCCAGGCGCAAAACGGACGATGGTGGTGGCGCGAGCTACTTCCTCTCCAATTCGGTCAAGCATCTTGCGCTCAACTCCAGGCATCGGGGATGCGACCCAATCGTTCTCTTCAAAATGTACAAGGGTACGTTCTTTGAAGTCGGCATTCACGCGCATGGTTTGGTCTCCTTCCAGTGTCACTGCGTCGGTGCAAATTGTCTCTACTTACCTATCGATAGGTAAGTTATTTCTCAATCTCGCTATCGCAACAGTGATCACGCGTTCGTGAAACATTGGTCGAACCGCAGCGAATGCGAATTTGTCCGCAAACCGGACATTGGCCGCGATTTGGCGGACGTCTAAACCGAGCTCCCTGGTCACCGATACTGCGCCATCAACCGACGGCGACTATGCAGAGATTGCGTTGAAAAACTCTTTGTTGATCTCGCCGCAAGTCGCTGATTCAATTTCCGCATTTGGGCAACAGTTCTGGGCATGGCCTTGTCAGAAGAACTTGGCTTCAAGCGGGCAGGGCGCTCTTGTAGCCTTCAAGCTTTCATAAACGGTAGCCCTTCAAGTACTTCAAAACCAGTCCCAAGATCATTCGTTTTCAATGATGCTTTGTATTCAGTTTCCACTATCGCTTCTAGTCGATGAAGATCTGTTGCGTGCGCGCGGCATTGAAATGAGTTACGAGACAGTGCGGTTTTAGTGGAACCGTTTCGGTCCGAGGTTTGCGGCAGAGATCCGGAGAAAACGGGTCCAACAGCTGCGGTTATACTCAAAATTAAAAAGTTATCTTGACGAAGTCTTCATAAAGTTAAACGGTCGGCGGCACTACCTGTGTCGCGCCTTAGATCACTAAGGCGAGGTGCTTGAAGCCATTGTCACAAAACGTCGAAATAAGCAGGCAGCACTGAAATTTCTCAATAAATTAATGCAGCGACAGGGTGCTGCGGATGAAGTTGTCACCGATTGCTTCGCGTAATACCGAGCCTCGCTCGGATATCTCGGTGCTACGGAAAAGCAGAAGACGGGCTGGTGGTTTAACAACCGGGGTGAGAACTAGCGCCTTCCGTTCCAACGAAGAGAATGCGCGATGCAGCGAGTCAGGCGTATGCAAAGTTTACAGAAATTCACCGCCGTCCACTCCTCCGTCTAAAACCAATTTAAACCGGAGCGATCTCTCACCAGCCGAGGTGTCTTCAAGCTGACACGCGCCGCTGCTATCGCCGAGTGGTCCGAACTTGGCGTGGCATGAAGGATAGCTCTACTGGCTTAGGTGAGACTAGTCCGAATTCGTCTGACAGCACCCTTCGAAAACTAACTCCTTCCAATTGTGCGCATCATTTGGCGGAAGAAGAGCGTTGGAGCTAGCCGGTTCATGACGTTCGATAGAGTTGCAACTCGACCAACGGGCACAAATGCTTTTCGGTTTCGAGACCCGCGGAGAATGATCTGGGCTGCGTCTTGTGGCGTCATATAGTCAACACCGTCAGTTGCGGAACCCGGACGGGCGAAACCCTTAGTATCTTTTTCGGTTTGCCCAATGTTCGTTGCAACAAAGGAAGGTGCGGCAATCGTAACGGACACGCCGTGACAGGTTTCCTCGGCTCTCAGAGACTTAAAAAACCCTTCCATTGCGTGCTTGCTGGCGGCGTAGGCCGTTCTACGAAAAAGCGGTGCAAATCCCGCGACTGATGAGATCGCCAGATGCGTTCCCTTGGACTTTCTTAGTGGAAGTAAGAAGTGCCGAGCGCACTCAATTGCAGAAAAATAGTTGATCTCAAAAAGGTCGCGATGGGAGTTCATGTCACTGTCGGCAAATGCAGAGATTTGTGTGACCCCTGCGTTGTAAACAACCATGTCAATTGAAGGTCTATCCTTCAAAATCTGAGTGCATATATCTGCGCACTGTTTAGGTTTTGTGAGGTCACAAGCGTAGAGACTTAGATCTTCGTCATTCACCAAAGCGTCCAGGCGCGGACCTGGCAGGTCAATGATAGCGGTATGCCAACCTTGTTCTCGCAATGCTTCAGATAAAGCTTGTCCCAGGCCGCCAGCACCACCAGTTATGACTGCAGTTCTTTTCACTTCGCGTGCTCCCACCAGAGCTCAAATGCTTCGGCGCTTGAGTATTTGGGTTGATAGCCGAACTTCACCTTGAGTGCAGTGTTGTCCAGCACTGGCCGAAACTGCAAAAAGCGAACTTGTTCAGGACCATAGCGAGAAAGTCCAACGGGCCGGGCCACGGCCAGTACCATCTTGACCAACTTTGGCGGCAACCAGCGCACAGTCTTGCCCATGGCCTTGGCGATTTGGGAAACAGTAAGCGCACCGTCGCCAGAGACGTTGAAAATGCCCGTAGGCCCGTTTGTCGATGCGCGCAGCAGTATTTCTGCCAGGTCCTTGTCCCATATGAAGACAAAGGGGCTCTCAGAACCTTTCAGCCCAAGTAGGCGAGGCTTTTGGAACAGAGACGTTATCTGGTTCTCGATATGGTTCCCGAGAACCGTCCCAACCCTCAATACGACTTGCTCTAATTCCGGGGCTGTTTTTCTCGCGTCTGCCAGCATCTCCTCGACCAGTCTTTTGTGCCAAGAATACGCGAATTCCCGATTGCCGCGAATTGCGTCCGTTTCTCGCAATAGCGCAGGATTGTCGGCGTGATAGCCATAGGCCGCGCCAGAGGACGTAACGACCAGTCGCTGTACTCCCGCGGAAATGGCGGCATCAAGAACTCTGCGCGTACCTTCAACATCAACTTGGTACTCAAAGTCCCGCGTTGTGTCTGGCCCGGGGGTTACGATCGAAGCAAGATGCACGACCGTGTCGGGGCGTTCTGACATGATGACGTCGTGTGGGTCGCTACTGGTCACATCCATCTTTAAAAACCGCGCGTTAGGCGGCAATTTTGCTGGTTCTCGGATGTCCGTGGCTATGACGGCATAGTTGTCTTTCTGCGCCAAGCGACTTAGTAACGCTGTTCCGACTGCACCTGCAGCGCCAGTGATGAGAAGGCGTTTCATGCCGGAATCTCCCGCCTTGCGAAGAAGCCCGCAAGAACCAATCCAGAAATCGCGTGCCATATGCCCCACAAAGCAGCGGCAACAGCCATACCTCCCATCCCTCCAAAAAACGCGAAGATCAGGATGAGCCCCAGTCCTGAATTCTGAATACCTGTTTCAATGGTAACTGAACGGCGATCCCGCTCGGACAGCCCAGCGATTGTCGCCGTTGTGTACCCGCTAAGGAATGCCAGCGTATTGTGGACAATGACGAGACCTATGACGGCTCCGGCAACCTGAAGAAAATTCGCCCAATTGGCAGCCAGCGCAAGCACAATGAAGGCAATAAAGATGGCCATTGAGAGCCATTGCATTGGGCGGCGGATGCGATCAGCTAATGGTTTTAACCGCGCGTTTACTAGCATTCCCAGGACCAATGGTAGGATCAGCATGAACCCGACCGTTATTGCGACGGCGACTGGGTCGATTTCAGTGCGCTGCAGGATCTCGCGCGTCGGGCCATAAAGGTTACCCCAAAATGCAATGTTTGCCGGTGTTACGACGATGGCTCCGACCGTCGCGAAAGCGGTCATTGAAACTGATAGCGCCACATTCCCTTTCGCCCGATGGGTCATGAAATTTGATATGTTCCCACCAGGGCACGCAGCAACGAGGATAAGGCCCATCGCAACAGATGGCATCGGCCGCAGTGCGACAATCATTAGAAAAGTTAGCGCTGGAAGTACCAGAAACTGCGACACAAGACCAACAATGAGGGGCTTGGGTGCACCTGCAATGCGTCGAAAGTCGTCCGTACGCAAATCCAGCGCGATCGAGAACATGACGATCGCTAGGATGGCATTGAGAACTCTAAGATTTCCGGCATCAAAATTCAGCGCGACCTGATCTATTCCGTTCATGCTTGGGCCGCCTTGAGTGCTGCGATTTGACCCGTTACCTCTCTCCGATAGGTCGCTTTGTCCACGTAGTAGGCCATGCGCGGAAGGTCGATGTAGTTCATTCCTCCTGTTGCTCTCTCATATCCATCGGACTTGGTGGAGCGGATTGCCTGCGCCGCAGAATTGCCGGACCGCAATCCAGCTATGTAACGAGCGACCATTTCGGCCTGCTCATGACGTCCTTGCCAGCCCAACCCCGATGCTTCAACCATGCCAAGAACAAACAGGTCATCTCGTTCTGGGTGCATGCAATTTAGGTAGAGGTGAGGCGCGGAACCCCTCCAATTCAGATGTTTCTTTTCGATGAATGGGTAGTGCAATTTGTACCCGGTCGCGGCCAGTATCATGTCGTATTCAGCCGAGGTCCCATCGCGGAAATGAACGGTTTTGCCGTCCAAACGCTCAATATCCGGACGGACCTTCAGGTCGCCATGACCCGCGTGGAACAAAATGAGGGAATTGACCACTGGATGTGACTCGTAAAGAGCGTAGTCCGGTTTCGGAAACCCGTATTTTTGCGGATCACCGACAAACCATTTCAGGATCGCGCCATCGACTTTTCGCTTCAGCCACATGGGCAGGCGGATCTTGCCCCCCATTGTGTCGGCAGGGACTCCGAAGACATATTTGGGAACAAAGTAGTACCCGCGGCGCATAGAAAGGTCGCAAGAAACGCCATGGTGAATGGCATCGACTGCGATGTCGCAACCGGAGTTTCCCGCACCAACAACCAGAATGCGCTTACCGGCAAATTGGGTGGGATAGCGGTACTCGGACGCATGGATGAGCTCACCTGTGAATTCACCCTGGAAATCTGGCATGTTCGGTTCCGACAGCGTACCGTTGGCAATCATTAACCCTGCGAAGTTTTGGATATGATGGGTGCCGGTCTTGCCTCGCCAGGTGATTTCCCATCCGCCGCGTTCCAATGGTTCGGTCTTGAGAACTTCAGCTCCGAAATGAAAGTGCTGATAAAGGTCAAACGCTTTTGAGAAGTCTTGGAAATATGCCTTCATTTCGCGATGTGACGGATATTCTGCCGTATCCTCTAGCATCGGGAAATCGGTGAATTCCGTCATGCGCTTGGAAGAAATGAGATGGGCGGTCTCGTACATCGTGGACCGAGGTGCATCGATGTTCCACAGACCACCCACATCATCGGCCAGTTCAAATCCTTGAAATGGCACTCCCTGCTCGACAAGCGTCTTTGCCATTGCAAGGCCCATTGGCCCCGCACCGATCAAAGCAAAACACTCTTCGGGGCGGGCCTTTGCCTCAACCAGCTGGCCCGCTCTCACCTGCGCCTGTTCCATTCGCGTCTCCTCCTGCGACAGTATTTATCTTGAACGAACGTTCTAAATAAGGCAAACTGGTTTTTGAGATGCCACAACATGCTGTAAAAGAAAGAAAAAGAGCTCCGTCGCAGCGATCCGTCGCCGCGAGAGAACGAATCTTCGACGCTGCAGAACAGGTTTTTGCCGAGAGGGGATTCGAGGGCGCTTCAATTCGAGACATTGCTGAACGCGCAGGGGTTCAGAAAGCCAACGTGAATTTTCACGGGGGTCCTAAAGAAGAGTTGTTCGAGCGCATAGTGGCGCGTCGAGCTTCGGAACTCTCTGAAGAGCGACTCTCTAGAATTGAATTGTTGGACGCACAGTCGGACTGGAGTGTCGGTGATTTGTTGTCAGCCTTCATGCTGCCGCTCGTTTCGCGAGCCTTTAGTGGAGATCCTCAGTGGCTTGCATATGCTCGAATAGTGGCGATTGTCTCAGCTGATACGCGGTGGAGAGAATTGGCTCAAACACACTTTGATCCTGTAGCCATGAGGGTTGTAGAAAAGCTGTGCTCAAGACACCCTGAGGCTAGTCCAGAACGAGTTGCGGGTGCGTTGGTGTTTGCCGTGTCTTCAATGCTCGCCTTGTGTACGTCGCAGTGGCGAATTTTGGCTCTAAGCGGAAACATTGGCCAGGCGGATCGCGAGAGCATGACCTTGAACCTTTTGAGTTTCTGTGAGGCAGGCTTAATAGGCAGTTTGAAGAAAACGCAGTGATTGACAGCGGCGCTTCGGTCTTGTCAGAAGATCTGGCTAAGGCCTCATATCCGTTGGGTAACAAGTCGCGCGAGTTGATTGCCGAGAAGATACCCTTGGAGCAGTCTTGTCAGAAGAACTTGGTTTGAGGCGGGTAGGGGGCTTTCTAAGCTTCTATCCATGAAAAGATGATCGCCGCTCAAAGTGCTGTAAACCTATTCTCGGATCACTCGTGTGACAGCGCCGCCACCCATTCCGGTCTGACGTCAGTTGTGTTCTATGCCGGTCATTGAAGCGCAACACAATTTATTTGAACCCGGTTCCCACAATCCGGGTTAAACACTTGGTCCGAAGATGGACCACCCTGTGGCGCGTACCAGTTCTTGAAATGCGATTGTTGCCAAATGGGAATTGCCTTTTTGATCGAGCCCGGGGCTCCAGGCGACAACAGATGCGATACCAGGTACAATGCACAGGATTCCGCCGCCAACACCGCTTTTCGCTGGAAGGCCAACTCGGAAGGCAAATTCGCCCGAAGCATCGTAGGATCCACACATCATCATGAGCGCAGTAACTCTTCTTGCTCTTTGCGCTGATAATACTGTAGCGCCGGTGGCCGGATTTTGAACCGCCGCCGCAAGAAAACGACCTGCTAGCGCCAACTGTTCGCAAGACATAGCGATGCTACACTGGCGAAAGTAGAGCGACAGAACATCCTCTACGGGAGACTTAAGGTTGCCTTCCGCCTGCATAAAATGGGCAAGCGCACGATTTCTGGAACCGGTTCGGATCTCTGATTCCGCAACCGACACATCAACCTCAATCGAGTTGTCCTCCGAAAGCTCTCGGCACAACGTCAAAAGGTCGTTGATTGCGTCGTCAGCAGAACGGTTTTCGAGCAGAACATCGGCCACTACGATCGCACCGGGGTTGATAAACGGGTTCCTTGGAATTCCGCGCTCGTGTTCAAGCTGAACGATCGAATTGAACGGATCGCCGGAAGGTTCTCGGCCAACTCTTTGCCACAAGGTGGCGCCAACCTGTTGCAGCGCCAAAGTAAGCGAAAACACTTTTGAGATGCTTTGGATTGAAAACAGCGTGCCCGCGTCCCCAGCAGACACGAGCGGACCGTTGATGGGTGCAATGGCAATGCCGAATTGGTTCAGATCAACTGTTGCGAGTTCTGGAATATACTTTGCTACCTTCCCCCTTTCGGACATGCCGGCAATGCGATCTGCAATGTCGTCCAAGACTTCCTGAAGCCTTTCGCTTTCAGTGGTTTTGAGTGTCGGCATGGATCTCCTCCGTCCAGACAGTGTGATCTACGCCCTTGCTAAGCTCGGGAAATTTGCTTGCGACAAAGCGAGGTTCAAGGTTTTGTCGGCGTTGCGAGAAATAATCCACCGTTAGTTTGTAGACGGTGCCAGAGAGCAGCACTATCGCAACCAAATTGATGGTCGCCATTATTCCCATGGCCGCATCCGCGAAATTGAACACTGTGGCAACAGCTTGCACTGCGCCCCAGACAACCATTGAAAGGCAACCCAATCGCAAGATGTAAATCGGTAATTTGCCTTCCAATTTTAGGAACGTCATCGCGTTTTCGGCATATGAGTAGTTGCCAAGTATGGATGTGAAACCAAAGAAGACGATGGCAATCGCGATAAAGTGGCGGCCTATTTCGCCGAGATGGACCGCCGCGGCGTCTTGAGTCAGTCGCATTCCGGTAGGTCCATCAATTTCGATTGCGCCCGACAGAAGAATAAGCAGTGCAGTTGCCGTTGCGACCAAAATCGTATCCACAAAACACCCAAATGCCTGAACGAAACCTTGGCTGGAAGGGTGGTGGGGATCAGGTGTAGCAACCGCCGCAATGTTTGGTGCCGAGCCCATGCCCGCTTCGTTTGAGAAAAGTCCCCGTTTGATGCCGTTAAGTGCAGCAGCCATGACGCCTCCTGTCACGCCTCCGGCAGCTTCCTGAAGGCCAAATGCACCTGCAACAATCGACCACAACATAGCAGGTACTTCGGAAATGTTCAGGACTACGACAATACAGGCAAGCAAGAGGTAGAGACCTGCCATGAGCGGTACAACGATCTCTGCAAACTTTGCGATGGTTCTTATTCCACCGAATATGACTACCGCTGCGGCTGCGGCCAGCGCTATGCCAACCACCAATTTGTTTAGCCCGAACGCGCCCTCGAAAGCTTCAGCAATCGAGTTGGATTGGACTGCGACAAAAACCAAACCAAAGCTGACAATCAGGCAGATCGAGAAAATGACCCCAGCCCAAGGCGCGTTCAAGGCGTTGGCCATGTAGAACGCAGGACCTCCCCTGAACCTTCCGTTGGAAGATGTGACTTTGTAGAGTTGGGCCAAAGTACTTTCGGAATAGGCGGTGGCCATTCCAACCAATGCCACGATCCACATCCAAAAGATTGCGCCCGGACCTCCCAAGGTCAGAGCTACCGCTACGCCAGCAAGGTTTCCAGTGCCGACGCGTGAGGCTAAACTTACTGTCAGCGCTTGAAAAGGAGTAATACCTCTTTTGTCCGTGCTCTTCGCAGACGTCAGGACGCGCAACATTTCCCCAAAATGGAGAAACTGAAGCGCACCGAGTCGAATTGTAAAAAAGATACCGGTCCCAAGAAGACCGTAGATCAATACGTAGTTCCAAAGAACCGTGTTTATGCCGTTAACCAATATTTCCAAAGCGCGCCCCTTGAGAATTCAAGCACTTCCAGGAAGGCAAAAAAGAGTCTGCCTATTTTTTTATCATGCACGAAGATGCGGCGGTTGTCAGGAATATGCTGCGAAGAATCTTTAAACGCTTGGCGCTCGCGTCATTGAAGTTGTGCCACAAACACATGATGACATATGAGCAGGACGGTGCGCATGGCAGAGTCTGAGCCATCTTGATTTGAATTGTACTTGTCGAAAACGTCCTCAGTGACAACGACGATCCTCTTAACCTCGCCGCAAGGGAGCGGACACCTGCGCAGCAGCAGTGAACTGTCGCTTTATCCAACTGATCCCGTATTCGTCTGACCGCAGATCTTGCGCCCGCAGGGAATGGCCAGTTTAACGGGCCGCAGCGCAGTGACGGAAGGGTATTCTGCCGATAAACCAAGTCCTAGCAGGGCACACAGCGTCTGTTTCCAGGTTGCGAAGAGGCTCATTGGCTTTCTGTTCGACGTAGGCTTAAAGCGCTTGAACCGCCGAAAGATTCAAAAAAACAAAAACTTTCAGGTGTCGAATTCAATGAGAAGGAGACGCAATAACTAAATCCCATTATTTATGTACACCGACAAAAGCGAGATTTCTCCATTTTCTTCGTGTAATCATGATTATGTTGAAAACCGGTTTATTCCCCCAGGATACATACAAGTCGCGGTTTCACTAGTCTTGGCTAGAAGATTGCATATTGGCCGGATGCTTACACTTGGGATATTCGTTACTATGACCCAAACGGGCGTTTTACAGATGCCAAAGGCAGGTTTCGTCGCAAAAGAATTGTTGGAGGAACTGACGAACTGTTGTCCATTTCAAAAAAGGATATGGGAATACGCCTACTGTAAGTTGAGCGGAGACACCCCCGTCAGAGGATTCGTTACTGCCATTTATCACTCGCTATACAGGGCTTAAGCGCCGCACTTCAATCGGAAGTTAAGCCTGACAATTCTAAAGCTTCGAGCGGTTTCGGACTGTCTCAACAACTTTGTCTTGCGCGCCGACCGTGATCCAAGCCTCATATTGCGATAGAAATATCAGACCGTTCAACTGTTCAAGGAAATGAGATCGCTTCAGTCTGTCCATGACCGGCCCCTTGACCTCAGACAGATGTAGACCGACGCCGATATCTGATAGACGGTGGTTGATCGCCTCAAGACTTTCCAACGCGGAGTAGTCAACTTCGTTCACCGCAGAAAACATCAAGATCACATGACTGACATTGCTTCCTTCAGGCACACGGTGCTGGATCAGATCTTCCAGAAACCGCGCGTTGACGAAATACAGGCTTTCATCCACGCGCAACGTCACTATGGACGGGATCGTTTCAACTTCGTGTCGTCGAATGTTGCGGAAATGCTGGGTGCCGGGCACAAGCCCCACCTCGGCCACATGCGGGCGCGAAGTCTTGTAAAGGTGCAGCAGGATCGAGGTTACCACGCCCGAGGCAACCCCCACCTCGACCCCCAACCCCAACGTAAGGCCAATGGTGGCGGCGACCGCTACAAAATCTGCGCGAGAATAGACCCATGTCTTTTTCAGAACTGAAAAATCCACAAGACTTAGGACGGCAACAATGATCGTCGCGGCCAAAGTGGCCTTGGGCAGGAAGTAGACTAACGGGGTCAGTGCAAAGGCGGCGATGGCTAGCCCTACGGCAGTGAATGCACCGGCAGCCGGTGTTTCCGCTCCGGCATCAAAATTGACAACCGAACGCGCAAACCCACCCGTAACCGGATAGCCCCCAGTAAACGCTGCCCCCAGATTGGCTGCGCCCAAACCGATCAACTCCTGATCCGGATCAATCCGCTGGCGTTTCTTTGCGGCCAGTGTCTGCGCGACCGAGACACTTTCAACAAATCCGATGATCGAAATCAGAACCGCAGGAGCGATCAGCTCTCCTACAAGATCAAGGGAAAGGTCAGGCATTGTGAACGGAGGCAAGCCCTGTGGCACCGTCCCTACAATCTGCACCCCTTGAGCATTCAGACCCAAAGCCCAGACGGTAACAGTTGTGGCGACCACGGCGGCGACAGGCCCGGCTTTCGTCAGAATGTTGGCAAGAACCGGCCCTGCCCCCAAGAACCCAAGAAAATGTTTGAGGTGCTTGCGCACCCAGAACAAAAAGCCGGTGGCAAGGCTGCCGATTGCCAGCGTCCCCCAATTTGTCTCGGGTAAATGCGCAAGGATTGATCCGATCATTTCAGGCAGTGTGTGCCCATGCGCATCGACACCCAGAATGTGCCTGAGCTGACTGGTCGCAATCAAAACGCCGGAGGCTGTGATAAACCCGGCAATCACTGGGTGGCTGAGGAAATTGGCCATGAACCCCAACCGCATCAAGCCCATAAGCACCAGAAACGCGCCAGACAGAAAGGCCAAGGTCAGCGCTGCGACGGCATAGCCTGCTGTGCCCTGCTCGGCCACCTGCCCGATCGCGGTGGCGGTCAAAAGCGACACAACGGCCACCGGCCCGACCGCCAGCGCGCGGCTTGTGCCGAAGATCGCATAAAGCACAATCGGAACAATCGACGCGTAGATGCCGGCCTCGGGAGGCAATCCCGCCAACAGAGCGTAAGCAAGCGATTGCGGGATCAGCATGATCGTCACGATCAAGGCTGCAATCAGGTCGTTGGAAAATGTGCCGCGCGTATAACCTTGACCCCATTCCAGAACAGGGACAAACCGGCGAAGATGGTTGATCATCTGAGGTCTTCCGATGCGTAGGGCTATTCCGGGGCCACGTTCAGCTTTTCAGGCCGCGCCATCCATTCCTTGCCGCGTAGCATTGCCTTCCAATAGATCGGCGGCAGCAGGCTTTCCTTTAGAAACCACGCCAAACGACTGGGTTTCGTGCCATCTATAAGAAAACGCGGAAAACTGGGCTTGAGAGCTCCACCATAGCCAAACTCGGCCAATACGATCTTGCCGCGTTCGACGGTCAGCGGGCACGAGCCATAACCGTCATATTGCGCCGTGGCAGACCGACCTACGATGTCAGCCACGATGTTGTCGGCCACGGTTGGCGCCTGCTTGCGTGCTGCCGCCGCTGTTTTGGCATTCGGTGCATTCATTACATCACCCAAGGACCATATATTGTCATAGCTCTTGTGCCTAAGCGTGGCCTGATCGACATCGACCCACCCCGCGGCATCCGCAAGCGGCGACACCCGCACGAAATCTGGCGCGGTCTGCGGTGGGCAGACATGGATCAAGTCGAAGGACACTTCGACCTTGCCCTGTTCACTATCTGGTTGGGTCACCTCGAACACCGCCGTCTTTGCGGGACCGTCGATTGCAACGAGGTTGTGGAAGAAGTTCAACGAAGCGTCGTATTTTTCTACATAGCGCTCCAGCGCCGGGACGTAGTCTTTGACGCCGAATAGCACTCCGCCCGCGTTCATGAATTGGATGTCAATGTTACTCAATACGCCCCGCCGAGACCACGCATCGCCGGACAGGTACATGGCCTTTTGCGGCGCACCGGCACATTTGATTGGCATCGGTGGCTGGGTAAAAATTGCCCTGCCCTTTTGCATCTCACGCACCAACTGCCACGTATATGGTGCAAGATCATAGCGATAGTTCGAGGTTACACCGTTGCGGCCAAGAGTTTCCTCTAGCCCCTCGACCTTGCCCCAATCCAGCTTCAGACCCGGGCAGACGACAAGTCGGTCGTATTTCACCACTCGGCAACCATCCAAAACGACGGCGTTGCTTTCCGGCTCAAACGCGGCGACGGCCGCCTTGATCCAATGCACGCCTTTGGGGATCAGACTGCCCATGGTCTTGGCCGTCGTCTGGGCATCAAAGATACCGCCGCCCACCATGGTCCAACCGGGCTGGTAGTAGTGAACATCTGCCGGATCAATGACAGCAATATCCAGACCGGGTTGCCTCGATTTCAGACTGGCAGCGACCGAGATCCCCCCTGCCCCCGCGCCGACAATAACAACCTGAAAATGGGCGTCGCCCGTATCTGTTGGGGTCTTGCCGCCATTTGCGATCCGGCGGGCCACGCCGTTCATGTCGTAGCCCGCTGCCTTGGTGGCTGTCAGGATTTCGGCAATCGGCCGTTTCATAGCCTCATGAAAAGACCATAGCGTGGCCGAGCGAGTCCCGGTGCGACAATATGCAAACACCGGGCGTTGCAGGTCCTCAAGCGCTGCGCCAAACGCCTCGACATCCTGATCTTTCACCATGCCTGATTGCACGGGAACATAGCGGGCCTCGATCCCTGCGGCCTTGGCAGCGGCGGCGATTTCCTTGAACGAGGGCTGATCCACCCCTTCGCCATCCGGCCGATTGCAGATGATCGCGCGGAAACCTTGCGCAGCGATTGTCCCGACATCCTCGACCGAGATCTGAGGGCTGGCGGTGAATTTGGGTGATATCGTGCGAAACTCCATCTCTGCTCTCCTTCTGGCCCTTTAGAGGGCGTTTACAGGCACTTTGAGCATCGAGTTGCCGTCGGGATCCTTGGGCACAACGCCTGCTCTCATGTTGACCTGCAGTGAAGGGATAATGAGGTTTGGCATCGCCAGCGTTGCATCACGTTCGGTGCGGAACTTGACGAATTCTTCCTTTGTCTTGCCGCCGCCAACATGGATATTGTGGGCCTTTTCCTCGGCTACGCTGGTTTCCCAGGCAATATCGCGCCCGTTCGGCCCATAGTCGTGGCACATGAACAGACGCGTCTCATCCGGCAATGCCAGAACTTTCTGGATCGAGTCGTACAGAACGCCCGCGTCGCCGCCCGGAAAATCGGCCCGGGCGGAGCCGCCATCGGGCATGAAAAGCGTATCCCCAACAAAGGCCGCATCTCCCATGACATGAACCATACAGGCTGGCGTGTGTCCGGGTGTGTACATGGCGCAGGCCTGCATATTCCCAATCATATAGGTGTCGCCATCTTCGAACAGCGTATCGAATTGCGAGCCGTCTCGTTGGAACTCGGTTCCTTCGTTAAAGACCTTGCCGAACGTGTCCTGCACTATGGTGATTTTGGAGCCGACCCCGATCTTGCCACCGAGTTTTTCCTGAATATACGGCGCGGCGGACAGATGATCGGCATGCACATGGGTTTCGATAATCCACTCCAGCTGAAGGCACCTGTCGATCACAGTTCGGATCAGTTCATCCGCGTGGTCGAAAGTGATACGCCCGGCCGCGTAGTCGATACCCATGACACTGTCGACGATCGCGCAAGCGCTCGAATCCGGGTCTTTCACGATGTAGCTGATCGTGTTCGTTGCAGCGTCAAAGAACGCAAATACGTCTGGCTTGATCGCCATGTTTACGGGGTAAGTGGCCATATCTTGTCTCCTCCGGTTCTCAATTCAGGTATCTGTTTGCAAATCAGGAGCCAGCGCCGCCTGCAGGCCCTTGGCGAGGGAAATGCCCACAATCAAGGCACCGACGAAAGCAAAGACCTCCCATCGGCCCGTGCCCAGTGCGGGCAATGCGCCGCCGGGGCAGAATCCGGCGATGCCCCAACCGATGCCGAACAAGGCGGACCCACCGACGAGCTTGACGTCGATCTTTCGCGCCGATGGCAAATGAAACGCAGGTTCAAGCACGGGTGCGGCGCGGCCGAAGACCATCTTGTAGCCGACAAAGGTGGTTATCAGTGCACCTCCCATGACAAAGATCAGGGACGGGTCCCAGGCACCAAACAGGTCGAAGAAATTCAGCACCTTGGCTGGGTTCGCCATGCCGGAAAGCGAGATTCCAACACCAAAGACCAGACCGATCAAATAGGTTGAGATGAGTTTCACGCTTTATCCTCCGAAAACGTGGCGTGTGACGAAAACGGTGGCAAAGGCGAACAGCATGAACGTTGCTGTGGCTGTGATCGAGCGAACGCTTAGTCTCGCCATTCCACACACACCGTGGCCCGAGGTGCAGCCGCCGCCCAGGGTCACACCGACACCGACAATCACACCGCCCAGAACAAACGCGGCAGTGGAGACCGGCACCTGTACCTGAGGCATCTGCCCAGACACTACCCACACCACCAAGGGGCCGGTTGCCATGCCAGCCAACAACGCAGCGCGCCAAGTAAAATCACTGGACGATGCAGGCCGCAACAGGCCGGCCAAAACTCCGGTTGCCCCCATCACGCGCCCCAACAGCAACATCAGCAGAACCGAGGCCACACCAATCAGAACGCCGCCCGTCAGCGACGCCCAAGGGGTAAATGCTGTCTCGATCATCAGCAGCCCTGACATGTCTTGAGGCCAACGATGCGGTAAAGTGGGCAGTTGCCGACAAAGGCCGTGAGGGTGAACACACCCGCCACGATCAATGCCAGCCAGAACAGGAGTCCAGCCCCCAGCACGCTCGTGCCCAAAGCCATGTATAGAAGCATCGCAGCAATCAGAATGCGCAATGCGCGGTCAAGTTTGCCCATATTTGTGGTCATGTCACACTCCGTCGGGAATCAGTGAGTTGACACTTGCACAGCGCGGATCACAGCTTTGGTGACATGGTCACCAAACGAACCAAACAAATTCAAAGTTTGAAGTCAGACCTCGGGCGTCGCCGATCTTGCCAAGCGTTCTAGCCCCTCACGGTCGGTCAGGCAGACTTCGCCACGCGACTGTTCCACCCAGCCACGGCGTTGGAATTCCGCCAAAGTACGCGAGATCACTTCGCGCGCCGTGCCCAGCTCTGTACCCAACACGGCATGCGTTGCGTGTACGGTCGCGCCTTGCCCTGCCAGCTCTAGCAGCCGAGAAGCCAGCCGTACGTCCATACGCTTGAACACGATATCGTCGATCAAAGTAAAGAGATCGGTGATCCGGCGTGAGTAAGCTGAAAAGACGAACTCGCGAAACACAGGGGATTTCGCAACCAGATCGTCGAACGTTTGTCGCGGGATAGCCACCGCTGAAACGTCTGTCTCGGCAATGCCGTCGGCGGAATAGTCTTCAAAAGCCAGCATACACGCCGTGGTCAGCACACAGCTTTCACCGGCGTGAACACGGTAGAGGAACACCTCGCGCCCGGTCTCAGATTTCTGCTGAACCCGGACGGTTCCCTCCAAAAGAAGCAATAGATTGTCAGCCGTTTGGCCTGGCGCGAATATCTGGGTGCCAGCGGGAACGTTGACGATCTGGCTACCGCTGATCAGATCAGCACGTACAGTATCCGGTAGGCGGTTGAGACCTTTGAACTTATCAATCCATGAGTATTGCATAGCCGATAACCCTACCATTTTGACTGCCGCAGCAATTGTGCCAGAACCGTGTTGTTGTTCAATGCGATATTTTGAATGTGAGGAGAGCAACCGCGTTCTGACCGATGAAACGTGTCACATGGCATTGCCAAGCATTCGCCTACGCCGGAACTGAACTAGGTTGAGTGGTTGCAGGTGGTGAATCCCCGCCCGCTTATCGCTCAGCAGTGTTTTTAAGCGATGCCATCAGGTTGTGGAACTTCTCGCCTTGCACGGCGACATGGGAGCGGAGTGCATTGGCGGTATCGTCTGCCAAGCCGTCCTCAAGTGCGCGAACGATGTCCTGATGTTCGGACATCGACTGCGTCATACGGCCACGAAATCGAAGCTGTTGCCGCCGGAAAGGTTTAAGGCGCCGATGCAGCTTGGAGGCCTCCTGTTCCAGAAACGAATTCCCGGACTGCTTGTAGATAATGCGATGAAACCGTTCGTTTTCGAGGTAGTACGTGTCTGGATCACCAGCATCGACGGCCTGCTGACATCTCGTGTTGGCGTCCGTCAGATCTTTCAGGGCGTCCTCGGATATACGCATGGCGGCAAGTCGGCCGCAGACAGCTTCGAGCTCGGCCATGACCTCGAACATCTCCATCAGTTCGACCGGACCCGGCTGTCGCACAAAAGCACCACGGCGTGGAATGAGATCGACCAAGCCCGACAGCGCAAGTCGTTGAAATGCTTCTCTAAGTGGCGTTCTCGAGACTCCAAACTTTTCGGCCAATTTGACCTCATCCAGACGGTCGCCATCTGAGAATGTACCGTCAAAGATCAACTCTTCCAGTTCCTGGGCGATATTATCGGCAAGTCGTAGGTCCATAGGATTATGTATAGGACTCAATCTACGAAAAATTCAAGAGCAATGATCTTGTATACAAAAACGTTGACTAAAAAACAGAACCGGCTTAAGCATACCCTGACCCCGGTACGCCGGGTCGAACCAGGGAGGAAATAATGAAAACCATTTTTAAGACAGCCGTTGCTGTAGCAGCGCTTGTATCCGCCGGCTCGCTTGTATCCGCAAAAGAGCTGCGCCTATCGCACCAGTGGTCCAACAAGGACATCCGTCACCAGGTCGCCCAGATCGTGGCCGATGAGGTTGCCGCCGCCGATGTTGATCTGGAGATTAAGATTTTCGGCTCAAAATCGCTGTTCAAACCGCGCGAGCAGTACAAGCCGCTCAGCCGAGGTCAGCTGGACATGACAGTTCTGCCGCTCAGCTATGCCGGTGGTCAGCAGCCCGCCTATAACCTGACTTTAATGCCTGGTCTGGTGAAAAACCACGATCACGCAGCGCGTCTCTCCGACTCTCCTTTCATGGAAGCGTTGGAAGAGAAGATGGCCGAGGATGACGTGATGGTTCTGGTCCATGGCTATCTGGCCGGTGGCTTTGCCGGAAAGGACAAGTGCATCACCAAGCCCGAAGACATCGCCGGCTTGCAGACCCGTGCAGCAGGTAAATCCTTTGAGCAAATGCTGGCCGGGGCCGATGCTTCGATCGCCTCGATGGCGTCATCGGAGATCTACAACGCGATGCAGACCGGTGTTTTGCAGGCGGCCAACACTTCGTCATCGTCATTTGTTAGCTATCGCATCTACGAACAGGTCAGCTGCTATACGCCAGCGGGCGACGTTGCCCTGTGGTTCATGTACCAGCCATTGCTGATGAACAAATCCACCTTCGACGGGCTGAATGAAGATCAGCAAGCTGCATTGCTTGCCGCGTCTGAAAAGGCACAGACTTACTATCTGGAAGAAGCCAAGAAGCAGGACGCAAACTCGGCCAAAGTCTTCGCCGAAGCGGGCGTCGAGATCGCCGAAATGAGCGCCGAAGACTTCGAAGCATGGCGCGCTCTGGCGCAGGAAACATCCTATAAGGCGTTCGTGGAAGAAGTCCCGGACGGGCAGGAGCTGCTGGACAAGGCTCTGGCGGTCGAGTGACCCTTTCTCGCCTGGGCGGCCCTTCCGCCGCCCGGCACCGATCTCAGTTCTGATCTTCAGACTTAATTGCATCTCAATTATCAGGAGACGCAAATGGCTGGCCATAGCTCTGCCGTTGCTTCCCATACCGGGAACAATCCTTTCCTTCGCCTTGTCGCTGCGCTTTCAACACTGGCCGGATGGTGTTCCGCAGCCATGATCGTTGCTGCCGTCGCCATCACTTGCCAAATGATCGTCGTGCGTTTTGTCCTGAATGGCTCGACCATCTGGCAAACCGAAGCGGTCATCTATCTTGTCATCGCCGCCACCCTCGTCGGTCTACCTTATGTGCAACGCCTGCGCGGGCATGTGAATGTCGACCTGATCCCGATCTCGTTGGCCCCGCGCCCCCGCTATTTTATGGCGATCCTGACCTCGGCCCTGTCCATCGCCATCGTCTCGGTCATGCTGTTCTACGGCTACGAGTATTGGCACTTCGCATGGGAGCGTGGCTGGAAATCCGACACCGTATGGGGTGTGCGGCTGTGGATTCCTTACCTGTCTATCCCGGTCGGCTTTGGACTGCTGCTGCTTCAGCTAATCGCTGACCTCGTCGCCGTCCTGCTTGGCATCGATAAACCCTTTGGTCTGGAGTAAAGCCAATGGACCCCCTTCTGCTCGGCGCCATTGTCGCCATCGCCACCATCCTTGTTCTGTTTTCGGGCGTGTCGGTCGCCATCGGTTTGCTGATAGTTTCAGCCGGGTTTCTGATTGTCTTCGACGGCCCGCGTTCGCTGGAACTTATGCCCGAGATTCTGTTCGGAAAGCTGGATAACTTTGCCCTTCTGTCGATCCCGATGTTCATCATCATGGGGGCGTCCATCGCGTCGACGAGGGCCGGAGCCGACTTGTACGAAGCCTTGGAACGCTGGCTGACCCGTGTACCCGGAGGGTTGGTCGTATCCAACCTTGGCGCCTGCGCTTTGTTCGCGGCCATGTCCGGATCGTCACCCGCAACCTGTGCCGCAATTGGTAAGATGGGCATCCCTGAGATGCGCAAGCGCGGCTATCCCGACGGCGTTGCCGCAGGTTCCATCGCCGCAGGTGGTACGCTTGGCATCTTGATCCCGCCCTCGGTCACCATGATCGTCTACGGCATCGCCACCGAGACCTCGATTGGTCGCCTGTTTTTGGCCGGCGTGATCCCCGGCCTGATGCTGGTTGGTCTGTTCATGGCCTGGTCGCTTTATTCGACCTGGAAATCCGGTGACGCCACCCGTCTGGGGTCTGGAAGCTACACCTGGGGTGAACGCTTCGAGATCTTGCCGCGGGTTCTACCCTTCCTCGGCATCATTCTAGGTGTGCTGTACGCCATGTATGGCGGTATCGCCACGCCATCGGAAACGGCTGCCGTTGGCGCCCTGCTCTGCCTGCTGATCGCAATGGTCATATACAAGCTGTGGAACCCCAAGGACATCTGGGTCGTGCTGCGCGACAGCACCAAGGAAAGCGTGATGATCCTCTTCATCATCGCCGCTGCCGGTGTGTTCTCGTACATGCTCAGCTCGCTGTTCATCACACAGGCGATTGCCGAATGGATCGGTACACTGGATGTGAACCGTTGGGTTCTGATGGGTGCGGTCAACGTGTTCCTGCTGATCGCCGGGTTCTTCCTGCCGCCCGTGGCTGTAATTCTGATGGCGGCACCGATTTTGCTGCCGATCATCACCACAGCTGGCTTCGACCCGATCTGGTTTGCGGTTGTACTGACCATCAACATGGAGATTGGCCTGATCTCGCCCCCTGTCGGCCTTAACCTCTATGTGATCAACGGCATCGCGCCCGACATCTCGCTGAAGACCATCCTGACAGGCTCCCTCCCCTTCGTAGCCTGCATGGTAATTGCGATTGTCCTGCTCTGCCTGTTCCCCGGTCTGGCCACCTGGCTGCCTGACCTCGTGATGGGAGCGGCGGTATGACCCTGCTAGCGGATCTTCTGTCCACCGTGTTCGAGCGGCGTTATCGCCGCTCGGGCGCGGCGGCCCTAGACGGCCGCCCGCTGACCGAACTGGCCGATGCGCTGGTCGGGTCAGCGGGCGAGACCTCGGGGCTGGCGCTGGCCGAGGAAATCTTGAATCGGTTCGATACGCTGAGCGATGACGACAAGCTGGAGTGCTTCCGCTATCTCGCCACCGCCATGAATATCGACCCCGAGGCGGTGCGCTCGTCACTGGATGAATACGAACGCGATCCCTCGAAAGCCACCTATCGCAGCTTCGCAGCTGCGGTGGAACCGGCCCGGCAGGAATTGATCCGCCGATTGAACCGGGTGCCCGGTGCCACCGGCGCGCTGGTTCAGATGCGCGCCGACCTGCTGCGGTTGGGCGGCAAGGAGCCCGAGTTGCAGGCGCTGGATCTGGATTTCAGGCATCTATTCGCCAGCTGGTTCAACCGTGGCTTTCTGGTGCTGCGCCCGATCAACTGGGAAAGCCCGGCGCATATTTTGGAAAAGATCATCGCTTATGAGGCGGTCCACGCCATCGACAGCTGGGATGATCTGCGCCGCAGGCTCGAGCCAACCGACCGACGCTGCTTTGCTTTCTTCCACCCCGCAATGCCCGACGAGCCATTGATCTTTGTCGAAGTGGCGCTGAACCAAGGCATCCCGGGCTCGGTTCAGGCGCTGCTCGCCGAAGACCGCGATCCGCTGCCGCAGGATCAGGCGGATACGGCTGTGTTCTACTCGATCTCGAATTGTCAGGCCGGGTTGGCCAGCATCTCGTTCGGCAACTCGCTGATCAAGCAGGTGGCCTCGGATCTGGCGGCAGAATTGTCGGGGCTGAAGACCTTTGTCACCCTGTCGCCCATTCCTGGCCTGAGCAAGTGGCTGACGCAGGAAAAAATTGAATGGGACATCGAAAGGCCCGATCAGATGAAGGCGCTGGCGGCGCATTACCTGCTGAACGCCGAAGGCCGGGGCAACATGCCTTTCGACCCGGTGGCGCGGTTCCATCTTGGCAACGGTGCGCTGGTTCATGCGGTTCATGCGGATGCCGATACCTCGGACAAGGGCCGGGCACAGTCCGGCGGCACCATGGTCAACTATCTTTATGACCTCAGCCGCGTGGCGCAGAACCACGAGCAATTTGCGAATACCCGCGAGGTGATCGCCTCGACCGAGGTCAAATCGCTTGCCGCGTCCGCCTCTCTCACATCGACACAGGAAAGGTAATCCCTATGGCCAATCCTCTCTATGACGGTTTGTTCGGCGCTCACGCCGGCAAAGACACACCTTTTTTGCATCTGCTCGACGGTTCGCTGATAACGCATCAGGACTTTTTAAGCACCGCAGCGCAGATCGCCCATCTGACCACACAGTTAGGCCTAAAGCCCGGCGACCGGGTTGCGGCGCAGATCGAGAAATCAGCAGAAGCGCTGGCCCTCTATGCCGCTTGCGCGCAGGCCGGCCTGGTGTTTTTACCCTTGAATACCGCCTATACCGTCGATGAGCTGACCTACTTTATTGAAAACAGCGGTGCCTCGCTGATTGTCTGTGACGCCAAAAGTGAAGAGAAACTTGCCCCCATTGGCGCGCAACTGAGCGCGCGCGTAGAGACCCTGAACGCGGATGGCAGCGGTAGCCTGATGGAAAAGGCATCGGCTATGCCTATCAGTTTCGACACAGTCGATCGGGACGGCGAGGATTTGGCGGCGTTTCTTTACACATCGGGCACCACGGGCCGGTCCAAAGGCGCGATGTTGACCCAGAACAACCTGTTGTCGAATGCCGAAACGCTCGTCGAAGAATGGCGTTTCACATCCGACGACGTGCTGCTGCACGCGCTGCCGATCTTTCACACTCACGGACTGTTTGTGGCAACTAACGTGTCACTGGCTGCGGGCAGTAGCATTATTTTCATGCCTAAGTTCGATCTGGACGAGGTTGTCCGTCAGATGCCTCAGGCCACGACAATGATGGGCGTGCCCACTTTCTACACCCGCCTGTTGGATGACGATCGGTTCACAAGGGAACTGGCCGAACACATGCGCCTTTTTGTTTCCGGTTCCGCGCCCTTGCTGGCGGAAACGCATGTGCAGTTCGAACAGCGCACCGGACACCGCATACTCGAACGCTACGGCATGACCGAAACCAACATGAATACATCAAACCCCTATGAAGGGGAGCGTCGCGCAGGCACCGTCGGGGTCCCTCTGCCCGGGGTTGAGCTGAAAATCTGCGACTCTGATGGCAACGCCCTGCCCAATGGCGAGATTGGAGAGATCGAGGTGCGCGGACCAAACGTATTCCAGGGCTATTGGCAAATGCCTGAAAAAACCGCGGCCGAGCTACGGGAGAACGGCTTTTTCATCACCGGCGATCTGGGCCGGATCGATGAAGAGGGCTATGTCCAGATCGTAGGCCGAAACAAAGACCTGATCATCTCAGGTGGCTATAATATCTACCCCAAGGAGATTGAACTGGTGCTCGATGACCAACCCGGCGTGCTGGAAAGCGCCGTCGTTGGCGTACCCCACCCAGACTTCGGAGAAACGGTTCTTGGTGTGATTGTCGCGGAACCGGGCGAGACCCCAAACCTTGAACAGATGCAGGCTGCGGTATGCAACAGCCTCGCGCGGTTCAAACACCCCCGCAAGTTGATCCTGATGGATGAACTTCCCCGCAACACCATGGGCAAGGTTCAAAAGAACATCCTACGTGACCAGTACAAGGATATGTTCGTGGCCGCATGAGAGGATGCCGTTTTTCCGATCAAACAATGCAACGTCGGGGTAACTGCGGCTTGCCCCAATTTTGCAAAAGCCGTGCGCGAAAAACACGTTAGATGTCACTTAGTCAAACCTGTCGAGGAGTCTCGGTCAGTTCGCAGATATACATATTTTCTTAGCCCGCATGACGAATCAGCTGGCCATGCGTCATGGTATGGTTCGAAAACTTGAGCCAATATTTGGATGATGTCATGTATAGCGCATGGCGGGTCAAAGATTCTTGCAGTAATCCGGCGTTGCGCCAGAGCCTCGGTTGCAGCAAGCAAAACAAACAGGCGGCCTCAAAGGCCGTATTCCCAAAGTAGAACGTTTTGTATCTTCTTCAGAGTGGGCAAAGCGCAGCCCGACCATTGTGGCTACTAGGGTCAGGCAACAGGGGTTTTTTCCGCTGCCATTGGGGGCAGAAACCGGAAATCTCTGATGCTGTCGGGTTTTATCTCGATCGAGAACCCGGGCCGCGTCGGCGCCATATAGGCGCCGTTCTTCACCACGCAGGGGTTGATAAAGTGCTCATGCAGGTGATCGACATACTCGATCCGCTTGCTGTCCTTCTCGCCCGAGATCGCGACATAGTCGATCATCGACATATGCTGGACGTATTCGCACAGGCCCACGCCTCCGGCATGGGGCCAAACCGGCAGATCGTATTTCGCCGCCATCAGCATGACCGCGAGCACCTCGTTCAGCCCACCCATCCGGCAGCTGTCGATCTGAACGATGTCGATCGCGCCTTCCTTGATGAACTGCTTGAACATGATCCGGTTCTGGCACATCTCGCCCGTCGCTACTTTGACCGGTGCGACGCCCTCGCGGATCGCCTTGTGGCCAAACACGTCATCAGGGCTTGTGGGTTCTTCGATGAAGAAGGGTCGCGCAAAGGACAGCGCTTTGACCCAGTCGATCGCCTGATCGACCTCCCACACCTGATTGGCGTCGATCATGATGTTCATGTCTTCGCCCAGTACTTCACGTGCGATGGTCAGGCGGCGAATGTCGTCATCCAGATCGCGGCCAACTTTGAACTTGGTATGAGTAAAGCCCGCCTCCTTGGCCTCATGGCAAAGGCGGCGCAGCTTGTCGTCGGGATAGCCCAGCCAGCCCGCCGAGGTCGTGTAGCAGGGATAGCCCTCGGTCTTCAGTTTAGCGATGCGCTCCGCTTTGCCCGGTTCAGCGGCGCGGAGCATCGCTAACGCCTCATCCGGGGTGATCGCATCGGTCACATAGCGGAAGTCGATCAGGCGCACGATCTCTTCGGAGGTCATTCCGCTGACCAATTGCCAGACGGGTTTGCCGGCCTCTTTGGCCCACAGATCCCACGCGGCGTTCACTACCGCGCCGGTCGCTAGGTGGATCGCCCCCTTGTCGGGACCAATCCAACGCAGTTGGCTGTCGCCGGTGATATGACGCCAGAACCGACCCATATCGTCGGTGATCCAGTCCAGCTCCAGCCCTTTGACCAACGCACCGAGGGCTTGGATCGCGGCCGCACAGATCTCATTGCCGCGGCCAATGGTGAAGGTCAGCCCGTGGCCCTCATGCGCGCCGTCAGTTTCCAGCACCACATAAGCCGCCGAGTAGTCGGGGTCGGGGTTCATCGCATCCGACCCGTCCAGACTGTCCGAGGTCGGGAACCTCAGATCCTCGGTTCGAATGCCGGTTATCCGGGTCACTTGCTGGCCTCAACGGTTTGGCGCTGAACGCCCAACCCGTCGATTCCCAGCTCCATCCGGTCGCCGGGCTTGAGGTAGGTCTGCGGGTCCTGCCCCATACCCACGCCGGGAGGTGTCCCGGTTGAGATCACATCGCCCGGCTGCAGTGACATGAATTGCGACAGATGCGAGATCACCGTTGCTACGTCGAAATGCATCGTCTTGGTCGAGCCGTCCTGATAGCGATGCCCGTTCACCTCAAGATACATCGGCAGGTTTTGCGGGTCCGAGATCTCATCCCGCGTCACCAGCCATGGGCCGATAGGGCCAAACGTGTCGGCGGACTTGCCCTTGACCCACTGGCCCGAGCGGTGAAGTTGAAAATCACGCTCGGACAGGTCGTTGACCACGCAATAGCCCGCGACGTGGTCCAGCGCCTCCTCGACGGAGACGTATTTGGTGTGTTTGCCGATCACCACGCCCAGTTCGACTTCCCAATCGGTTTTGACCGATCCGCGCGGGATTTCGACCATGTCGTCTGGCCCAATGATGGCTGAGGTGGCCTTGAAAAAGATCACCGGCTCCTCGGGCAGGGCCATGCCGCTTTCGGCGGCGTGGTCGGCATAGTTCAGGCCGATGCAGATGAACTTACCCACCTGACCGACGCAGGCGCCGATACGGGGGGTACCTTCGACCTCGGGCAGAGCATCCACATTCAACGCGCGCAAAGCATCAAGCCCGGCATCCGACAACGCGTCGCCCGCGATATCGTCAATGACACCCGACAAATCGCGGATCACGCCATTTTCATCCATAAGACCGGGTTTTTCTTGTCCAACCGGACCGTAACGCAGCAGTTTCATCTCAAATCTCCCTGATCAAACGGTCCAGCCGCCATCGATGGCGAAGGTCTGTCCGGTGGTGAATGCGGTCTCGTCGCTGCCCAGATAGACGGCCAAGGCGGCGACCTCGTCTGCGTGACCAATGCGGCCCATGGGCTGGCGCGCGATGAAGTCTTTCATCGCTTGCTCGTAGTCGCCGGTGGCGCGTAGGCGGTCGTGCAGACTGGGGCTGTCGACCGTGCCGGGGCAGATCGCGTTGCAGCGGATGCCCCGCGTTATGAAGTCAGCGGCGATGGATTTCGTCAGGCCAATCACGGCCGCTTTGGACGCACAATACGAGAAGCGGTTCGGCACGCCTTTGATCGACGACGCGACCGAAGACATGTTGATGATCGAACCACCGCCATTCTCCAACATGACGGGCAGAACCAGCTTGGCTAGCCGGTACATCGCCTTGACGTTCAGATCAAAACTGAAATCCCACTGGTCGTCGTCGCATTCAAGGATCGAACCAGCGCCAACGAACCCTGCACAGTTGAACAAAACGTCCAGCGCTCCGGCGGTTTTGACGGCCTCAGCCACAGCGTCTGCATCGGTGACGTCCAGCTTCAGAGCCGTCACACCCTCGATCGCAGCCAGTTCCGCAAGAGTTGCATCGTTGATGTCGCAGGCAATCACCTGCGCGCCTTCGGCCACGTATTTTTCGACGCTGGCGCGTCCAATGCCCTGCCCTGTTGCGGTTATCAGTGCTTTCTTTCCGGCCAGACGGCCCTGTGGTTTGGTCATGTCGTCCTCAATCCGTATGGAATACTTCAATCATGGGCGCCCATTGCTCGCCTTCGGCGCGGCTGGGCAGAGGGTTTTGGCAAGGGTCGGTGAAACTCCACCATTCCCGCGTTTTGGGGTCTTGCGCCATACGGCCATATCCCCTTTGAAATCGGTGTCGTGATATTCCCAGTCCCCAAACAGCAGGTTCTCGGGTTGACGCAAAATGATCGTGTAGTTGCGGATATTGCTTTTGGCGATCTGAGCCAGCACATCCGGCCAGAAGGCAGCGTGCAGACGCTTGTATTCGTATAGCTTTTTGGGCTTCGCTGCGATCACCATGGCCATACCTTGCATCATGCGCCCTCCCTGATCTCCATCGGCGTGGACTGGGCAGTGATTGCCTGCCAGTCCCACGCGATACCAAGCCCGGGCACATCTGACGGAAAGGCAAGCCCATCCTCAATGCGTATCGCGTCCGTCGTAACGCTGTCGAGTTGTGGGATGTATTCCAGCCATTTTGCATTTGGTATCGCACAGACCAGTGGCAGATGCAGTTCCATCAAAAAATGCGGGCAGACCATGACGTTATACGCCTCGGCCAGATGCGCCACTTTCAACCATGGGGTAATGCCTCCGATCCGCGCCACATCAACCTGCACAATACTGGCCGCACCCGCGTGTAAATAGTCCTTGAACTGGCTCAGCGAGTATATGCTTTCGCCGACGGCTATCGGCACCGAGGTCCGTTGCGACAGTTCGGCATGGCCTGCGACGTCATCCGCGGGTAGAGGCTCCTCGAACCAGGCGATACTATAGTCTTCCAAAACCTGAGCTCGGCGGATCGCTTCGGACAGGGTAAAGCCCTGATTGCCATCGGTTAGGATTTCATATCCCGGCCCAACCGCTTCACGCACCGCAGCCAAACGGGCAGCATCCTCGCTTAGTTGGTCGCGCCCGATCTTGATTTTCGAGCCACGGAACCCCTGCCCCTGCATCGACAGCGCGTCATCGACCAAGGCCTGTGTGTCCAGATGCAGCCAACCGCCCTCGGTCGAATAGAGCGGGACGCGATCCCGCGATCCCCCCGCGGCTTTCCACAGCGGCAGCCCTTGTTTGCGGCAGCGCAAATCCCAAAGAGCTGTATCAATCGCGGCCAAAGCAAGCGAAGTGATCGCCCCCACCGCCGTCGCATGTGTCAGGAACAACAGATCGCGCCAGATGCCTTCGATCCGGTCCGCATCGCGCCCGATCAGAGCGGGTGCCAGCGTTTTTTCAAGCAGTGCCATAACCGACGGGCCGCCGGTGCCGATGGTATAGCAATAGCCCACACCCTTTGCCCCGTCGCTGTCGGTCACGGTCACAATGGGCGTTTCCTGACTGACAAAGGACTGAATGGCATCGACCCGTTTCACCTTTGGGATCAGGTCGATCATGCGCAGTTCGATATGGGTGATGGTGGCCATGGTTGCTTACCCTCTCAGCGCCTCGCCGGTGGCCGCGTCGCAGACGTGGCATTTGTCGAGAACCAGATGGAATGGCAGCGTCTCACCCTGCTCCACCTGGTGCGGATTGAACGTCTTGGCCTGAACCTCGACCCCCGCCAGCCCGGCAAACATAAAGGTTTCGATGCCCAACGGTTCTTCCAGTGCAACCGGGAGCTCCAGATCGACCAAAGCGCCCTTTTCCTCGACCGCGTGGCCGACTTGCGTGAGATTGTCGGCGCGGCAGCCGAATTGAACCACATGTCCCGCGCTTACATGATCGCGTGCCGAGGCCGGGACCGTGAGCGCATCCTTCAGAACGATGTGGTCGTCCAGCGTCATCGCCTCAACCAGATCGTGGGTCACGTAGACGATGGTATTGGCGACGCGCTGGCGCTGACCACCGGTCAGTTCCGCTGGTTTGTCGCCCATCAATTCGTCCGGCTCAAGGATCGCCGCGACCTCGGTCACGACCTTGGTAATTTCGGCCTCGGGGCGCTTGGCGATCTGCAGCGTGAAGCCCAGATTCTCGCGCACAGTCATATATGGGTACAGCGCGTCGTTCTGGAACATCATCGCGATGTTACTTTCACGCGGAGGCAGGTCGTTGACCACCCGACTGCTGATACAAATCTCACTATCGGAGATATCTTCGAGCCCCGTGATCATACGCAAAGCCGTGTATTTTCTGCAGCTCCGACGAACGATCCACAGTTCGATTCGGCATGTGTTGCCCCTGCACGCAAAACAGCGCAGCTTTCAAGCAAGTTACTAATTTTACATAACGAATTCATCACTTGCTTCTCCCTGAGTTCTTTTTTTGGCGGCTCTTGCGCGCCAACTTTGTTCGTATACAAAACACCTATTCACATATAAATCAATGTTGACATCCACCGTTCATTCAATGCACTTTGCCCACGCATTCGCCCGCAAGCGCGAATTGGGAGGAATACGTGTCGGCAACTTCAGAGAAATATCGTGCCCCTGCCCTAGAGAAGGGTTTGGACATCATCGAGTTGCTATCGCTGCATGCCGACGGGCTGGCGCAAGGTGACATTGCACGCGCTCTGGACCGGTCCCAAAGCGAAATCTACCGCATGCTGTCCACACTGGTGCGACGCGGTTATGTGATCCGGTCATCTGACGATGATCTCTATTCACTCAGCCTGAAAATGTTTGCGATTTCACAAAGGTATCCTCCAGTCGAGCGGTTGCTTGAGATGGCGACACCCAAAATGCGGGCCGTAACGAGAAAGGCCTGGCAATCCTGCCATATGGGTATGGAGAGCAATGGAGACATAGTTGTTGTCGCCTCGATTGCCTCTCCCGGGAACTGGGGTTTGGCATTGCGCGTCGGAACCGTGATTGGCCTTGGGAATACCGGTACCGGCCGTGTTCTTGCAGCGTTTCGCAGTGACGCCGCCCTTGAGGACCTGCTAGACAATCACAGGCTTGCGCAAGGTGAGCCGGAATTGGATGTCGTTGAATTCAGGGAACATGTCGCCCGCATACGCGAGTGGGGTTATGAGCAAATGCCATCAGCCACAGCGGTTGGGGTGACGAACCTCGCCTACCCTGTGCTGGACCACGAAGGGCAGGCAATCAGCGTTGTGAACTGCCCATTTTTGGAAAGGATCGATCAGCTTGAAGTTCCGGGAATAGAAGACGTGCACCAACTCTACAAATCGCTGGCGGAAGAATTGACTGATTTCTACACGGGCAAGTCGCAAGCCTGACCTACCAGTCGCTTGTCACCATGGGACAAGGTCAGGCAGGTTAGTATATGTCCGCCCTGGTTCATTTACGAAAAGGCGGCTTTCGCCAAAAATCGTATCTTTAGACAAGAGTTGCGCTCTTTTTGGTTTTGTTGGCCAAAAGACCGCCAATTGTGATGAGACCAGCGCCTATCCAGCCCCACAAATCGGGCAAGGTATTCCAAATCAAATAGCCGAAGAAGACCGCCCAGAGCATTCCGGAATACTCAATCGAGGCCAGCGTACTAATCGGCGAGAAGGAACATGCCGATGTTCTGAAATACACGCACAAAGCGCCACAAACACCCAACAAGCCAACGAGCCAGAGGTCGGAAAAACCCGGAACGTAGCTCCCATAGGGCACCAAAATAGCGGCCGCAGCAAAGACCATGAGATATTCATATCCGGCGATTGCTTCCGGTGTATCCCGTCTTGAAAGGGCACGCGCCGTGATTAAGCCGAGTGCGCTACACAACGCGGCCGCCAATGGAAAAAAGGCTGCCGGGTTAAGACCTAGGCCCGGTGGGCGTATCAAAAGTAAAGCGCCCATAGCGCCTGCAACAAGTGCAAGTAACTGGGGAAGCCCAGGATGTTCCCGAAAGACAAGTGAAGACAAGACCATCGAAAAGATAGGCGCGACCATGAAGATCATGGTCACTTCGGCAAGCGGTAAGTTTTGAAGACCGGAAATGAAAAAGTACATTGTGCCTAAGGTCAGCACCCCTCTGGCCATCAATAGCGGCCATCTTGGTGAAGCCAAGGATCTCCAGTTTCGAGGCGCAATGAACAAAAGGAAAAACAAAAGGCCAAAGGTGCTTTCGAACAAGATGATCTGAAGCCCGGAATACGTCTCGGAAAGCACCTTGGCGACCGCATCCATCGCAGACATAAAAAACACGCCAAGCGCAAAGTAAGCTGGACCATTGGCGTAGAGTTGCGATGGTTTGAGGCGGGCGATCATGATGTGAGCTGATCAAATATCGACGTTCGCTCCAGCCGAAAGCGCGCAGTGAACGGACCAGGTGTGTCGCGTAGAAATGCGTTCATAGACTTTAGCATTTCGATCGCATCTATTTTTTTCTGATTGACCGTATTGTTCTCGAGCCATCGATCAAGCCGAAGCAATTCATCGGGTTGTACATTGTTCTGTTCGCCTAGGCGCAGCATATGTTTGTATGAGCGGCTGGAGAAATACTCTTGATCCATTAGATTCATGAGCTTATCGGCCGTTTCTTGGGAAATGACTTTGTTTTCCGAAGCAACCTCTAGCGTTGCTCTGATGTTTACAAGCGGCTCTGATAGAGACGGGTATTTCAGTTCGGCAGGTCCGTGATTCAAGGCAACCTCGTCGTCTCGCGTCAAAAGACCGTCGCGGTATTCTTCAAAAATGCGACCAACCCCTTTCATGCCAAAACTATGCAGCTCCGCTGCCCTCAACGCGCCCATGCTGGAGCTGCCGAATACATGCACACCCTGATCAAGCGCCCAGAGTATTTCCTTGTGCAACACAGACGGTGTGAACTGAAAATAGCCGTCAATTATTCCTATGGCGCGTGGCTTTCGCGACACCGCATTCAATACATCCCCCTGAGCCGCCGGCGGCAGATACTCAGCCGCTAAAATCTGTTTGGCTTCACTTTCGTGAATGGTGGGGCCGCAGAAAACAAAAACGGTCATTGCATCAACTCTGATGCGTTTTGCGCACGCGAGCCCGGCGTGTAGCGTGGGTCATCATGTGGCCCCTCCAACCCGGGGACGAGCACACGTACAACTGCGATGTGATCGGAGACATAGTCGGCTGTAATGTCGATGAAGCAGGCACCGTCTAGTCCAGCTGCAGTCAACCGCGATTTGAGCCAAACAAGATCGCCTTCGGGAGATTTGCTTTCATAGGATTGCCTGGAGTCAAAACTCAGGCACCCAGGTCGGGCAATCGTTTCTTGGAACTCCATCTCAGAGTAGTAGTCCGAGTGCAGATCATCACGCGCGCCCGTGATCAATGTCAGCCGTTCCTGCGCAGCTTCTGTCAGGGCGCGCGAGAGCGCGATCTGCCGACACGGGTGACACCCTGCGCCGACAGATGGGCGAGAGAGAAGTATCGGCACGTTTCCGTTTTCACATGCCCATACCAAGTAAGCCGGTACGCCGATTTCCGTCGTCACGTCCCAAATCGCCAAGCTTATGTCGGCGTCCTTGAATTTGCTTAAGGTCTGGCACAAACCGTGATCTTCGATCGTCCGTTGATCAATTCGACGTGCATCACGCTCTTGCCACGGCAAACGCGACCATAGCGCAACAGCATCCCGTTCGATCACCTCGCACAAGCCGTGCAACTTTGCTTCGGAAAGTGAGTTACCCGAGGCCAGACCGTTCGAACTCGACAGGAAAAACCCGCTCCCGGGTGGCAGAGGGCGTGTGTAGTTTGTATGAACCAATTCGTAGGGAACCCACACATTTCCGGAACCCGCCAACAGTTGCGTTTCAATCCAGAGGTTCGGCGCGAAAGGATCAAATTCCATCTCATTGCTCAGCGGCAACTGATCAACGGGCAAAACGTTGTGTGTGTATCTGATATCTTCAAGGCTCGCGAGTATGACCGGAGCCACAATGCGTTCTGCGTGGAAAATCTCGATGGACTCCATCACGGCAGAAGCGACCGCAGCGTCATATGTCACTCCCTTCCCTTGAGAAACCGCCATTGATCGCGAGTTGGGCCTGCATACGACGGTTGTCGGTAGCCCAACACGATCAAGCCCCGTGACATTCGCGATACGCGTGATGCCAAAAACCGGAAACAGGTCCCGCAAAAGCTCAACCGTCTGCTTGGGCGAGCGAATGCGATGTGTTCCATCAAAATACTGTTTCAAACCAAGTTCTCACGCGACTGGCAACAACCTATCAGTACGCGCAATGACGATTCATACTGCGCGACACGAATGTTGGCTCAAAGGCTTGAGCCAACATTCAAGTACGTTGTTTGGACTGGTTTTAAGCAGTTGGTTGAATTTTCGCCCCGAATTGGGCCGGATCAATCTTTGCACCCAGCTGAGACGGGTCAATTTTGGCTCCGTGTTGGCCGGGGTCAATCTTGGCGCCAATTTGGCCTGGATCGATCTTGGCCCCGATTTGGCCCGGATCAATCTTTGCGCCCAGCTGAGACGGGTCAATTTTGGCTCCATGCTGGCCGGGGTCAATCTTGGCACCGACCTGCGAAGGCTCGCCGTGGCCAACGTATTCGGCAGCGATCGCAGATTGGCGATGTGCAGAATTGGTTTCAGGCTGAGCAAAAACTCCGGATTGACCGATAGTGATCAGACGGCCATCAGGCGCACGAACAGTTCTTTTGTTTTCAAACATTTAATTTCTCCCTTTGTTGGAATCGTCGTTCTAATTTGTTTTGCACTTCAAGAACCAGAGCGCGCCATTCCCTAACATAGAATTTGCATGATCACCAAGGCGCATGACAGGCGCCATCCCAGATGGGTTGGAATGAGAACCTACGTTCAGGCCAATAGGAAAGGCATCGGTTTGACAAAATTTGGAAGCCTTTGGAGCTGCAAGCATGCTCAAACCTAAAGCAAAACCTGTTTTTTGGCGCTCCTTCTCTGCGTGCCAAATTTCCGCACTATCGGCCGAAAAGGGGTCGTCAAATATGGCCGGGCATGACCTAGGTATCTTGTAGTGGTCGTGCTCTGCGCAGTCGCTATACTTTCCGTTGGAAGCTCTGTTTGCGGCAAAAGCGCAGACCACGATTCTGAACAAATTGCATGTCGTCCAAGCCCATGAACCAAACGTTATATGAAGGGCGCAATAGGCAATAGTTGTAGGCACTTAACAGTCTCTCCTGTCTGAAACGCTCTCTTTTTGATTGGCCCCAAGGGAGATCAACGCCGACTGGTCAAAGAGACAGTGCGCCGTCTTAGAAACTCGAGCATTTCCCGTGGATTGCCGGCCCGTTTTTCAATCTCGTCTCTCTCAATAGGGTCACCGACGATCGGGCGCTGGGGTTTATCCAAGGCATGCCGCACCTCGTACAAAAGCAACCCTTGGCGCAGCGTGGCGGAGACATTGCTGGCGATTTGATATGCTCGACTGTTGCGTCCCGGAAAACGAATGGGGACAACTGTGGCCCCAGAGCGCTGGATAAGTTTGGCTGTAAAGGGATTCCATTCGCGTTCGATCGCAGGCCCCCACCAACTGTCCGACGAGGCAACAACCCCGGAAGGGAACAATGCGATTAACCCTCCGTTCGCAAGATGCTCCATAGCTTTTCGGCGCATTTCCAGGCTCTTTTCAAGAGCGTTGGGTTCATGATCAAAGGGGACCGGGATCATGAACTGGTCAATCTCAACGACACCCGTCAGCAGAGACCGCGTTAGAATTTTATAATCGGTTCGGACCTGACCGATCAGTTCCGCCAGGATCATGCCGTCGACAAGCCCGTGCGGGTGATTGGCGACAACCACCACGGGCCCTTTGCTCGGGATTTGACGAATTTCTTCATCGGGCGTTTGCAGCGCGATGCCCATCACCTTGAGGGCCTGCCCCCAGAAGGGTTGCCCAGCGGGCACGCCCATTGCCTCGAATTTGCGGATGCGACGCAACAAATGGAATTTGCTTGTAGCCAGCTCAATCGCTTTGATCGCCCATCGCTGAACCGGGTTGCTGAATGTGGATGCATAAGACAAGCGGCGCCGATCATAGGGCTGTTCGCTCAGGTTTGTTCCGTCACTCTGGCCAAGCAACAGCCGTGTCTCTTTGTCCGGGCGGCCAGTACCGGGCCTTTTGAGGGTCTTAGACCCCTTACCCCTCATCGAAGGATGAAGACCGAACACGGCGCACGGCGTGAAATACGCGACGCCGTCGAGCCCAGAAGATAGTCTCGAACGCCAGGTTTGTGAGATCCGACAATAACCAAATCAACATGGTTCTCGCGGGCAAACTCCGCGACCTTCAGGCCGGGCTTGCCAGTGATGACTTCGGTCGAGATGTCGTCCGCGCCGCTCGCAAGGCGATCCAGTTCGTCCTTGATGCGCGCTGTAAGGTGGTTTTCGGGTTTCGACTCCACGAATTCGGCGACGAAACCGGGTATGTCTTCCAGCACTGTCAACAAGGTCATCCGACCGTCTTCGGCAAGCAGACGGCGCCCAGCGACGATTTTGTTGGCGACAACGCCTTCGTGGTCCAGAGCGACCGGGATCAGAATGTGCTTGTACATAGTCGGTTCCTTTGTCGATTTAGGGGGCGTTTGTGGCGTCAGTGCTGAGGGACATGGTCATATTGGCGGCCTCAGACATTTGCGCGCGCGAGTTCGCGAGCCAGATCAAGATATTGACAGGGAACCGCTATGCCGTGCGCCTGCGCGCGGCTGATCGAGTTTGCCCGCCGATCCCCCGGAAGCCGTGCGCCTTCGAGGCTTTCGATGGCCGTTAGCACCATTTCGAGACGATCCGTGAAGGCGCCCAGATTGTTTGGGCTCATAGCAATCAGGAACTGCCCGGACCCCGGAGAAGGCCCCGCTGCGTCGAAAAACGAAGCCACGCCCAAGCTGGGGTTTGCATCGGTGAAAACCGACGCGAGAACCTCGACCATCAAGGCGAGGACGGTTCCCTTTGCCCCTCCGGCTGGGGCCATGGAACCAGCCAATGCGGCGGCTGGGTCGGTCGTGGGCTTGCCGTCTTTGTCAAAGGCCCAGTCCGGCGGGATGGGTTTGCCTGTTTTCTTGGCATGCATGACCTTGCCGCGCGCAACATGCGAAAGCGCCAGGTCAATCACCAGTGGTGGTGCATCGCGTCGCGGGGCTGCAAAGGCGATGGGGTTGGTGCCAAAAACCGGGATCGCGGCGCCCCAAGGGGCGATTGCCGGAGGGGCGTTGGCAAACATCAAGCCCACAAGGCCCTCTGCGGCGAGTTTTTCGACCTGCACCGACAACGCCCCCGCATGATGTGAGTTTTTGACCGACATCGTTGCCGTGCCGTATGAACGCGCCACGCTTATGCCTTGTGAGATGGCATGATCCAGCGCCGGGTACGCAAAACCGAAATCGGCGTCAGTGGAGATCGCAGTTTGACTGGTCAGGCGAGAAGTAATGTTTGCGTCCCGGTTTATCTTCCCGCTACGCACCTGCGCGACATAGTCCCCGCGGCGCGAAAACCCGTGACCCGCCTGGCCTTCGGCTTCTGCCGCCACCAGCGCATTGGCGACGGACTCAGAGTGTTCCTTAGAAACCCCCTGAGCCATCAATGCACCCGAAATGAGGGCCTTGGCCTCGGAAAGGCTGATGTTTTCCATATGTGCCATGGTTTTGTCTTTGGGTGGGGCGGCACCTTGGCGCCGCCCCTGCCAGATCTAGGCGCTGCGATAAAGCTTGGTCATCGAGAATTCGCGATGGCCAAGTGCTTCGGCGGCTGTGTTGCGGCCATTGGCTGTGCGGCGGATCATGTCGATCAGTGCATCGCCCGCTTCGTCAATGGTCTGTTCCCGACGCAGGATGCCCGACACGTCGACGTCCACGTGCTCGCCCATCGTACGCACGGTCCGAGGGTTCGCGGTGATCTTGATAACCGGAACAATCGGGTTGCCAACCACATTGCCTTGACCCGTAGGGAAGGTGTGGATGACTGCGCCACCGGCCGCCATCAGGGTCACGCATTCTGCCGCGGCCGAGGAGCTGTCCATGAAGTACAGCCCCGCGCCCGAGCTTGGCGCTTCGGCGGCATCGAGGATGTCTATATATTGCGAGGTCCGACCGATCTTTTCGAGATTGCCCAGGGCTTTTTCCTCAATCGTGGTCAGGCCGCCTTCGATGTTGCCTTTGGTCGGCTGAGAGTCCGACAGGTCGTCGGTCTGATGCGCAAAGATCACGTCGTCCTGATAGGCTTTCCACATCTTGTACCAACGCTCACCCACTTCTTCGTTGATTGCGCGTTTCTGGCAGATGTGCTCAGCGCCCGTAATCTCTGAAGTCTCACCGAAAAAGCCAGTGATGCCCTCAGGCAGCAGCTTGTCGTACATATTGCCAACCGTCGGGCAGGAACCCAAACCAGTGGTGGTGTCGGACTCACCGCATTTGGTCGAGATCCAAAGTTCGTTCAGCGCGCACTCTTCGCGCTGGTATTCCGAGGTCAGATGCACGAATTCTTTCGCGGCCCAGCTGGCCTGACGGATGGTTTCAAAGTCCCCTTTCTGCTCGATCGAGAATTCAGCGACCGGTTTGCCAGTTTCGCGAATGCCATCGGCAATCCGTTTGGTCCAACCGGGCTCAATGCCGATCACGACAACAGCGGCCACATTAGGGTTCGCCCCGGTGCCAATCATGGTCCGGAAGTGCAGCTCCAGATCCGCGCCAAACTGCAAGCGGCCATAGGCATGCGGGATTGCCAGTGTGCCTTTGACGTTATTGGCAACGGCTTCGCACGCCGCGTTCGAGATATCGTCAACCGGCAGGATAATCACGTGGTTTCGAACACCAACACGGCCATTCTCACGACGGTAAGCATGCACAGACATATTTTTGAAATCGAGTGCCATGAAGAGGACTCCTTACCAGCGCTTCGTTTTGCAGTTGTGGGTGTGGACGTGGCCACCCTTGGGAATGTCCGCGATGATCTTGCCGATGTCCTCGCCGTATTTGATCGCGGTATCACCGTCCTTGAAGTCTTTCAGCGCGATCTTGTGGCCAATTGGCACATCAGCGCCCGATGTCAGGCGGAAGGTCGAATTGTCATGGGTTACGCAGACCAGCATATCGGTGCCGGCCGTCAGGCCCTCGACCACGACAACACCGACATTGTCGGCATGTTCGTGGACGAGCAAGTGGGGGATTTCAGCCATTTGTAGTCTCCTCAGGCGTCAGGTTTTAGAATGATTTTCGGGGCCGCGACTCGCCCTGCCAGAATGTCCTCGAAGGCATGCGCGCCATCTGACAACGGGCGGCTTTCCACCCAGTCCAGTGCGCCCAGCCTGCCCTCGAACATGGCGGCGGCGGTGTCGCGAAAGTCTTGCGCGGTATAGGTGTAGGTGCCGATAAAGGTGATCTCTTGCAGGGTCATGCGACGCACATCCAGACCGCCTGTGTCTTCACCCAGGCCGATATGCAGAACCACACCTCCCGGCTTGGCAGCTGCAGAAGCAGCCGCCCTTGTTGCCGCAAATCCGACAGCGTCGACAACAACAGGGAACTCGCCCTGAACCTCCTTGGCGACTTGCATCCCGCAGGTGGAGGAGAGGTATTCTCGGCGGATGTCATTTCTCTCGACGATTATAACTTCCTCAAAGTCCATCGCTTGCAGGGACAAAGCGGCGGCCACTCCAATTGCGCCACCACCAATGACAAGCGCGTGGCGAGGTTCCGATGGATGCAGCGCCTCAACGCCAAGTCGGGCCGCATGCCAGCCGACGGCGATGGGTTCGGCCAGTGCTGCCTTGGCCAGTGAAACATCGTCAGGAACCGTGACCAAATTGGCTTCGGGGATGCGTACAAGCTCAGCGAAAGCGCCCTCGCGCGGGGGCATCGAGATGATCTGCCGCGTCGGACACAGGTTTTCACGTCCGGAAACACAGGCCGGACATGCACCGCAATTGACCAGAGGGTTGATCGTCACACGCTCACCTGCGCGAGGTCCGCCAACGATGGTGCCAGCCGCTTCGTGCCCAAGGATAAGAGGGGCCGGGCGACGGTTGTCGTGACCCAGATAGGCATGCATGTCCGAGCCACAGATGCCCACGCTTTCCACCCGGATCAGCGCCTCGCCCAGCTGTGGGGTTGGGTCCCTGGTCTCTTCGTAAGACAGGGCTTTAACTTCTGTATAAACAAGAGCTTTCATTTGGCGGTGAACCCTCCATCCAGCATCAGGATTTGGCCGGTCACGTAGCGAGAGGCTTCTGAACACAGAAAGAGCAGAGGCCCATCGAGATCTCCGAGCGCCCCGTTGCGGCCAATGCAAGTTTGAGCTGCGTTACGTTCGGCCCGTTCGGGATCAGCAAAGACCGCCGCAGTCAGTTCGGTCTCAAAAAAGCCCGGACCAATTGCATTCACATTGATCCCCGCAGACGACCACGCTTCGGCCATGGCGCGGGTCATTTGGGCCACGCCGCCCTTTGACGCCCCATAGGGCAGCCCGTTTGGAAAGGCCCGAAAGGATTGCAGCGACGTAAAATTGAGGATCCGTCCCCAGCCTTTTGCCTTCATGGCCGGGACGAAAGCCTGGCTCAGGAAGAACGGGGCGGACAAGTTGACTGCGAGGGTCGCGTTCCAAATGTCTGGTAACAGGTCCTCGGCTGGCAGTCTGGGGTTCAGGCCCGCAGCATGAACAAGAATATCTGGCGCGCCGAACGGAGCCGCCATTTCGCGCACAAGCTCCGGTTGTTTTTCAAGATCGGCCACATCGCCGGCGACGACGGCAACGTTTCTGCCCATCTCATTGGCCCAGCTTGCCAAGGCGTCGGCGCGGCGGGCAACGCCCACCACCTTTGCGCCAGAGTTTGCCAAGATTGTTGCCGCTTGTTGTCCGAGGCCAGAACTGGCCCCGGTCACAACGGCCACGCGGCCACCAACGCTGAATAATCGAGAGGAAGACAAGTGTTCTAGCCTTGCGCCGTCAGGTTGAATTCTTCGTCCGGGAAGTATTTTTTCAGGCGGATGTCAGCCGTGCGCGCGTGGCCTTCCATGCCTTCGAGGCGCGCAATCCGCGCGGTCGCTTCAGCGACGGGCTTGGCACCTTCGCGGGTCGCGCGCTGCCAGGTCACGATTTTCATGTACTTGTGCACACTCAGGCCACCTGTGTAGCTGGCCGCCCCAGAGGTCGGCAGGACGTGGTTTGTTCCTGCCGCCTTGTCGCCAAATGCCACGGTGGTTTCTTCGCCCAAAAACAACGAGCCATAGCAGCTGAGGCGATCCAACCACCACTCCAGATCCTCCGCCTGAACCGTCAGGTGTTCGGGTGCATAAGCATCGGATGTTGCGGCCATTTCCTCACGGTCCGCGCAAAGGATGACCTCTGCGTAATCGCGCCAGGCGGCGGTGGCATTGTCGCGGTTCACTTCTGGCAGATCGGCAATCAGCTCTGGCACCAGCCGCATGACCTCTTCAGCCAGCGCGCGGTCATCGGTGACCAGCCAAACCGGCGAGTTATAACCATGCTCGGCCTGACCCACGAGATCGGCTGCAACCACCATCGGATCGGCTGTATTGTCGGCCAGGATCAGGCTGTCGGTCGGGCCGGCAATCATGTCGATGCCGACACGGCCGAACAGCATCCGCTTCGCCTCAGCCACGAACTGGTTTCCCGGACCTACGAGAATATTGGCCTTGGGCAAGCCAAACAGGCCAAACGTCATCGCCGCAACGCCCTGAACACCGCCCATGGCCAAGATTTTGTCTGCACCACAGATATGCGCCGCATAGATGATGGCAGGCGCGATACCCACATCAGGACGTGGCGGCGAGCAAGCGACGATGTGCTTGCACCCAGCGACTTTCGCCGTTGTGACGGTCATGATCGCGCTTGCGATGTGGCTATACCGCCCGCCGGGCACATAGCAGCCTGCAGCATCCACCGGGATCGCCTTCTGACCGGCGATAAAGCCCGGGACGACCTCAGTTTCAAAGTCTTTGACCGTGCCCAACTGCGCCTCAGCGAACTTCTTGACATTGGCGTGGCTGAACTGGATGTCCTGCTTCAGCTTTTCGGGCACAAGGGCCGACGCAGCCTCAATGGCCTCAGGCGACAACAGAATTTCGCCATCGTAGTTGTCGAACTTCCGGGCGTAGGCCATGGCTGCCTCATCCCCGCCGGCCTCGATTTCATCAAGAATGTCGCGGACGATTTTCTTGGTTTCCGAAGCATCGCTTTTCGAGGTCAGCGTCGCTTTTTTGAGATATTCTCTCGGCATTGATTGCTTCCTATTTGTAAATATCTGGCAGAAGAACGGTCGAGATCGTCGGCACGTAAGCGATGAACAGGGTGACGATCAGCATGAACAGGACGAACGGAATGGCGCGATAAGCGATCTTCAGGATCGACTCGCCCGTTATCCCTGCGACCACGAAAAGGTTCAGCCCCAAGGGTGGCGTGATAAAACCAACGCCCAAAGCTGTGATCATCATGATGCAGAACTGGATCTCGTTCATGCCGATGTCATCTGCCAGAGGCTTAAGGATCGGCGCGAGGATCACGATGTTCGGCGTCGTCTCCATCACGCAGCCCGCTGCGATCAGGATGCCGACCATCATCAGGATAAGGACAAGCGGTTCGTCACTGACAGAGGTGGCGGCTGCCACAAAGCCTTGCGGGACGCCAATGATGGCCAGTGCTTCGGCCAAGGGAGCCGAAAAGGCGATGATCGGCAGAATGACCCCGTTCACCTTGGCTGAACTAACCAGCATCGCTGGAAAATCGCTCAGGCTCAGAGTGCGCAGGATGAACCCCATGACGATCGTCACCACCACGGCTGTAGCGCCTGCTTCGGTCGGCGTTAGTCGACCCGAAAAGATGCCGTAGAAGATGATGCCGGGCACCAGGAAGGCATACCAACCTGACTTCAGGGCTTTGCCTAGCCGCGAGAAGTATTCTCCCATGCTGATGTTGCCGCCACCTTCCCAGCCCTTGAGGCGGTTCATGATGATGTTGGTGGCAAGAATGGACAGAAGGATCGCGATGCCGGGGATCAGAGCGGCCAGGAACAGTGTCGAGGCAGAAATGCCCAGAACAAGGCCGATGATGATATAGGCGATCGATGGCGGGATCAGGATGCCGGTACAGGCACCCGCCGCAACAAGTGCACAGGCATAAGGCCGGGGGTAGCCGGATTCGACCAGTCGGTCGATCGTCATACGGCCAACAGCTGCTGCCCCTGCCGCGTCTGAGCCCGAGATCGCGGCGAACATACCGCAGACAAGCACCGTGGCTGATCCAAAGCCGCCCTTGGCGAATTGTGTTAGAGCCTCAGCCACATCAAGAAATTTTCGACTGAGCCCGGTTCTGACGAGGACGTCACCCGTTAAGATAAACAGCGGCACAGCCGTCAGCGCGAAAAAGTCGATGCCAGAGAACAGCTTTTCCCCGACGAGGCTCAAAGGCAGAGCCCCTGACCAGACAAGCATCAGGATCGCGGCCGAACCGATGGCGGCCCAGACGGGAACAGCAAGTGCGACAAGGACGACGAACAGGATGACCGGGCCATAAAAATCCCAGCCGAGGACAACGGATTGATCGAGTTGGTTCCAAAGCATGTCCAGCCCCCTCAGTCGAACAGTTTGTCACCTTCGTAAACGGGGCGACCCGCACGAAGGTCCGCGATGTCGCGGAGGATGGATTGGAAGAGGCGCAGCAGAACCAGTGCGAAACCGATTGGAACGGCCATCAGGAACCAGACACGGCTGATGCGCAGACCGTCTGTCACAGATCCAAATTTTGCGGAAACGTGGACTGTTTCATACGAATAATAGAGCGCCACGACCGACACGGCGACCATCACAAAATCCCCAAAGAGATACAGCAACGCCTTAATCCGAGGGCTGACATAGTGCATGATCACGTCAATGCGGATATGGCCACGCTCACGAACCGCAGCGGCAGCGCCGATCCAGGCGAGGTAGATGAACGAGTATCGGACGATTTCCTCGCCCCAGATCGAGGAATAGGACAACAACTCGCGCCGAAGCACTTCGATGAACATCGTCGCCACCAGCATCGTGTAGAACACGAGCAGCAGCCAGCGCTCGGCATTCCGGTTCAGTTCTTGCAGTATTCTTTGCATGCAATCCTCCCGTTCACCGGCACCTCAAAGGCAGCCGGCAGCCGGATTTCCAAGTTGTCGTCAGATTTGTGGGGCGGCCAGTAACTATGCCGCCCCTGAAACGCGACGAGGCGAATCAAGCATCGTGGACGTAGTAGCGCCCTTTCGTGCCAGCCGCTTCTTCCAGCTTGGCAAAGTTGTCCATGGAACCGGCCAGCTCGACCTTGAACTCGTCCCAATCGGACAGTTGGTACCCACCAGCGGCTTTCCATTCCGCCAGCTGATCCTCGCTGAGGCTGTGGAACTCAACACCTGCTTTGCGCAGTTCCGCCATTGCGTAGGTGCGTGCAGATGGAACCTTGGCCAGATTCTGATGCGAGGTCAGTTCGCCCGCGAACTCGATGCCTTCCTGAACATCTGCGGGTAGCGAGTTGAACCATTCCAGATTCATCGAGTAAATCTGGCTGTCCGGCACCGCCTGTGTAAAGGTGACATGGCTCAGGATGTCCTTGAAACCAAACACAAAGAGCGCGCCAACAGACGGGTCAAGAGCATCCGCAACGCCCTGCTTGATCGCCGAAGGCGTTTCGCCCCAGGCCACCGGCGTCGGGTTCGCGCCGACCATGCGATAGTACTGCTGCAGCATCTTCGAGCCGGGCACGCGGAACTTGACCCCCGCCATGTCGCCTGGCGTGATCACGGCGTTTCCGCCCTTGCGCACAGCCACAACGCGCGGGTCGATATTGATGTAGAAAAGCGCCTTGAAACCTGCGGCTTCGATCTTGGGGTGTACTTCGGCTTTCCACGCATCTGAGGTCACTAGGTTGGTGAAGCGCTGGTTCGAGCCACAGAAATAGGGCATGTTGATCAGGTCAGCCGCGCTCGCATAGGGCGCGAAGTTCGACAGGGAATGCTGTGCGCATTGGATAGTGCCAGCCTGCACCGCCTGCACCAAGGCACCACCTGCCCCGAGCTGACCACCCGGTGCCAGCTTGACATAGACCTTGCCATTGGTGGCGTTCTGGATGTTTTCCTTCAGGTCCAGCTGCATGATCGGATAGCTGCGCGACGCACCCAAGACATACGCTGTCGCAAGGGTCATCGTGAATTCCGCTGCATCCTCGCGCTCACGCTCTTCCTTGGCGGTCTGTGCCGCGGCCTCGCTGGACCACAAGGTCCCCGCAGCGCCTGCAACCAGAGCTGCGGTGAAGCTACCGCTTCCTGCCAGCTTCAAGAAGTTCCGGCGTGAAGCCGAAGTCAATTCCTGCTTTTCACGATCCATGTTTTCCTCCCTATGGGTCATGTCATTTATTGTTTTTTTGATTGTGCGGCCGCCTCTTTCCTTAGCGTGACGACAACGAATGCGAGCGATGCCGCGAACAGCAACACCATTTCTCCTACGTCGCCCAGGAATTGGCCGTAGCCAAATGCGCCCGCGACGACGTTGATCAGGAACGCCAGAAAAAGCGCAATGGCCGCGAATATGAACATTGCCAAATCCCCTCCTCTCCGATTCGAAGCCACTGTAAGCGCTTACATTTTGCATTGCAAGCGCTTACACTGTATCTAGACGGGCACGCCAGTTGACCCCACATTCCGAAGGGCGCAAATGGAGCGCCAAAGCCACGAGTGTATTCAGGTAGATGACGAAGGCACCATTTCCAGACGAGCCAAGCCGGACGTCACCGACGCTGGAAGACGTTGCGCAGCGTGCAGGCGTTTCGACGGCCACGGTGTCAAGGTGCCTCAACAATCCTATAATGGTGTCCGAGAAAACCCGCGAAAGGGTTCTAAGCGCAGTCAAAACACTTGGCTACACACCGAATTTCGGGGCTCAGGCCCTTGCCGCCAAACGCACCAGAACTTTTGGCGCGATTATCCCGACGATGGAAAACGCCATCTTCGCACGTGGCCTCCAAGCTTTTCAGGAAGAGCTTCAGAGGCATGGCATAACCCTGCTCGTCGCCAGCTCTTCATATAATCCTGAGCTTGAAGAAGAGCAGATCCGTAGCCTCGTGGCACGCGGTGCGGATGCGCTGTTGCTGATTGGCTTTGACCGGACCCCACAGGTTTACGATTTCCTGAAGAAACAACGGATCCCGTGTGTAGTCGCCTGGGTCTACGATCCTGACCAAACGCACCTGTCCATCGGGTTCGACAACCGAAGCGCGATGCAGTCGCTGACCGAGCAGGTACTTGACCTGGGACATCGCGCCATTGCCTTTGTCACTGCAGAGCGGGACGGCAACGACAGGGCTCGGCTCCGCTGTGAGGGCGTAGAACAAGCGATGCTGTCTCGGAACCTTGATGTCGGCAACCTGCACGTGATCGAAACTCCCTATTCGATCGACAACGGAGCGCGCGCCCTTGAGGCGGCGATGGAATTGGACCCGAGGCCGACTGCGATCCTGTGCGGCAACGATGTGCTTGCCGCCGGAGCGCTCAGGCAGGCCCGGAAAATGGGTCTTCAAGTGCCTCGGGATGTCTCCATCACCGGGTTTGATGACATCGAAATAGCAGAGATCGTAACTCCGGCCCTGACAACGGTTCATGTTCCGCATCGAAACATGGGCAAAGGCGCCGCCCGTATGCTGGTCGCTTTGCGCAAAGGTGAGGATGCGGGGTCAAGTATTCAGCTTGAAGCCACGACAAAGATACGCGAGTCACTTGGGCCTGCACCCCAGGCCTAGGACACATGGCCACTAGTTGACCCGAGCTACCTCTAAAGCATCCGGCCCACCCAGTAAGGGCAGGCCGGACAGGTTATTGTGAGTGGATGGTCTTAGTCGTACAGAACGGCCGAGATTTTCGGGTCGTCGATATTCGAGGCATCGTAGTAGTAGAAGCCCGTGTCGATCAGGGTCGGTACTTCTTCACCGTTCAGGGCCGAAACGGCAGCTTTGACGGTTTCATAGCCGATACCAACGGGGTTCTGCGTGATCGCACCAGCCATCAGACCGCTTTTGATCGCGTCTTTCTGCGCCTTGCCGCTGTCATAGCCAATGATGACCAGACCTTCGGTGCCCAGTTCCTGAACGCCATTCACAACACCAATGGCCGAGCCCTCGTTGGTGCCGAAGATACCATTCAGATCCGGGTTTGCCGTTAGAATTGCCTTGGTGACCTCGGTCGATTTCAGGTGATCGCCCTGACCGTATTGAACGGTAACGACTTCGATGTCCGGGTATTTCTCGGCGATACGGTTTACAAACCCGTCGCGGCGGTCGATCCCTGTGCGGCTGGTCTGGTCATGCGCGACAACGGCAACCTTGCCCTTACCGCCAATCTTCTCGGCCATCTTGTCCGCTGCCAGACCGGCCGCTGCAAGGTTGTCTGTAGTTGCGGTCGAAAGCGGGATGTCGCTGTCGACGCCGCTGTCGAAGGCAATGATCGGGATGCCTTTGTCATTGGCCTGTTTCAGCAGCGGGATCGCCGCTTGGCTGTCCAGCGCGGCAAAGCCGATGGCTTTGGGATTGTTGGCCAGGGCCGCCGCCAGCATGTCAATCTGACGGTCCACCATGGTTTCATTGTCAGGGCCTTCGAAGGTGATGGTGACGTCAAACTCATCCGCTGCCTGCTCGGCCCCGGACTTCACCGCCTGCCAGAACTGGTGCTGGAAGCCTTTGGACACCAGCGGGATATAGATTTCTTCGGCAGCCGCCATCGAGGCGGGACCTGCCAGGGTGGCCGCACTCAGCGCCCCCAGAATGAAACGACGTGAAAACATGTTTTCTCCTCCACAGTTGGTCGTTTTGTCGTTAGTTTATTCAGCCGGATTTCTTGCGCCGTGCCATGTCGGCATAGACGGCCAGAATGATGATTGCGCCGGTGACAACCGTCTGCCACTCCTGCGCGACGGACAGGACCCGCAGCCCGTTGGTCAGCACCGCCATGATCAAGGCGCCGATCAAGGTGCCAAGGATCGTGCCGCGACCGCCCGAGAGCGATGTGCCGCCGATGACAACCGCCGCGATGGCCTCCAGCTCGTACCCAAGGCCCAAAGCAGGCTGCGCCGAGTTCAGACGCGAGGCGATCAGGATGCCGCCGATGCCGCAGATCGCTCCGGCCAGTGCGTAGATGCGGATCTTCCACATATCGGTGTTGACGCCCGACAGGCGTACGGCCTCTTCGTTCGACCCCAACGCAAAAGTATAGCGGCCCAGAACGGTACGGCTCAGGATATACGAGGCGGCGATCGCAACGATAAACAGGATCAGCACGCCATTGGGGATGGGCAGCGCTGGGAAAACCTCTCCGATCAGCGACCCGCGCGAGATTTGGTCAAAGCCCGGCGTGTCGTTGAAGTAGATCGGTCGCGTCCCCGAGATTACCAGCGAGAGCCCCTTGAGGATCAGCATCATGCCGAGTGTGGCGATGAAGGGCGGGATTTTCATCTTGGCGACGAAGGTCCCCGAACACAGGCCACAGAATGCACCCGCCGCGATTGCGGCCGCGACACCCAATAGCAACGGCATGCCCAGATAGGTCAGCACCACCCCCGCGATCACCGCGCAGAAGGTCATCAATGTGCCCACCGACAGATCAATGCCGCCGGTGATGATCACCAAAGTCGCGGCCACCGCCAGCACCCCGTTGACCGAGGTCGCCTGCAAAATTGCAATCATGTTCGAGGTTTGCATGAAGTTCGGCGACGCGATCGAAAAGCCGATCAGCAACGCGATCAAGCTCGCGAAGGCCAGCATTTTCTGGTAGGCGCCGCTTTCCGACAAACCCCCGAGGGGTTTTTTCTTGTCGATATCCGTAGCTGTGGTCATTGAATTGTCCCCGTTACCTGCATCGCCGCAGCGCGTTGCGTGGCAAGATGCATGATGTCTTCTTGTGTGGTGTCTTTTCCGCCGGGCAGAATGCCGGTCAGCCGGCCTTCGCACATCACGGCGATGCGGTGGCTGAGGCGCATGATCTCGGGCAATTCGGACGAGATCACGATGATCGTCTTGCCCTGCTCAGCCAGCTCCTCGAGCAGTTTGTAGATTTCGGATTTTGCACCGACGTCTATGCCCCGTGTGGGTTCATCGAAGATCAGGATATCGCAATCGCGCAGCAGCCATTTGGCGATGACCACCTTTTGCTGATTACCGCCGGACAGCAGCCGAACCTCTTGCACATCTGATGGCGTCCGAATGCCCAGCTGCGCGATGTAGCCTTTGGCGGTGGTGCTGATTTCACTGTCGTTCAGAACGCCGCCTGCGCTTGTGAAAAGATCCATCGAGGCCAGCGCGATATTGTCCCGCACATTCATCCCCGTGGCGAGGCCAAAATGCTTGCGGTCCTCAGATAGATACCCGATCCCGGCCTTCACCGCGTCGGTGGGCGACTTGATCGAGACCACCTGACCATGCACCCGAATTTCACCGGCATCTTTTGGGTCGGCACCAAAGATGGCCCGCGCGACCTCGGTCCGGCCAGCGCCCATCAGACCAGCAAAGCCCAGTATCTCGCCTTTCTGAACTGAAAAGCTGACATCGTGGATTTCTTTGCTGCGGGTCAGGCCCGAAACCTGAAGCGAAACCTCGGCATCACCCAGATCGGGCACGTCCAGAGGTTCCTCATTCACCTCACGCCCCACCATCATTGCGATGATCTGGCTGATCGGGGTCTCTGCAGCACCCACCGTACCCACATATTCCCCGTCGCGCATGACCGTGACCCGATCCGAGATCTGCTTCAGCTCATCCATTTTGTGGCTTATATAAACGATACCCACACCCTCAGACTTGAGGCGGCGGATGATCACGAACAACTCGGCGATCTCGGCGTCATTCAGGGCGGCAGTCGGCTCGTCCATGATCAGAGCTTTCGACCGGAAGGACAAAGCCTTGGCGATCTCGACCATCTGCTGTTTTGCAATGGTGAGGCTGCCGACCAGCGCCTTGGGGTCGAGGTTCAGGTTCATCGAGGCGAAGATCTCGGCCGTTTGCGCATTCAGCGCGGCTTCGTCCAGACGACCAAAGCTTTTGCGCGGTTCGCGTCCGATGAAGATATTCTGCGCGACGGTCAGGTCATTCATCAGGCTCAGTTCCTGATGGATGATGCCAATGCCCAGATCCTGCGCCTCGCGCGGGGTGGTTGGGCTAACGGATTTCCCCTCGATCACAAGATCGCCGCCGTCACGCTGATAGATCCCGGACAGGATCTTCATCAGCGTGCTTTTCCCGGCACCGTTCTCGCCCATCAGCGCGTGAACTTCACCCGGAAACAGATCGAATTGCACGGATTTCAGCGCATGCACACCGGGAAAGTGCTTATCAATCCCCGTCATGTCGACCAGTTTCGTCATTTCTCCTCCCATTCTGCCCCTCTCCCCAAGGGCGGTGCGGCTTACATCACCGCGCCGATTTGCCAGGGGACGAACTCCACGCCCCCAAAGCCAAGTTCTTCACTTTTGGTTTTCTCGCCCGAGGCAACACGGATCAGAATTTCGAACAGCTCTTCGCCTTTGGCTTCGATGCTGACGCCATCGGTGACGATGTCGCCACAGTTCAGATCCATGTCGTCTGCCATCCGGGCATACATTTCCGAGTTGGTCGCCAATTTGATGCAGGGTGTTGGCTGATAACCCGACACCGAACCACGCCCGGTGGTGAACACGATCAGGTTCGCGCCTGAGGCCACCTGCCCTGTAACCGAGCATGGATCAAATCCGGGGCTGTCCATGAAGACGAACCCGTGTTTTTCCACCTTCTCGCCGAACTTATAAACATCGCGCAGCGGTGCCGTGCCGCCTTTGGCGACAGCGCCCAGCGACTTCTCCAGAATGGTCGTCAGCCCGCCGCGCTTGTTGCCGGGGCTTGGGTTGTTGTCCATCTCGCCGCCATTGCGCTCGGTGTAGTCTTCCCACCAGTGGATACGCTCTATGAGCTTTTCGCCCACTTCGATGGTCTCGGCGCGGCGGGTCAAAAGATGTTCGGCCCCGTAGATCTCGGACGTCTCGGACAGGATCGTTGTGCCGCCCCGGCGCACCAAAAGGTCGGATGCATATCCAAGGGCTGGATTGGCCGTGATCCCGGAATACCCGTCCGATCCACCGCATTGCATTCCAACCGTGATTGCACTGATGGGAGCGGGCGCGCGCTCGGCTTGATTGGCCAGTTCGGCTATTCCCCGCAGCTCATCCAAACCGCGTTCGATTGTGCGGCGTGTACCACCCTCGTTCTGGATGGTCATGTAACGCAACGCGCCGTCTGACCGGATCGGGCGTCCTCCGACAAGGTCTGCGACCTGCATGACCTCGCAGCCCAAACCAATCAGCAGGATACCCCCGAAATTCGGGTGCTGAGCGTAACCGGCCAATGTTCGGAACAAGGTGGCATAGCCTTCATCCTTGCCGGACATGCCGCAGCCCGTGCCATGCACAATCGGCACCACCCCGTCGACATTGGGGAAATAGTCCAGCAGCCCGGACTTCTCGGCTGCCTCGGCAATGAACCTTGCAACCGAGCCCGAGCAATTCACGCTGGTCAAGATACCGACATAGTTACGGGTCCCTACCCGCCCATCGGCACGATGATACCCGTCAAACGTCCGATCTGCGGGCAGCGTCGGCAGCGGAGCATTGGCACTGGCATGCGCATAGTCCTGTTGATGCGCGCCCATCCCCAGATTGTGGACATGGATGTGATCCCCCGGTGCAATGTCGCTTTTGGCCTGACCGATGATCTGGCCATAACGGATGACATTTTCGCCAGCCCGAATCGGCATCTTCGCGATCTTGTGCCCGCGGGCCACGTGCGAGGTCAGAGGTGTCGGCACATGTGACGGCTGCTCGCCCGCCTGCAAGTCACGCAGGGCAATAACAATATTGTCATCAGGGTTAAGCTGAACGACGTCCCGCGCCGCCTTTTCCAGAACATTTATGCCGTCTTGTGCTTGCATCACTTCCCCGCTTGCTTGGCCCATGTTGCTAAGTGTTAGATCTTCTCTTGTCAACTAACATGTTAGAATGTTAAAACCTAACTATGAACAAGCTCCAAGATATTGATGCCTCTCTCCTGCCCGAGATTACGACCACCGAAGGATCGCTGGCTCAGCGGGTTCACCACTCTTTGAAAACGGCGATTCTGGCGCTGGACTTTCCACCAGGCGCGAATCTTCGGAAGGCCCCGGTTTGCGAGCGTTTAGGCGTGTCACGCGCGCCTGTTGCGGACGCCATCGCCCGGCTTGCATCTGAAGGTTTGGTGGATGTGGTCCCGCAATCGGGGACGCGTGTGTCCTATTTCTCGATGGAGGAAATCCGCGAAGGCGCCTTTCTCCGTGAAGCGCTCGAACTGGCAACCGTCGCCAAAGTAACGCGGGACCTGACCGAAGATCAGCGCAAACGCCTCAGCCGCAATATGCGCCTGCAAGAGCTTTTGATCGAAGATGATGATATTCCCGGCTTCTATCAGGCTGACGAAGAGTTTCACGGCATGCTGATGGACTTCACCGGCTTCCGTCACCTCGCCAACGTTGCGCAGAATGTTTCTCTGCAGGTGAGCCGGGCGCGGATGCTGTTGTTGCCGACCCCCGGCCGGATTGCGGAAACACTGGCGGAACACAAAGCCATTTTTGACGCAATTTGCAGCCGCGACGAACAGACCGCTCAGGACGCCATGCGTGCCCACTTGGGGCAGTTGATGCCGCGTATCGAGGAACTCAAGCAGCAAAAACCCCACCTTTTCAACCTCACCCAACAGTCGCATAGCGAGGCAGGATGACCGTTTCACAGACAGAATTGCTCAATAACCGCACTGCGCGGCCCGTTCTGCTGACCCGGATGGGATTTGGCGGTGCCCCGCTGGGAAACCTGTACCGCAAAGTGTCGGATGAAGACGCGCAGGCCGCGCTTCAGGCCGCCTATGATGCGGGTATCCGTTTCTTTGACACCGCACCGCAATACGGGCTTGGGCGGTCCGAGCGTCGCTTTGGCGAGGCGATTGCTCGCTTTGGACGCGAGAACATCCAGCTGTCCACCAAGATCGGGCGTCTGCTGCTGGATTGCGAACCCCATGAGGTCACGCCCGAAGCATTTGTGGACGTTCCGCAAAAACGGATCGTGTTCGACTATACCTATGACGGGGTGATGCGCTCTTACGAGGCCAGCCGTGAACGCATCGGGGTCGCAAATGCCGACATCCTTCTTGTGCATGACGTCTGCGTGTTCAGCCAGGGCAGTCAGGAAATGTCCGACGCCAAGGTGCGTGAGCTGTTCGACGGTGGCGGCTACAAGGCACTGGTTGAGCTGCGCGACGCCGGAGAGATTGCCGCCATCGGCGCAGGTGTTAACGAATGGCAGGTGTGTGAAAAGCTGCTGGGTCTGGGTGATTTCGACGGCTTTCTGCTGGCCGGTCGCTACACGTTGCTTGAGCAAGAAGCATTGGACAGCTTCCTGCCCCTCTGTGAAAAGCGCGACGTGGGAATCATTCTGGGTGGGCCCTACAATTCCGGCATCCTCGCAACCGGAGCCGTGCCGGGTGCAAAATACAACTACGCTGATGCGCCCGAGGAGATACTGGCGCGCGTCCGTAAGTTCGAGGCCGTTTGCGCCGCGCATGACACCCCTCTGATCGCGGCGGCCCTGCAATTTGTTCTGGGCCATCCGTGCGTCAAAACAGTCGTGCCGGGTGCCGTCAGCGCAGCCGAGGTGCAATCCAACGTGGCCCTGCTAGAGCGGGAAGTGCCCCCGGGCCTCTGGTCTGATCTGCGCTCCGAGGGGCTGATCCGACCGGATGCACCGCTTCCGAGTGAGGCCGCTGATGCTGCGTAACATCGACCCCATTCTGTCGCCCAGCCTGCTACATGCGCTCAGAGCCATGGGACACGGTGATGAAATCGTGATCGCGGATGCGAATTTTCCCGGCACAAGCACCGGCCCGGAATGTATCCGGGCGGATGGCTCAACCGCCAGTGAAGTGCTGCGGGCTGTGCTGTCCGTGATGCCTCTGGATACATTTGTGACCGACCCGGCCCTGACCATGCAGGTGGTCGGTGATCCGGACGTAATTCCCGAAGCCGTCGCCGATTTTCAGGACATCATCGACGCGACAGCGGACAACCCGGCCAAGGTACGGGGGCTTGAGCGGTTCGCATTCTACGAACGAGCGGCCAACGCATTTGCCATCGTTCAAACGGGTGAGCGTAGGCTCTATGGCAATATCATCCTGAAAAAGGGCGTTGTCGCATGAGGATTGACGCGCATCAGCACTTCTGGACCTTGGCGCGGGGGGACTATGGCTGGCTGACGCCTGACTTGGACGTGATCTACCGCGATTTTACCCCCAATGATCTCGCCCCGATGCTGAAAGACGCAGGCATTGAAGGCACCGTGCTGGTGCAGGCGGCACCGACAGAGGCCGAGACGGAATATATGCTGTCCCTGGCCGATGAGACCCCATTTATCAAAGGTGTTGTGGGTTGGGTCGATTTCGAAGCCTCGGATGCGGCTACCCAGATCGCTGCGTTGGATGCGCACCCGGCGCTGATTGGGCTTCGTCCCATGATTCAGGATATTGCCGACCCGCTCTGGATGCTCGGCGACGCTCTGACCCCCGCTTTTACCGAACTTATTGCGCGGGGTCTGACGTTCGACGCATTGACCTTGCCGCAGCATCTGGGACCGCTCAGAAATCTACTGGCCCGTCATCCGGACATGAAGGTCGTCATTGATCACGGCTCCAAGCCGCTGATCCGGGACGCACTACTCGAGGGGTGGGCCGAGGATATGGCAGCGCTAGCCAGTGAGACCAACGCATGGTGCAAACTGTCCGGCCTTGTCACCGAAGCCGCATCCGATTGGACGGTCGATGATCTGCGCCCTTATGTGGACCACCTGTTGAACACTTTCGGCCCGTCGCGCTTGATCTGGGGCAGCGACTGGCCGGTTTGCACCTTGGCCAGCAGTTTTGAACGCTGGCTGGAAACTACGGACCTTTTGCTGTGCCAACTAAGCAGTTCCGAACGAGATGCCGTCATGGGTGGCAACGCCGCGCGGGCCTATAACCTCAGGGATTGATATGACTCTACCAAATCTGGACTCCAACGGCCTGTGGCTCGGACGTATTGAGCGCGCTGGGGTCGGCCCCTGCATTGTGACCCTGCGAAATGGCCGCGTGGTCGATATCACATCGAAAACTGCGCCAACCGTTCGGGATATTCTCGAGCGGGACGATGCAGCGGACTACGTCCGTACAGCGCGAGGCGAAGACCTTGGACCGTTTGACGCGGATCATCAGTGGCTCGCTCCGTGTGACTTGCAAGCGGTCAAGGCTTGCGGCGTCACATTCGCCGGTTCAATGGTCGAGCGCGTGATCGAGGAACAGGCCGCAGGCGACCCAGCCAAAGCCGAGGCGATACGGTCGCGCATCGGCGCGCGGATTGGCGACAGCCTGTCCAATATCACGCCCGGCTCGGATGAGGCCGCAAAGGTCAAAGAGGCGCTGATCGAAGAAGGACTCTGGAGCCAGTACCTGGAGGTCGGGATTGGTCCAGATGCCGAAGTATTCTCCAAAGCGCAGGTTTTGTCTTCGGTCGGCTCGGATGCGGATATCGGGCTGCACCCGATTTCCACCTGGAACAACCCAGAACCCGAGGTGGTTCTGGCCGTAACCTCACGCGGCGAAATCAAGGGCGCGACCTTGGGCAACGATGTGAACCTGCGCGATGTCGAGGGGCGCTCGGCCCTGTTGCTCAGCAAGGCCAAGGACAACAACGCCTCATGCTCGATCGGGCCGATGATCCGGCTCTTCGACGATGGCTTCACCCTCGATGACGTGCGCAAGGCCGAGTTGACGCTGACTGTCACCGGGCCCGATGGGTTTGTTCTGAACGGCGCGTCTTCGATGTCCCAGATCAGCCGCGATCCGGCGGATCTTGTGAAACAGACAATCGGGCGGCACCACCAATATCCGGACGGGCTGATGCTGTTTTTGGGCACGCTCTTTGCCCCAACCCAGGACCGCGACACACCCGGAGGCGGCTTCACTCATAAATTGGGCGATATCGTCACCATCGCCAACGGCCAGCTTGGGGCACTGACAAACACGGTGCGCCTGTCCACGGAATGCCCTGAATGGACCTTCGGGGCCTCACATCTGATGCGAAACCTCGCCCAACGGGGCCTGCTTTAAGAAAGAACCAACATGTTAACCGGAAAACACCTAATCGCTGGCGAATGGGTCGGCGCAGACGCCACTTTCGCATCGGAACCTGCCCATGGTCCCAGCCATGACTTTGCAGTGGGCACGCCCGCGCTGGTTGACCGTGCCGTAGACGCTGCCGAGGAGGCCTTTGCCTCATTCGGATGGTCAACCCGGGCCGAGCGCGCCGAGTTGCTGCGCAAGATCGCGGATGAGATTGACGCACGCGGCGAAGCGATCACTGAAATCGGAACGCAAGAAACCGGCCTGCCCGAGGCCCGTTTGCAGGGCGAACGTGGCCGTACCGTCGGGCAGCTGCGCCTGTTCGCCGATCACATTGTGGCGGGCGATTATCTGGACATGCGCCACGATCCGGCCATGCCCGATCGCGCACCCCTGCCCCGCCCCGACCTGCGCATGATCCAGCGCCCGCTCGGGCCTGTGGCTGTGTTCGGCGCGTCCAACTTCCCGCTCGCTTTCTCGGTCGCGGGGGGCGATACGGCGGCCGCGTTGGCCGCAGGTTGCCCCGTCGTGGTCAAGGGCCATTCGGCGCATCCGGGTACGGGTGAGATCGTCGCGCAGGCCATTGATGCTGCTATCAAGGCGACAGGCGTCAATCCCGGTGTGTTCTCTTTGGTGCAAGGCGGCAAGCGGGATGTGGGAACGCGACTGGTGCAGCATCCTCTTATCCGGGCGGTTGGATTTACTGGCAGCCTTGCTGGAGGTCGCGCCCTGTTCGATATATGTGCGCAACGCGACGAACCAATCCCGTTCTTCGGTGAGCTGGGCTCGGTCAATCCAATGTTCATCCTGCCGCAAGCCGCCGCCGCGCGCGGGGCCGAGATAGGGGCCGGCTGGTCTGGCTCATTGACCATGGGAGCTGGGCAGTTCTGCACCAATCCCGGCATCGCGGTTATCATTGACGGCCCCGAGGCAGATGCATTCCAGTCCGCCGCCGAGGCGGGCCTGTCCGCCGTAGCCGAGCAAACCATGCTGACCGATGGCATCGCCGACGCCTACCGTCAGGGGGTTTCGCGTGTCGCAGCGGGCACCGGAGTCACTCAAATCATGGGCACCAGCTGCGCGACGCGTGATGCGGCGCCCTACCTGTTCACGGTGTCCGGCGATGACTGGTTGGCGGATCACAAACTGCAAGAGGAGGTCTTTGGCCCGCTCGGCATCGTCGTCCGCGTCCGCGACACAGCTCAGATGCAGCAAATTGCACGCGCCATCGAAGGCCAGCTGACCTGCACCTTGCATTTGGACCCCGACGACAAGCCCGACGCACGAGCGTTGCTGCCACTGCTGGAGCGTAAAGCCGGGCGCTTGCTGGCCAACAGCTTCCCCACGGGGGTCGAGGTCTGCGACAGCATGGTTCATGGCGGCCCCTACCCGGCATCGACGAATTTCGGCGCGACATCGGTTGGCACTCTGTCGATCCGTCGTTTCCTGCGGCCAGTCTGCTACCAGGACATTCCCACTGATCTGCTTCCCGAGGGTGTTTAACACCGCCGGATGCGCCTTGCGGGCGTTGTCAGCAGAGATACCACCGAAAAGCCGCTTGCCCTTAACGGCGGCTTAACGATCCAAGCAACGAAGGAACTCGATATGAAACTGCTCCGCTATGGCCCGAAGGGTGCTGAGAAACCTGGGCTGCTGGATGCCGAAGGTACGATCCGCGATCTCTCGGGGGAAGTTAACGACATTTCGGGCGAGGCGCTGGGAGATGAAACGCTTACACGGTTGCGTGCGTTGGATCCCTCTACCCTTCAAAAAGTCGAAGGCACCCCCCGAATTGGCGCCTGCATCGGTCAGGTGGGAAAGTTCATCTGCATCGGTCTGAATTACGCCGATCACGCCGCCGAAAGCGGTATGGAACTGCCGCAAGAGCCGGTGATTTTCTTCAAAGCCACCTCAGCGATCAATGGCCCGGACGATACCGTCGAAATTCCGCGCGGCTCGGTTAAAACCGATTGGGAGGTCGAACTGGGCGTCGTCATCGGGAAAAAGGCCAAATATATTTCGGAAGAAGAAGCGCTGGATCATGTGGCTGGATATTGCGTCGTCAACGACCTGTCCGAGCGCGACTTTCAACTGCACCGCTCGGGGCAGTGGGTCAAAGGCAAGTCCGCCGACACGTTTGGCCCCATCGGTCCTTGGTTAGTGACACGCGACGAGGTGCCCGACCCGCAGAACCTGCCGATGTATCTTGAGGTGAACGGGCATCGCTATCAGGACGGCTCGACCAGAACAATGCATTTCGGTGTTGCGATGGTGATCTCGCACCTGTCGCAATTTATGTCACTGCAACCGGGCGATGTGATCTCGACCGGGACGCCTCCGGGCGTTGGGATGGGGCAAAACCCGCAGACCTACCTCAAGCCGGGCGACCGCATAGAGCTTGGGATTGATGGATTGGGTGTGCAACGGCAGAGTGTCGTCGCCGGATAACCGATAGCGCCGTTTCTATTAGAGAGCACGGTATCAACGAAAAGCGCCGCCCTTGTTTTGGGCGGCGCTTGGGTTGTTTGTGTTTTGGTGGGTTTATTCTGCGGCCTGTGGTGCCTCGGCGTGTTTGTCACGCTGGCTGTCGCGGAACAGTGCCTTGGCGAGGG